>JBMZXF010000030.1:0-20566 GCA_049627345.1 Candidatus Poseidonia sp. | reverse complement strand
CTTCATCGTCACCATGATGATGCGCTACATTCTGATGCCGTCCACGACCTTGGACAAGACGGACGTGCTCTACATCTTGCCGCTGACCATGCTCATCCTCATTCCTCAAATCCACCGCATGGTCATGCCAGAGCGCTTCAAGGAACACTACACGAAAGGGACCTGGTTCCGTGCTTTTTTCCTCTACACCTTCACCTTCCTTTCCCTCTCGTTCCTCGTGGTCAATCCCCCCTTTGGCGACATCGTGGCGCCGCAGCTGGCCGACGAATGGGCCGTGGTCATCGAACACGACGGCAACTACACCTTCGCCGACAAGGTGAACGGCGGTGAAAACGAATGGACCCTCGACGAGGGTGAGTACGTTATGGGTGGCGCCTGGCTGCTGTTCGGTCTGGCGGACAACGTCGACGACACCGGTGCGAACGTTACCGTGGTTCACAGTTTCCAGAACACCAAGACGACCTTGGATTCGAACGCAACGTTCTGGGATGACCACGGCACCGACGTGGGTGCGTGGCGAACGGCCAACAACAAGTCCGCACCGATCCTTCTACCTCACGCTGATTTGGACCAACCGTTTGCCATCTTCCTCGGCGAGGGCTTGGCCGTTGGCGACCATACGATCGAAGTGGAAATCGTTGAGCAGGGCGACCCCTGGGAAAACACTCGAACCTACACGTGGACGTTTGCGGTGAACCCACCCGAAGTTTCAACCGAGTAAATCGGCGTGTTGACGAACGATCTCGTTCAACACGCGATCGATTCGCTGCCGGTCGAACCACTCCTGGCTGATGCGTCGTTCCATCCGGCGGCGTCGAGCGCGAACGAGCGGTGCAAACACGGTCCAACACAAGGCCTCCTCAAGGCGCAGCATGATGCGGTTCATGGTTCGGCGTTGGAACCAACCTACTGGTTTCTTTCGGGGGCCCGTTCATGAAAACTGAAAGTGAATCAACCACGCAAGTGCTGGACGATTTGGGCGGTCAGCGCATCCAGTTGAATCTGCTCCCCACCGCCTTCGACCAACCTGTAGTCGATTTCCGCCATCCATTCCGTCAAAGCAAGTTTTGACCGCTCTTCGAGGAAATCAGCGCTGTAGAGTTCTCGGTGAAGTTGGTTGACAAAATCCGTACCGGCCAGTCCGAACTGGTCGAGCAGTTCACGCAACCTTCGCCGAGCGACGTGGAAGCCATCGTCTCGGCACGCCATCAGGTACTGGTGAAGGGCTTCCGGGGGCGCTGTGGCTGAGGTTTCATACACCAGTTCTCGGCTCACGGTGGTGTTCAAGGCGGCGGCCACTTGAAGCGCCGTGAGCGCTTTGCGTAGGTCGCCCTGTGAAATTCGAGTCAAGGCTTCAACGGCTCCTTCTCCCAAGGTCAAGGCTTCGAGTTCGGCAACGTGGACGACTTGCGAGGCCACGTCGGCATCGGAGAGCGGTCTGAATCGGAAGACAGCGCACCGGGATTGAATCGGTTCGATGATTTTGGAAGAGTAGTTGCAAGAGAGAATGAAACGGCAGGTTTCAGCATATTGCTCCATGATTCGGCGAAGTGCACCTTGCGCATCGTTGGTCAAGGCGTCTGCCTCATCGAGGAAGATGATTTTGAACGCTGCACCACCGTAGGGCTGCGTCCGTGCGAATTGTTTCACCTTGGTTCGGATGCTCTCCAACTTCCGCTCATCAGAGGCGTTCATCTCCAGAAGGTTCTGACGAAAATCCTGACCGAAGATGTCCTTGGTCAGCGCCATGGCGGCCGTCGTTTTTCCGGTCCCAGGAGGTCCAGCAAAGAGCAAGTGGGGGAAATTCTTGTTTCCTGCGTAGGTACCAAGACGCTGGACAACAGCGGCCTGACCTTTGATTTGGGTCACCGATTGAGGGCGGTGTTTCTCGACCCAAAGTTCGCTCATGCTTCCTGTTCTCGTTGACGAGCCTCCTTCAACATTCGCATCAAGGGCGAACGGAATTTCACCGGCAAAATTTCCCTGCGTTGATGGATGGTCATGCCATATAAGGGAAAAGTCCCTATAATGGGGAGTGATGTAAGGGTTGAGTCCCATGCGTAGCGTACGAATTGTTTCTCCCCGGGCCACCGCGCTTTTGCTCGTGTTGATGTTTATTTTCGCCGATCTTTCGCTCCCACAAACCATGGAAGGGTGGTCCGAACTTGAAGACGAACCAACGGTTCACCGCGCCGTCTCCTACCATGCCATTCACGCTGACACCTACATCACGGCTTCCTCCCCCGCCAGCACCTACAACACCTCTGCCACCGGGACGTTGGCCGATGGGCCCGCTCAGGAATCTCGCTTGCTGTTGCGGTTCCCGATGAATTATTCCTCCAGCGATACCGTTCACGAAGCAAGCATCGATTTGGAGTGCACCACCGACGCTCTTGGGCCAACCGAACTGACAGCCTATGTGGCTCACATGGACCGATTCTGGAACGGTTCCTTTGCCAGTTGGGTGGCCCATGCGAACAATCAACTCTGGTCGGAAGCAGGTGGCGAAGGCGCTGCGGACCGTGGCGACTGGGAACCTCCCGCCTTGCTTTCAGGCAACGGGACCCTCACCCTCAACGTCACCTCCATTGCACAGCAAGCGGCTCGCTCCAATGCAGCCTACCTCTCGGTCATCGTTGCCTCCTTCGGGGCGACCTACGACTGTTCCATGTCCGAAGACACCGTGGCGGCGAACCGTCCCGAACTGACCCTCGATGTGAGCACGGGGAGTGCAGCGACCAGCGGTGCAACGGTGGCAACCGACCTTCCCGTGGACGACGGTGCCCCATGGATGGAAGCGGATTTCCTGCTTCAGCCGGTGACTACGCCCACGCTGTCCTACGCCATGAACACGGGAACGGACGTTGAGATTCAACTCAGCAACGCCGAAGACTGGCGCTCCTCAACCGACGAGGCTTGGCATTTCTCCACCTTGTGGTCCACGTTTGCGTCCACCGGAACCTCCGGTGCCTACAACCTTCCATCCAACCTCGCCTTGACCAACGGCACCACCATCCACATGCGTGTGCGAGCCGTGGACAGCAACGACCAGTGGGGTGCGTGGGACTCGACCAGTTTCCTCCTGCCCAACCTGAACGTGGTTGACAACGGCGACGGCACGGCCACCATGACGCTCGGGCCAACCGACACCGGCCTCGAGCATGATTTCCTGCAGGACACCTTCGTCAACGAAACCAGAAAGACCTACAATTACGGTGCTGATGCTCTGGTCGAATCCAGCATGACCTCGAGCAAGGAGCGCTTGATCCACTTCCGAACCTCACTCAATCAACTCGGCCTCCACGACAACCTCACCATCGTGAACGCTGAACTCAAACTCACGCGCTCCTCCTACAGCGGCGACCCGGTGATTTCGGTCCACGGCATGGAAGAATCCGGCCTTTGGGCAGAGGAGGACATCACATGGAACCAAATGTCAGCAGGTGGCGTTCAATGGTACGACGGTGGCCGTTCAAACGGCACCGCTGCCGTGGCATTGGCGGACGGGAACCAAACCAGCAGCAGTTTCACGTTTGACCTCGACCACGCCGTTCAGAACTACCTTGACGGTGGCGATGAGGCACCTCTTGACCTGATGATTGCCGTGCGTGGGAAGTACGAATCCTACACCAACAATGAAGGCATTTTCTTCCACTCGGCAGAGGCCGCCAACCCAGGCGATGCCCCCTCATTTTCCATCACCTACGAATGGGGCAGCGGGACACCACCTGCCTCGGTGAACCTCACGGCACCTGCTGAAGGTCTCGCTGTTTGGAACCAAACCGGCGACAACCTTTCGGGGAACACCCAGCCTTCGCTGAACTGGTCACAGCCCGCCACGGGTGATGACATCATTTTCGAACTCGCCACGGACGAGGATTTCCGACTTCGACAGATGCGCGTTGACACCCGTGTTGACAACGACTTCAGCCCTACCGACGGCACGCTGGCCATGACCGGGTCCAACACCCTCGAAGTGGGGAACATGTACTTCTGGCGCATGGCCACCGTGGACAGTGATAGCCACTACGGCGAGTGGGTCAGTTCGAGTTTCCTCGTCTCCTCCCTCGAGAGCATCTGGCTGGGCGGAGACCGCTACGAATTCAACTTGAAGCACGGCAACGGCTCGCAGGACAACCAATACCCTGAGTGCATGGACACCTACATCGACAGTGCTGCACCCAACGATAATTTTGATGGCGATTCGGAGATGACCATCGATTACAGCCCCTTCGGTGGTGAGATCACGGCTCTGCTGGGTTGCAATTTGGTATCCAACCTCCTGCCCGACGGCTATGCGGTTGAATCTGCTCACCTTCGCATGTCGTTGACATCGACGACCTTTGGAAGCCCGACCATCGGTGTTTGGGAAAGCAATCAGAACGACTGGAGTGCCGAGGACGCCACTTGGTCCAGCTACGACGGTTCCAGTTCGTGGGCCACGGCCGGTGCCAAGGGTGCTGAGCGTGGTTCGTTGCTCGACAGCGTCTCGGTTGGCTCGTCGTTCTCCGAAGGTGATTCGGTGGAATGGAACGTGACCCTGGCAGTGCAGAACGCCATGCGTGATGACCGCCGAGTGGACTTCATCGCCGGTATGCTCGGTGCGGGTTCGGGCGGTGCACGAACGGCCTACTTCAGCACGGCCGAAGACTCGATGTCCAACCGGCCCGAACTCTCCTTTGTCTATGTCCCCGGTTCCGACGCCCTCCCGTCCAATCCGGTCCCTGCCCTGCCACTCAACGGCTCGTGGTCCATCGGTACCGGCGTGGATTTGACGCCCGTTACCCAGCCCGAACTCGATTGGAACTTCGGCGGGACCATGGCCCTCGCTGGCTACATCGTCCAATTGGACACCCAAACAGACTTTTCATCGGTGAACAGTCTCACGTACACGTCGTGGAACGATGCAGGGTTTGACGTCACCAACACCTCCTTCACGCTCCAATCTGACCTTGATGAGGGCAACACCTGGTACTGGCGAGTGCGAGCTGTTTCGGCGACCAACCAGATCGGCAACTGGTCCAACGCCTACCACTTCCAACTCCCCGACCTCAACACCGTTGTCTTCAACGCCACCAAGGCCTCGGTTGAGCTGCGCCACCACGGCGCTTTGCCTCACCTGAACACGCCCCATCTGGTCGACACCTACGTCGTCGAGAACGGTTCAGGTTCGGATAATACGCAGGAGAATTCCACCACGCTGGTCGTGGGTGAAACCTCCAGCGGCTACCAAGCGGCGGCGCTGATTCGAATTCCGCTCAGCGAAGTGCCTCAACCGAGCGGTGCTCGTGTGACCGGTGCCGAATTGAGTCTCTTTGCCGAGTACGGGTCGGTTGAGGATGAGCCCGTGGCCATTCGTCCCGTCTTGCAACCCTGGACCACGTCTGCCAACGCCACGACCTACGACGGCACCAACGCGTGGGCTCAGCGTGGCGGCCGTGCCATCGGCACCGACATCGGTGGGTACGTCGACCTCGTCGCCAGTGTCCAAGACGACTGGATGGACTTTGACGTCACGGAAGCCGTGCAGGCTGCGTTGGCGGCTGGCCAAAACCACGTTTCATTGATGGTCTACACCTCGAGCCAAACCACGGACGACATCACGTTCACGTCGACCGAAGGCAGTGCCAGTGAACGGCCGTACCTCACCCTCACGTGGGAAGATGGCACCGTCGCCACCCCAACCGTCAGCGGCGTGAACGCAGGACCCACCAACGGTTCCATCGTGTGGGACACTGCCTCGCACGCCCTTCAAGCGGACCGCTCGCCCACGTTCTCGTGGACCTACAGCGGGTCGACCACGGCCACAGGATGGCGTGTGTTCATCCAAGCCGATGCCAACAACGACATGGCCGGGCTCTACACCTACGATTCACGAACCACGCCCGCCGCCTTTGACACCACCAACTTGACCTTCACACCTCCTCAGGACCTGACCTTTGCTCAGGAGATTCGCTGGATGGTTCAGCCGATGAACAACGGCATGCTGGGCCCACGAAGCACGTCGACCATCTTCTACCTCCCCAATGATGTCGGTGAGGAGATCAACAGCACCCACGCCACGCTGTCCATTCAGGAAGGGTCCATTATTCCGTCCACCGCCTACCCGACGGTTTCCCACGATACCTACCTTGACACCGGCAACATCTACGCCAACCGCGGCTCTTCGTCCAGCCTCTTTGTGGGCCGAAGCCAAGTGTCGACGAGCAACCCCAACCTCCGTTCGATGTCCCTGGTCAACATGGACTTCAGCGCCCTGCCCATGCCGAGCACGTACGAAGTGGTGGACGCAAGCTTGGAACTCGACGCCATCAACGTGTACCAAAACACCATGATCGCCGTCGGCGAGACCACCTCGGCTTGGACAGAGGCCTCTGTGTTCGCCTACCCTGCTGGCAACAATTCCTCGTGGGCGTCCACGGGTGGGTACTCCGGGGATGATTATGACATCCCGTTCAATCCAGCCCAGTGGGTCAACAGCACCGGCACTGCGGCCTTCAACGTCACCGCGCTGGTCCAGCACGCACTGGCCAACAACATGGCTGAGCTCGACGTTGTTCTCTTCCCTGTGGAGCGAGCCAACGGCGTCAACGGACGTGTCCAGTTCGCTTCAAGTGAAGCCACCAACATCGATGTCAGACCACGCCTCAACCTGACCTACCGGACCACCACCGCTTGGACGCCGTCCTCTCCAACCGGTCTCCTACCTGCGGATGGAAGCACCTTGTGGAACACTTCACAACCCCGTCCATCCGGTTTGAACGACAGCGATTTCTCGTGGACAACCTCGTACTCGAACGAAACTCAATTGGTCGCTTGTGCCAGCGAAGATCCCCTCTTCCTGGACGAAGAGAAGACGAACTGCTACAATTCAAACGATATTCTCGCAGGTCTTTACGACAACATAACGATTGATCTTGCCAACAACACGGTGAACAGTGGCGAATTGGGGAAGGGTGATTATTGGCAGTATTGGCGTATTCGTGCCGATCAGGGCGAACGAATCGGTGAATGGTCGGTCGTTCACAAGTATCGCAACCCGACCGATCAGGGCAGCGACGACGGAAACGGGAACCACACCGTCAATTTGTCCCGAGGATCAATTTTCGAAACCACCGGCCTCTTGCCCATGGTGGAGGATGTTGAGATCGACTCCAACGCCACGGTGAACCGTGGTTCTTCCAACACCATGGTGCTCGGTGTCAACAGTTTGGGCACGGGTCAAAGCAGCATTCTGATGGAGTTCGACCTCAGCAACATCCCGTGGCCGTCTGCCATGACGCCGACGCAGATGATGCTCCGGATGTACCAGCCGGGCGTTTCGGGTACCTCGTCGACCACGATTGCTGCCTACCCGTGCAGCGGCTTCACGGAATCAAGCGTCGTTTGGGCGACGGCACCGACGTGTTCCACCAGTGAAATCACCCGGTCGACCCTTACGCTGAACAACCCCTTCGGTTGGAAGGAGTGGGATTTGACCAGCCTCGCTCAGGCGAACATCGCAAATGGCAACACCACGATGACGTTCAAGCTCGCCATGATCGGCAGCACCGGTTCGTCTCACAGTTTCTACTCTTCGGAATACTCCGATGCCTCCTACCATCCGCATCTTGTCTTGGACTACGTGGACAATGTCAACGGCATCGTCCCACCTGCACAACCCACCTTGACCTCACCGGCTGACGGCCAGGTGCTGTACGCAGAGGACAACGGCTTGCTGACGCCTTCGACCCAACCGGCCCTGACATGGACGCCCGTGAGCGGTGCGACGGGCTACATCGTCACCATCGCGAACGAGAGCGGCGTCTACAAGTTCCGCTCGTGGGAGGATTCAGAAATCACGAACACCACGTTCCGCTTTGCAGACAACCTCACCGAAGGGCAACTCTTCTCGTGGTGGGTGCAGGGCGTGAACCAGTCCATTCCAGGGCCCTCCTCTTCCCGCTGGAGCTTCGCCGTCGGTGATCCCGACCACACCTACAACAACGACTACACCTACACCTACCTGTTCCAAACCGGCAGTGAAATCGCCGCCTTTGGCCACACCAACGTGCAGGACACGGCCGTTTACAGCGAGTACGCCGACACCAACTTTGCCGGCGAGTCGACCATCAGCGCAGGTACCTACTGTGGGACCCTCTGGGCCGACGAATGCCGCATCAACATGGCCTTGAACGCCGCTCAGGTGCCGTTTGCTCAGTACCAACAGGTCCACTCGGCTTCGCTTGGGCTTTACGTCGAATCATGGACGTCGGTGCAAGGCGCGACCTCGGTGTCCTTCAACGTTCACCCCATCACCAACACCAACTGGGGTGCAGCCTCGGCGACCTGGAACGGCACCACCGCTGGTGGAACCTGGGGTGCACCCGGTATGCAAGCGGGTGTGGATTACGGCGACGCCGTTTCCACGACCGTTGTCAACATCGACACCACGGGATGGATTTGGTTTGATGTCAGTACGCCGGGCATGACCATCACCAGCGAACAAGCATGGGTGATCATTGCAACGCCGAACAACGGCTACGCCCATGCCTCGTTTTATTCCGGCTCGGCCACCAACGTCAATTTCCGACCTCAAGTGCAGTTCAACACCACGAACATCACGAGCGTCGCCATCAGCCCGTCGGGCACACCGACCACCGACGCAGACTCCGCGGTGAACTTCAACTCCGTGGCGTACGACCACCAATCCATGGTTCAAGCACCACCGATGACATGGTCGTCCACTTCTGGCAACATCGGTAGCAACGGACTGTTCACACCGACCACCGCCGGTGTCACGACCATCACGTCGTGCTTCGGCCTCGTGTGCGGTTCGCAGAACATCACGGTCACGCCCGGTGCTCCTGTCGACCTCATCGTGACGCCCTTGACGGCGACCATCACGGCCGATGACACCTTGACCATCAACGCTCAAATGGCTGACCAGCACGGCAATTTCCTCACGGGTCAAACGATTGACATCACCCCGTCCAACGGGACCATGATGGGCACGACCTTCATGCCCTACGCCGCTGGTTCTCACACCATTACGGTGTCTCATCCTGCGAGTGGTCAACAGGTGACCGTTGACGTCACCGTCCTGCCGGGTGCGCCGTCCTTCTTCGTGATGAGCGGCTGTGAGGGTACCGTGCCCGCTGGTGTTTGGTGTGACATCACCCTTGAGCTGTACGACCAGTTCGGAAATGCTCTCGCCCTCAGTGAAGCGGGCAACCTCACCTGGACCACCACCAACGGCAACTACTCGGAAATCAACGAGCAGTACTTCCCCGACCACGTCGGCGTTTGGACGTTGGGTGTGAGTTCAGTCTCCGGCGTGGCGGCTGAGATGAACATCACCGTTGGCCACGGCGCCATCGATTATCTCGAATTGAACGCTTCAGCGACCTCCATCACCGCCGATGACCGAGTCTACATCAACACCACGCGGGTTGACGTCCGAGGCAACCGTTTGGCGGTGGTGCTCCCCGCCGACAACTGGACCAAAACCTCCGACGGTCAACTCACCCCTGGTGCTCCTGCCATCTGGGACCCCGTCAAGACCGGTGCCAAGATTCTGGAAGCTCGCTATGAAACAACCCTGACGCAGATCACCATTGACGTGGCCAAGGGGATGATTCAGACCCTGCGAATCGAAGTTGACGACGTTGACTCGACGTGGGCGCACTTTGAGTTGACCGCCGATGACACGCTCGATGCCGATGTGTTCGCCATCGATGCCAAGGGCAACCAGTGGGCGATTGTGGTGGATTGGACCCTTGACCACCCCACCATGGGTGATTCCTCGAACTTCCTCGAGGTGCTCACGGGCGATACGACCACCTTTACGCCGTACTTCGCCAGCCAGGACCCCTACACCATGACGGCCACGTACGACGACGGCATCACCGTTCATGCCGTGAGCATTAACATGACCGTCGATCACGGATTCTTGCACACGGTAAGCATCGAAGGTACGGCCAATGACCCAGACCGAAGCACCGGTGCGGTCATTGAACTGACATCGGATTACGCCGTCGACTTCCTTTCGGACCTGTACGACGCCGACAACAACCGCATCACCTCCGACGGATTGACCTGGGTCGAAGTCAACGTTGCAACCGGCGACACCACGGACATCACGACCCAACTCCTGCTGGACGGCATGCGATGGGAAGCCACGATGGTCGGCGAATGGCGCATCGAGGCCTACCAGGTCAGCGGCACTGGCTTCAACGTCAGCGACAGCATCACCATCACGGTGGTTCACGGTGAAGCCGTGACCGTCAGCGCTGATGTGTCGTTGAGCACCCCGACGGCCGGCGACCGTGTTGACATTCAGGTGACCGGAACCGACGCCGATGGCAACCAGTTCCCGCAGAATGTTGAGTGGACCGAGGACGGTGAATCCGTCCCAACCCTCAGCGTGATCACGACGTCCGAAGGCACCTACACCTACGACGCAGAAGTGGCCGGTGTTCACACCTTGCAGTACGCTGTTGGCGGGGCGGTTTCCACGACCGAAATTACGGTCTCGGCACAAAGCATCGTCGCACGATTGGAGGTGAACCTCACCGCTGATACCGTCGAGCAACTGGAGAGTTTGGATGTCAGCATCCGAGCCTTTGACGCCTTTGACAACGAAATCCCTGTGCCCGGTAGCATTCAGGTTGAATCCACGGGACGTGGAACCGCCATGATGACGTCCTCTGAACTCTGGACCATCACGACCCTCGACGATGGCCCACAGACCATCACGGTGAGCGTTGGCGCGGTTCGTGTCAATGCGGAAATCAACGTTGAAGGCAACCTCGCCGGCTTCTTCGAGGCCGGCGGAACCCTCTACTACGTGGGTGCAGGTTTGCTGGCCATTGTTGCCGTGGTTCTCCTCGGGCTTCTCGTGATGTTCATGCGCAACGGCAGCAGCGATGATTGGGATGACGAGGATGACGACGACGAGGATGACGACGGCCCCTCCGGCCCCACGGGCCCCGCACCCGGTCCAAGTGGGCCTGCGCCAGGTCCAACAGGCCCAGCGCCCGGTCCAAGCGGTCCAGCCCCCGGTCCAACGGGTCCAGCGCCCGGCCCGAGCGGCCCACCGGCCGAAGAGGCTCCTGTTGAGGAAGCTGAACCGGACGACGAGATCGAGACCAGTGTCGATGAAGACGGCACGGAATGGTGGGAAGATGAAGAGGGAACCTGGTGGTTCCGTCTGGCCGGCGAGGAAGAGTGGCAAGAGTACAACGAGTGAGGGTGTGATAAGGTGACCTTTCCAAAGGCCTGCGTTGCATTGGCTGCGTTGGTCGTGTTGGGTGCCTTGTCCGTCCATGCGCCGTTGATGCTGGAGGATGCGCCTACTGCGATGCGCTCGGGAACGCCCGACCGTGTGGTCATCGATTCGCCCCCGATGTCGGTTTCAGCCGACGAGGTGGTCGCGTTTGTGGCCATCATCTACGACCCTGTCAACAACGTCTTGGCGGGCGACATTCACTGGTCGGCGAGCAACGGCAGCATTTCGGATGACGGATTGTTTTACCCGTGGTCGGCCGGTGTGGTGGAAATCACCGCCGAACACAACGGCCTGGTCGCCCGCCACAACGTCAGTGTCGAGGCGGGTGTTCCCACGTCCATTGAAATCACTCGGTTGACCCTGGGCGTCCTCGAGCCCACGACCCTCACGGCGGATGTCTTGGACGGGCGCGGCAATCGAATGCCCGGTCCAGCCACCATGGTGTGGGACATCGATGGCGTCTATGCTGGGCTCGGGGAGCCCACGTGGACGGCTGAGCAACTCGGCGATGTCTCGGCACGGGTACGATTCAATCAACTGGAAGCACGAGCCACCATCACCGTCACGGCAGGTGCGCCACACGCCTTTGTGTTTGAGCAACCGCTGTTGGTTCGAGCCGGCACCCTCCAAACCATCACCCCCCGTCTGGTCGACATCAACGGCTATGAAATGCCCCTTTCCACGGTCGGACCCCTGGCATGGTTCGCCGAAAACGGCTCCTTCAATGCTCAGGGTGAATACTCGGCGACCAACACGGGAAAATGGCTCATCACCGTGTCCTCTGGCAACATCACGGGCAGCGGTACGTTGCAGGTGATTCCCGGCGACGCTGTGGCGTCCACGCTCATGGTGGCGAATGAACCCGAGACCTACATGGCGGGTGAATCGTACGAGTTGGTCTTCGAGCGTCGAGACGTGAACGGCTACATCGGATTTGTTTCCCCCTCCATTCACGCCCTTGCGGCATCATCAGGGGGGCTTTCCGTTGATGACGAGGGCCGAGTGTACTGGAACCCCTCCGCCGTTGGTCAAGCCACCATCACGGGCGTGGACGGTACGGTGTCAACCATGCTTCAACTCGATGTCATGCACGGACGAGCCATTGACCTCGCCTTCGAACTCGAACCCCCGCAACCCGCCGCTGGGGAGCAGGTTGTCCTGCAACTGCTGGCTGAGGACGTCAAGGGCAACCGTTGGGTGGTGAGCGGCAACATCACCATGGGCATGGGTGCTGCGGATGAACACACGGAGGATGAAGCGTATTCGCTGATTCAAGCCCAGTCTGCCCGCTCATGGAAATTTGACGGAAGTTGGTTTGACAACACGACGGGCGCCATGTTCACGGCGGATGTTTCCTTCGACGTTCAGCCAGGTCGACTGGCTTTCATCGAGCTTGAAGGTGAAGGAAGCCGAGTACCGGCTGACGGTTTGTTGGACCTCAACCCCATGTTCTTTGATGCGTACGGCAACGAACTCGAACCCGTTGCGCTGAATTGGACGTTGAACGGCGACGACATCACGCTTGAGATGTTGCTGAACGACGGCCGATGGACCGCCACCAGCGTTGGCGGGCACGAACTCCGTGTCAACGCTGATGGTGTGTTTGCGACGGTGCGGTTGACCGTTGTGGCCGGCAACGCTCACGGTCTCATCACCGATGCTGACGAAGGTCTCGTGGTGAACGCCGGACAACCCCATGATCTGTTCATTCAGGTGGTTGATGTCCACGGCAACATTGCAGAATCAACTTCCGTCACCTCCTCGCTCAACACATCGCTGGGCGAACTCGAGGCCTCACCGACCGGCCTTGGCTACTGGCAATTTACCGGAAAGCAGGTTGGCACCTACGAGCTCGTGCTTGAGGACGAGGGAGCGGTCCACACCATCCCGTTGACCATCGAGGCCGGCTCACCCGTTCGGATACAGGCGACCATGAGCCGGGACGGCATCGCTGAAGGCGACGTGGTGTTGCTCAACGCCTTTGCCACCGATGTTTACGGCAACACGCTGTCCATTCCAAAGGCGAACACCAGCGTTTCTTGCACGGCCGGCCCCGCTTCGTTTGTCACCAACGGAACATGGGAAGTTGACGTTGAAAACGGCGGCACGGACCGTTCGTGCACCGTCCGTTGGAGCGGTTTACTCGCTCAAACCTTCTACGACGTCGATGAAGTGTTGTTGGGTGGCGCGGTTGGTTCGACGAACACGGCGATGACCATGGCGGCCGTGCTTCTGTTCCTGTTGCTTGCCGTCTTGATCACCCTGACCCGAAAGGCTGCCGAGGTCTCGAAAGAAGGCTGGGTGGAAGACGCCTTCGATGATGAGGACGAAGAGGACGAAGAGGATGAGATCATTGGTCGTGCCGTTCAAGACGACACGCCGCTCCACGAACGGCATGGCTTAACACTGGAATCCATGAAGGCCTTGGCAGAAGAGGCCGGCAAGGTAGGGGTCATGCAGGCCACACCGTCCACCACACAAGGACAAACCGGCTGGTACGTTGACGTCTCCGAGGAATTGCAATACTGGGAAGTGACGCCCGAAGGTGAATGGATACGCCATGAATGAACTCCGAACAACCAATGCGGGGATTCAAAACGGAGAGGGCTCTCTTCTCGTCCATGGGCACCGCTGACCTCGTCGACCGCCTCAACGAAGCCTTGGGTTGGGAACTGCGCGCCATGACCATGTACGCGCACTACGCCGCCAACGTGCGTGGCATTCATCGCCTCCAACTCGACCCGATGTTCAACGAAGAAGCCACGGAATCCTTGGCCCACGCTGATGTTGTTCGCCGGGCCGTGGTGAAGCTCGGAGGCGTGCCAGTAACGGAACGCAATGCACACCCTATCGTGCACACTACCGACTACAAGGCCATGCTGGAACGCTCCCTTGAGACTGAGACCAAGGCCGCCGAGGTGTATGCTGGCATCATCGGGTTGCTTGAAGAGGTCGGCGATCAAGAGATGTACGACGCCATCGAGCAAATTTACTTCGCAGAATTACGAAGCCTGGAGAACCTTCGGTTGATCCTCGCTTGAATGTTTACCTTTCCCTCTTCGTACGGTGAACGAACGGTATCAGTTGTCGTCGCTGACTTCGCTTCCGTCTCGACTGAGGAAGGCATTCAGGGGGGTTGTGCCTTCCCGATGTTTTACGTTTCGCTGCCCGTAGGCATACCATGCGATGAGGCCAAGGAGAATGGCTCCGCCTCCACCAAACAGGGCTTTCTTTCCCATCAGCACCAGCATGAAGATGCCCGCTACGGTGCCGTAGATCTGAGGCAGCGGGTAAAATGGGGATCGGTAGGCAGGGTTCCACTCGTGTTTTGGGGCCGCACCACGGAGCACGACGACCGTTAGGTTCAGGACGATGAACACCATGAGAATGAACCCAGAAGCCAGTTCTGCGATGACGTGAACGTCGAAGGAATAGATGGAGATGGCCATCAGCAGACCGGTGAGCAAAATGGGCCAGTGCGGCGTCTTGTATCGCTCGTTGAGTTCGCCAAGGGGGGCTGGGAGCACGCCGTCTTTGGCCATGGCGTAGAGGAAGCGCGACGATGACAGGACACCGGCAAGGGCCATGGAAGCCATGGCGATGATGGCGACCAGCGAGGCGATCAGCACCACGGCTGTGCCTGCGACGGAGTCGGCAAAGACCGAGATGGGGTTTTCGACGGCATGGGGCGGGGTTCCGGTCATGAACGCTCCAGGGTCCATCACGGCGGCCATGATGTAGGCCACGATGGCGTAGAGGAGGGTGGCGATCACGAGTGATTGAATCATGCCTCTCGGGAGGTTCGCTTCAGGGTCCATGACTTCGCCACCGATGGCTCCGACTTTGATGGCCCCGGAAAAAGCGACGAACACGAGGGCGGCTGCGGTACCCATGCTCAAACTGACGGGTTGAAAGTTTTCGACGGGTCGGCCAAGATCGAGGTCAGAGGAGAACAAGGCCATGATGCACAACACGACGACCATGGCCATGGCGCCCGTGACGATGGGAATTTGCACTTTTTTGATGGCCTTCACGCCGGTTAGGTTGACGAGAAGGATGAACACAAGGAGCACCATCGCAATGGCGTTCGCATTGACGTTTTCAATGCCGTAATGGTCGGTGACCACTTTCATGTAGGCTGCGAAACCAACGAGGGCGAAGGCAGATTTCAGCATAAACGAAGCAAACAAACCCAATCCGCTGATGGTGCCAACGAGGTACCCATAGGTGCGTTCAGCGTAGACATAGAACCCTCCGGACTGCGGCATGGCACTGGCCAATTCTGCCTTTGAATAGGCGCTGGCGATCACCACGCTGCCGGCCAGGATGAAGGCGAACCACATGCCGGGTCCCACCACTTCGTGGGCAAAAGCGGGGAGGAGGAAAATACCCGAGCCTAACATCGACGACAATGAAAGAATCACGAGTGTCTTCACACCGATGGTGCGGGCCATTTCAACGGTTTTTTCAGCGCCCATGCAAATTCCCCGAATTCCGGCAAGCGTTAGGCTTGTACCTCCTCCTATGGGAAGCCTGTCCTTGAACTCTTGTCCGATTACGGGCGATGTACGCCGGATTCCGGAACTATTCGCCCAAATGCACGATGACCTTCATCTCCACGGCAATGGGCGTCGGAAGCGCATCGATGGCCAGGGTGGTTCGTGTGGGTCCCACCTGCCCCAACGTCTCGGCCCACACCTCGTTGTAGCCAGCAAAATCGCGCTTCATGTCGACGAGAAAGGTCGTGACGTCAACCACTTGGTCAAATCGAGCACCAGCTTCCTCAACGATTCTTCGGACGTTTTCCACCACGGCGTGGGTCTGCGCTTTGATGTCGTAGTCAAGTGGTTCACCGTTCTCATCGTGAATCGGGCCGCCTGGAATGGCGTTGGTGCCGGGTTGACGGGGTCCAACCCCAGAGAGGTACAGCATGTCGCCAACCCGTCGAGCGTGAGGGTAGGCGCCGACCGGCTTGGGGGCCGCTGCGGTGTTCACCGAACCCTCGGCCTCGGTAGGGTCCCACAGGGCCGGTCCATTGGTCTCGGGAGCGGAGGGCTCCGAGCCCGCTGCGGTGGCCTTGGTCTCGGCGGCGGCCACGCCGGGCTCGCTACCTCCGACGTTTTCCTCAGCTTCCGTGCCGGTGTCCAACACACCACGTTCACCGTGGAAGTACTCAACGTCGTCTTCGTCGTATTCTTTGTCGCCCACCCCTGTGGAGGTGGGGTCGATGTGAACCACGGCACCGCCTGCACCGTGAATGGCCTCGTAGGCCAGCACCTTACCGGTCAAGTCGTTGCGGTTTCCGTTCATGGCTGAAAGCCACCACATGGGCTTGAACGCCACGACTTTTTGGACGCGAATTTGCTGGTGAATCGTTCGGGATAGCTGGCCGACATCTTCAAGCCGGCCTTCTTCGAGAAATTCCAAGATTTTCCGGTTCCATTCGTCGTCTTTGAGCGAGTGGATCTTGTCCTCGGCGGGTTCGATGAAATCCGTGAACATGCGGTTGGAGAGCGACATGGCCGTGATGGCGACGGCTCGTCGACCTTGGGATTTGATCACGTCCAAGCATGATTTCGCCAGGACGGTGGTTTCGCTCCGGTTGGCATACATGTTGGAGGACACGATGACGGCAGGGATGGTGTTGTCCGGGTTGAGCAGCGTCAATGCGACGACGGACCCGACATCGATGGGGAATCCCTTGTAGTTGACACATCGGCTTTGGAGTCCTCGGTTTCGGTTGGCGTCGTCCCACGCATGAGCGAATTCAGCGTCGATGTTGAATGAATAGGGAATGGAGCCCAAATCGTGGAAGTCGTGGTCGACCATGACCCATTCGGGGTTGGGGTCGGCTTGGATTTGATGGCCGATGATGGAGGGCCAGGTCGTTGAGTAGATGATGAGCAAATCCGCCTCGAGGTCGCGAATGGTTTGTGCAGCCTTGTCGTAGGCATCGCGCAGCGCTCGCCATCCGGGGTTCATGTCGGGGGCGAGCACCGTGTGCGGGTGAACAGGGACCACGAACGAGGCTACCACGCCACCTTCGCTCATGCCTGTTCCTCCTCGTGTGCATAGCAGGGCCATTCAACCACTGCATTTCCAGTGCCGATAATGGTCCCGTAGCCGTGCAGGATGGCGGGGTAGTCGGGCACGTCGAGGGTGGACAGCAACCAGGAAAGGCCGCCCCCATCGCTTTCTGCGATGGCTTGTTCGGTGAACTCGGGCATTTCATCGAGGATGCGTTGTGCTTGTCCGCTCCGCATGTAGTCGATCATCCGCATGTCCCACAGGTGCATGGCATGGCTCGTGATGTGCTCTTTGCTCATGTCCTCGGGCATCTCGGATTCGGTTGTGAAGTGCCGGTGAGAAAGCGAGTTGCTGGCCAGAACGACCACCTTTTTTCCCGAGGCTTCAATGGCTCGCCGTGTGACCTTTCCGAGCTCAATCATGATTTCCTGCATGACTTCAACGGAATAATAGGCCGTTGAACGATTGCTGGAGATGACCACCAACGGCTTGTCCCAGTCGGGGTTGAACAGGTGGCCGGTGGTGATGGTACCGTAGTCAACACGGAAGTCTGGGTTTTCCATCATCTTCACGGGAAGCCCGGCGGCTTCGGCCTCGTCATGAATCGCCTTGGCGAGGTCAACGTCCACGTTCATGTCGTAGTGGTAGCGGAAGAGGTTCGGAAAGATGGGGTCGACGGAGAGGCCCTCAAAATGAGACAGGCCAAGGAAGTGGGTCCCAACGTAGGTTTGCCAGTGGGGCGAGAGCAACACGATGGCGTCGTAATCCTTGTCGGCCAGCGAGGCTCGAAGCCGTTCGTAGCCCCAACGGAGTTGCTCCCAACCGCCCTCGGCCACCGGTTCGTTTTGAGGCGGGTTTTCCGCGTAGACCAAGTGAGGTGGATGGGGAGCGATGCAGCCAGCCACGATTCGACCTTTGCCCATGGCCCAAGGCAGGCCGGCGAGGTTTAATTCACCATCGGCATCTTTCGCCGGTATCGCTGGACGAGGGGTCATAAATGACCGTCGGTGAGCACGAACCATGGAAGGGTCAACCGAGGGGGCGCCGACCCTTCAGGTGGAGGTCCCGCCTCCCCGTTCGGCGACCTGGCGGGAGACCTTTGACAACGTCATGGCGCCCACCGCGTTTGGTATGGGTGCAGGTGCACTGTGGGAAGCCTTTGCCATGCCCCACCTTTCCTACGGTATGCCGAACCCGCCGCAAGGTGGGCTGCTCCTCATGCTGCTGTTTGCCCCCCTCCTTCACCGCCTGCTCACCAATCATCCGCAAGGCCGCTGGAAGGAGTACCTTGCAGGCGCTGCGGTGCTCGCCTTCCCGTTGATGCTGATTTGGTCGACCGGTTTTGGTGGTTTTGTTTGCGGTGGCTACGTCACCGTGGTGGTATGGATTTGGGTCAGCACGTCGTGGTGGCGTTTCCATCTCCCGCCGTTTCGCTTGGCCATTTGGCACACCATGGGCGTGAACATCGGCGCCCTCGGCGGGTCGCTTCTTTACTTCAGCATGATGGCCTGATCACGACGTGTACGATTCCTCGTCGTTGGGGAAATCGCCCGAGCGCACGTCGCTGCAGTAGGATTTGATGGCACCGTCGATCTCTTCGGCGAGGTTGAGGTAGCGGCGCAGGAAACGTGGCGAGAAATCCATGGTGATGCCCAGCAGGTCGTGAAGGACGAGCACCTGGCCGTCAACATCCGGTCCTGCTCCGATGCCGATGGTGGGGATGCTGAGCGCCTCGGACACGCGCTTGGCGAGTTCGCGGGGGATTTTTTCGAGCACGATGGCGAAGCAGCCTGCTTCTTCGAGAATTTTCGCATCGGCGATGAGCTTCTCTGCCTCCTCGTCTTCTTTCGCACGAACCGAGTAGGTGCCGAATTTGTAGATGGATTGTGGCGTCAGACCCAAGTGCCCCATCACAGGGATACCTGCCGTCAAAATGCGCTGAATCGACTCAACGATTTCGGCCCCGCCTTCCAATTTGACGGCGTGGCCGCTGGATTCCTTCATGATTCGAATGGCGGACTCAAGCGCTTGGCGTGAGTTTCCCTGGTAGGTTCCAAAGGGCATGTCAACCACGAGCAGGGCGCGATCAACGGCTCGTTCAACGCACTGGGCGTGGTAGATCATGTGGTCCAGGGTCATCGGAACGGTGGTCACCTGGCCGGCCATCACGTTGGAGGCGGAATCACCCACGAGGATGACATCGACGCCGGCTTGGTCGACCAGGCGGGCCAGGGAGTAGTCGTAAGCGGTGAGCATGGTGATTTTTTCACCTGCGCGCTTCATTTCCTGAAGCGTGTGCGTGGTGACTTTCCGTGCTTCACTGTAGACGGACATGCATCTTCCACCGCCCTCGGTGTTTTGAACGCGTCGCCTGCGGTCATTCTTCTTCGTTGGCGAACCCGTGAACGTGGTTTCTCAGTTCATGAATGGCTTCGCCCGCCGTTGCACATGCAAGGAGTTGCTGCCGGGCCTCCAAATCGTTCAGGCACAGGGCTGCGATGTTGTAAATGGATTCCTTCTCAGCGCTGATTTGTTCCTCACAGATGGAGGTCACCCACTGATTCAAGATGGCGGCGTCCACGTTCAAACCACGGCCTGCCCGTACAACCACGTTGCGGGTCAAGGTCCGAAGGAAGGCTTGGTCCTCTTCGTCGAGTTCTCCTGTTTCGTCGAGGTAGCGCACGTTGGCCGAGATGTAGAGTCGGCTGTGTTCTGCGTCGTCGGGGAGGTGGTCGAGGAGCGTTTCAATGTCTGGCGCCACTCCGTCCTCGATGAGGCTCGCCATGGCAGGGTCGGAAAACGGTGGCAATGCTGGTTCAATGATCTCCTCAACGAAAAAGCGGCGGCCGCCGGTGATGGTAATGAAATGGTTGACGCCTCGTGTTTCGTGCGTCTGGATGATCGCTTCGCATCCGTGCCGACGTGGGCCGTCCCAACCGTTGGTCGGCTCGAACGGGTCGTTCATCACCAGGTCGAAGGGGCGCTCGTCGAGGATGCAGGTGTCGAGCATCTGACGATAGCGTGGCTCAAACACACGCAGTTCCTGGTGCTCGCCCGGAAACAGCACCATGGGCAGGACAAAGAGCGGCAGCGGTTCTTCGTCCATGACTGGAGGTCTTAAGGGAAGCATTTGAACATGTGTTCTCAGGGTTGCTGAACACAAATGTTGGTCAATTCCGAAAAGAAATTCACCGACCATGCGCCACCTTCTCTGCCAACACCGGATTGCTTGACGCCGCCGAAGGGTGTTCGCAGGTCTCGGTTGAGCCA
>JBMZXF010000029.1:0-20767 GCA_049627345.1 Candidatus Poseidonia sp. | reverse complement strand
ACATCGCCAGTCAAGCCCGCTTTCGGAGATGTCGGTCACGCCCCGCCAACAGATTGACGGCCTGCTCACGTGGGCTCCCGTCGACGGCGGCGATCTGCTGTTCACCGGCACGCCCCAAGGCGTCGGACAACTCCATCCCGGCGATCATGTCGTGGCGAAGCTCACGGGTCCGGACGGCGTTGAGTGGTCGTCGATTGACCTGCGCTGTGCGTGAGGGTTGCTTTCATATAGCCCGTGCCGGTGGGTGGCGACGCAGGAGGCATCCCTATGGCTCAATGGCACGGAATTTCACGACGCAAACCATCCGGTGGACGAAAGGTTCAGGCACGCGGCAAGCGAGCCACCGAAATCTCCACGGAGAAGCAATTCGCCCTCGTTGGCGAGCCCAAGCGCAAGATCTACCGCAAGACCGGTGGCAACACCATGGTCCGCGTGATGGCCGCCAACCAGGTCAGCATCAACAACCCCAAGACCGGCAAGACCACCTTGGGCTCCATTCACAGCGTGGTCGAGAACGCCTCGGATCCCAACTATGTTCGTCGAAACATCCTCGTCAAGGGTGCCGTGATCGAGACCGACCAAGGTCGCGTTCGCATCACGTCCCGCCCCGGAAAAGACGGTGTCATCAACGGCGTTCTGCTCGAGTGAAGTCGAGCGACGGCTTGAAGAAAGCAGGTCGTCACCAGCCCATGAGGCGAGACCATGGACCACAACCCCGACCGACTGTGCGTTTGGCCGGGCTACTTTGACATGAAGCGTTCTCGCCGTGCAGGTCGCCGTGTCCCGAAGGACGCCTCGGTGCTCAAGCCCGACCTCGAGGGTCTGTTTAACGCCGCACGAGCGGTGGGTTTGCGGAAGATCAAGCGTGAGGAACTCACCTCTCACCCACGTCGACCCCACGGCCGCGAAGGTCGTTTGTGGGTGTCGTCCTCCGGTGCGAAGGAAGCCATCGGTGCGGGCAGCAAGGAAGAGTTGCTCCAGCTCATCGGCGGTCAATGGCGCGAGATGCAACGCAACCAGCGTCAAGCCGTGGCCCAAGAAACCGCTCGTGGTCCAAAAACCGGCGATCGCCGTGCTCGTTCCCAACGCAAAAACACACAACAGCGAAGCAGTTTCAAGAAGCGCAAGAGTTTCAAAAACCGCTGATTGTCAAAACAGAAATTGATAACCTTTGAGGGTCATTTCTGAACATGCGTCCTCTCATTGTGCTTTCGGTGTTGTTGCTGTGCACCTGCGGCCTTCAGGGTGACCTGATGGCGCAGGAAGACGATCCCGAGACGGTGGTCATCACGGTTGACAGCACCAACCTGCGCTTTTCACCGTCCTCGGTGACCATCACCGAGGGCGACACGGTCCGTTTCTTCTGGAGCGGCCAAGCCCTGCCGCACAACGCTGTGGAGAACAACGGCGTGTTCGACTCGGGCGAACCCGCTCGAGCCGTCGATTACAGCTTCACCTTTGAGCGCGGCATGAACGGAACCTACGATTTCGTGTGCGAACCGCACGCTTCGGTGGGCATGGTCGGTCAAATCGTGGTCGAGCCTGCTCCGCCCTTGAACGAGACCAACGCCACGGCGGAAGAGCCGCCGATGTCCGAGGACACCCCCGCCGTCACGGCGTTGGCGACGGCCAGCATGCTCAGCCTCGCTTGGGTCGCGGTTCAGCGACGTCAGGGCAACGGGTGAAGCCAGCCAAAGACATCCTCTTCGGTTTCGTTCTGAATGCCCGTCAGGGCATCATAGAGCTTCAAGGTGGTTGCACCGGGGGTACCGTCGCCGTAGACTTTCTTCTCGCCGTCGTGGGTGATGGAGCCGATGGGGGAAATCACGGCGGCTGTTCCGCAACAAAACGCCTCGTCGGCCGCCATCGCAAAGTCGGCCGCAACTTTGCCTTCAACGACCTCATAACCGAGATGGCGGGCGAGTTGAATGATGGAATCACGCGTGATACCAGGGAGGATGGTGCCGGTGAGTTCCGGCGTGTAGAGCACGTCGTCCTTGACGCAGAAGAAATTGGCTGCGCCAACTTCCTCGATGACGGTGTGGGTTTCAGCGTCGAGGTAAATCACCTCGGCGTAGCCCTTGGCCTTGGCTTCCTTGCTGGGCTTCATGCCCGGCGCGTAGTTGCCAATGGCCTTGACACCGCCCGAGCCGCCGGGGGCAGCTCGGTGGTGATGTTCGGAGATCAGCAGATCGATGGCGCTCATACCGCCCTTGAAGTACGGTCCAACGGGGGTCACGTAGATCAGGAAGGTGTAGGACGGTGCGGGAGCCACGCCCAACACGGGCCCGCTGCCCATCAGCAGCGGCCGGACGTACATGGCACCCTTTCCGGTGGGGGGCACCCAGTGCTTGTTGGCCTCCACGACTTGCTCGACGGCGTCCACGAAGATGGACTCGGGAACGGGGGGCATCTTGAGGCGGTCCGCCCCGCGCTGCATGCGTCGGGCGTTTTCCTCGGGTCGGAAGAAGACGATGCGTCCCTTTGAGGTTCGGTAGGCTTTCATGCCCTCGAAGAGGCCTTGGCCGTAGTTGAGAACACCTGCGGCCGGCGACATCGGGATGTCGCCGTAGGGGCGCAATTCACCGGGCATCCACGGGTCGTTGGCCGTGGTGGTGGTGAGGTACATGGTCTCCGTTGGCGTCAGTGAAAAGGTCAGGCTGTCCCAATCAAACGATTCATCCATGCAGCGCCGCTCCTGTCAAAATGAGCCATTGGAATGAGGCTTTCAAGGGTTCCTCTCCCATTTCTTGCCCTGCCGTCTCGGTTTTCCATGCACGCAGGCAGATGGGTTCTAATGGGGCGGAACGGTCAAGCCTCACGGGGTCGCTCAATGGATGGACGCATGGGGATTGTCAGCGGCCGATACCGCTCCTCTTCCATCTCCGCAGAAGGCGAGCCACAACCCAGCACCATCGTGGAATTGTTTGGCCGATGCGAGGACGGCCGTTCCGTCTGCCTGCTCGTTCACGGGTTGCGTCCTTCCTTCGAAATTGCGCCCATCGGCACGTGGGATGCCAACGAGCCGATCCCGACCTTCATCGAAGACCGTCTGGCGCACGTCCGAGCCATGGAGAACGTGGTGAACGTCACCGGTCCGGTGGTCAAGTGGACCCAGCTGGGCGACCGACCGGTCTGGAATGTCGAAGTGGAACAACCGTTCCACGTGCCCGCCCTTCGCAAGTTGCTCAAAACCAGGTCGTGGCAAATCTTCTCCGGCGACATTCCCTTCGTGAACCGGTTGTTCTTGGACAGCGATGTTGGCATGCACGTCGCCTTCACGGGCGAGGTGGTGGACGAGCGGTCGGCCGAGGGCCCTGCTCTCAAGCCGGAGGTCATCGAAGCCGGTGGCGGCGGACGCTACGCCGTGGACGTGACGGTTCGCTGTGAGGTCGACAACGTTCGTTCAACCGAACCGTTTCAAGTGCCCTACACCGTGTTCTCGTTCGACTTGGAAACCAGCATTGAGCACGAAACGGTGCTGTGCGCTGCGGCGTGCGTTGAACATCTCGGAACGGGCGAGCGTGAAGTGTTCGAGTACCGAGGGTCGGAAGTCGACATTCTCGAGGGCCTGACCGCCACCGTCCAAGCCAACGACCCCGACATCATCACGGGCTACAACATCGACAACTTCGACCTTCCACGTTTGGCTGACCGCACGGGCGTGTTGCAGCGGGGACGGGGTTGGGAAGGAACGGCATCGCTGTTCGGTTGGGGGCGAGCGCCCCGACTCGAAACCGAACTCAAGCGAAATCGGGACGCGTTGGTACCCAAGCGCCAGAGCAACCGTGCTTGGAACCTGTCGGGGCGGGTCGTGATGGACGCGTGGTGGCAAGCACGCCAAGCGCTGCGGCCGCGGCGCGAGACCCTGTCCTTTGTCGCCTCGCTGTTGTTTCCCGACGACGAGGACAAGCACAAGATGGACGTGGACGCTTCCAACATGGACCAAGAATGGGCTGACCGCCCCGACGAGGTCATGGCCTACTGCGTACGAGACGCTGAACTTCCCTTGGACATCCTCAACGCCATTCAGGCCGTGCGAAGGAAGGAAGCCGTGGCGGCGGTGGCGAAAGTGCCGTTTGAAACCGCCGCCAACGGCAGCACCAGCCAACTGATCGATTCGCTGGTGATTCGGCTGGCCGATGTCCAGCAGGTGGCCGTCCCACTCACCGGTTCGGCCGAGGCCAAGGAAGGCCAAATCACGGGCGGCTACGTTCACGACGTCGAAGCAGGCCTTCACCCTTGGATTGCCGTGCTCGATTTCAAGAGCATGTACCCGTCCATCATGATCGGCCACAACATCTGCTACACCACCCGCATCGACCCGGCCCAACCCGCTCCCGAGGAAGGCAGGTACCACACCTCGCCCATCGAGAGCAAATTCCGCTTGGCCGAAGACCGGAAAGGGATGGTGCCGGCCTTGCTCGAGGACTTGATGGCCCAACGCGATGAACACAAAGCCGCCATCAAGCAGGCGAAATCCGACGGTGATGAGGCTGCCGAAGCCTTTCACGACGCCATGCAGTACGCCGTGAAGATTCTGATGAATTCCTTCTACGGGGTCTTCGCCAGTGGCTTCTACCGCTTTACACACCGAGATTTGGGCTCCTCCATCACGGCGTGGGCCCGTCAAAACATCAAGGGCATCATCGCTGCGGTTGAACAGGAAGGCCACGGCGTGGTCTACTCCGATACGGATTCCATCTTCGTTCGGTCACCCGTTGGCCCCGATGCGCCTCGCCAGCTCACCGATGAGGTTCAAGAACGTGCCGAGCAGGGTGACAAAGCCGCCTTGGCCATCGTCGCCGCCTACGAAGCAGCGTGCAGCAGCATGGTGGCGTTTGGGACGGGCCTTGCTGAGAAATACAGTCGTGATTCCGCCGTGCTGGAGTTCGAAAAAGGGCTGTCCGTCTTCTTCAGCCACGGCGCCAAGAAGCGGTACATCGGCCAAGTGGTTTGGCCGTCTCACGAAATGCTCGTGCGTGGATACGAAACGCAACGAACGGATTCGTTCAGCTACCTGACCACGACCATGAAGGAAATTTTCCGCTACACGCTGGCGGACCAGGGCGATGAATTGGTGGCCTACGCCAAGCAGCAAGTTGAGGCGCTTCGAACCTGTCAGGTTCCCGCCAGCGAGGTCGTGCTGGCCAAATCCTGCAAGGGGCGTATTGTGCGAACGCCCGTCAAGACGGCGGACGACGTTGATTTTACCAAAGACTACAGCAAACCGGACAGCATGGTGCAGGTGCGCGTGGCCAGGCAACGCATTGAACGCGGCCTCGGCTTCACCTCGGGCATGAAGGTGTCCTACGTGGTCACCGACGCCAGTAAACCTCCGATGGCAGCCGTCCATTGGCCGGACACCGAAGAGGAACAAGCCAAGGTCACCTACGACGGGCGATTCTACGCCGAGCGTTTGGCGGCCGCCGTGGGGCGAATCACGGAAGCCTTTGGGTGGGAAGCAAAAGACCTGATGGCCGGCAACAAGCAAACGAGTTTGTTCTCGTTTTAGCCGGGGCTGAACGAGGAAGCCCTTTTGATGAACGAGCCACCACATCCCACCATGGGAAGCCATTCACGAACCCTCATGGTGGTGGGGCTGATGTTGTGTTCCTCGCTTGCTGGGTGCATCTTTGAAGACGGCTCAGGAGGAGAGGACGCCGAAGTCTTGGCGGTGTTCAGTTTCAGTCCGAGCAAGAACATCAAGGTCGGCACCACCGTCAGTTTTGACGGCTCAAGTTCAACCCCGAACGACGGCTCGCTGACCTATCGGTGGAACTTTGACACCGAGGCGACCATCGACATCGACGCCACCGGGTTGACCGCCTCGTGGTCGTTTGACGAGGCCAAGACCTACAAGGTGACCCTCGAAGTATCCGACGGCACATCAACGTCGGAACAGACTCGCGACGTCACGGTGTACGCCGAGAGTGCTGAACCCCCAACGGCGGAGATCACCCAATACGCCGACGCAGAAGACTGCGAGGACGACGAGATCACCGAGTCTCGGCACATTCTCGTTTGGATCTGCGCTCGTGACAAGTCCATCACAGACCGCAGCATCACCGAAACGACGACCATCCAACTGGATGCAACCGACTCCACCCCGGGCGACAGCACGTCCCAGTACATCCCTGAGGACGGCTACACCTGGGATTTGGACCTCAACGAGGACAAGGACAACGACGGTGACCCGGAAAACGACGACGACCTCGTGGGCTCCACCGTCGACTGGAGCAACGTTCCACCGGGCGAATATGAAATTGGCCTGACGGTCACCAACAACGTTGACATGACCGACAGCGCCACCATCCGGGTGTACGTCAGTTATGCGGGCTACTGGAACGATTTTGAAATCGGGGGCAACAGCAGCGGCAACGCCGCTGAGTTGGATTTTGACGCCATCATCCATTACGACAAAGAGGCTGGAAACACCATCGTCAAGACGCAAGTTGAGCTGGAATACCCCAAGGAAGACGGTGATTGCACCTCCCTTCCCGGTGCCAACAACTGCCGTGCGGAACTCAACATCTATGCCTACAATGAGGAGGATGAGGAAGCCGCCAACACCACGTCAACCGACATTGAATCCCGCGAAGACGGCGACTGCGATGACGACCAGGACTGCATCCACCTGAAGTTGTCGGGCTACATGTTCTCCGACACCGAATCAACCTACGGCGAGGGCGAGTGGACCATGACGATTCAGAACGACCGCGTCAACGACTTCAACATCGACCAGTTTGTGATTCGGCTCTACTACAAATGAGGTGAGTCCGCATGCGACGCACACGAATCGTAGCGACCATTGGGCCGGCCTGCGATGACCGTGCAACCCTCAAGGCACTCATGGAAGCAGGCGCCGACGTGTGCCGCTTCAACTACTCTCACGGTGAACCCGAGGACAAGACCGACCTCTACCGTCGCGTGCGGGACATCGAGGACGAATTGGGCCGTCCAACCTGCATTCTCGCTGACCTCCCCGGTCCGAAACTTCGCCTCGGCACCTTTCCCGAAGTGGACATGCTCGAAGAGGGCAGTGAAATCACGCTCGTGTGCGGCCAGGTCAGCGTGGAAACCACCAACGGCACCCACTTTCCCGTCGAGTACGCCGGGCTTTCGGCCGAACTCAAGACCGGCGACCCCATCCTGCTGGCGGACGGACTGATCCGACTGACCGTGCTCTCCACCGAGGGCAAGGTCGGCGCCACGGTGCGCTGTCGGGTCGAAGACGGTGGGCCCATTAGCAGCCGGAAAGGCGTCAACGTCCCCGGCACCCTCGTCGACCTTCCCGCCATCGGTCCAAAAGACGAGGCCGCCTTGCAGCACGCCTTGGAAAACGGGGCGGATTACATCGCTGTGAGCTACGTTCGTACCGCTGAGGATTTGCTACCGGCCAAGGAAGCGGTTCGGGCGGCGTCGATGCACGTTCCCGTGGTGGCAAAAATCGAGCACCCGGTGGCCCTGGAGAACCTCGACAGCATCCTTGATGCCGCCGATGCCGTGATGGTGGCACGGGGCGATTTGGGTGTTGAAATTCCCCTCGAAAACGTCCCTGTGGTTCAACAGCGCATCATCGACAAGGCGCTTGAACGCGGCATGCCCGTGGTGGTGGCTACGCAGATGCTTGACTCCATGACCTTCCAACCACGCCCCACTCGGGCGGAGGTGAGCGACGTGTCCACCGCCATTCGACACGGTGCCACCGGCGTGATGCTGTCGGGTGAAACCGCCACGGGCAAGTACCCGCTCGAGACGGTGCAAACGATGGCGCGCATCGCCGCCGCCACGGAGGACGGCTTGGCCACCCACGAACTTCGCCCGACCGCCCTCGCTCGCTTCCGTTCGACCCGGGCGGTGGCGCATGCCGGCGTTGAACTGGCACGAGAGGCCGGCGCGGCACGCATCGTGGTGGCGACCGAACACGGGACCTCGCCGCGGCTGGTCTCAGGGTATCGCCCTTCCATCCCGGTGACGGCGGTGTCGGACCGCTTGCGTGCCCTTCGTCGCACCTGCCTGCTTCCCGGTGTGGACGCGGTGCTGTGCAAAGAGCACGACCGCGGCTCGAAAACGATGCGAGAAGCGGTGGACCAGCTCGTGCTCCAGGGTCTGATTCAGCCCGGCGACCGCGTGGTGGCCATTTCGGGCAGTCCGCTGGCGATGCGGGGTGCGACGAGTACCCTTCGTCTCTACAAGATCGGCTCGGCCGGTGAAATTCTTGACACGCAATGAGGCAAAAACAGCGAATGCGTGGTGAATTCGTGGCTTAAAGCGCGTCGCGCTCTTGATATAGGGGATAATTGTCGGAGCGCTTGCTAAGGAGCGATTACCATGCCATCACAATGGGAAGACAGAAGCAAGCCACACCGCAACATCGTGTTTATCGGTCACGTCGACCACGGAAAGTCCACCACCGTTGGACGTCTCCTCCTCGACTCCGGCCACATCGAAGAGCACGTGATTGAGAAGAACGAGAAACTCGCCGCTGAATCCGGTAAGGCCGGTTTCGGTCTTGCGTACGTCATGGACGGACTCAAGGAAGAGCGCGAGCGTGGTATTACCATCGACGTTGCTCACAAGGAGTTCTTCACCCCTGACTACTACTGGACCATCATCGATGCTCCAGGTCACCGTGACCACGTCAACAAGATGGACATCTCTGGTGTCGACTGGACCGAAGAGAAGTACAAGGCTGCCTGCGCTGAAGTTTCTGGCCTCCTCAAGATGGCCGGTTTCAAGCCAGACGACGTCCCCATGATCCCTGCCTCGTCCCTCAACGGCGACAACGTGTTCAACAAGTCGGACAAGTGCCCCTGGTACAACGGCCCAACCCTCTTCGAGGCCATCAACGCCACGCCCATGCCCGACAAGCCATCCGACAAGCCTCTCCGCTTGCCCATTCAGGACGTCTACAAGATCTCCGGTATCGGTACCGTGCCCGTCGGCAAGATCGAAACCGGTACGCTCAACGTCGGCAAGAACGTGGTCTTCAACCCCTCTGCCAAGGGCGGTGAGGTGAAGTCCATCGAGATGCACCACACCATGGTCGACAAGGCCGAGCCAGGCGACAACGTTGGTTTCAACGTCCGTGGCCTCGCCTCCACCGACATCCGCCGTGGCGACGTTGCCGGCTACTCCGACAGCGAGCCAACCTTCGTGCGACACGACGAGACCTTCGTGGGACAAATCCAGCTCATGGACATCCCCAAGGCTGTCTCCGTTGGCTACACCCCTGTGTTCCACGCTCACACCGCTCAAGTCGCTGTGAAGTTCATGGAACTCCTGGAGAAGACCAACAAGTCCGGCAAGGAAGCCAACCCTTCCTTCCTCAAGACCGGCGACGCTTGTCTCATCCGCTTCCAGCCAACCAAGCCCATGGCCATCGAGCAAATGGACACCTTCCCTGAGCTCTCCCGCTTCGCTATCCGCGACATGGGTAAGACCGTGGCTGCTGGCGTTTGCCTGAAGATCGAGAAGAAGTGAGTTCGCTCACAACACGATTGATGCGAGGAGTGGATTGAATGGTTGCTGTGACTGTCATCAAATTGACCGGTGAGAACCACAAGGACATCGATGACGTTGCCAGCCAGATCAAAACCATCTGCGACAGCGGCGGCATCAACCTTCGTGGTCCGATCCCCCTGCCCACCCGCCGTCTCGTGGTGCCTGTTCGCAAGGCTCCCGACGGTGAAGGCAGCGAGACCTACGACCACTGGGAGATGCGCATCCACAAGCGCCTGCTTGAGATGGACATCTCAACGGCCAAGGACCAGACCGCCCTCCGCTCGGTGACCAAGATCCCCATTCCTGACACCGTCAGCATCGAGATCTCGATGAGAAACATCAACTGAACCGGTTGATGTGTGCTGCCCGCACGGGCATCTCAACACAGGCAGCGTAGCCTCTGCCGTTTTCTCGATGCGGGAATCACCCGGTCTCTGAGAGCGATTGTGCTCGATGAACCATGGTTCGATCAGAAACCTACCGTCCGATGTGGGGGGCTGAGTCTCAAAGTTCAGCGCGCTCGGCAACGCCAGCGTCCGTGAGCCAAGCCGCCGTGCCTTCATCCAGAACGTGAACGTCACCTGCTTCAAGCGTCAGCGGTTGACCGCTGGCGTCCATCACGGGCTCGGGAAGGGTTTCGAGGATTCGAACACGCACGTTCCCTTCGTCCGATGGTTCTTCTGTCCTGTGTTCGACGGCCGTGACTCCTGGTTCATCCTCGGTCTCAGGCTGAGGTGGTTCGTCTTGAATCGTGGTCAGCGGTTCGGTTGACGGTGCCAGTTCCATGGCTGCACCGTGCTTGTTGGCGGCGGGCGCCGTCGTCCTTGATGCCGGCGTAGGTTCCGGTGTCCTGCTCGCCTGTGTTGGTCCAGCGACGGCGGATGCCGGGGTGGAGGCAGGTGGTGCCTGGTCCTGCATGTCGGCCAGGAGGTAGGCTTCTTCATCCGCCCATGGGGCGTCGTCCATCCAGCGTTCTTCTGCATCCTCTTCCACTTGCGGCAGCGGCTCCATGGTGTCCTCAAAGGCCAAATCCGGCGGTGGACCAGCGGACAAGGTGCCCTCGCCAACAAAAGCGTCGAGTTGCATGGTGCCGGGCGCATGGGTTCGTGGTTGCATCATGATCTCACCGAGCAACCCCTGCTGCATGCCCTGCCAGTCGATGTCTTTCTTGAAACGGTCAACGTTGAGTTGGAGGGCATGGTAGAACGCCTTCTCGGCGGGGTCGTGTCGCTGCCAATCCAGCGAGGGAAGTTCCTGATTCATGCCGGGGTTGACCCCGCTGCGCAACGCCTGGCTGGCCGCGTGTTGCATCATGGCCACCATCCTTTTGCGAGCGAGTTCGGAGGCGATGCGTCGGATGTTCGTCTGGCGCTTCTGCAGGTTTTGCAAACGCATGTCAATGGACCCTTTTCGGACCATGTTTTGAATTTCCAAATCCAAGCTGGACAGCAAGGCTCGTACCATTTCCCAAAAATCCTGTCGGGGGAGCGGAACCGGCACGTGGCGCGGCAGTTGCTGCCGGTGTGTGGTGAACAACTGCTCTTCGATCTCTTGGGCTTGTCCGCCGTCGAGATCCCGAACAGGGGTCATGAAACGTACGTGAAGGTGACGGGTTTTGAATCCTCTTCCGCTCAACGTTTGTCTGTTTCTCTCCCGACGCAGGGATGACACCCTTTCATATTGAACGACCCCACCTCGCAGGGCGAGGTGTTTTCCCGTGGTACCCCCCGATGAGAAGGTTCGCGTTCGCTCGTCGTGCGCTGCCGCCATCGTCATGACCGGATTGATGCTTCTGGTGTTGGCCCAACCGATGGTCGGTCCGCTCGGTCCCTCCTCAACCGACGTGGCTCGTTCAACCTACTACACGCCGCAGGCGGGAGAAGAGGGTGTCAACACCACCAGCACCGGTGTGCTCAGCATTCCGTACAATCGGACCTTCTCCGGCGGGCAAATCGACGTCACGCCCATGTGGTCCGAGGCGTCGGACACCAGTGCTCGGTTCGGCATCGATGCGAATGCGGGATGGAACGGAACGCATCAGGGCACGCAGGGCATCGGCCACGGTGGCCAATTGAGTCTCGCCACGCAATCAACGCTGGCCACCCTGACCGATTTTGAAACCCTCATCGAAACCCTTCCCGACTGGGTCGGCCAGGGGCCCAATCACAACGCTTGGAACGTGGTCCCGCTCAACGCCTCAACGGTACAACAAGGCGAACCCACCAACGCAACGCACGGGCAGCGCGTGTTGGCCACACAGGCCCTTGGTGGTCTCCAAGCCAACATGAGTGGCTGCCTCGCTTCGCCGGCCGAGGTCGTCCCGGCCTTCGTCAATCAGTACAACCTGACCGTCGATCATTGGCTGGCCTTCAAGGACGACGACGCCGCCTGGATGGAGCACCGCACGGCCGGCGGCAACTGGCAAGTGCTCGTTCCGACGGGTGGCTACGGTAACACATCGAGCCTTTCGGGTGCACCGGCCAGCACGTGGGCGGGTGAGTCCGGTGCCTGGCAGCAAGCCCATTTCTCGCTCGACACGTTGGTGCAATCTTCTCCGACCCTGGAAGTGCGGTTCTGTTTCCAAACCTCAAGCACGCCCGGCCTGCGCCACGGTTGGTTCGTTGACAACTACACGCTCTCCAACCTCGGCGATGTCGCGGGTGCATGGTTCCACGGCAACATCAGCGGCGATTACGCCAACAACGCCGATGGACGGCTGTACCTGCCCGCGAACCTCTCGGGCTTGACCGGGCCGATGAGGCTTGAATTCTGGGCCAACTGGGACCTTGAGGGCTCGTTCTCCGATAACCTGCTGGTTTACGTGAGCGTGAACAACGGCACAACGTGGGCGCCGGTGTCGGGCATTCCGGGGATGCCCGGCAACGGGTTTGCCTATCAGGGAACGTACTACACCGATGAATCGCTTGGATGGATTCCGATTTCCTACAACATCCCCAGTGGCGTATCGGGCCATCCAAACGCCTCCAACGTGCTGTTCCAATTTCAGGTGACGACCAACCACCACACCGGGTACGGAGGCTTTGCATCCTCGGGTTGGGAAGGCGTGGCCGTGGACGATATCACCGTCATTCATCGCCCGGGTACCGCCAATGAAGAGCGACGTCAACTGGCGAATTTCTCCGTCAACTCCACCAACCACGTGGGCGACGTCCACGGTTGGCTTGACCCTTCAACGGCTGTCATCAACGAGTGGACATGGACCACCGATTTTGGCATGAACCCTTCCTCGAGCGCGCAACGTTCGTTTGAGCAATCCATGACGACGCCTCCCGGTTGGACCATCGATGGGACATGGCCCGACGGCTGGGAAGTTGGGGCAACCCGCAACTCTTCGGGATGGGGCCCGGGCGTGTTCCATTCGGGTAACAACGGGGCCGCCATCAACCTCACAACGAAGTACACGAACAACGTCTACACCCACCTCATCAGCGAGGAGTACACCGTTCCCAACAACGCCACGGCGCGCCTTTCCTTCCGTTCCTGGGTTTGCACGGAATTCAACTGGGACGGGGGTGGCGTGGCCATCTCAACCGACGGCGGCCAACAGTGGTGGTGGCTCCCTCCACAACTCGATGGCTTCCACGACCAAATCTCAACCGTAAACACGAATTCGCCCTTCTTCGGCCGTGGCATCATTGACGGATCCAGCGTTCCAAACGGCTGCGGTGCTTCCAATCAACGCGATTTTGAACTGAAGACCTACGACCTGTCCAACCTCTCCGGTCAGTCGATCAAGGCTCGCTTTTCCTTCTTCTCCGACACCTATGTGGAAGGTGATGGGTGGTACATCGACGATGCCGGTGTTGAAATCGATGTCTTCGAATCCTCGGGCACGTGGGTGTCCCGGTCCATCAGCCCCGATCCGCTGTTTGGCTACGGCTGGTTGGACGGCTGGTACGAACAACCGGACGGGACGTCGCTGTTGTTTGATGTGTTGGATGCTCAACACCAACCCATCGAGGGCCACACCAACCTCACGCTGCCAGCTCCCGTGGCCGTGGACCCAATGGAACACCCGACCGTCCACGTTCGCGTACGAATGGCCACCGACGACACCTACGTCACGCCGCTGGTTCACAGCCTCTCCGTCGGTCGAACCACGTACATCGGGCCGGAGCACATCATCAACAGCCCGGCTGGTGCCAACGCCATGGTGGACAGCAACGGAACCTTGCGCGTCACCGGTTCGTTCACCCTACCGCTCTCGCCCATGGCCACCTGTCCCCATGACGGCTACCGTCTCACCACGGTGGGTGACAACTTGACGTGGCTCACCACCAACGGCCAGGTGGTCACCTCGGCGCACGTGCCCGGAAGGGAGCCCACAACCTACCTCAATCACACGCTTGGCGGTCGGATTGGGCTGGTGAACGAGTTCACCATCGCCGCCAACGGCGGGGAAGCCTTTGTCCGAGCCAAAGCGGAGCTGGACTGCGTCTCGCCGCCCGAACGCCCTCATCTCGCGCTGGGTTGGAACAACGTTTCCGTGATGGCGTGGCCGCCCAGCGGCATGTCGGACCACATCGGTTTGAACACCCACCTCTCACGCGTGGAGCACAGCGGCACGAACCTCACCTGGAACCGAAGCGCACCCTCCCCCAGCATCGCCATGGAGGACAGTACCCTCAACCTGTCCTACACGACGCTTGAGCCTATAGGCGCTGGAACCAACGGACCTCCGCCTGCCGTGGTCCTTTCCCTCAACAACCGGACCTCAGCGACGGAAGTTCGAATCAACGGCGTGCTCCAAACCTTGGCCGAAGGTCAAACCGCCTTGAGCCACCAACCCACCGCTTCGTGCCCGTCCTCCTCGAACGCTTCGCTCAGTCCCGTGTTCATCGCCTTGCAACGAACATGCACACTGACCGTCGAAGTTCAAGGGACGGCCGACGCCAAGGTGTTGCAGTTCATGCATTTGCTTCCCGACGCCAGCCTTGAGGTTCGTGTCAGCGCCGGTGATCTCAACACGGCCAAAGAAGCCTCAGCAGGCGGGGACAAGCGTGCAGTGCTCGATGTACCTCTTCAAGTTCAGACCGATGTGGGCGGGCTTCGTGTCGGATTGAACGCCACCACCCTGCCGCTGATGACCGAGTCGGTGGATGCGCCCGCCTACACCCGATGGCTGCCCGGCCAGACGGTCATGTTCACGACGCACCACACCCGGTCCAACCCGCTTGACCTGTCTGAAAACGCCCCGGACATCACCGAGGTCTCGTTCCTGCTCGGCCCGAGCAGCGATGTGAACGAGGCGTTCATCCAGGTGGAACTCGACCGTATCCAAACGGCGCCAAGGTTCCGGCAATTGGCCGGTGCAGGCTTGGCGCTGTTCGATGCCAGTGCCTCCAGCGTCGTCTGCACCACGAACACCTGCTCCATCGATTGGGCGTTCACCAGCACCTGGCTGCTCGACGACGTGGACGACCTCCACGTGCTCACCACGGCGACGGATGACGAGGGGTTGGCCGCAGGCCCCGAGGTGTTTGTCAGAAAGACGGCGTTCAACGAGGTTGAGAACGACCTTGAGGTCGTGGCGTTCACGGTCACGGACAGCCAACAGCGGCGCATCGACGATTGGACCAATTCCTTTTGGCCGTTCCATCTCGATGAGAACGAATCCTTGCTGGCCTCCGGACGGGTTCGAATGGAGGGCGTCGCCAACCAGTGGGTGCAAGCCGGAGAGGCTGAAGCGACGGTGACCCTACGCGCTGTTCCCCCGAAGAACCTCTCAGGGGGTCCGGACGAATGGCCCGGTGAGCCGGTCTCGTGGTCCCGTTCGTGGACGGCTGAGGTTGAATCGGGCGGTTGGTTCAGCGTCGAGGCCTCCACCCCGACGGATGAAGACGGCGTGCCGAGCAACACCTTCCTCGAATTGGTTCCCAGTCTTTCACGAAGGGGCCCCGTTGGCCTCAACGCTTCCTCAAGCGAGGACCGAACGGTGGTGTTGACCCCCACGAGGCTGCTCTACGATACGGTGAAACCCACGGTCAACACGCTCACGGTGTTGGATTCAGGTCAAGAGGTCCCCGCCGACGGTCACGTTGCCATGTACGGCAAAGACATCGCTCTCAGGCTGCAGATCAGCGACCCCGAAGGGTTGGCGAGCCTCCTCGAGGTGTGGACATGGCTCGAGAAACTGCACGACACGAACAACAACGGCCTCATGGAAGCGGAGGAATACCGCATGGAAACGGTCAGTCTGAATCGCGGCGTGGCTGAACTGGAAGTCGACCTGCCGCTGCTTTCATCGGAAAGCGTGGTGCCAGATGGCGCCAATGAAGGACGACTGAGCATCGTTCTCGTAGGCGAAGATTTGGCAGGGAATGCGCTGGTGGGTGGAGGTTCGTTCGGCGACGCCAACGATTTGGCCACCTTGAGCGTGCAGCGGCGAGCCGACACCACCGTGGACGTGGACAACATCGGCTTGGATGCCGTCCAAGGGCGTCTGCTGGCCGGGCACGAACATGACTTCACCTTCACGCTGGGCGACGCCAACGGCATCCAGTCCCTCGAGAGCATCCGCTTGGCCTTGCTCGGTGAGGAGAATGCCTCGGCATGTTTCATCCACTACGAACCTCGCTTTGGCGAGTTGACCTACGACGCATCCTGTTTTGCAGACCGACCCGTGGTCCATGTTCAACAGCGCCCCCTCCAGACCAACTACGACCTGACCTTCTCCTTCCGATTGGACTGGAACACCACGGCTTCACTGAACGGCACCGTTGGCGTTCCGGGCCTCAGTGTTATCGACGAGGGTCAAGACGTCGGCTTGGGGTTGTACCGCTTGAGCGGCCTTGCATGGACCGCCAGCGACGATGTTGAATTGAGATGGATTGAGATCACGGACCTGCAGTCTCCTCACGGCCAAACGGACGGCACAACGCATTGGTTCCACCGAAACGATCCGGTTCTGCACCGCATTGGTCTGTACCACAACAACACTGCCGTGCTGGCGGAGGGCTTCCCCAACACCGGTCATTTCACCTGGACGTTGAGCGACAGCGAGCGCTCGGAAACGGGTCGGGTGAACCTTTCCAGCACCGGTGTGATGGCGTTCACCGTCGCCATGAACGAAAACATCCTGTACGACGATGAGGGCCTGTTTTCCGTCACGCCAGACGGCTTCTCGGGTCGTGGCCTCAACGGCCTGAGCTACAACGTGGTGGTGGACGACGTGGCGCCCAAACTCGTGATTGCGCCGGGCATGCTGGAGAATTTCGCCTCGAACGAATTGAACGATGTCGCCATCACCGTCAGCATCAACGACGACACCGACATGCCGCCTGGTCCGTTGGAGATGCACACGCTGTTCTACCGCTTGGGTCAGCCCGTTGAAGGCTCCAAGCAAACGATTGCCCTCCCGCTCAACACGACGCTGAACGAGTTCACCGTGTACTCGGGAACCGTTGACTTCCTTCCCGAGGGGGTCACCCTCACCCGCAGCGATGTGATGCTCGTATGGTTCAATGCGACCGACCGGTCCGGGCGCGTCTTGACCGGCTACGGTACGGCTTCGGCACCGCTCAACGTCGGACTGACGTGGTTTGCCTTTGAGCCGGTGCTCACGGACCTGTCAGCCACACCCTTCCGCCCGGTGGTGGGTGAGAACGTCTCGGTCTACGCCCGCATTGCCAACGACGGTCTTCTGCCGGGCGAATTTACCGTCGTTCTCCGAGATGACGAGGGTCGGGAGATGAACAACGCCACGGCCTTCCTCAACCCTGGCGAGTGGATCAACTTCGTTTGGAACATTGAGGCCTGGAAAGAGGGCCGGCTGGGACTGAACGTCGAGATTGTTGGTTTCACACCGCAGGTTCCTGTTCCGCTGGCCGACATTCAGCCCAACGAAAGCGATGACCCGTCGGGCGGGATGGCTGCGCTGAGCCTGTCAGTGCTTTCCCTGCTCGTGGCGGGCATGGTGCTGTTCGTCGTACGAAATCAACGTGCTCAACGGGAAGAAGTCTACCACCTCGAGCGCATTCGCCGCATTGTGGCTCATCGCCGCCCGCCACCGAAACCCGTGGAATTGGTGGACATCTTGCAAGAGGAATAGTCAAGAAGAACAGGCCTCACGAGCAGACAGAAGCCGGGGTACCCGAGTGGTCAAAGGGGGTGGATTCAAGCTCCTCTGCATATTGCTTCGCAGGTTCGAATCCTGCCCCCGGCATTACGAAGCATCTGCAGGATGAGAACTGCACGGCTGTCAAGCCGTTTGAGTGAGCATCCTACCCCCGGCATGACGAATCAAAGGGGTTCGAACTTGGTTGGTGACAACCAACCTGAGTGAGCATCCTGCCCCGGCATTGAATCCCTTTCAGTCACCCGTTTTTTCACTGAGTTTGTCGTTTCCGATACCGCTGTCGGGGGTTGGATTAAAGCACGGTGGACCGTGGTTGGTTCATGGACCCCACCGAGGTGCAGAGCATCGACCAAGGTGTGTTCGCCTTTCCCAAGCCGACCTTCAAGCACGGGCTGGGCTACGTCTTTTCCATTTCTGCCATGCTGGTCGCTTTTGGATTGTTTTCCAGCAGCCTCGTGATACCCGATGTTCCACGCGTGGAGGAAGCCAACGTGCTTCCTTACCTCCACGATGACATGACGGCCTACGAGTATGGAGCGCTGCAGGACGGCTACGACAGTGACGAGTACGCCGCTCAGGCCGCCTTTGTTGTGGTGCCCCTGGAACTCGTCGAGGGAACGTTGGCCTACGACGATTGCGAATGGGTGGAAGACGACGAAGGTGGAGGCCATTGGGATTACGATTTCTACATGGCAGACGCCCAACCACTCACCATGATGGACGCCGAGGGCACCGTGATTCAAGCAGCGTTTTCCCTGGAAGGCTCGCTCTCTCCTGAGGGTGAAATGGACGACCCTGCGTGCAACGATGAATGGTCCCGAACCATCCAGGGCTACGGCATGGACGCCGACAATTTCCTGTTCAATGCCTTTGTTTTGGTGGAGGAGAACCCACCTCGCTACCAACTGCTGTCGGTCAAGGAAATCGGGAGCCTCAACAACCCTACCAACGACCCGCAAGAGGTCACACAGCGCGAAGACCGCGGCCGCTGGGCCTTGCTGAGCACCGGGATCGCTGGACTGATTTTCATGTACAGCACCTCGCCTCCGCTGATGGACAACCTTCGCAAGATTCGCAAGGCGAACCGTTCGGCGGTGAAGGACACAAGTTCTGCTCCTGGCGTTCTCGGGTTTGGTGGCCGGTTGTTCCCGCATTTCGGCCCCAATTTCCAGCCGCTGCCCTACGAGGACCATCCTGCTCGTTCGGTGAACGACGACTGGCTGTTCGGGGCGCCCGTGCCGAGCAGCTTCAACGATCCGTACACTGGCGACCAAGATGGGAAACTCATTCGTGAGCATCCCAACGTCATCGGCACGCCCAAGGCGGCGTTGCTGACACCCTACAGCATCGGGGCCATTCTGTTCGCCGGTTCGTTCATCTGGCTCTCCGCCGACCTTCGGGCGAGGGACGGCTCGGACTTTCACACGATGTTGGGCTGGGGCATGACCGTGGCCGTGACCGTCATCAACCTCCTGTGGTTCCACACTGCATGGAAGCAGTTCAAACTCAATCGTTTGATTCGAGATTTGCCAACCTCCCCCATCCGCAGCGTGGCCGTCGGTCAGGCTGAACTCGTTGGCCAGGTTCGTCCTTCCGTGGCCGGTACGCCGGAAATGTCCGTGGGTGGGCGAACCCACAAGGGTCTGGCGGCCTGGCAGTGGAAGTCCTACCAGTACGTGTGCCGAACCGATTCGGACGGCGACACCCACTGTTCGTGGGAGCACCGAGAAACGAGGGACGGTGGTGTGCCGTTCATGGTTCACGACGGTTCGGGCGGGATGCTCATCGACCCGGCCCTGTGGTCCAAGAAGCCGATCGATTACGGTCCTGTCCTCGACGCGTGGCAGCGTGGCGACTGGAAATGGAACCTGGTTGGGTTGGGCATCGGCGACCCGGTCTACATTCTGGGTGACTGTGTGCCCCGCGACCGCGACCACCTTCAGAAATGGGGCAGCGATGAGACGCTGGCACAGGCCTTGCTGACGATGGTGCCAACGACGGGCACGGGCGACGCCTCGGTCATGCACTACGGGACGGAAATGGATGTCTTGGCGAAGAACCGATCGCTGTTTGAGATCCTCATCGTTCCGCTGCTCATCTTCCTCTTTGGCATCTTCATGTTCGTCAACTACACGCCCTGACGGTCCGCAGTGATGGGCTCAGTCTTGCGTGAGTTTCGAAAAATGGTGTCAAAGTGATATCATTCCAATATCTTTAATGTATCATCCACACTCCGAGAAGCATGCAAGCCCCTTCTGCTGGCCAAACCATGCCAACGGCCCGTCAAACCCGACCGACCTTCAAGGACGCCCCCCTGCCCTCCATCAACGGCTTTGTTGGCCTCGGCGCCCATGCACTTCTCAGCCTGCTTCTGCTGTTCGGTCAAGTCCTCTGGGCCTTTGCTTGGCCTGTCGCCATCCTTCTCAATGTCGGCGGTGGTATCCTCTGGTTCTTGATGTGGAACAGCTACGTCATCGTCAACCCAAACGAAGCGGTCGTGGCTCAGTTCTTTGGCAAATACGTGGGCACGCTCAAGCAGGAAGGGTTCCGGTTCTTCCCCAATCCACTGTATGGGAAATCGCGTATTTCCCTTCGCATCAACAACTTCGAATCGAGCAAACTCAAGGTGAACGACGTCAACGCCAACCCCATCAACATCGCCGCCGTGGTCGTGTGGCGCGTGTACGACGCCGCCGAAGCCATGTTCGAGGTGGAAAAGTACCAGCACTACGTGCAAATTCAAAGCGAAGCCGCCCTGAGGGAAATGGCCACCAAGTACCCTTACGACGCCATTGAGGAGAAAGACATCGGCGGCATTACCCTGTCCGGTCACCAAGACACCATCGCCAAGGAACTCCAAGCCTCGGTCGAGGCGCGTCTTTCCCGTGCTGGCATTGCCGTGCTCGAGGCTCGCATCAGCTACCTCGCGTACTCCACGGAAATCGCTCAGGCGATGCTTCGCCGTCAACAAGCCAGTGCCGTGGTCGCTGCACGGCGGGAGATCGTCGACGGTGCCGTGGGCATGGTTGAACTGGCGCTGGAACAACTCAGTGAAAAGCAAATCATCGACTTGGACGAAGACAAAAAAGCGACCATGGTGAGCAACCTGCTGGTCGTTCTCTGCTCAGAAACCGACACCACGCCGGTGGTCAACACCGGCAC
>JBMZXF010000028.1:0-20949 GCA_049627345.1 Candidatus Poseidonia sp. | reverse complement strand
CACGCCAAGCCGATGAGCGAGAGCCCTCCCAGGAGGAGAAGAATGGGCGGTACGAGCATCTCAAATCCGGACCGGGACTTGCCCACGTTGGACAGTTCTGAACCTCGCATCAAGGTGCATTTCATACCTGGCGCATCTTCGTTGCCCCAGACTTCGATGGTGCTGTTGCCCAGCGTACCGTCCAGACCTTCGGCCTGCAGTTCAGAAGCGGGACGCGGTTTGGTGGCCCCGAGCAGGTAGACCGGGTCGCCGAGTCGCAAACCGTAGATGGTCCAGCGGTGACCTGTCACTCTGGTGCCTCTGAGCAGGTTCGCAGCGGCTTGGGCCATCAGTTGCTTGCCGAGGGATTCGGCGAATGCACCCTCCCATCGCTTGAGCATTTGGCCGTATTCGGTGCGCTTGAAACTCGTTAAGTTGACCTTGATGCCACCGGTTCCGTCGTGAAGCAAGAACGGCACACCACCGCGGTCGGAGCGGATGGTGACCCAACTTCGTTCGGTCTTCGTGTTTCCTTCACTGTCGGTGACCTCTCGTTCTTGCTCTTGTTCGTACGTCCAGTAAAAGCCGACCATGTGGTGCATGACCATGCGCTTGTTGCCGTCCACGTACACCGTCATGCCGCCGTCTTTTCCGGGACGAACCTGCCCGACGAGTTCGGGGTGGCCCACCGGTGCCGAGCGCACCAACGATGTGGGCGTGTCGAGCATTTGGCGCAAGGCCTTGGCTCGGAAGTAATTGACGAGCAGGAGAATGAAACCCAACCCTGCGATGATGAAGGCGGGCGTGGCGCCCAAATCTGCTTCCTCATCGCCGATCATGACAGCGCCCATGACGAGCGTGAGGATGGCAGCCGATCCAGCGAAGATCAGGTGCGTTGTCATCGTTGCAGGCTGTGGCGTGCCGACCTTGGCGGGATGCTCCGGGAGGGGCGTACCGTCGCCGTGGGGCCCATACGGATTGGCGGTGTCCCAGGTTTGCGGGCCAGGGGCAGGGAGAATCCAGTCGTTCGGATCGTTGGTCGGCACGAGCGTGCTTTGCTGGAGGAACCAACTGTCGACGCTGTAACCGCTTTGCTCCTTCTTCGCTTGAAGGTCCTCAGCCGACATGGCCTCGTTGCGCATCTTGTAGAGCCCGGCCGACATGCTTCCAGGGGAAGCCATCGCCAAGACGACCAGGCCGATGATCGAGACGCCCAACCCGGCCGGGTCGCTCATGGCTGCAACCACGCCGAAGCCGGTGATGCCGAGGCCTAACACCCAGAGGACCCATCCTCCGAAGGTGTAAGGCAGGGTCAGTTTGAAGCCGCCGCCAATGAAGTCGATGTTCTGTTGAACCATGGTCTTCCGATTCACCAACCCGTCATAACCTTGTTTGAGAAATTACACATGAACTCAGTGCTCGTAGTGGACCCATTCGTTTTCGAGCGCATAATGCCACAAACCAGCAAGGCGAACGAGGTTGTAACCAGACCGTTCAAATCTTGTTGACACCTTTGACAACAGCATACGCCCGTTCCTTCCTCCTGTGACATCCTTTTCAGCTTGCAAGATTTCTTGGATGCATTCTTGATGTTGGGATTGGATGGTAGCCCACAGGCTTGTAATTTCATCAGAGTCGATTTCAATTTGTTCAATCAGGCATGTTCGCATCGTTTCAACAAGTACCGAGACATTTTGCCCCAGTTCGCCCAATCCCTTGCGGAGGATGTCGTCTTGTCCCGGTGTCTCAAGCTCGGACCACTCGACCATACAGAGTGAAACATCCCGTGCATGGCGAGCAAGACGCTCAATGACGTCCACGCCACGAAGATAGGCTGCAATCACGCGCAAATCTTGCAGCAGGGGTTGATTCAGTGTCAACACCAACAGCAGTTCTTGTGAGAGGGCTTCTGCCTGACGCTGCGCTCGTTCACGAAGTTTGAGAACCTTCTCAACAGGAACTTCGGATGGGCTTGAGACGGCATTGACAGCATGCTTGTATTCCTTGGTGATGGATTCAAAGAATTCGTCCATGGTCTCCTTGATGAGGTTCATTCGTTGGTCGAGGTTGGTCCGAACGGGTGGTGCCATTTATTCAAGCCTCCTTGACAGAAATGTTGGTTCGACCGGATAAAAGCATGTTGATGAGCGTTTCCGACATGTCAATGGTGTAGCCACACAGGCGACGTGCAATTTCAGAGATTCTAAATTCGATCAGAAGTTCGCTGTGTTGTTTGCTGGTTGACATCAATTTTTCTTCGTGATCCCCGAGTTCAGCAATCGCAATCGCAAGGTTCTGTTTTCCTTCGGTGAGCACTCGGATTTCTTTGGAATACATGTTCCGCACAATATCACGAAGGGCGCCAAGCCAAACGGGAAGGAAGGACAGCGGAGCATCCGAGGTTGACAGTTTCATCTCTCCTTCCTGTTCAACAACAAGGCGAGCCAAGGTGTTGGCGTGGTCGCCCATGCGCTCAAAGTAGTGCGCCATAACCGAATGCTCCATGGCGCTGTAGCGATTAATACCGATTTCTCGTTCAACCTGATGATTTTGGAGCACCATGGCGACTTGGCGGTCAATCAAGAGCCGCCGAGCATCGATCTGTCGCTCACGGTCGTCGTAGTCCGATAGCAAGTCGTAATCCTCTCCATCAAGCACAGCCAATGCATCTTCAACCAGGCTCGTGACAAGCAGATACATTCGATTGAGACTGACTTGGAGCGGGAGCTCATTCGGGTTGAGCAGCGATACGATAGTGAGTTTCTTTGTTTCATCATTTGAAATTTCCATGCCCCGGGTTTCTCGAAGAAACTGGCGAACGACCCTCCGATCTTTTGAACCAAGCCCATCGCTTCGTACGACGTCAATGGTGTCTGCACCGCAAACATAGGCGCCAATCAAACAGTCGTACAGCGAATTTGTGGGGTATTTCGCGAGATCAATGGTGACCATACGCTTTGTTTCTTTTACTTCGTGAGGCGTGATCTGGACTTCCCCAGAGGGAAGCTGCTCGACGCTGACGATGTCGGAAGGATTCAAGTTGTTGGCTTTAATCCAATTTTTGGGCAAGCTCACGATGTAGGTTGAACCTCCGGTGACCTGCAGTTTGCGAAACTCAACTTTGCTTTCCTGGGACATGTTGGCCGAACCTCCGTAGGACTCTAGCCCCTTACGCATATGGAATCTATTCTATTTATTCATATATATTACTATATTGTTCTAATGACGGTATGGAGGATTTTGATTAGTCCCATAGGAGCTACCCAGCGGTCGAAGGGAGTACGATGAGTATCCAAACAACGAAGAAAAAAGCGCTTGCCTTGGTGGCATTGATGATGATTTCCGCAATGGCGGGCTGTCTTGGTGGTGATGACACGACCGACGACACGACGGACACCACCGACACCACGGACACCACGAACAACACCAACACGACGGACACCACCGACACCATTGATGTCGGCGAAGTTGTCTGTGGGCCCGATGGGTCAATCTCGATCGCCGGCTCCTCGACGGTGCTGCCGCTGGCTGAGGCCTGGGCAGAACACTACCAGGAGGCTTGCGACGGCATCTCCATCACGGTCGAATCCGGTGGCTCTTCCTCCGGTGCAGGTCGCGTGTGCGCCAACTCCGCTAAGGGGACTCCTGTTGACATCGGCGACATGTCTCGAGACTGGAAGGCTACTGAGGCCAACCGAGGCGATGATGGCTACACCATGGATTGCCTGGTCGGTGACACCTCCCGCAGCGCCCGACAAATCGTCGTCGCTATGGACGGCCTCTCTGTCGTGATGAAGAAGGGCGGCGCTGCCGAAACCTGTGTCAACGGCATGGGCGGCTTGACCGTGAACCAACTTCGCTGGATGTTCTCCGCTGAGACCGCGGCCGAGTTGACGGCTGACGGCCTCGACATGTCTGCGGTCACCCCCAACGGCGACAACGACGACACGACCCACAAGTGGTCTGAACTCGATGCTTCCTGCCCCGACGCCGAGATTGCCTTGGCCTACCCCGACGCTGCCTCTGGCACCTACGAATACTTCTTCGAAGAAGTCCTCCACGAAGCCGAAGAAGGCTTCCGCTCCGGCCAGCAGTCCTCGGACGACAACGTGCTCGTGAACGCTCTTGTCGGCGACGAGACCGCCATTGGCTACTTCGGCTACGCATACTACGTTGAGAACCAGGCAACCTTGACGGCCGCCGCTGTCGAGAACAGTGCAGGCAACATGGTCGCCCCTTCCTCCGCCACGGTGGCTGACGGCACCTACAACCCCCTCTCTCGACCTCTGTTCATGAACCTCCTCGATGACGAAGCCTCCCTTGCCAAGACCGTTCCATTCTTGGAATTCGGCTTTGGCGACGGCGGCGATCTCCTCGTCAACTCTGTGGGCTATGTCGCTTTGACCGATGCCCAGCAAGAAGAGATGGAAAACCGTCTCGCTGGCAAGGAGCCCGTGGTCTGCGGACCCGCAGGCTCCATCAGCATCGCAGGTTCTTCAACGGTTCTCCCACTCGCTGAGGCTTGGGCAGAAACCTACCAAGAAGAGTGCCCGGACATCACGGTCACCGTTGAGTCGGGCGGGTCCTCCTCCGGCGCCGGACGTGTGTGTGCCAACTCCGCCAAGGGTACGCCTGTTGACATCGGCGACATGTCCCGTGATTGGAAGGCTACCGAAGCCTCTCGCCAAGCCAACGGCTTCGTCCTCGACTGTTTGGTCGGCGACACCACCCGCGACGCTGCGCAGTTCCAAGTTGCCATCGACGGCCTCTCGGTCGTGGTCAAGAAAGGCGGCGCCGCTGACACCTGTGTCTCCGGAATGGGCGGCGTCACTCCTGACCAACTCCGCTGGATGTTCTCCGCTGAGACCGCTGCTGAATTGACGGCTGCTGGCCTTGACATGTCGGCTGTGACACCCAACGGTGATGGCGACGATGCCACCCACAAGTGGTCCGAACTCGACGCTTCTTGCCCCGACGCTGAGATCGCCCTGGCTTACCCCGACGCTGCATCCGGTACCTACGAGTACTTCTTCGAGGCTGTGCTCCACGAAGCTGAGCAAGGTTTCCGTTCCGGCCAACAGTCCTCGGACGACAACGTGCTCGTGAACACGGTGACCGGCGACGAAGCCGCTGTCGGCTACTTCGGCTACGCTTACTACCAGGAGAACTTGGCAACCTTGACGGCCTTGCCCGTGAAGAACAGCGATGGCGACTTCGTGGCTCCAGACGCCACGACCGTCCGAGACGGTTCGTACAACCCCTTGTCTCGACCGCTCTTCATGAACCTCCTCATCGATGCTTCGACCCTTGAAGACACCCTTCCGTTCATGCACTTCGGCCTGTTCACCGAGACCGGCCAGTCCAAGGTTGGTGAAGTCGGCTACGTGAGTTTGAACGAGAACCAAGAGGCTCAGATGTTCATGAGTCGCTGGCTCTACCTCGCTGGCATGACGGCCGCTGGCAACAGCGAATGGTTTGACGAGGACTTCTGTGGCGGTGCCAAGAGCATCTCCATTGCAGGTTCCTCCACCGTGTTGCCGCTCGCCGAAGCATGGGCTGAGGACTTCCAAGCGAACACCCTCTGTCCCGACACCACCATCACGGTCGAATCCGGTGGCTCGTCCTCTGGTGCCGGTCGTGTTTGTGCCAACTCTGCCAAGGGAACGCCCGTTGACATCGGCGACATGTCCCGAGACTGGAAGGCGACCGAAGGCGTCGTTGATGCCAACGGTCAGTTGAACTGCCTCGTCGGCGACACCACCATCAGCGTCACCCAACTCGTGGTGGCCGTTGACGGTTTGTCCGTGGTCATGAAGAAGGGAAGCGCCGCAGAGACCTGTGTGAGCACCCTCGGTGGCTTGAGCGTCGGTCAACTTCGCTGGATGTTCTCTGCTGAGACCAGCGCCGAATTGACGGCTGCGGGCCTTGACATGTCTTCAATCACGCCCAACGGCGACGGCGACGACACGACCCACAAGTGGTCAGAACTTGACGCAGGTTGCGCAGATGCCGAGATTGTTCTTGCTTACCCTGATGCAGCTTCTGGTACCTACGAGTACTTCTTCGAAGAAGTCTTGGACGAAGCCGCTGCAGGATTCCGCACGGGCACACAGTCCTCTGACGACAACGTCCTGGTGAACACCATCACCGGCGACGAGGCCGCCATTGGCTACTTTGGCTTTGCCTACTACGCCGAGAACCAAGCCACGCTCAGTGCTGCACCGATTGTGGATAACATGACCCACGGCGTCGCAGACGCACCAGAAGAGGCCGTTGCACCCAACGCAAACACTGTTCGAGACGGATCGTATTCGCCGCTCTCTCGCCCACTGTTCATGAACGTGAACAACGACAAGTGGGAGGTTGTTTCCTCCTTCCTCCACTGGGCGTTCTCGGGCGACGGAACGGCTGTGATCTCTGAAGTTGGCTACGTCCCACTCGACGATGCCACCTGGCAAGAGATGCACCGCCGCATTGCCGCAGAAGGCGAGTACTGAACCTGACATCGGTCAATACCCAACTGTGGGCGGCCGGGGGCGCCCGGCCGCCTGCTCTTAGGATAGCACACCGTATCAATAGACTATATAGGAATAAGCAAGAGCCTGAAGGCTGACCTCTCAACGCTAATACGGCGTGATGAGGAGATCGACCATGGGCGCTTGTAAACTCCTGGCTCGTTGGTTCGGAGCGCAGGTCATTGACCAAACAGGATTGGAGGCTTCCTGATGTCTGTGGAAGACAGTCCGAAAGATTCTGCTGAATCAACCGTTTCGGAGAAGCCCGCCCTTGATGGACCCCGTCGGTCCAAATCAGGCGGAGCGGGATCCATGCGGTGGCGTGGCCGTGTTGAGGAGGCCGCCCCCGGGGTTGTCCTGTTTGCTCTCGCAGCAACGGTTATCATGATTACAGCCGGTATCGTCTTTGTCCTGTTTGAGTCTGGCTCAAAGTTTTACAGAGGATTTGGATGCGGCGTTGACGCGTACAAACCACCTCAGGACTGGCACGAAGACGTGAAAGCGGGTATCAAAGAAGCCGCCATCTATGACGACGGCAAGCTCTCTGACCCGCTCTGGCTTGATGCTTTCTGCATTGTTGGTTGGGACATGGAGCACGAAGTGGTCCTTGCTGAACCGTTCATCGACCGGTTCGAATGGGACGAGGACTCTCAATCCTACAATGATGACAGCGGTCGTGTAGGTTCGACCTTTTCGCAAGCAGACGGTACCAGCATAACGGGTCCTGCGTTAGACCAGGACCGTACATACCTCATTGATTACTTCGAAGCCAATCCCTCAATGTGGGACGAAGCGTATCCGAAAGTTCCTCTGAGCCTGATTTACGAAAATGAGGGCGCACTCATCCTCCACGAACAGAACCCAGAACTCGCCCGAGCTTGGTGGGTCACGCTTTGGGTCTGGAATGAAACCGCCCAAGAAGACGTTGACGAAGACGGGGTCGCAAACGACGCCATTGACGGTGCAGGGACTCTCCTTGACAACGACATTGACGGTGATAACATCGCGAACTACCTCGACGAAGACATTGACGGTGATGGCATCCCTAATCCCTACGACAACGACGTTTACAACCCGAATGCCGACATGGTTGGATTGTTCTTGGGCCTGCTGACCTTGTTGGTCGTGATTGCGACGCTCCTGTGTCCAGGATGGCTCCAGTCCATTCCCGTTGAGCGCATCGACCGGTGGACTCCAGCTCTTCGATTGAATGCGCTTGTGTTGACGGCCATCGGTTTCATGTCGTTACTTGCTCCACCTCAGGCCAGCGTACTCATCCTTCTTTGCGTGGTCTGTTTGATTTTGGTCGCCTTTGGTTGGCGACTGGATCGTAAAATTCCAGTCTCCATCGCCTGCCTGGCTGCACTCTCATTGTTCCTTGTCCTCGTAGAATTCTACTCGGTCCAAACCGGTCACACCATCGCATTGGCGTTGTCGTTTGTTGCGTTGACAACCGCCATGGCAGACTCACGAAACCAAACTGGCAACACTCGATGGGCTACCATCGATGGCGATACAAGAGCCATTCTCTATGTTGTTGTCATCGTGACCTTTGCACTGATGTATTTCGATGTCGTTGCTCGTGTGAACGGCTCACTGGGGGAGTTCTTCACCCAGACATGGTGGAAAACGGATGTTCGGTCCGCCGGTGAAACCGTCACGGTGACGTCTGACCTCCACATGGGTGTAAACTCGCTTTTGCAGACCACGCTTCAGGTCGCGCTGGGCGCCCTGGTTGTCGCCATTCCGATTGGACTGGGCACCGCCGTGTTCCTCTCTGAATACGCCAGCCCAAGGACGGCCAACATCGTGAAACCCATCCTCGAACTGCTGGCAGGTATCCCTTCTGTTGTTTACGGGTTCTTTGCTTTCGTTGTCATCGCCCCGCTAGTGGTTGACCTCGGCACCGTGTTCTTGGAACGCGGATGGATTTCAGAAGAGCCACAATTGTTCAATCCGTTAAACGGAGCCATTGTGGTCGGCATCATGATCACGCCTCTGATCGCTTCCCTTTCTGAGGACGCGCTTCGGGCCGTTCCCGACAGCCTTCGGCAGGCATCGTATGCATTGGGCGCCACCACCACAGAAACCACGGCGCGGGTCACCATGCCATCCGCTCTCTCGGGCATCCTCGCCTCCATCATTCTCGCTCTTTCTCGAGCCATCGGTGAGACCATGGCCGTTACGCTTTCAGTCGGAACCCTGGCCACGTTCTCAGACAACATGTTCCGCTCGGCTCAGACCATGACCGCCTACATTGCTCAGCGAATCGGTGGCGAACTTCCCATTGGCACCACGCCGTACTATTCGTTGTTCGCTGTTGGCCTCTACCTGTTTGCCATCACCCTTGGCCTCAACATGGTCGGTCACAAGATCATGACTCGCTTCCGGGAGGCTTACGATTGAGTGAATCCACCGAGCAAGAACTTGAACCTCAGGATGAGGGAGAGGCGGAGGTAAAGAACGCTCGACCAAGCCTGTTTGGAACCATTCACTTGCCACAACGTTCCCTTGCTCGGCGTTACATGACGGCGAAAATTGGCAAGGCCGTCTTCGTATCCATCGCGGTCATGTGCGGCATCGCCCTTGTCACGCTGCTGTCTCAAATATCGGAAGAAGCATTCGTTCCAGAGGAAGAAATCGAGGTTGACGGCGTTCGTTATCCTATCAAGACGGTGGCACAAACCCAACTTTCCTGGAAGGCTGAAACCTACAACCCGTCCTGGGCGGCGGATGATTTGCGTCAATCCCGCTCAAACGTCACCATCGAGGCCTCGTGGACCGAGACCTTCTTTGAGGCGTTCAACAACGATGGAGAACGGTTTGTATCGTTGGCTGGAGAAAGCACCTTTGACCTCGAAGAGGACCTTGAGCGTGCGTTGTGCGACGCAGGCGTGGCACCAACAACCTACAAACCGGTTGAACCGTGGTCCATCATTGACCTTCTCCCAGGCCAAGAACAAGCAGGCCTCCCCTACGACACCGGCTCATCAACCCGGATCAACATCTTCAATCGGTCCGTTGCACCTACCCCGGGGATGGGTGACTTTTGGGTCGACAGCGATGATGGAAGCCGATGGGTCTGGAAGGGCCTCCGTTGGGAGCCGGCTGACGATGATGCGTTTCTTGCAGGGGTCCTCGATTTCATTGCACCGTATCCAGAGGCCTTCGCCGATGGGAAACTCTGGATTCATTACACCCCTGTTGAGCCGCTGTTCCGTGGGGATGGTGATTTGTGGCTGAACCGAACGGCGACCGGCGTTTCCACGTTCTCTTCCATCGAGGAAGCGAGCATGTACAACAAATCCACCCGCTCGTGGACGACGGTTTCCCTGGCCGACATTCCGCAAACCATCCTTAAGCCACAGGAAAGCATTGAGGCCTTCATTCCTGAATTCTGTACGAAAGCTGAAACTTCAGCGTACATTTTGACATCGGGACAGGTGGGTTCTGCTGTGATTGGCGAATTCACCAACGACCGCGGCTATTCGATGGAGGCCACGGCGGATTCAGGACGGTCTCGAACCATTGAACTGACCGTTGCGGTGACCAGCATAGGTGAATCCGCAGCCTTCGTTTCCATCGTCGACGGTGACTTCGATCAACATCACATCCAATTGCAACCCTCGGGTGGTTTGAGCACCAACTGGCTCTTCATCAGTCACACGATGAATTACACCGTCACCTATGTTCAAACCGGTGGCCCAGCAGCTGATGCACGTGAAACATCGTACAATGAAATCGGCGGGTTTGCCCTTGGCAACCCTGTCGATTGGATTCAATTCCGATTTGTGAACGATCAAGACCTTGACAACGATGGCATCGTTGATGCTTGCGATGATGACATTGACGCTGACAACGATGAAAACCCCGTCCAAGGCCATCCGGAGCATTGTCCAGGCGTGGGACGTTTCGTTGATCCTTCTGAACCGTTAAGTCACTCGGCTTGGATCTCAGCGAACGACGAAAACGGCGACGGTGTTCACGACGGCGTCAATGATCGCGACATTGACGGCGATGGGGTGCCGAACCTCATCGACGGGCAAGGCCATTCCGCCGAGGATGCCTTCGCAGGAGCAAACTCACTGGCGGACATCCCCGAGTTGTGGACGCATGCCAGTGAACTTGCCGTTCTCAAGTGTGGGGAGAATTACAAAGCCAACGACCCTTCCTTTGCGGCGTTTGATTGCGAACAAGCCCGAGCCATGACCGATACGCCCCCAACCAACGCCCAAGCATGGTGCGAACAGGTCCGCTACCTTGACCAACTCATCTGGTTGGAAAAATGCGCTGCTCCTGAGCGATTCGAAGGGGGTCAAGCCATGTTTGAGGAACGAGACCCTGTGCTTCCGTTGCTGAGCATGCTTGGTTTGGGGGGCTTGCTTCTCATCATGAGGAAACCAAATGAACTGCTGATGAGGCTTCGATCTTTGTTCTTGAACCTCGGTAGCGAGGAATATGAAAAAGATGTCAAGACCCCATGGTCGTGGTGCTCGTTTGCCGCAGAGGTCATCGGTCGCTTGGTCGGTATCGGATTCCGTCTTGGATTTTTCATCCTCAGCACCTCTCTCTTCTTCAGTACCTTTGCCGAGAATCAACAGCCGCTGTTGATTCCGTTCACCTTCACCATCGGCGGGGCCGTGATGATCATGTCTGGCATCGCTCTCCTTGTCTCGGTCTCTGAAATTCTTGGTATTCGCCCAGAGACCCGAGTCCCTCGCGCCGACGGCCTGGTCGACCTCGGCCTCTTGTTGTTCAGCGGCATCATGATTTACATCGCTCTTCACTGGGTGCTGGTTGAAGGGTGGCTTGTTGGGGCGATTACGCTGTTGATGATCATGTCAGGGGTCAAACGACTGCTTCTCGCCGGTTTGCAACTCACCCGGACAGATAACATCCAACATGATCGATTGAAATTGGTCGTGAAAGGCCGTCAGGGGTGGATGACCGCGACCCTTGTAGCCTTGACCATTGCATTGGTCTCCATCCCCATTTCCGTTCATATTCCGTTCGTTTGGTCCGATTTCACCTCGTCCGAACCCTACAAGGCCGGACTGCGTGCGGCCTTCTGGGGGAGTGTTTACGTGGTCGGCTACACGATGTTGTTCGCCATACCGCTGTCCATTGGTGCCGCTATTTGGCTGGAGGAATACGCTCCAAACAATCGTTTGCGCCGTACCATTCAGGCTTTGATCACGAACCTTGCGGGCGTCCCAGCCATTGTCTTCGGTCTGTTTGGGCTGGCCATGTTCCTCACCGATCGCGGCATCGGCTTGGGTCTTGGCGGAACGGTCATGACGGCTGGAATGACCATGGCGACCATGGCCATGCCGACCATCGTCATTTCATCTCAAGAGGCTCTACGAGCGGTGCCCCCCTCATTGCGCAACGGTGCGTTTGGCTTGGGCTGCACAAAGTGGCAGGTGACCAAGGACCACGTTCTCCCTCATGCCATGCCCGGGATGATGACAGGAACCATCCTCGCAATGTCCCGTATCATGGGCGAGGCCGCCCCCCTCATTCTGGTCGGGGCCGTCGCATCGGTCTTCACAGAACCCGATGCGTTCTTCTACGTCTCCTACCAAGTCACCCCTTCACTTGATGGCCTTCTTGCTTGGTTCCCTGGCATTGAACCTCATCTTCAGAACATGCCTTTGTGGGCCGACCGTGGCCCGTTCTCTTCCGACCCCTCAGAGTACGTTGGCCCGGATTCAAATGACCGTGGATTTTACACGGTCCTCCCTGTTCAAGTTTACCGATGGACTGACATGCCTGCCATCGGGTTCAAAGTTGCCGCCGCCGGTGCTTCACTGGTGTTGCTCGGCACCCTTGTGGTCGTCAACTCAGCGGCCATTCTTCTTCGCGCCCACTTCAGGAGGTATTCGAAGACATGACGAACAACAGCGTAACCTTGGAACAATTGAACGCAATGATTGACCGCCTGATTGAAGCTGACGGCGTCATTGATGATGCCGAAAACCATCGTAAAGCATTGCTTGACCAAGCGTTTGAGGGCAAGGATGGCATTGATCATGCAGAAGTCATGAGCATTCTGACATCACTATCAGGCGCTGACGGTGAGAAAGCCCCCCCTGAATCTGCCCTCATCAGAGAGATGATGGACGAATTGAAATCCTCTTCAGTTGAGGAAACCACCGAAAATAAATCCGAAGTTGAACAGGACAAGGAACCAAACGATTCTTCACCGGACGCCGAGGGTGAAAATGAATCACCATCTGATCATGATGTTGGCCATGATGACGATGCAATCCCCGATTCAACCGAATTGCTGGACATTGATGGCGAAGCACACATGTGGATCAAAAACTTGGATTTGCACTACGGAAGCGCCCAAGCGATTTACAACGTTTCCATTCCGTTCCAACGCAATGCCGTCACTGCGTTGATCGGACCGTCTGGCTGTGGGAAGTCCACCCTGCTTCGTTGTCTCAATCGCATGAACGACCTCATCCCAATTTGTAAAATCGATGGCTCGATTGAACTTGATGGCGAGGAAATCATGGGCCGTGGCGCCGATTTGGTGACCATTCGTCGCCGCGTTGGAATGGTGTTCCAAAAGCCCAACCCGTTCCCGAAATCCATCTACGATAACGTGGCGTACGGGGTCCGTCTTCACTACACGCCAAGTCGGCGAGAACTTGACCGAATTGTTGAGGAATCGCTGAAACGAGCAGCCATCTGGCAAGAAGTGAACGACCGATTGCACGAATTGGGAACCAGCCTTTCTGGCGGCCAGCAACAGCGGCTTTGCATCGCGCGGACCATCGCTGTCGAACCCGAGGTGATTTTGATGGATGAGCCTTGTTCAGCACTGGACCCCATCGCTACAGCCAAAATCGAAGAACTGATTCTTGAACTCAAGAAGCACTTCACCGTGGTGATTGTGACACACTCCATGTCACAAGCTCAACGGGTGAGTGACTACACGGGTTTCATGTACCTTGGGCGTCTTGTTGAATTCGACAAAACAACCAAGATTTTCGGAGATCCGAAAGAAGAACTGACCGCACGGTATGTTTCAGGCCGGTTTGGCTGAAGACCTTGTCCTCTATAGGCCTCAATAAACTCTCCACCGGAACCCTATGCCTTCCTTATGCGTATCCCGCTTGAGGGGAACATTTGTCTGTTTCAACCGAACACTACCGGACCCTCTTCCTCTCCGACTGGCACCTGGGCCTGAAAGGTGTCAAATCCGCTGAACTGCTTGCTTTTCTTGAGACGCATGATGCTGAAACAATTTACCTCGTCGGCGACATCATCGACCAGTGGGTCTTAGGACGGAAATGGTCATGGAACGAAGATTGTGATAACATTCTTCGAAACCTTATGCAAAAGGCCGAGCGCGGCACGAACATCATCTACATCCCCGGCAACCATGACGACAGTTTTCGAGCCTGGGCCAACGCTTCCATCAACGGAATATCCGTTCAACGAGACGCTGTTCATACCACGGCGGACGGGCGTCGTTTGTGGGTGATTCACGGTGATGAGTTTGATTTGTTTATGCGCCACAGTAAATTTCTGTGCCACCTTGGCCACATGGCCTGTCAACTCCTCATGAAGATCAATCGGCCCGTGGCTTGGTTCCGTCATCGCTTGGGAATGAGACCTTGGTCGCTGGCTACCGTTGCCAGGCGGGCACTGCAAAAGAGCAGCAAAACTTACCGGAGGTTTGCCAAAACCGTGACGGAGGCCGCTCAGCGAGCAGGCTACGACGGCGTCGTCTGCGGTCACATTCACCGCGCTGAATTTCGACGAGTCAACGGTATTGAGTACTGGAACGACGGTGACTGGGTCGAATCCTGTACCGCCACAACCGAGGCCATGGATGGAACCATGGACATTCTCCACTATGCCCCTTCAACAACCACCGTCCAGGCTCTGCGAACTCGTGCGGCGCAACGCCTCAACGAGGTAGAGCGTTCGCTGACATTTGAGAACACCCCCTCTCAACTCCTGGAGGCACTCGTGTGAAGATCGCTTACGCACTTGCAGGTGAGGGCCGAGGCCACACCACACGAGCGTTGACGCTTGCCAATGGTCTGCTTGCTCGTGGGCACGAAGTGGCGTTTTTCACGTGCGGCGATGCGCTTGAACTTCTTCGTGAATCCTTTGGACACGATGCGGTCTCCCATCTTGAAACACCGAGGTTTGTGATTGTGCGAAAACGTGTGTCTTACATTCGTACTGGCTTGAAGGGTCTGAGGTTTCTCTTCGGGCATCGCCAACGGCGCGATGCCGCCATCGAACAGCTTCGTGATTGGGGTCCAGACGCCCTCATCACCGACTTCGAACCCACGTTTGCAGGCGTTGCCCGTCGACTTGACGTGCCGTTGATTTCATTCAATTCCCAGCGATTCTCAACGGATGCGAAGTTGAACCACCTCCTGAACCGCAGGCAGCGAATGAAACTCCTGCCGATCAAAATCATGTGTCGTGCGTTTGCTCCTCGACCCGCCCTGAGTCTTGTGTCCAAAGGCTTCAATCTAGAACCCAACAAACCCAACGCTCACCTTCTCGGTCCAATGCTTCGGCCCGAATTCACGCACGACGGGTGGCGCCCATCAGGGGCGCACGCCATCGCTTATCTCCGCCATAGCGTGATGCATCATTTACCCAATCTTGCGGCTCACGCCCAATCGCACGGGTTGACCCTCAAACTCTACGGGCACTACCCTGAGGAGGTACCTGAAAACGTGGAGGTCTGCCCCATTTCCAACGACGGATTCATTGAAGATTTGGTGACCGCTAACTGGATTGTTCAAACGGCCGGGACGCAACTGCTCGGGGAAGTTGGTTGCCTCGGCATTCCATCACTTTGTTTTCCTGAACCTGCTCAGGTTGAGCAGGAAATCAACGGGGTGTTGGCAGAGAAAACCTTCCCCAATGTCGGGGTTGTACATCCCCGAGCAACATCCATTGAGCAACTTGATGAGGTCCTTCGTGGCCTAAACACGTTTGAGCCACGCCCCATCATCCGGAACGGATGCGAGCAGGCGGTTGAGATAATTGATTCCTTTTTGACCAAAATCAGCTACCGCCGGTTGGGCGTGGATACACCTTACGACCGATCGACAACGGCGGTCGTGGGATGATGACGGAACCAACGAACCGAAGGGCTATGAACGGCCTTCGCCGAATGAGCACCATGTCATGGGAGCTCGTGGAAGTCGCTTGCCTGCGGCCCCATGAACAAACCCTCCCTTGGCGGGTTGAGGAGATGGTAGAGAAAATTCAGCGCAACAAGTACTTCCACAAACCGTTGCTGGTGGACCGGTCAACCATGACCATTCTGGACGGGCACCACCGGCACCAGGCCAGCCTTCGTCTCGGGTTGAAGCGCGTGCCTGCCATGGTGTTTGATTATCAAGAAGATGAACGCATCGTGGTGGAGGCATGGCCACCAACCCCTCGAGGTTCTGTGAGCAAAGCGTTGGTGGTGCAAATGGCTGAAAACGGGCTGTTGATGGAACCCAAGTCATCAAAGCACAGCATTCATGTTGACATCCCTCGATTGAGGATTCCGCTTGAGGCCCTCACTTCTTGATGGCCTGAAGCATGTCCGCCACGGTCGGTTTGACCTGACTCCAAACTTCGGCGTGGACTTCCAACACCGTCGAACGCGTGTGAATTACGGGGTGACCGCCCTGTTCGGCCTTCTCCATGAAGGCTCGTCGCAGGAGTTTTTGATATTCCAAGAACGACCGAGTGATGGACGGCGACAAGGCCAAATCCGCACCGGCCTCGTAGTGGTTGAGTTTGGTGAGTGAATCGTTGTACATCATACGGTTGAGCAGCCGCCGACCGCCTGCTTGAAGCACCACGGTGACGTCCGGTTCGGGCATGTCCGTGTACAACCCCCGAATCCACTTCTCGTCACCTCCCCGAATGGATTCACGGATCAGGGGAGTCATGGTGTAACGGTCAGCGATCACGACAAAACCCGCCGCCATGAGTGGCTCAATCTGGTGGATGTACTGGTCGTGCAGGTCAGTAGCGTAGAGCAGGGCCCTTGTTCGCCAGTTCAATTGGTGCAACGCCGTGTTTGAGCCTTTGATGAGATCGCCCAACAGGGTTGAACGTGCAAGTCCGACGATGGTGACGGCGACGCCGTGGGCTTTGAGGCGTTCACTCAACAGCCTGGCATGCATGGAACGACCGACGTGGTCGGGTCCTTCGATGACGATGAGTTTCCCCTCTGTTGTCATGCATCTACCTCCTCAAGGGCGCCCCAATCGAACGAAGACATGCGAATCATCTCCGCCGTTCTGTCGTTTTCATCAATGGGTTCAACGCTGTTCAGGTCAATGTGTTCGGAGATCAAGGCTCGAACCCGGGATTGCACCTCGGCCACCGTCCCCATGGCGTCCACTCGAACGATGCGTGCTTCTTCGACCAAGGCGTCGTAGATGGTTTTGATTTTGCCCTGGAGGATTTTGTAGGATTCAAACGGGTCAAACGTCCATCCCATGTCAAGCCCGGCTTCGTAGAATTTCAGTGTTGGTCGACCAGTCACGATGCGATCATAACCCACTTCGGGAGGGATGTCGAAATACAGGGTGATGTCGGGCTCGCGCGCAAAGGAGTAATTTCCCTCAATGGTGGCTCTATCTACGCCTCGTGCGCCATCACGCGCCATCGCAGTGAACTTGTATCGGTCGCAAATGACGATGCCGCCCACTTCGAGCATGGGTTCAATTTGCTTGCTCCACCGGTCTGCAAAATCTGCGGCGTGGATGAGGTGGAAGGTTTGTGGTTTCAAGCGCTTGGTGTCCTTTCCAACTTTGGTTGCTGCAGCGACAACAGGGCTGGAGTTCCATTCCGTGTGATGAACGGGAAGGCCGAGGGCACGAATCCAGTTGAACAGCAGCATGGCTTGCGTGGATTTTCCGCTTCCGTCCATGCCTTCGACGGCGATCAGGATGCCTCGGTCTGTGGGTTCCATGGTCTTCCTCTCCCGCTGCACCGCTCTGCTTTCCCTTTTTGAATGCTCGTCATGCCTTTTCGTCGTGTATAGTGGGGTATAGAGAAGCAAACAGTGCTCGGTTTTTGTTGTGCCTTGCACTGATGTTCAGCGGAAAGCGTGCAGGAGGTAGGATTCTCACCAACGCGCAATCGCAGATGGCGCTCGGTTCTCATCCTGCCTTGCGCTGTTGTAATTTATTAAGAGTGCAGGAGGCAGGATTCGAACCTGCGAACCGTTACGGACTGGGACCTCATCCCAGCGCCTTTGACCAAGCTGGGCGACTCCTGCGCCGACCTTCGCTCTGTCCTCGCGTATATCAACACCGCGACCTTTCCTCAAGCCTGCTCGTCGAAGAAGACGGCGACTTCATCCAGCGATTTTCGGCGGATGTCGGGAACACGAGCGTCCTTGGCCGGATAGCCAACGGGCATCACGAGCATGGCTTCCTCGTGTTTGGGACGACCCAGCAGTTCTCGCAGGAACCCCATCGGTGAAGGCGTGTGGGTGAGCGTCACGAGACCCATGTGGTGGACGGCCTGGATGAACATCCCGGCGGCGATGCCGCACGATTCTACAGTGTAGTAGGTCGGGCCCCATTCGCCGTTGGACCGCTGCCGTTTCTTTTGCTTGAACAACACCACAACCCACGGAGCATCGGTCAAATGCGGTTTCACAGCGTCCGTACCCAGTGGAGCGAGCACCTCGGCCCATGCTTCTGGCATGCGTTCATCGTAGGTTTTCCGCTCTTCCGCTTCTGCCGCATCCCTGATCTTTTGTTGAAGGTCTGCTTGCCGAATAGCAACCCAGGTCCACGGTTGAAGATGCGCTCCGCTCGGTGCGGTTGAACCCGACTGAATGGCGAGTTCAATCAAACGACGGTCAACGTTGCGGGAGGAAAAATGACGCGTGGTTCTACGCTCGTTCAACCGTTCGTAGTTTTCCCGTGCAGCGTTCATCATGGTTGCAGGGTCAAGTTCGGCCCACTCAAGCGGAATGAATGAAGACAACGAGTCCATGATTTCGCTAACCTCTCAATCGGTTCATAAGTCCATGGCACGAGGATGAAATGACGGTCAAATCCACCCGAAGACGTCGTTGAGCAACCAGAGTGAAAACAACGTGGGCAGGCCGTAGATGAGGAAATTGAAGGCCCATCGGAGCCACGGTCGTCGTTCGATTTGACGGTCCATCACTTTCCCGACCTCGTCACCGACCACGCCAAGTAATTCTTCGGCAGGGTTGAATGCATCAGGCATGCTTGAGAAATCGCGCTGGGGTTTGTGATTGTTGCCCCGACAAACCAACGGGGCATACACTTAGAAACGAAGCAACATTGGTTGAAACATGCTCTTTGAAGCCATTGCCATCACCCTCCTTGTTCTTGTCATCGGATACAAACTCTGGCAGGAATGGAATCATGGAGAATTGAAAAAGATTGGTTCCATGTCTCAAGCGATGAACGAGGCCAACAACGATGTGTTTGAAGGCGAGACCCGAACGCTTCATTGCGTCTTGGACGGAAAGGAAAAAACGGTTGAAGTGAAAACCTTGAACGACATCATGACTGTCATCTGGGATGTGAGGCAAGGAACCGTCTATCTCCAATCCTCAAGAGAACACGGACTTCGTCTTGAATCGACCGTCACCCTAGGCAACGACGACATGCTCAACCTCCGAACGATACGGGGCGATGAAACGGTGGACGAGCAGATCATCAACCTCGATAAGGCTGGGCCGATGGAGATGATTCGGTCGTTCCAAACCGTTTTTGGGGATTTGAGAGCCTCATCGGGTGCTTGGTGGAACGAGTAGGCGTCATTTTGGAGGAACGACACGCACGTGCAGTTCGTTTCGTCGGCGAAACGGCAAGGTCGTCCATGGATTTTCGTAAACAGCGAGCACTACGGGACCAACTGCTTCCAAACCTTCTCTTGTCACAGCCGTCCGAAGCTCCGTTTCCAAACGCGCAACCTTTCGAGGCGAGGCTCGCCCGGAAAACGAGAGAACGGCCACCGTGGTTTGCTCACACCCAACCAACAGGACGCCGGCATCGTTCGGCTGAGGTAAGTGCTCCATGGCGTAGGCCGACGGCATGGTGAAGGCCAGCCACCCCTGTTCTTCCTCTTCCCACATGCTTACGGGGGCTGTCATGGCGATTCTGCTGCTCGATTGATTGCCTCCAAAGATGTACGATGCCACGCGCCGAAAACCACCTGAAGCGGCCCCGCTGCTGCGCCCATCAGCGGTTTTCACCCGTGCTTGAATCGTGGGCTCGTATACTCGAATTTCAAAATCATCATACGATTGAATTAACGTAAAGGCTGGCTCTTCGAGGTTCTCGGCCATGGACATCACTTCTTCACGATGACATATCAGGATGCGTGTTCGCTCGGAAGCCGTCCTCGTAAGCGGAGCCACGCTTCACTGCAAAACATCAGTCCGTAAACCGAAGCCAACCACAGTGTCGGCCTTCCCCAAGTTGCCAACGAAGACCCGTCGGGTAAAATACCGCCCTGGAAGGCAAGCAGACAGCAGAGCCACACCAACGTTGCACCGTGAACCATCCAGCGGACGGCACTCAGCAATTCACGGGACGTAGCCTCCATTTCCCGAAGTTCTGCTTGGGTCAAGAGGGCGGAGACACCGACAATCTTGTCGAGGGCTGAACCACCGTTCCAGCGGATGCGTCCGAGTTGGAATCGTGTGAGGTATTCAATCCCCGAGAACAGGGTGACCCACACCACGACCACCTCGAGGAAGGGCTCAGCGCCACGCAAATCGAGCGCCCCCCAAATCGTCCAGCCGAGCAGCATCCATAACCAAATCACCTGAAGCATTTGGAAGGTGTGAGCAAATCGACTCAGTTTTTGCAACAGTTCCGTGTCATGCCCGAGCACCCATTCGAGCACCAGCACGCCCACAGCAGCCAGACACGTGGTCGCGCTGACCAGGAGCCACCACCCCGAAAGGTTGGCATCGCGCCACGCCAACATCAGCGCTGCCATCACCCAACCGAGCACCAGCACGGTGGCGACGTTGGTCGCCGCCTGCATGGTGTAGAGCGGGTCGCGACCGTCTCGAAGGACCGCCAATCCGCCCATGAGTTTGACTTCAAACGCCGAATCGTCCACGATGCCGTGGCCGGCTGCGGCCATGCCACCGGCGGATTTGATGCGAGCGGCCTCAACGATGCTCTCGGCTGCTCCGTGCTCCCACGAATCGCGGCCACCGCTCCACGACGAGCCCCGGCTGGCAGCGTGAGCGGCGCCCGCTCCACGGGAGCGACCGCCGCCGGCCGAACGGGTTTTGGCCCAAGCACGGATTTCAGGCGTGATGATTTCTTCGACCTGGTCTTCGTTGAGGGGCGCCCCGTGGTCGGTGTAGAGCCAGCGGCACTGGATGGGAACGGGGTTGGCGTCCACGTCGGGCGCCACCATTTGGAATTGGCCGGGCCCGAGCGTGGGCAAC
>JBMZXF010000027.1:0-21045 GCA_049627345.1 Candidatus Poseidonia sp. | reverse complement strand
CCAAGGCGGTCATCGCCGTTCATCTCTACGGCCAAATGTGCGACGACCGACTGGTCGACTGGTGTGAGGAGCACAACATCGCCTACATCGAGGACGCTGCACAAGCCCACGGGGCGGTCTCCGCAGCAGGCGTCAAGGCGGGCGGGGTCGGCGACGTGGCGTGCTTCTCCTTTTTCCCGTCGAAGAACCTCGCCGTGGGTGGCGAAGGCGGGATGATGACGACCCGACGAGAGGATCTCGCTGCTCGCATGGACGCTTTGGTCAATCACGGCCGTGATGCTCGCCTTGAATCCCATGAGGTCGGCTCCAACCTTCGCATGTCGGAAGTCTCGGCTGCCATTGGACGCGTGCAACTCAAGCGCCTCGACGACTGGCTCGTGCGTCGCCGTGCCATCGCTGAACGTTACACCGCTGCGTTTGAGGGGCAAGCTGGCCTCACCACACCGACCGTCAGGGAAGGAACGCTCCATGCCTGGCACCAGTATTGTTTGCTGGCCGACGACCCCGAAGGCCTCCGTACGACCCTCGAGAAGGCGAACATCGATTCGAGGATTTACTACGCGACGCCCATTCACCGTCAACAGGTCTACGCTGACCATCCACAATTCAACGCCGTTCTCCCTGTAACCGACGACATCACCCATCGCCTGGTGGCCGTTCCTGTGCATCACCAAATGACCGATGAAGAGGTGGAGCGGGTGATTACCGCCGTTCTGTCCTCAACCTCGTCGTGAAACCAAGGTCTCAGCCAAGGCCCGATTGGACCAGGAGCGAAGCCCCGTGATTTCCTGGCCAACCCACGGTGGCAAGGCAACGGCTTGGGTGCTGAAGGACAACTCCACTTCAGCCAGCACCAAGCCGGCCAGGGCACCTTCGAATTCGTCAACCTCCCACGTGAGTCCGTCTTCGCCCGCAAGAACATAGCGTGTCTTCTCCACGGAGGGAAACGGACCCTTCGCGAGCAGACGTCGAGCCATGTCGCCCTCAACGCTCCACTCAAGCTCGAGCGATGTGTCGTCGGACACCCGTGCTTTGTAGGTCAAGATGTACTGCTCGTTTCGACGCCGCAGGCGTGTGGTCCACGAGGCGGTGGAGGCGAGGTGGTCACGTTCCGTTGGCGTGATGTCGGTGAACACCTCGCCCTCAAACATCAACCTGAGGTCGTGGACGTTGAGCCAATCACCAACGGTGTAGTGCTGTTCAATCTGGAAGATGTCCGAGTCTTGCCGCCAGGGTTTCTCCTCTCGCCCGTCCACGAGGAATCGACGCTCGATTTCCATGTGCTCGTCCACGTCATTCACCTCCACCTTGGCCGTCCAGAGCGAGTACCGTGGGCGCTAGGCCTTCCATCGATGTTTCCACGGATGCCGTCGGTTGGACGACGGTGGCGATTTGTTGAATCGGAATGAACTGCACGTCTTCGATGAGTTGCGTGCCCGGTGGCCCAAGGGTTACTCGGTCAATGCTGAACCGATCGTCGTTGAGCAAGGTTGCGTCGCCCTGAGCCAAGCGTTGCTCGAGCTGACGTGATGTGGAAAAGGCGCGCCAGATAAGCCAGCCGGGAAACACGAGGCTCAAGGAGGCCAACATCATTCCCAGGACGGACATGCTGTTCACCTGTTTCGCTGCAACAACCCCTTCCAAGATGCCTCAGCGTAGGCTGCCGCTGCTGCACCGGGGTCGTCGGCTTTGTGAATGCCAGACCCTACGATGATGCAGTCCGAACCGGCGAGCACGGCTTCGGTGGGGTCGCCGTAGCGCTGACCCATCTCCCCATCACCGACGGCGAGGTTCACCCCTGGCGTCCAGATCATTTTCGCCCCGCCCACTGCACTTCGCAAGGAGGCCAGTTCAGCGGGCCGTGAACCGTTGCCGATGAAGCCGAACACACCGTCGTGCGCCGTTCCTTTCTCAACCACTTCACGGGTGTAGTCCGGGTGAAGCAGGTTGCCTCGACTGGACATTTGAGCGAGCAACAGAACGCCGCCTGTACGACCCACGTCGTTCCAGCCAGCCTGCAACCCGTCGACGATGTCCGGGCCGCTGATGAGGTGCGCCGTCACCAGGTCGGACCAGGAGCGGATGTCGTAGATGCCCGCCATTTGTGAGCGAGAGATTTTGCCAATGTCAGCGAATTTTCGGTCTTCGAAAATCAACAAATCGGCTTCGTGAGCCGCTTTGCAGAATTCGCTCCATGCTTCCGGCGACCAATCATCCACCAAATCCACGTGGGTCTTGAGCGCCGCAACATGGGGTCCGACGGCCTCCATCAACTCGAACAGTCCTGCCATGGTGTTGCGGTCGGCCGCCAGACAGACGAGCGATTGTTTGTTGGTGGCGACGTCCATGTAGCGCTTGGCCATGGGTGAGGTTGCTGCTGACCATCGCACACCCCACGCTGCTGATGGTTCCATGGGCAGGTCTGGGCGCCGCCCGTCCTCAAGGGTTGTGGCGGGACATCATGTTGATGATGCACCCGCTCGTCCGGTGGTTCATGCGACAGGCGCTGATGCTCACCGTCCTGTTGCTGACGGTGCCGTTGTCCGGTTGTTTCGGCCAGTCCGAACCGCCGGCCAGCGTTGAGGAGCCCGGGATGTACCCCGACATCTACGAGCGCCACACGCTGGAGTGGAACTGGACCGGCTCCTACGCCCGTGTCCTCGAAGATGGACCTCACCAAGCCTTACCGGTTCAAGAGGCGTTCATCGAGGTGGACACGACCGGAACGTGGGAAGGCGGGCCCAACACCGCTGAGGTCCACCTCTCGTATTGGCTCCCGTCCAACACCGAAGACGGCGAGCAGGTGCCCGTCATCGCCGTGGTCAGCCCGTACTTCGACTACGGCTCCCCTGGCAGCCAATCCAGCCCCACCAACGTGGTCAGCGCGGGGCGCGGCGAGTTCATCTACGACAATTTCGTTCCCCACGGCTACGCCCTCGCACAAGTGGCGGTGTTTGCTACCGAGGAGAGTACGGGTTGCTTTGACTACCGCGGTGACGGAGAAGGTCAAGGCATTCACGAAGCCGTGGAGTGGTTGGGCACCCAAGATTGGAGCAACGGGCACGTCGCCATTTACGGCAAGTCCTACGAGGGCGCCACCGCGTGGGAAGCGGCCGCTCAGGGCAGTGAATACCTGAAGACCATCGTTCCCATTTCCGGTACGACCGCTCTTGGACCACTCCTCTACAAGAACGGCAGCGCCGAGGCGCGCAGCCAAGTCATGCACTCGAATTACGGCGGGTCCATCCTCGATTACGACAGCAACGACCTCGACAACATGTGCGGCGACGTCGTTGAAGGGTTCCTCGCTGGACCCACCCGGTACGGCCTGGGCGAACTCGATCCTTACATGGACAACTACTACGACGAGCGAAGCCACATCGACAAAGCCCTCGGGAAGTACAACGGGAGCATCTACTGGGTGCAGGGGATGCAAGACTGGAACGTGGACCCACACCAGGTCTTCGGCGGGCCGCCGGGCACGCACTGGTATCAGACGTACATCGACGAGGGCTACGAGGTCGGCGGCATGCTGGGGCAGTGGGAACACAACTACCCTGATCAGTGGACCAAACACAACGCTCAGGCTTCTGGTTACGGCGGTGAAGCGATTCAGAACATGACCCGATGGGATTGGGGCCAAGACCTGTTTGAGTGGATGGAATACTACCTCAAGGGCGTGGGCGATGCGCCCGCCCTCCACGCCCAAATCCAGCGCAACGACGGCGAGTGGCGCATTGAGGAAACATGGCCTCCGCTCGATGCTGAATGGCAACCCGCCACGTGTTCGGCCAGCGGTTCGGTCGGCTCATCATCCACCGTCACCGTTGCGTGCGACCCCATGTCGATGGACCACGACACCCACATCAGCGGCTTGCCCACGCTCCATTTGGACGTCACCCCTTCGTTTGACGGCGGGCAAATTTTCGCTGAACTTCGGGACGCTGAGACGGGCCTGCGTTTCGGCCATGCCACCATGGACGTCCGCTACCACGCCGGTGGCTACGACGCCCAAACCGTGGTGCCCTTTGCTCCGATCACGATGCTGATGGAATTCCAAGGCATGGACGTCATCCTTCCCGCAGGCCACGCCCTTGAAATCGTCCTGACCCAGACGGGCGAGGATTACCTTCCACCTGCTTGCAGCAATGCGTGCCCCATCACCGTCAATTCAGGGGAACTTACGCTCCCTATCATCGAGCGAGACGGCTCCACCGTCCTCATCACGCCCCAGGGCGATGATGCCGCCAACAACCAGTAAATCGGTTCGGCGAGTCTCAAATCATTCGCGCATTTCGCGACGAGCAAGATTGTGCAATTGCGCGAAGAGAAGTAAACATGGCAAGCAAGTGTTGAACAACGCACAACATCTCGGCGTTAAACTAAGGCAAATGATGGAATTTAGTCTTAGATAATGTGCATTTGATTGAAAAAATTGCAATAATTATGTGCGTATGATTCATATACCGTCCTCATAGCGGGGCGGTTGATACCCATGATGGAGAAAGCAAAACTGGAGTACATTTGGCTTGACGGATACGAACCCACGCAGAACATGCGCAGCAAAACGATGGTGCGCAACAACTTCGGCGGCACGATCGAAGAATGCCCCATGTGGATGTTTGACGGTTCGTCCACGAAGCAAGCCGACGGTAGCTCCTCCGACTGCCTGTTGAAGCCCGTGAACATCTTCCCCGACCCCCAGCGCGTGAACGGCTACCTGGTCATGTGCGAAGTCCTGAACCCCGACGGCACCCCCCACCCCAGCAACGGACGTGCGACCATCGACGACGATGACAACGATTTCTGGTTCGGCTACGAGCAGGAATACTTCATCATGGACGTTGACACGCAACTCCCCCTCGGTTTCCCCGTTGGTGGCTACCCCGGCCCACAAGGCCTCTACTACTGCTCGGTGGGCGGCAAGAACACCCACGGCCGAGCCCTCGTTGAGGAACACGCCGACCTCTGCCTTGAGGCTGGCATCAACTTCGAAGGCATCAACCAGGAAGTCGCTTGCGGCCAGTGGGAATTCCAAATCTTCGCCAAGGGTGCCAAGCAAGCCGGCGACGAACTTTGGGTCGCTCGCTACCTCCTCGACCGCTTGACGGAGAGCTACGGCTACTACATCGAGTACCATCCCAAGCCGATCAAGGGCGACTGGAACGGCTCGGGCATGCACGCCAACTTTTCCAACGGCGCCATGCGCGACAAGGGCGGCAAGGAACTCTTCGACAGCATCTGCGAGGCCTTTGGCCAAAACATCGAGAAGCACATGGCCGTCTACGGTGCTCACAACGAAGAGCGCCTGACGGGCCTTCACGAGACCCAATCCATCGACCAGTTCTCGTACGGCGTGTCCGACCGTGGCGCCTCCATTCGCGTGCCCGCTTCGGTGCCCACCGACGGCTGGGTTGGCCGCCTTGAGGACCGCCGACCGGCCTCCAACGGTGACCCCTACAAGATCGGTTCCGTGATCATCTCGACCACGAAGTCCGTTTGCTGAGGCTCACGCCGCTGCTTCGCGCAGCCGCAATCGGCGTACGCCGATGAGAACCGCCAGGATGACGACGAGGGTGAACACGTTCGCCACGATCATGGCCAGCGAATCCACCAGGACGCCGTAGATGAGCCACAGCGTGAGGGCGACCGTGACGATGCTGAACGTGGTCAACGAGATGCCCTCGTGCTGCTCGTGAACCCACACGTCTCGAATTTGTGGAACCCACGCCACGATGCCCAAGGCACCGGCAACAAGCCCGATGGCCTCAATCCACGGTTCTGCCATGCACCTTGGCTCCTTCCAATGGGTTTCAAGGCTTCTGGGACGACTGTCCGAGATGGTCGTTCAGGGAAGGGGTGGAGAGATTGATGGTAGCGATGGTCGACCAGGGAATGTCTTCGGGGGATTTTTTGCCGACCACGTGCATTCGCATGGTGGTCCCGTAAGGCAAGCTGGCCTCAATGCCGCGCCCGCCGGAGGCGAGGTTGAGTTTGCTCGGCTTGGACGAAAGAAACGCACGCCATCCTCCGGGATGAACCACCGTTCCTGTTAGCGGCGCTCGTCGGCCAGCCTGCCACGACTCCACCGAACCGCCCAACCCGAGGTCCAACACATCACCCTTGCACATCAGCCCGCCGTTGAGTTCCACCTCGTCCCAAGTGCCGAATCCGGCGAGCGTTTCGAGCAAACCTTCGTTCAGTTCACCGGGGTCTTCATCTTCAAGCAGGCCGATGAAGCCAGCTTCGTCCTTGACGATGCTTCCCAAGTCCATCACGTTGCTTGGCCAGTCGAGGTTTCGGTTGGTGAAGGCCAGGACCACGCGAACGTCAACACCGTCGTCTTTGCCCACCCGTTCGTTGTGCATCGCCACGAGCATCCGAGCCTTTCGTGCGATGCGCTGGTTGACCGTGCTGTGATTGTGCGTTGTGCCGTTCTTGCGATGTTGAATGAATTCCTCTTCCTCATTGATTTCAAAGGAGCCCGACCAGTGCTTTTGTTCAACCACCAGCAGGGTGTTACCGCCCACGATGACGAGGTCAATCTCCCGCTTTCCACCCTGTTCAGCATCGGGAATGCGGACCGACTCAAACACGTGCCAGCCGTTGGCTTTCCCGGCGGCACGGCTGATTTTAGCGAGCCGTTGTTCGGCCAATTCGCCAGCGCGATGAATCTCATCGGGAGGATGGAAACGCCGCCGTTCCCGCCACCACGTCCAGCGTGCACCGAGTTTCATGCTTTCACCGAAGAAGTTCGTCCACGCTGTTGACGATGATGGTTGGACGCTGTTCGGCCCCTTCTGGTAATTCGTCAACGTCGGCCTGGGTGGCTTCGCCGGACAGCACCAGCACGCCCACGACGCCGGCACGGGTTGCCATCGCCATGTCGGTGTAGAGCCGGTCGCCCACCATGGCGCATCGCTCGGGCTTGAGGCCCAAGGCTTCGATCTTGTGCAGGATCATGCCCGCATTGGGTTTCCCCGTGATGTGTTCCGGGTCCACGCCCGTTGTTGCCTTGAACATCGCCAGGTAAGCGCCAACATCGGGCAGTCCACCGTCGGGGCTCGGACACACCATGTCGGGGTGGCTCGCTACGAGCGGGACGCCGGCGTGCATGTGGATGCTGGCTTGAGCGATTTTGTCGTAGGTCAATTCCGTGTCGTAGCCCAGCACCACGTATTGTGGATTGGCGCTCTGCGTGCTCACACCGATGGCTTCCAGCATGCTCCGCATGCCTTCGGTACCGACCAACCACGTCTCGGTGATGGCGTTCTTCTGCAGCCACGCCAGGAGGTCGTGGGTCGAGAGCAGCACGTCGTCTTCGGTGGCTTCCAGTCCGAGGGCGTGGAGTTTGGTCAAGTATTGCGAGACCGATTTCGAAGAGTTGTTGGAAAGGAAATAGCGCTGCACACCTTGCGTTTTGCAGCGGTCGAGAAACGCCTCAGCGCCCTCAATGAGTTCCCCGCCGAGGTAGATGGTTCCGTCCAAGTCGAGGAACACGGCGTCAATGCCCGAAAGGGAAGCGTCCATGGTGCCACCTTAGAACATCAAGGTCTTGAACATGAACCATGGGGAGTGGAGGTTTTCCTGCGCTTCTTTGCTCGCAATCATTTCCGTCATCATTTCCTGAATGGCGGGCTTCTTCGAGGCTTTGCCCACGAACCAATTGAGCAGCCACGCCCGACGACTCATTTTTTGCATGCGGAAGGAGTTTGTCAACTCGGGCCCAAGCGCTTTCCAAAGGGCTTCTTGGTAGTCTTCTGGGGATTTCCCTTCCATGATGTGCTTGGCCGCCATTTCGCCGCTCACCAGCGCGTTGCCCACGCCTTCGCCGCTGAACGGGTCGACCAGCGAGGCAGCGTCGCCCACGAGGTAGATCCCGTTGCTGGCGGACCGACGGGGCTGCTTGCTCGCTTTCTTTCGCGGCGAGCCAAACGGCAATTGCCATCCTTTGCCGGTGCCGGGAATCATGGTCGCTTCGGCGAAGCGGTCTTTGAACAGCGGATGTTCAGCGATGACTTCGGCTTGAAGCGCCTTGAGTTTCTTGGATTGCTTGTCCAGCAGCGACATGACCATGCCGATGCCGACGTTGACCACACCTTCGGCGACGGGGAAGAGCCAGAAATAGCCGGGGATGACCGTGTCAACGAAGTGGATTTCGATGTCCCCGACGTTGTCCTCGCAGCCCTTCACGCCTCGCCAGTACTCGCGGTAGCCAGCGCAGTAATGGTCGCGGTCCATCATCGGTTCTTCGTAGGTCTCTTCGAGCATGGATTTGGCCACCGGGCAACGATAACCCGCCGCACCGATGACGTTGGGTGCGTGGAAGGTCAATTCCTCGCCGTTGCGCCCTCCAATCCGAACGACGATGCCGCTGGCGTGGCGCTGGGCTCCCGAGCCCTTGCCGGGGTCTTCACCGCCCGCACCGTCGTTGTAGAGCACATCGCGAACGTCGCCGCCCTGAATGACGTCTCCTCCGGCGTCTCGCACGAGTTGCTGGACTTGGTTGAAGAGCAGGTAGTCGAATTGTTGGCGAGGGAGCGAATACCCAGCCTCGAGCCGCTGAACGTCTTCCTCGGGCAAGGCGACACGAACGCTGTGGCCTTTGGGCGAGGAGAACACAATACCCGTCACACGGAAATGCGGCGTGGATTCGAGGGTTTCCTTCACGCCAAGTTCCTTCACGTGGCTGAGGGACTTTCCACCCACGGCGTCGCCGCAGATTTTGTCCCGTGGCCATTTCTCTTTTTCGATGAGCAGCACTCGCTTTCCTTCCATAGCGAGGTAGCCGGCTGCCGCCGATCCGCCGGGGCCTCCACCAACGACAATCGCGTCGTAGGTTTCTCCGCCCGCAGGGGCTGGACCGGAGTCGATGGGCTGCTTCCACATCACGTCGGCTCCGGTCCGTGGTTCTCCCATGGTTCCAATGGAGCATGGGCACCCTTTGAGGATATGGTTTCACGGGCCACGGCCACCACCACCCTCATCATCTGTGAGCCTGTCCCGAAGCCATGGATGGCGACGACCAAGCGGCGGTTTCGTCGTTTGTGCCCCAGCGGCGAAAAGCCGCCCTCGTCCTTCTCAGCGTCACCCTAATTTGGGGTGCGACGTTTATTTGGATGAAACAGGCCTTGAACGCGCTTGAGGTTGAAATTGAGACCTTCGGAACCTTTTCAGTTGTGGCCTATCTGGTCGCCCTTCGTTTCTTGATTGCCACCGTGCTGGTCGCCGTGGTGTTCCCAAAAGCTCGTGCCGGCCTACGCCTTCCCGTCATTTGGAAAGGCGGGAGTGTATTGGGCGGGCTCATGCTCGTGGGTTTTGTCAGCCAGATGGTGGCACTCAACGACATCAACCCCTCCACGTCTGCCTTCCTGACGTCGCTTTACGTCGTGATGACCGCCGTGCTAACCTTGTGGATGAGCGACCAAGCGCCCCGACGCGCCCTGTACTGGGGCGTGTTGATGGCCACCGTCGGGGCAGGATTCATCGAAGGTCCTCCGCACCTGTCGTGGGGTTGGGGCGAGATCGTCACCGTGGCCTGCGCGCTGTTTTTTGCTCTTCACATCATTTTCACGCAGCGCCTCACCCTGGCGTTTGACCCGTTGATGTTGACCTTGACATCGTTCATGGTCGTGGGGTTTGCGTCCCTTGCCCTGGCCCTCGGATCAAGCGATGCACCGGCGAGCATGGTCGTCGAGGTGGTCTCACGAGAAGGCGTCCTGCTCCCCGTGGTCTTGCTTGGTGTGGGCGGGTCGTTCTTCTGCCTCGTGGCCCTGAACATGTTCCAGCGACACATGCATCCCGTTCAGGCGGCCATCATCTATGCCTTCGAGCCCGTATGGGCGACGTTGTTCGGTTTGGCGCTTGGTTTGGTGACGTGGTCGTGGTGGATTCCCTTCGGCGGCGGTGTCCTCTTGTTAGGAAACATCGTGGTGGAACTTACATCCTCTGAAAACGAGGACCTGCCCGCGAATCAAACCACCGTGTAGAAGCGTTCAAGGTGCGAGTTTTGCTGGGAAGCGTGGAGATGCACGTGTCGGACAACAACGACCCCAGCCGCTTTGCCACCCGCGCCGTTCACAGCGGTACACAACACATTGGCGATGCCGTGAACACGCCCATTTTCCAATCCTCGACCTACAAGCTCACCGATGAGCGCTATGCAGGTTGGGCCGCCGGCGCACAACACACCCTCCTCTACGCCCGCCTCTCGACGGTCAACTCCGACGCCGTGGCTCAGAAATTGATCGCGATGGAGAACGGGGAAGACGCTGAGACCTTTTCCTCGGGCATGGGCGCCATCTCGACCACGCTCCTCGCGCTGCTGAACCAGGGCGACCACATGGTCGCCAGTACGGACATTTACGGTGGCACCTACGGTTTGCTGACCGAAGAATTCCCCCGGTTTGGCATTTCCACGACCATGGCCGACATGCGCGACGCCTCGTCGTATGAAGCCGCCATTCAAGAGAACACCAAGATCCTCTACATCGAGACCCTGACCAACCCCGTGCTCAAGGTGTGCGACATCGAAGCCATGGCAGCCGTCGCAAAGCGCCACAACCTCCTCCTCATCATCGACAACACCTTTGCCTCACCTTGGGGCTGCAAACCCTTGGAGATGGGCGTTGACCTCGTGATCCATTCCACCACCAAGTACCTCGGCGGGCACTCCGATATTTTGGGCGGGGCGGTCGTGGGCTCGAAGGAACTCATCGCCGAAATCTTCCAGCGCAAGGTTCACCTCGGCGCAGCTCCCGATCCGCATTCGTGTTTCTTGCTCGAACGGGGTATGCGAACGTTGGACGTGCGAATGCCTCGGATTTGCGAGAACGCCCACACGCTGGCCCAGCGCCTTGAAGCCCACGACGCCATCGAGCGCGTTTACCACTCCAAACTGGAAAGCCATCCCGATTACGAGGTGGCCCAGCGCATTTTGCCCAACGGCTCCGGGATGATCGCCTTCGTCGTGAAAGGTGGTGACCAAGCGGCCCTTGCGTTCATGCGAAAGCTGAACATCATCTACGAAGCAACCAGCCTCGGTGGCGTCGAATCGCTCATCGAATGCCCCTTCAATTCCAGCCACGGCGCCGTACCCGAAGACGTTCGTGTGGCGGCTGGCGTGGTGCCGGGTTTCGTTCGACTGAGCATCGGCATTGAGGACGTTGAAGACCTCTGGGCTGACATCGAGCAGGCGTTGGCTTGAACACGCTCACTGACCCGTTGTGGTCTTGAGTTCGTCGAAGGCCGCCTTCCAATCGTTCTGCAGGTCTCCGATGGCGTCGTCTTCGGCCTCCAAGAGTTGTTTTCCGAGGCTCCACAGGACACCGGTCGGTACCGCCCACACGCCACCTCGGTCCCGAGCGTTGGCCTCAAAATGCCACTCCTGTCCGCCCGAGCGACCAACGGCCACGAGCCAAGCCCATGAAGCGGCCGCCTCGTCCACCGACCCGTGGCGGGCCGTGGCTTTGCGCTCCACCGAACCCATGCCTTGCGTCAGGCCAGCCACGATGTAATCGTGAATCATGGTTGAAGCGAGACCGGCGCCTTCGCAGGGCGGGAACCGTGCCTTCTGTTGAGCCAAGGCTTTGGCTTGGTCGAGGCCTTTCAAGAATTTTCCAAACGGCTTGGGGCTGTCTTGCTGTTGTTCCCAAATCGCTTCTGCATCATCGCCTTCAAGACCCAGCACGGCCAAGGCTTCCTTCCCGTGGGTTGGCCAAAAGGCGGTCAAGACATCGCCGCATGTGGCCGACGGCATGATGCGAATGCATCGGTCTTCTCGTTGTTCCGGACTCCCTTTGGCTTCAACTCGAAGGCCGATGGTGTCCTCGTGAGGTTCTGTGATGGCCAATCGCAGGATTTCCGCAGCGAGCAATCGCTCCTCAGCAGAACCGTTGTGGTCTTCCAGAGCCGATTCAAGGGCGTCGGTCGCCAACCCTTCGAGCCAAACTTCGCCAACGAGGATGCCGTCATCGATGCCTTCCATCACGGTCTGCTTCATGGCGGAAGCGACGATGCCTTCGTTCATCGTGAGTCCCTGCCAGGCATCAACGACCTTGTCAATGCCTTCTTGGCTGGCCTCGGGAAGCGGTCGGTCTTCGGGCCATCCCTCCGGTGTCCAGACGGCGTCAAGGGCAAGGATGGAGGGCAACAACGGCGGGAGCATGGACAACGCAAGGTGGTGGACGAACGGGGCGTCTTTCTTCGAGAAGGTCGCCAGAGCATCCAAGCCGAGGCCGACCACGGCACCGTTGTGGAATCGGAAGGCGACGTAGCCGGTCGCAGAAGGCCCACCGCCGACGACATCCTCTGCATCAAGACCTTCCGTCGTCCATACGGGCTGGCCGTCCACTTCTGTTTTTGAGAGGTCGAATCGAGACCGGCTGAGCACGTCCTCAAGCCAGTCTTTGGGGGGCTGAGGGTCCGGGCCCGTGCAAACGAACCCGTCTTCCCAACTGAAGAAGTACATGCCACGCTTGGCGTGGTCTTCCCAAGGAAGCATGCGGAGGGTGAGGTTGGCATAATTTTGGATCCCAGCAAGATAACCTGGTTTTCCATCGCCTCGTCGGACATAGGATCCGGAGCCGAACGACCCTGAATTGAACTGGCCCACCATCGTGAACTGTTCGTCGTGCGAAGCATGGAGCGAACCAGCGAAGGCCTTGGCTACGTCGTCGCCGCGTTTGGCCATCATGCGCTTTGAAAGCCATTTCAAATCGTCTTTTTTCTTGATGATTTTCTCAATCTCACTCAGGGTTTTCGTGACGGGATCTGTTCGACCCCAACGCATCTTGCCCGTGAATTCCATGGCGGGGAGGTGGCTTCGTGGATTTTCACGGAATTGGCCCAACTCCTTGGCGAGTTTCTTGGCCGTCGCCTCGTTGGCTTGTTTCGTCCCTCGCATCCTCGCCTTGGTCTTTTTTTGACCGGGGAATTCCACTTTGGACGGTGCTGCCACGGAACTCCCTCGGATTCGCTGGCCGGGTGGTGGCGTTTGAGACCTTCGCGTGAAAGGGCTCATGTCGTTGACCACCATCCGTTCCTCCATGCCCACGGTCACGCTGCTCGGTACGGCCCAAGACGGGGGTCGTCCTCAGCCGGGTTGTCAGCGACCGTGCTGTGCAGGACTGAAGGCCGACGATGTCCGCCACCCGGTGAGCCTCGGCATCACCGACGAACACGGCCGCGGGCATCTCATCGAAGCGACGCGAGCCATGGGCGAGCAACTCAAGATGTGGGGCCATCCGCCACTCCAATCCGTTTTGCTCACCCACGCACACTTTGGGCACGTGGATGGCTTGGGATTGTTTGGCCGTGAAACCCTCAACGCTCGAGGCCTCAACCTCTACGCCTCGTCCTCCATGCTATCGCTCATCGATGCCACACCCCAATGGGCACTGATGGTCGAACAAGGGGTGTTCACGCCCATCGCTGTTTCAACCGGCAGTCAACATGCGCTCTCAGAGAACATCACCATCGTTCCCGTGGTGGTTCCGCATCGAGCCGAACTCTCCGACATGCACGCCTTCATCGTGCGTGGGCCAAACCGGTCCCTGTTGTTCTTGCCCGACCACGACCGCTGGCATGAAACCCTGGACCATCACGGCGCACCGTCCATTCGAAGTTGGTTGACCTCACTCGAGGTAGACATCGCCCTCATCGACGGGACGTTTTGGAGCGCTGACGAACTGTCAAGCCGAACCCAGCACGAAGTCCCCCACCCTCCGGTGAGCGAGACCCTTGAACGGCTGGGGCCTCGAACGAAAGGAGACCCCGAGATCGTGTTCATCCACATGAACCACACCAACCCGATTCACCGCCCGGACTCGCATGAGCACGAGCAAGTGACGGCGCTTGGCTGGAGCGTGGGCGAACAAGGCATGACCTTCACGCTGTAGGCGTCATGCCACTGGGCTGGAACACCAACATGGAGAGCGTGACCGTCACCGTTTCGCTGTTGTCGCCGCCGAACAGATTTCCATTGTTGGCGTTCAACGAGACATCCATGGTCAAACTGCCAACCATTTCCGGTGATTTCCCGAGCATGTTGAGCACCACGATGAGGTCGTCTTCGGTGCCGTTGAGGGTGTAGTCGCCTTCGCCGCTGGCGTACTCAGAGAGCGCCACATTCGGCACAATGCTGCCCACTTCGGTGGTGCTACCACAGGCATTGGTGCTGCGCTCACCATCATCGCTTTCGGAGAAGGGGCCGGCCAAGCCGCTGAAGTCGGGGTTCGTCACGATGTCATCGCATGCCGACGTGACGGTCTCGCCCGTGTCGGTGTAGGTGATGGTGAGCACGGCACTGAGCACGGCCGTCATCGTTTCGTCAATGTCCACCTGGAAGGTTTGGGTCTCGCCGTCGTTGAGGTTCAGGGTTTCGGATTGGGTCCACTCGCTCACGGTGTAGGACAGCTGGTACGGGTTGTTACCCGAGGCGGTGTCGCCGTCGGGTGCCACGGTCATGTAGGTACCTTCGAGTGCACCGAAGAGCACGAGGATGACGACCGCTCCGATGGTCGCTGTTTGCTGGGTTGGCAGGCTGTAGCGCCCCAGTGGATTGGGGTTGGATTCAGCACGTCGCCAGCAGAGGATGAAGTGGGTTGCAAAGGCCGAACTCATGGCTGGAATGGACGGGAAGATGTCCTCGCCGTACCCGCTGAAACTCCAGACGATGACGGCACTGAGCGCCGCGACCATCATCCAGATGGTGTGCTCGGTGTCGGGTTCGTACCCCATCATGCGAATCAACAACAGCGGAACGAAGATGCCGCCGAGCCCGTAGACGGCCAACACCACGAGGGCGAACACGGAGTCGCCGAAGCCGGGGAATTGTTGCCCTCCCAGCGCAATGAGGGTGACGAAGACGGCGATGACCATCGTGACCAGTTTGGTGGTCTTGTGCTCTTGAGCCCACTCGGGTTTGACGTCGTCGGTGATGGCTGCGGTACAGGCCAACACTTGACTGTCGGCCGTCGACATGGTGGCGGCGAAGATGGAAGCGAGGATCACGCCGGCCAAGAAGGGGTTGAGCACTTCCATCGCCAGCAGCGGTAAACCGTCTTGGGCTTGGGAGGCGTCAAGGTCGAGGAAAATGGCTCGGCACGCCAATCCAATGATGAACATCAGGGCGATGAAGGGGGTTTGCCAGACGAAGAACCAGATGGCCGCTTGTTTGCGGTCCTTGTCGTCTTTGAGGGTCATCACGCGAGAGACCACTTGAGGTTGGCCTGCCACGCCGAGGCCGCCGAGGAAGAACGCACCGATCCACAACGTCACCCCGAAGGTCAGATCGGCCGGGAACATGTTGACCATGCCGGGGTCGATGTCCTTGAGGGAGTTGTGAAGGCCGGAGAAGCCGCCTACTTCTGAAACGGCGACATAGCAGAGGATGGTCGAACCGACGATCATCACGCACGACTGAGCTGCGTCCGTCCAAATGGAGGCTCGGATACCACCCGCATAGCAGTAGGCCACCACGAGGACGAAGCCGATGAGAATACCAATCACTTCCGACCAGCCAAGCATGGCTTGGAGGGCCACGCCACCGGCCACCAGTTGCGCGGCCGCGTAGATGGAGAGGAAAGCGACGGACAGAATGCCAGCCAGTTTGGCTTCCGGGGCGCCCGTGGTCTTGGAAACAAGGGAAGAGAGCGAGCGAACGCCTCGTTCGTTACCTTCTTTCTGAATGAACTTGTAGAGCCAAATCCACGCTACGGCTTGACCGAGGGTGGAGACCAAGCCGATCCAAATACCCGAATAGCCCTGCACGAAAATGAACCCGATGAACCCGATGAACATGTAGCCAGAGTTCCACGTGCTGACGGCACTCAAGGCCGCCAGCGCAGGGTGCATGCCTCGGCCGGCCACGAGGTAATCGTCGGTCGTGTCTTGCTTGACGCGCATGGATGCAAGCCCCACCCCGGCGAAAAAGCCCATGAACAGCAAGAAGGAGAGCAGAAGGACGATTTCATCGGAAAGGCCGAACATCTTCAAGCACCTCTCTTCCAACGAGCGAGCGCCTTCTCTTCAATATCACCCGTGCTTGCAGGGAAGACGAGGCAGTTCAGCCGGCCCCCCTCCTCTTGGTCGAGTTCGCCCACCGTGGTGAACACCATCGCCTGGTCGGGCGTGCCCATGTCCGAGCACAGAACAACGGGCACCTCGTCGATGGATTGTTGCAAATAACCTGTCATCATGCCGTGCTTTGAGCCTTGAACGCCATCCCCAACCGACGCTTCATCGACCTCGGCGTCACGGAGCTTCTCCCACATCAATCGCATGGCGTGCGCGGCATCGGAAGGCGTCATGGGTCGCTGATCACCGGTGCCTTGCCCCGTCGGGTCGAGGTCGAGCAACGCCAGCGTGTGGAGGTTTTGAGCCCAGTTAACGGCCACAACTTCCAGCGGCGACGTCGCCACCCAACCGCCGTAGGGGTAGGTGAAGGTCGTTTGGCGGCCAAACTTGTAGTTCGAAAGGCCCACGGCCCCTGTCACCAGGGTGGTGATGGACAGCCCGTGGAACACGCGGCATTCAACGCCGGCCTCCATCGCTCGAAGTTGCAGGTCGACGTGCGTCGTGGCCTGGAGCGGGTCACCCACCACGAGCAAGGCCACCAGTGATGTCTTGGCGAGGGCGAGAAGTTCGTCCGGCTCTTCCACTTCGGGTCGCATGACGCGCTGGATGGTACCGATGCGAGCCTCCAAGCGCACCAATTCTGCCTCGGGCCAGAGGGCCGTGTACGCCTCATAGCGACGATGGTCAGCGGCCGCACCGGCCTGCAACGCTTCGTGCGTCATCCCTTCAAGTCGACCCAAGCCCATGCCAACCAGCAGCAAGCCAGTGGTTGGCAGGTCGGAGGCTTGGGATGTTTCTGCCGCCATGCTCAAACCTCCGAGACGCTTGGACAGGGCGAGGGCCATGCGTCATTTGAGCGTGCCGAGCGACCAGACACAGGCGTGGTTGGAGCGGTGCAGGTCTGAAGGATGGCTTGCCCCAACGGGCGTGATGGCGCTGGAGAACGGTCGTCGAGCCGTTCCACTCAACGAGCAAGCGCCCGAAGCGAACGACCCTTGCTGGTCCGGCTTGACCTTCGTTGACCTTGAACCGATGACCAAAGGCCCTGCCCACTGGACGGAACGTCTGCCATCCGCCCTGCAACAACTTCCGGATGACACATGGCCTTCAGCGTATGAGATTCAAGGCGACGTGCTGATGGTGAAGCTCGAAGAAGCCGCCATGGCGCACAAGGAAGCGGTCGGCCAGGCGATGTTGGACCAACTTTCCAGCGTGCGACTGGTATGCGCGGACAATGGCGTAAAGGGTGATTTCCGCGTTCGTGAGTTGGAACCACTGGCGTGGCGAGGCGATGAGCCGAACACGCGGACGGAAATTCGAGAGCACGGCCACCGCATCCTCGTTGACCCGAGCAAGGTTTACTTCTCAAGCCGCCTTTCCACGCAGCGAATGGAAACGCTCCAGCAACTTCGTGCGTTTTCGAACCGACTGGGACGGCCCCTGGTGGTGGCCGACCCGTACGCCGGCGCAGGTCCGGCTTTCCCCCTTCTTTTGGCAGACGAGGGACTCATTTCTGGACTGATGGCGGGCGACCTCAATCCATCGGCCGTCGAATTGTTGGAGGCGAACCTCGAACGCTGGACGGCCAAGCGAGACGCACCACTCACCCCAGCAGTGGTCGTGTGCGAGGACGCACGGGCTTGGAAAAACCAAGATCAGCTGGTTGGCCGCGCCCACGCGCTGTTGGTCAATCTGCCTCACGACAGTTTCGAACACCTCCCCGACCTCTTACCGCTCTTTGATCGCTCGAACACGAGCCTCCTGCGAGGATGGGCCATCGTTGAACGGGACAGCCTTTCGGGTCGCGCTGACCGTTTGAATCGGCTGGTGGCTTCGGCCGGTGGTACGGCAAGCGAGACCCACGTGTCGGAAATCAAAGGCTTCTCAACCACGCGTTGTTTTGTGGTGTTTCAGACCACCATCACATGGGATTGAAGCGTTCACTTCATGAAGCACCGACATCTCGCCACGGTCATGGAGAACATCGTGAAGTGCACGTGCGGAGCGAGCATCAACATCGCAGGCGTTCCTCCTCGCAAAGACGGCATCAAGGTCTGGTGCAAAGTCTGCGGGACCATCACCGTGCATCAGCGCTGAGGACATCGGGACGCACCTCCTCGTTTTCGTCCCATTCTTTGCGGCTGCGCCAGCCAGCAAGGCCCACCAGCGACACGATTTCGACGAGGCCCACGGGCACAGGGAGTGCCTTCGCCTCTGAATCTTCTTCGGGCTGGGGTGTGAAAGCGAGGGATGCATCGTAGTCGTCTTTCTGAATCATGAACCAGTCCAAATCACGAGGGAGTTCACTGGTCATGAATTCATGGTCTTCTTGGTTGACAAGGAAATCGTCTTCAATTCGAATCCCAAACCACCCGTCAAGGTAAATCCCGGGCTCAATGGTGATGGCGTCGTAGGGAGCGAGCGGTTGTTGGTTGTAGGACATGCCAAACAACGGGTCGTCCGTGCCACCCGATAGGAGGGGCGGTTCGTGAACGCACACACCAAACCCGTGGCCCAGCGAATGGATGAAGTTCTCACCGAATCCTTGCTCTTCGATGTGGGTGCGAGCGATGTCGTCCAACGCCCAAGCAGGCGTTCCCGCTTCAATGAGGGGGAACGTGAGGTTTTGTGCATCGTAGACGGCCATGTAGGCCTTGATGACGGTCTCGTTCGTCGTACCGCCGACAACGTAGGTTCGGGTCACATCGCTGACCCAATCGTTAACCCTGGCGCCCAGGTCGACCACGACCACATCGCCGATTTGCACTTGCTTGGGGCCGGCTCCATCGTTTTCCGGGTCGCCGTGAGGAATCGCGCCGTTGGCACCCGAAGCGACGATGGTGCCGAAGGAAGGCCATTCAGGGTTTGACCCGTTGTCCACCATGGAACGATCGATTTCCTCTGCGATTTGACGCTCGGTCAGGTTGGCGCCCATCAAGACCTGCCAGAGCATCTCCCGTGCTGTGTGCTGGCCGACTTCTGCGAGGCGAACGGCTTCACGAATGGACGCATCCTTGTCCGGTGAGATCCCTGTCGGAGAAGGGAATTTTCCTTGGAGGGCGTTGAAGACCTCCGTCTCGCAGGCCACGGTGGTCGGTAAGCAGGCCACGAGCAAGATGAGCAACAGGCCCGCCACCCGCATTCTTGCCATGGTTGAGCCACGGTGGGCCACTTCTTTGATGCATCGGCATGTTCATGGTCGTTCCTCGCTCACCACAAAGGGAGTGAGGACCATGTCGGACAGGCCCCTTGTGATTGATGTCGTGGACAACGGCGGCCAGTGGACGCACCGTGAATGGCGCATGCTTCGCTACCTCAAGGTGGACACGCAAATCATTGACAACACCACGCCCGTTGAGGAACTTCGTGAATTGGACGGGTTGATCCTCTCCGGCGGTGCGGCGCGAGTCGGCTTGACCGGGGAACTTGGAAACTGTGGGGCGTTTCTCGAACTCGACATCCCGATCCTCGGCATTTGTGCAGGCCACCAATTTATGGCACGCCACTACGGCGGCGATGCCCGTGAATCACCTGAACCCGAATTCGGAGCGATGGAAATTGAACTCGTGGACGGCGGCGGGACCATCTTTGCCGGTACCAACCCGACCCAAACGGTGTGGGAATCCCACAACGACGAAGTTCACGTCGTCCCCGAGGGCTTCTTCATCACGGCCGGCAGCCCGTCGTGCAAGGTCCAGGGCATGGAAAACGAAGCCGGCGACCGCTTTGGCCTGCAATTCCACCCCGAGGTCAACGATTCCGAATTTGGCAAAGAGATGTTCGAGAATTTTGTTGCCGTTTGCCGCGCTCGCCGTGATGGGTAATCGTCATGTCCGGCCTGTCAAAACGGAACCTCGGCCAATACTTCACCCGAGATGACGCATGGCTCCGCCCACACATTGTTGAACACCTTCGCTCCCTCCACGTTCGATACAACACCTGCCTCGACCCGTTCGCAGGCGATGGGCATTTGCTGAACGTGGCCGCTTCGTTGGGATTTGACGTTGTTGGCCACGACGTGGACGCCGCGATTTGCGCCGCCAACGGATGGGGAGAGCCGAACGATTCCATCCTCGATGTCCCCTCTCACGCCGACGCCTTCGTGCTGACCAATCCTCCCTACCTTGCCAAAAATTCCGCCAAGCGAATGGATGCCCCGGCGCAGTCGTATTTTCGACCGGGGGCCGTTCTTCCCTTGACCAACGAACACACCAGCACGCTCGATGATTTGTTCAAATTGGCCATCGAACAAACGCTGGCGCAATACGATGATTCGGTGTGGATTGTACCTGAATCGGTGGTGCAGGACGTGGAGCACCTGCCCCATTGGAAGGCTCGCCTTCATTCCTTGACGGTGCTGGAAGACAACCCGTTCACGGACACCGAACACCCGGTTTGCGTTCTGGTCTTTTCAGCCTCCCAGGCAAACGGTGAGTTGTGGAAAAACGACACTCGGTTGGGCTCATACCAAGACATCTGGTGCCTGCACAACGAGGCCCGCTCCTCTCCCAGAGATGCAACGGCCATGCAGTTCAACAGCCCAACGGGAAACCTCGGCTACCGTGCCGTGGACGGTACCAAAGCGGATGGCTCCATGCGCATTCGATTTTGCCTCGGGGACGAACTTGGCTATGATCGCCAGCGAATCAAGGTGAGCAGCCGCCACCTCACGTACGTTGATGTCGACCTGGAAGGCGACGAACTCGTAGCGGTGATCGAGGAAGCAAATCGGCAAATCGAAGCGTACCGAGCGGCCACGCAGGACGTGTTTTTGACGGCGTTCATGGGCAACACCAAGACCGGCGTTCGGCGCCGACGCATGGACTATTTCCTCGCTCGTCGACTGTTCAACGCCGCTTATTTGGCTGTGAAATGAACCTCGTTGCCTTTGCGGTCATCTTTCCAGCGAGTTACATGCTTGAATTGACCGGTGGGCTGAGCGATGACGAGGACGCAACGGCTTCCAAC
>JBMZXF010000026.1:0-21797 GCA_049627345.1 Candidatus Poseidonia sp. | reverse complement strand
TTGTCCGTGCCGTTCACAGTAGCGACAAGGTCAGCTGCGGTCAAGGCAGCGACCAGGGAAGTGTGGACGGTGGTGGCAGCGGCGGTCATGGCGATGTTGACGGGTGGAACCCACATGTAGCCCTCGCAAACGGCCTGGCTGACGTTGGTGAAGGCGTGCGTGACACCGTTGTAGCACCCGGTAACGTTCTGGCCGTTCATCTCGTAATCTTCGAGGTACATGTAGGCGCCACAGGTGGCTTCGTCTGCACCGACCACGATGGTGTGGGTGACCACGTTGTAGCAAATCACACCGGGTGGACCCTGGGGTGCAGGTTCGTCCGCTGGGGGCGTGAGCACCTTGTCGATGACGTGGATGATGCCGTTGCTGGCAACGACGTCGGCCGCAGTGACGGTGGCGTCGTTGATCGACACCGTACCGTTGACCACGGAAAAGGTCGCATTGTCTCCGTTCAGCATGGTGGCGACGAGTCCGTCGGTCACGTTTGCTGCGTCGACAGCGCCCTCCAAGACGTGGTAGGTGAGGATGTCCACGAGGGTGGCGTTGGCCTCGTCGGTGTTGAAGTTTGCAAGGTCAATACCGGCTTCAGCGAAGGCGGCGTCGGTGGGCGCAAAGACCGTGAAGGGTCCGTCGCCCTGCAGGGTTTCAACCAAACCGGCGTGCGTCAGGGCGGCCACGAGGGATTCGTGAGAGCCGGTCGCTGCAGCGTTGGCGGGGATGTCTTGTGTTTCATCAGCCGAGACACCGAACGAAACGGTCGAAAGGCTGAGGCAGGCAATCATGAGGAGCGTTATCGCACGGTTCATGGAGCATGCGCGACACGGGCCATACTTAAGTCGCGGTATTTTTCCTGCCGTCAATCGCATAAATGTTAGAAAATGAATGAATTTTCAACATTTCAATTGAACGGTGAACGGTACTCGTGAACATCTTCAGCGATGCGAAGCAGCTGGTTGTACTTCGCCACGCGGTCCGACCGTGCAGGTGCGCCGGTCTTGATTTGCCCAGCGCGAGTCCCCACGGCAAAATCGGCGATGGTAACATCTTCTGATTCACCGCTTCGATGGGAGACCACGTTGTTCATGCCGTTGGTTGAGGCCAAATCCATGGCCTCAAGGGTCTCGGTAACCGTTCCAACTTGATTGACCTTCACGAGCATGGCGTTGGCCGCTCCGAGCTCAATACCCTGAGACAGCCGTTCGGACTGGGTGACAAAAAGATCGTCGCCCACCGTTTGAACGCGGTGACCGTAGGCTTTGGTGAACGCGGCCCATCCTCGCCAATCGTCTTCGCCAAACCCGTCCTCAATCGAAAGGATGGGATACTCGTCAAGCCATCCGCCGTACATCTCAACCAAGTCATCGGATGACAGCACCTGGCCGTCCATGTGATACCCGTCATCCTTCAGGAATTCAGTGGAGGCTACGTCGAGTGCAATACCGATTTCGTCCGTGGAGTAGCCTGCACCCTCGATGGCGCGAACCATGTACCGAAGGCCCTCTTCGTTCGCAGGGAGGTTGGGAGCAAATCCACCCTCGTCCCCAATGCCACCAAGCAAACCGTCTTTCTTGAGTTCGGCTTTCAAGGCGTGATAGGTTTCCACACCCGCACGAAGGCCTTCCGCAAAGGTGTCAAAACCGTGAGGCATGACCATGAATTCCTGGACGTCAACGTTCGAAGCGGCGTGAGCGCCGCCGTTGAGAATGTTCAGCATGGGAACCGGCATCAAGCCGCCGGCAACGCCACCGACGTACTTCCACAAGGGGAGTTCGTGGAACGCCGCGCCCGCGTGGAGGCACGCCATTGAAGCACCGAGCATGGCATTGGCGCCAAGGTTGGACTTGTTGGGCGTCCCGTCGAGTTCAATCATGACCTCGTCAATCACCCGCTGTTCGTCAACCGGTAAGCCGACCAGCGCCTCTTCGAGGTGATCTTTGACGTTGTTCACGGCGTTGGAGACGCCTTTGCCGAGGTAGACGCCTGCGTCGCCGTCGCGAAGTTCCAGCGCCTCGTATGCACCAGTGGAAGCCCCGGAAGGAACGATGGCACGACCGAGCAAACCGCCGTCGACAAAACAGTCCACCTCAACCGTGGGTTGCCCTCGGCTATCCAGTACCATGCGTGCGTCGAGACCTGTGATGTGGCCTGCCATGAAGTTCCCTCGTTTCTGCGAGGTGGACGCGCTCTTTCAATCAAACGGGGTGAGTCCTCGACCAATCGTTGACCAATATCAGAATACGCAAACTTCCCTAAAATGGCGAATATTGGAAAAAAGTTTGCGGATACCGATAACAAATTAGCCCTATATAGGCGAAAGGTGGAGGGAATTTCTTCAAATAGGGGCCGGATATGCGAAGTGCATGCCACGCATTGCTGAAATCGACCGAGCCATCCTCGCACAACTCCGAAAGAACGGGCGAATGTCCTATGTTGACCTCGCTTCCAAGGTTGAAGCCAGCGAGCGCACGGTTCGCACTCACATTCGAAACATGGAAGAAAACGGGACCATCCGTGGCTACACCATCCGTGAGGGTGGCGTTGGTTTGACCGCTTTGGTTCGCATCAAAGTCTCTCCAGGGTCGGAAATTGGCTCGTTTGCCTCAGAAGTCACCGGCTGGGAAGGCGTTGAAATCGTGTACGAAGTTTCGGGAGAAGCCGACCTCGTCGCCCTCGTTCACGTTGACGATACCATGGCACTGCGCGCCCTCCTCGACAAGATGTGGCTCGCAGCACCCAACGAGATCGCCAGCACCACCACGGAACTGGTCTTGGAACAGTACTGAGTCCTACTCTTCCTCGGACGGCGGAGAATAGTCAATGCCGCAGGACCGGCACACCATCTTGTCGTCCCAGTCGCACTGGCGGCGGCACCCTGTCATGAACATCAGGCCTTCCACTTGACGGAACATCCGATGGATTCCGTGTAGTCCACAGCGGGTTGTTCCCCGCTGAGCATGGCCTCGATGGCCTGGGCGAGGTCGTGGGTGGAGACATCGTTGGGGTTTCGAGGACTGTCGTCCATTCGGCCTTGGTACACCAGTTGATGAGCGGCATTGAACAGGAAAAATTCGGGCGTTCGCTTGGCGCCGTAAGCGTGAGCGACGGTTTGAGAGGCGTCATGAAGGTAGGCGTAAGGCATGCCGCCCTCCGCTCGCTTGACCATGTGCTCAAACGAGTCGTTCTCGTACACCACGGGGTCGTTGGAATTGATGCCAACGAAACCGATGCCTTTGCTCTTGCAGGATTCGGCCATGGCGTTGATCCGTCCCACGCTGGCCACCACGTAGGGGCAGTGGTTGCACTCAAACAGCACCACGGTGCCGTTGGCGCCCGCAGCGTCAGCGAGGGAAACGTGTTCTCCGCCGACGGAAGCGTTGGCGTTGGGGAGGTTGAAATCGGGGGCTGCGTCTCCGGTCTGAAGGGTCATGGCCTCCGCTCAAGGCTCATGGGTCAAAATGGCTTGCTTTCAAGCGGCTCACAACACAAACATGGCTGCAGCAGCACCGGCCGCGGCCAAACCTGCGACCACCACCAAGAGGAGTTTTCCACGACCTCCCCCGCTTTCAGCCTCGAGGGCTGGGGTTGCATCGGTGGGAAGATCGGGGACAATTTTTGCCTCGTCTCCTGGAAGTTCCTGCCCGTCCCAATAGGCTTGTTTTGCACTTTCGCCGGCTTCGAGTTCTGCTTGGATTCGTGCCTCTTCGGCCAAGCGAGCTTCCTCGGCAAGACGAGCTTCCTCGGCAAGTCGAGCCTCCTCGGCAAGCCGTGCTTCTTCGGCCAAGCGGGCTTCCTCCGCCAGTCGAGCTTCCTCTGCAAGGCGGGCCTCTTCGGCCAAGCGGGCCTCTTCGGCAAGACGTGCTTCTTCGGCCAAACGTGCCTCTTCGGCAACACGGGCTTCTTCTGCAAGACGAGCCTCTTCAGCCAGTCGAGCTTCCTCTGCAAGGCGGGCCTCTTCGGCCAAGCGGGCTTCTTCAGCGAGTCGAGCCTCTTCGGCCAAGCGTGCTTCTTCAGCGAGTCGAGCCTCTTCAGCCAAACGGGCTTCCTCCGCCAAGCGGGCCTCTTCGGCGAGTCGTGCGGCTTCCTCCTCTTGGCGAATGCGTTCTTCTTCCTCTTGGCGAAGACGTTCTTCTTCGGCCAAACGGGCTTCTTCGGCCAGGCGGGCCTCTTCTGCGAGCCGTTCTTCTTCCTCTCGCTTCTTCCGCTCTTCCTCAGCCAACGCCCGCTTGCGGGCTTCTTCGGCTGCCAAGGCGCGAATACGTTCGTTGATCGCGTCCTCGTTTTTGCTGCGGTACCGGGTCAAAATGGCCTCTCCCATCTTGATAAATTCCTCTTCCAACAGGTTCGGAACTTCCTCTTTGGCTTTCATCAAGAGCCGTTCAATGTCCTCGACCTTGAACTCACCCTCGTGATCGTTGAGGTGTTGGCGGAACACGGTGTAGAAATCCCGTTGTTCTGTCGAGATGGCCCCGTCAGAGGTCATGAAATCCTGAAGCGCTGTCAGGATTTCTGTCAAATTCAGTTCTTTGACCTCAACCATGGGACCGCCGCCTACCTACGGAGGTGTTCATGCGCTTTTCATCAAGTTTTTCTCGCACTCTTGCAACCGCGTCTTGGCCAATTGATGCTCGGCGTCGATGGTGAGAATGGCTTTCCAAGCCGTGGCAGCGGCGTCCATGTTGCCAAGACCGTGATGGTGGGCGGCAATCTGGAGGCGAGCGGCGAGGTGATGGCCATCGCATCGGACGGCGGCTTCAAAGTCCGAGAGCGCGTTGTCAATCATGTTGAAGTGCATGTAATACAGACCACGCTGGTGCCAAGCCGGAGCGTGGTCGGGTGATTGACGCAGGGCTTCATTGAGTGGCGCTTCGGCTCGTTCTGCTCGGTCCATCCCCATGTAGCAGGCTGCTAACTGCGTCAACGCATGGGTGTGGTGAGGTGCTTGTTCAAGCACGTGCTTGAACTCCTTCGCACCCAAATCCCACTGGCCCAGGTGCATGTGAGCGTCTCCCTTTCGAATTCTGGCCACGGCCAGTTGAGGAGCGAAGTCCAACAGTGTCTCGGCGTCGTCAAGGGCCTTCTGTGCGTCGTCCAGTCCCATGTAGACCGAACTTCGATTCAGGCGAGCCCGGATATGAGAGGAGTCCATGGTCAAGCAGTCGCTGTAGTGGTACAACGCCTGCTTGAGTTGCCCCTTCACGGCTGAAATGTTGCCGCGAATGTAGGCCGTCGTGGCGTTTTGTCCGTGAACCTCAGCAGCGTCCACGTGAAGAAGCGAGGTTTGCACGTCGCCCTGGTCGAGGGCGAGGAGAGCGGATTCACAGGCAACGGACGGGTCCTTCTCGGGGCTGAGGCGCTGGGCTCTGTTGAGGGATTCGTTGGCCGTTTCAAGGTCGCCCATCATCCGCTGTGTACGAGCGAGACCAAGCCATGCAACGCCCAATTCTCGGTTCAACGAGAGCGCCCCGTCGAAGGCACGAAGGGCGTCGTTGAGCAGCGTTCGGTCCGTCTCGCCCGTGCCGTCACGAAGGCGGTCGGCGTGGGCCAGATGCAGGCGGCCCTCCACCGTGTGGAGCAAGGCATGGTCGATGCCGTCGGGTGTCGCCGAAAGAAGGTCGGATGCATCCTCAATACGATGCTGGATGAGGTAGCGGCCTGCGATTCGAGCACGCAATTCGCCGTTGTACGGCTGGGCGTTGAGCGCTTTGAGGAGGGTTTCCTCTGCCGCCACCACCGAGCCTTCAATCTCGAGCAGTTCTGCTTTGAGGAACACGGTATCGACCCCGCCGGCATCCAGCGCCACGGCGTGCGTGGCTGCTTTCAATGCATCACGCTGGTGGCCCTGTTTCTCAGCGAGCAAACGAGCCTTGAGCGCCCAAGCCTCGCCGGATTGCCGGTCAAGGGTGAGGCAGCGTTCGTTGGCTTCCAAGGCCAAGTCGGGTTCGCCCTCTGCCTCCAACAACTGAGCGTAGTGAAGCCAATCACCTGAACGGCTGGGGTCTTCTTCAAGCGCCTGCAAAATCGCCTCAATGGCCTCGGAACGGGCACCTGCTCGTGCTCGAAGTCCGGCCAACAGCGAACGGTCGGCAGCCGTGTCAACCCCCAAGGCTTCCAAGCGGCGAACGGCACGCTCGGCTTCCTCGTCGCCCATGGACGCCAACAGGTGAGCGTGGGCGCGAAGCAACGCAGGGTCGTCGGGCGTGAGTTTCATTCGAGCCTCCATCCAATGACGGAGCAGGGCATCATCGCCACGAAGTCGCGCAATGTGCTCGAGGCCTTCGAGAACACTGGTATGTCCGGGTGACACTTGATACGCCACGCCAAGGGCGCCCTCTGCCCATTCGTACAGTTGGAGATGAGCGGCAGCCAAGCCAAGCCGGTGCGCCGTGTCGGCGTCGATGTGAAGGGAAGCCAATGTCAATTGGTGGCGATCAAAGACACCCAACAGACGACGAAGGAGCCCTGCATGATTCACGGAGAGACCGGTTTGTGAACCAGCCTCGACGGGTTGGTGTTGAACGATGGAACGGAGCACATCGCAGGCTTCCTGCACATCCAATTCCGATGCCTCGCTCCCTTCGTGCTGAACCAAGAAACCGTGAACGGTAAGGGATGCATCAAGGTCAGGGTGGATTGTCCGCAGGGCATCAAGCGTCGATTGAAGCGTGCGCACGTCGGACAGGACGCTTTCGGTGGCGAGGTTGAGGTGGTGAAAGTGCGTGGCCTGGGATTCTCGGAGAAGGGTTTGCATGTCCAGCAAACGCGTCATCTTCTGATGGCCCTGATACAGGGAATAGCCGAAGGCTCCCGCAGTACCAGCAGAAAGCAAGCCAAGACCGATGGCGAACAGGCTCATTGAACCCGAGCGGTCCGCCGCGGCTTTATGGTCTGCGGAAGAATTGAGGGCTGAGAGGGTCGTTTCCAGCCCTCTCAAACGGGGCCGAATGTCGTGAAAATCGGGAAAAGGCGCCTTGACCGGTTCGATTTCACCGCTCATATTGAAAGCCCCCGTGGCCCGTGGCTCCGTTGAGCGATGATGAGTGAAGCGCATCCGGGGAGCGATGATGTTGAGGCTCGTCTCGCCTCGCTGACTCAGTTCGGGTTCCCCCGCGATGAGATGACCGAATTCCTCGCCGAACACGAAGGGGGCACCCGTGAACGCCTCGCTTGGCTTGAACAGCGTCGTGAAACGGCCGCTGAACTTGATGAGCGATTTCGGGCCATCGAACTGAACGGGCGGGACGATGAAGGCTTGCGCGCCATTCACTCGACATTGAACAACCCGTTCACGGTTGATGCGAGCGTGGTCGATTTTGAGCGACATCTGCGAGGCATCCTGTCGTGGGAGCCACCGTTGAGCCGAAATAAATCGGTGTGGTATCAAGCGGGCAGCGGCAACGATTGGGACGACCTCTTCGCCCGCTTGATGCGCCTCGATACCTCGAGCCACCCTGCCGTTGCGCCCCTTCATCGCCTCTTTGAATCACCCGAACGATTGGACGAAATCGTTCGCCACCTCCACACCATTGAAGCGGACGAAGCCCGCCAACGCCAACTGATTGAAGCCGGTGCACAACGACTCAGGGAGCACGGCTATCCCGTCGGTGAGTTGGATTTGCTCCCACTGCTTGAGGGGCTTCAGGACCTTGAGCGATGGCAGTCATTTCACTCCAAGAGAGAGCACGTTCGACTGGCGGCCGTTCAGTTGATTCAACCGTTCGATCCTGATTTGGCGACTGAATTTGAGCAACGGTGCAACGCTATGCAGCGCGTGGAAGAAGCATCTGAACTCGACGCGTTGGCCGACGACATCCAAGCCCTGGCACAGACGTTGGAACAGCGTCGGCAAGTGCTTTCAGATGCAATACAAGCATGGCGAACACAGGGCGTTGTTTTCCCGCATCAAGGCGAGTTGCACCCCAACGAGTTGATGGCGTGGGAAGCCAATCATGACACGGTGGCGACGTCGGTTGAGCGGCATCTCGCGCTCGTTGAACGCTGGAAGCGATTTGCTCGGCACTGGCCTGCTCAAATGGCGGCCTCGGAAACCTTGCTGGGCCACCTCGACCGGACGGAGGAACTCCAAGACGTCGTGGACGAAATGGACGCGTTGTGGAAGCAACTCGAGCTTGACGGCCTGGCGTTGTTGGAATCGTACGAACATGCTGGTTTGGACGTGAGTGCATGGCGCCAACGGGTGTTTGACGATCCCATGAACGCCATGGAACGCCTGACCGTTGAGCGCGGGCAATGGGACCGTCGGGTATCGCTGATGAACGACCTCAATGCGCTCGACACATCGTTTTCAGGTCAAGAAGACACCTTCTTGCGTCTGCAACTACTCGCCAGCGAAGACGTTGATGCTGAAATTCTCGAAGAAATGCAGGGTCATGTTCAGCGCGTTCAACGGCGAAACGAACGGCACCGCGTGATGCTGAACGAAGAATTGGCAGCCCTTCGTCGCACCGGCGTGCTGGAACGCGAAGTGTCCACCGACGGCATGAACCTCCGAGAACTCGAGGCGCACGTGGCAGACCTTACGCGTTCGAACGGGGCTGCCAACACCACGACCTACAACGGTGCCATGATGGAGCGAATGCGGGCGTCGGTTGAACAAGAACTCGAAGCGCTTCGCAAGCAGGGGTGGCACGTCGATGAATGGCGAGGTGCCGTCAAGGGAGAACTGGTGAGGGTCGCCAGAGAACTCAGCGAGGCACGTCCTCATTTGCTTCGCCACGATGTTCTGCGCCGGAGGCTCGCTGCCCTGCCGTGGAACCGTCATGTTGAGTTGGGGTTGAGCGTTGAAGCCATGTGCCAGCAACCTCACCGCCTTGCCTACCTCAGTCAACAAATTCCGGTGTACACCTCCTTGTTGTCCGCTCGCCCGGTGGAGGACGATGCCTACACGCTCAGCCTCTGGATGCCAGTGGAGAAGCACCCAACCCTCGTGCCGATTCCTGAAGACCAAGAGCGAAGGGTGCTCCAGCCTGCGACAGCCCTCGATGACGCCCATGAAGCCATGCTTGAGGCCATGGACCACAAATCAGCGACGGACGCCGAAGAGGTAGAACCCCTGCACCGCCACGATGAACCACCCGGCGAAGCACCGTCCGAAGACATGGAGGTCCCGTTGGAGCCCGAGTCCCAGATACAATCGGATGAGGAATTCTTGGCCAAGGACAATGGGTCTGTTGAACACGAGGAATCCGTGTTGGCCAAGCAAGAGGAGAAAACCCCGGCCTCAGTTTCGCCATCGCCACCTGAACCCGTCGAGGCTACGGAAGAACAACCCGTTGCAACCTCGGTAGCGATTGAAGAGGATGCGTCCGAAGAGGAGGTCTCCGAAGAGGACGCACCTGCAAAGAGCCCACCCGAAGTTGAGGCCGTCTCCTCCGGAAAAGGCACGGCCAAAGCGATGATGGCGCTGAAGGAATTGGTGGCGCTGCTCGGGTTGCCGGATGAGGCCCTGGCCATAGAGCAACACGAGATGGAGGCCATCCCTGGTCTTCGACGGCGGCTTGCAGCCGAGGTGAATGTCTCGCCAAGGGACATTCGCATCGGGCGACTGCTTCGGTTAACCCTCCGACTGTTGCCGCAGGGCGATGGAGACGATGCCTCACGGGCCAAGATGCTGAGCACCCTCTGTGAGCTCGTTGCGCCGCTCAAGCGTTGGATGCGGCGTCGGCTTGAAGCACGCCATTCGGGAGCGGGTGGTGAATTTCTCTCGGACGCCGCGGCATTGGGCGTCGCGCTCGAGCGCATTCCCGGGCTGGGTCACCATCTACCGTTGGACCCTGACGACTGGCCGCTCCCATCAGCCATCAACGAACTCAGCGAAGAGGTGGCCAAACTGGCCCGCAGCGTCCACCTTCCTTCCGCTGGTGGCGTCAAGGCGTGATCAACTGAGATCGTCCCACAGTGCATCCTCGTCAACGGCTGCTTGAGACGGCGGCGGTGGCAACGGAGCGGGCGGAAGCGGCGCAGGTGGAAGAACAGCTGGCGCAGGTGGTGGCGGGAGCGGTGCTGCCGGGAGTGTTGTCGGTGCGGGGGGTGCCGGGAGTGGTTTGGGTGGCGGAGCAGCCGTGGCCGCTGGTGGTGGGGGCAAAGGCGGCATGGCGGCGGAGGTTGGCGTGGACACCGCCGTCGAGGTTGGAGGGCCGCTGATGGCAGGTCCTGCGGGCACCATGGAAGGCCCCGATGGCTGAGGTTGAACCACGCTCATGGGCACGAGGGTGTTGTCGTGCTCGACAGGTGCAGGAAGCGTCGCCGGCGTTGCAGGTTCGGGCGACGAAGTGAGTTCAGGAGCGGGTTGAGCGGGTGCACCCATCGCTTTGATGACCGCATCGATGTGTTGCGTGTCAAGGGACGACGTGCGCAAGAATTCAACGAACGCAGGCCCTAACAAGGCCGTGCTGTTGTGAATCAAATAGGGCTCTTGGCGCCATCCAGAGAGGTAGAAATCATGGCGTCCGCCGTGGTCGGAAAACGAAAGGCGGTGAAGGTCCAGTTGAGCCATCAACAGCCCAGCCACACCCGTCAACACAAACGCTCCGCCGCCGAGGGCCAGGAGGCTTTGGGCAAAACCCGTCGCCATCACGAGGCCGCATCCAATGGCGCCCCACCACACGGCCTGCAACTTCTGGAACAGGTCGAGATGGGTGTGGGAGTATCCGGAAATGTGCTCTTTGACCAGTGCCATACGGACGTTCAGGCGCCGAACGCCGTCAGGGTCGTACCGCGCTTCAACGATGCGCATCAATTCATCGTCCATGATGAGCGATGTCGATTCCAGTCCGCTGCGGTGTTGACTGAGCGGAAATTCGATCACATCTTCACCCTGAAGCGCAAGGATTGGCGCAGCCCGAATCGGCAGCGTCCAAGCCTCGCTGGATGATGGAGGGGTGGAAAGTGTGCCTGTTGTCACCGAGGCGCCCTCCACCTCAGTTTGATCCGTTTCCTCAGCTTTGGTTTCGGCGTCGGCAGGCGTGTCATCGCCGTCGGCTGAAACGCCGTTCTCAGCGGCGTCCGTCGAGTCGTTGTCCTCCGTGGGGGCGTCTTCTGACGATTCCTGGGGAGGTTCGTCGGGGACGTCAGCTTTCGCTGCGGCGCCGTCGGAGGCGGATTCATCCCAACCGGTGGCGGGCCACTCCTCGGACTGCTCGTCGTCCATGAAGGGCGCTTCCCCTCACAACCACATAAAGTGAGCCGTGAGGATTCAACGGTGGACTTCAGCAAACCAGACGGTCAAGTCTTCCGATGCTTCGAAGCCCTTGCCTTCCTTGGTACCCACCAGGGTGTTGGCGGAGGATTGGTTGACATAACTCAGCACCTTTTCGGTGACTGAACCGTTGAACAGAACGGCTTCAGCTTCCTCGGCCTCGTTGAGTGCGTCAGCGAGTTTGGAAGGCCCAATTTCCTCAGAGAACGTCCCGTCAGCAAAACGGATGACGGCTTTGTTCTTGCCCATCTCGTCAACTTTGTCGAAGAGTTCCTGAATGTCGGCGGGGGCCGATTCCTTCTCGTAGGCTTCGTCCATGTCCTTGTCCCAGTCCTTGTCGCCGCCGTACTTCTGGTCGTCTTCGGCGATCTTCTTGTCGAGTTGGTGCTTGAACTTGGCCGCTTCGACCTTCTTCTGCAGGCACATGGTGACCGTCTTCTGAGGGAGAAGTTCCCACTCCTGGCCGACAGGGGCTTGGGCGACATGGTCGACCTTCATCATGTCATACAGCTGCATGAACAGCATCTCACCGCCGCGATCGCCGTCGATGGCGACCGTGACGCTCTCTTTGCTGTTGGCAAGGTCGATGAGTTCCTGCTTGATGTTCCCAGAGCCGTCGGCGCTGATGGCGTTCTTCACGCCGCAGTTCAGCAGGTTTCGAACGTCGTTTCGACCCTCGACGATGATGAGCGAAGACGACGATTCGACGTTGGGTCCGCAGGTCAGTCCGTGGAACGACTTGGCCGTTCCCACGGTCAACACCGAGCGGACTTCTTCGATGACGGTTTTGGAGGCCGCTTCACCGGAGTTCACCATGGTGAGCAACAATTCCTTGGCACGGTCCACCACGGCCGTGCGCTTCGTTGCACGAATGTCGCTGATCTGAAGCACCTTGATGATGGCGTCGCAGGGGCCGATGCGGTCAATGGTTTCCAATGAACTGGCGATGATGGCCGTCTCAACGTTGTCCATGCTGCTGGGGATGATGATGGTCCCGTGCACTTTGCCGTTCTTGGTTTCCATTTCAACGTCGACGTGGCCGACGCGTGCCGTTCGTTGCAGCTTTCGGAGTTCCAATTCATCGCCGAGGAGGCCCTCGGTTTGGCCCATGATGGCCCCGATGATGTCCTTTCGCTGGACGGTTCCGTTCACCTTGATATCAGCCCGAATTTCGTACTTCATGGCCTTGCCTTTTCCACCGCCACCGCGGTTTGAGTTGCCGCCGGAGCGGTTTGAGTTGTTTCTTCCCATGTGGTTTCTCTCCTTGTTTGCACACAGCCACGACCAAGGGGCCGACGGGAGTGTCGGCGTCCGAAGCTACCACCCGAAGAACGGGGGAGTGAATGTGAACAGGTTGCTCCACCAGCCGATGCCTTTTGAATCCTGTGCAAAAATTGAGGAGGGTTTTGACTATTTTTTCAACTGACGGTTTCTTCAAAAGGTTGGAGGCACTCGGTGGTGTGTGTCGTCGCAACAACTGGGAGCCTTGGACGTGTTTCGTTCAACGGTCGAAGTGATGTTGTCCGACGGCGTCCTGACGCGGGAAGAAAAGCGGCTCATCATCAAACTCGCCAGTGCGCTCAACCTCAAACCTGAGGAACCTGCTTACATCTACCGGTGCATCCAAGCAAACGAGCCCTCTGAGAACGGCGAGCCTGTTTCCAAGGGCGACATGCGCGTCATCTACACCAAGGTGTTCGAGGTGGCCATCGTGAACGCTTCACTGTCGAGGGACGAGTTCAGGGTGCTCGCCAATCTTCGAGACCAGTTCAACATCGAAGACCAACTTCACGAAGAAATTGAGCACGAACTCCGAGAGACGATGAAGGAGAAATACGGCGATAAGGCGATGATCGACACCTTGATGGACACACTCAAGGATTCGGTGGGCCTGGTCGGCGACCTCTTTGACACCTTCCGGAAGAAAAGCCCTGAAGGTGACGAGCGGTGAACCCGTTTCTTGACGATTGGCTCGAAGGGCAACCCGTCAAGGTCCTCACATCAAAACGACGGTGCCTTCGATTTCTGCGAGAAGCCTACAACCGGTGTGTCAGCGACTTTGCCAACAAAGTTCGCACCGATGTCACCATGACGGACGGTGGGTTTCGCTTCCACGCTGGCACGCCGTTGCCCGATCTCCGTCAAATCACCTCGTGGATGATCACCCACGCCCCCAACCAACGGGTGCTCGCCCGCGTCATTCCAGCCCTTTGGAAGCGGCACGGCCGAGAGGATGTGAGTGTTGCAGGGATACTGCTGGCCAACCTCGAGCCAGCCGTGCTTGGCCAGGAGCCGTGGATGGCGTTCATTCATTTGCTGCAACGCCAAGAACCGCTTCTGGTGGTGCTGGAGGTCGCTGAAGAACTGGTGAGAGCAGGGCACGCCGTTCCGGACGATGCGTGGTTGTCGGCTGCGGCAGAGCAAAGCGGTCACTGGCACCAATACTGCGTGCTCTTCCTTTCCCTGCGACGTGAATTGGGGGCCTGCCGACCGTTGGTCGAACGGGCCCCGAAGGGCGGTGAAATGTTTGAGCGAATACGCCAACGCCTGCTCGAATCGGAGAGTTGAAGGAGCCGGCCCGTCATTTGCGTCCATGGTGGAACGCCTGCTCCCTGCAGAAGACCCCGTTCTTGAGAGCGTGTTGAAATGGACGGTCGATCGGGATGCGAAGGACGTTCGCCGCCTGCTTGAATGGCTTCCAGAGGCTCGGTCAAGTCGAGAGCGAAAGGCGCTGCTTCAGCGGGTTCGCGGGTTGCTCACGGAGTTGGAAGCGGCACTGGATGAGCTCGACAACATGCACTGAGGAATGCCATCATGACCGTTGCCGTCATCCTTGCCGGAGGAAAAAGCCGCCGAATGGGTGAAGACAAAGCCGCCATGTTTGGTGGCGTTGAACGGCTTCAAGCCTGCCTTGCCGAGTCCTGCATTGACCGGACCGTTGTGCTTTGTGGACCGGAACAGCGCCGGACGCAGTTCAAGGGCGACGTGTTGGCCGACCCCCCGCACCTTGAGGGGCTTCACCGCATCATACCGTGGGTGATGAACACCTTGGAGGACGATGTGGTGTTGATCCCGTGCGATGCGTTTCTCTTGACCGCTGAGGCCGTGGATTCGCTCATCCATGGTTCACCGGAAGGAGGCGTTCCAGTGGACGATGCCGGTCGACGTCAACCGCTCTTTGCCCATCTTCCAAAAGGGGTGCTGCTCGAGGAGGACGCTCATCGCGTTGAGGGGTTGCTCGCCCATGTCCCGACGGTGGATGTGAAGGAACACCGATCAGCGTTTTCGAACTTCAACCAACCCGGAGACCTTGCTCACCCCGAACTTCAACTTCGGTTCCCTTGAGGACAACACGGCCTTCAGCGACCATCGTGAGGACCTCGGGATACAGTTGGTGTTCCTCAACCTTGACGCGGGCGCCCAACGCGGCTTCATCATCTCCAGCGAAGACAGGCACGGCGCGCTGCGCAATGATGGCCCCGGTGTCCATGCCTTCGTCGACCAAATGGACGGTGCAGCCGCTCACGGCCGTTCCAGATGCCAGCACATCACGGTGTGCGTGAGCGCCGGGGAAATGTGGGAGGAGTGAAGGGTGGATGTTGATCACACGGCCCTGCCAGGCGGCAAGGAAGGTAGGGGAAAGCAACCGCATGTAGCCTGAAAGCACGATGAGTTCCACATCGTACCGCTTCAAGCGATGGAGAATCTCCTCTTCGTGGACTTCCCTTGACCGTCGCTGGCCCTCATGCACGTGCTCAACCACTTCGACCGGCACGCCAAGACGTTTGGCTCGGACCACACCTTCGACCTCGGCGCGATTTGACACCACGACCACGGTTTGGTGGAGAGGATGACGGGTTCGCTGAGCCAACACCAACGCTTCCATCCCACTTCCTGAACCGGACAGGAAGACGGCACACCGCAGCGGTTCATCGGACGAGGCGAGACGCCCGCCAATGGAGACTGAATCCATGATTTGCCCAAGAAGCGGCGGGTTTCAACCCTTCCCATCGCCAAGCAAGAGGTTTTAGCAAGCCCCCCACCACCCACGCATGAGGACAATGTCAGAACATGCGGTGTCCTCAGCGGTCAGGCGAAAAGAGGCCTCGTTGGCCCTGGCTGAAACCTATGCCGCCCTGAGCGACGAAGAAGTCATTCGCCAGGTTATGGCAAATCACAAACCGAGCGCCAACCCCATCGTACGAATCGTGTGGATCGTCGTTGGCAGCGTTTTCGTGGTGTTCGCAGCCATCGGTGTCTTTCTTCCCGGCTGGCCCACGACCTCGTGGTTGGTGGCCGCTGCGTACTGCTACGGTCGGTCCTCTCAGAACCTCTTCCGATGGTTGCTCACCAACCGTGCCTTTGGCTCGTTGTTGTTGAATTACTATCGGTCCGGCAGAGCCCTGCCGCTTCATTCAAAAATTGTGATTTGCGGGCTGATCGGTCTCGTTTCCGCCGCCTCCATATGGTACATCACCATCCTCGGTGACCCTGGGTTCGGTCAGACCACCATCGCCATCATCGCCGTCATTGGGATCTGGTGGGTGGGTTGGCGCGTCCCCAGCACGGCCTGAAGCGACGCCGAACGTTTCCTCTGTCGTTTCGATGACCTCTTGGTCGCAAGCGGAGTGTTGTCTCACGCTCAATGGCGGAAGAGCCGATGACCGGTGAACAGCATGGCCACGCCACGGGCGTCGGCTTCGTCAATGACCTCTTGGTCCCGGATGGAACCGCCGGGCTGAACGATGGCAGAGGCACCTGCTTCGGCGGCCTGCTCGAGACCGTCTTTGAACGGGAAAAACGCATCCGAAGCGAGGACGCAGTTCTTCGCTCGTTCACCCGCACGTCGTGCGGCGATTTTCACGGCCTCAACGCGACTGGTTTGGCCAGGACCAATGCCGACCGTCGCCGTTCCTTGAACCATCACGATGGCGTTGGACTTGACCTGCTCACAGACGCGAACGGCGAATTTCATGCTGTCGAGTTGAGCAGGTGTTGGCTCAACCTTGGTGACCGTGGTGGCTTTGGTCCAATCGATGATGGGGGGTTCTTCGGTCTGGACAAGCACACCGCCTTCAATGGGTTTGCGAACGACCTGACGCTCGAGCGGTTCAAGGCGGTCGCCGGGCGAATCAATGGTGAGCAGGCGCCGGTTTTTCTTGGCCATGAGCACCGATTTTGCCTGTTCGGTGTAACCCGGTGCCATCATGACCTCAACGAACAAGTCACCGACGGCTTCAGCCGTGGCTTCTTCCACGACTTCATTGAAACAAATGATCGAGCCGAAAGCGGATTCTGGGTCGCTCGCTAAGGCCATTTCAAACGCTTCGAGTTGGGTGGCGCCCAAGGCGGCGCCGCAGGGGTTGTTGTGCTTCACGATGACACAGGCGTGCGGCGTTGAAGGCCATTCGTCGGTGGACAGCGAGCGACACAAGCGGAGCGTGGCATCGGCATCGCTGTAGTTGTTGTACGACATGGCTTTGCCACCTTCAACGTGAGCTGTGACAAGGGTGGTGTGGCCTTCAGGTGCGTCGTGGGCGACGTAGAGTGCAGCGGCTTGATGGCCGTTTTCACCGTAGCGAAGGGTGTCCACGAGATGGCTCGCTTCCAACACGCTCTGAGGAAGACGGTCGCGTTGGTCCTCCATCGATGTCCCCTCGGCCGGGTCGCCCACCACACGACGATGCAATTCCTGGGCAATGGCCACGTCGTAGGCCGCTGTGTGCTCGAAGGCCTCGAGGGCCAAGGATTGACGGAGGCCCATGCCCACGGAAGCGGGATCGTCAACCGATTGAAGCGCATCGATCACGTCGCCGTACCGCGCTGGATTCGTGGTGATGAGAACATGGCGGTGGTTCTTGGCCGAGGCTCGAACCATGGTTGGACCTCCAATGTCAATCATTTCCAACAACGCATCATCGCTCAAGGGAGGCACCGTTGCCGCAGCATCACCAAACGGGTAAAGGTTGCAGGCCACCACGCGAATGGGTGCGTAGCCAAGTCGAGCGAGTTCCGTCGCATCAGCATCTTGGTGAAGTCGAGCAAGAAGAGGGCCGTGAATGGCCGGATGGAGCGATTTGACGCGCCCGTCAAAGATTTCCGGATGCTGCGTGACGTCCGAGACGAGGGTGACGTTCAACCCTGCTTCTTTGAGGGTTCGAGCGGTGCCGCCCGTTGAGAGAAGTTCAAACCCGAGCGCATCCAAGGCGGTGGCGAACTCGACGATACCGGTCTTGTCGTACACGCTGAGAAGCGCCCGAGGCGGCGAAGAAACGGTGGACATGGACTGAACCCGTTATCGCAGTTGCCCCGTCCGATGCATTTGAACATAGCGACAGGGTCGTGTTGGCCGCCTGTTCAGTCGCCCCGAGCAGAGATGACTTGGTCCACCCTCAGCAAGCCACAAGCCGTTTCAGTAGCAGCTTCAAGGGCATGATGGAGGGTGTCGGCGGGCAGCCATGTCCCTTCGATGGGCGCGACCGTGCCGTCTGCAGCGATGCCAGCGTGGTGCTGGCCTGAGCGGTGAGCGGCGCGCAGTGCAAGCAAGGTGTCCAAGCGGTCAACACCAGCGTTTTGGGCCAGCGTTGACGGAATGTTCTCCAGCGCTCTGGCAAAGGCCTCCATCGCCAAACGCTCCCGTCCTGCTTGGCCTTCGGCTGCCTCTTTCACCATCAGCGACGCTCCCATGTGGAAGCTTCCACCGCCGCGAACAACAGCGCCGGATTTCATCGCGAGCGAGGTGGAGCGTAGGGCGTCGTACAAGCCGCGAATCGTTTCCTCCACCGCCGCTCCATCGCCGCCGCCCACGTCAAGGGTGACAAGACCGGCGTGGTCTCCAAATCGAAGGCAGAGGCGTTCACGACGTCCATCAAGCCCTTCTCCCGTCTCGATTTCAAGGGTTGAGAAACTGCCCAGCACCGAGGCGTCAGCGTCGTCCAAATGATCGCACATGGTCGCTCCAGACGCACGGGCGAGGTCTTCAATGCCGGAGCGTTCCAAGCCGCCCAATACGAAACATCCAGCGTCGGTCAACGCATGGAAGATGCTTGGTTCAATGGTCTCGGCGCTGAAGATGGCGGTAGCACCTGTGGCCAGCACGGCCTCAATTTTGCCCTTCAGAAGCGCATCGTTGGCTTCGATGAACGCCATCCACTGATCAGCCCGCTCCACCTCGATTTCGGTTTCCCTGACGGTGTCCTCGACGTCGAGGGGACAGGTGAGGGCCAGTACGGTGCCGGATTCAAGGCGGCGAGGAAGGCGGTCAAGCGTCAACGCTGCATCAAGGACCAGGCCGTCGACGAGGCGGGTGTCGTGGAGGTTGCCCTGCGTACGCTTGGCCATGCGGACGTCCTCGTGGTCCACGCCATCGTTGGACGCCACGGTGTTGAGGGCTTCCACAATGAGGTTCGCCAGGGTCTCATCGCCCGTGTCGGCTGAAGTACCGGTCATGGACGTGCGGGCAACGGACACGAGGCGCTTATCGTCTGCGTCCATCGCTTCAGTACGCGCCTCGAGGTGGCGGAGCGCCACGTCAAGCGCCAGTTGGAACCCTTGGATGCACACGAGCGGATGGAGGCCTCGCTCGAGCAGGCGGCCGGCCTCTCGCATCAATTCGCTGGCGAACAGCAAGCAACCGGTGACGCCATCGCCGCAGGCTTGCTCTTGGGCATCAGCCAACTGAACGAAGGCTTTGGCGGCGGGGTGCTTCACGAGCAGTTCAGCGACAATTTTCGCACCGTCGTTGGTCACGGCGGTTTCACCGTTGGTCTTGTAGAGCATCTTGTCGAGGCCTTGGGGACCAAAGGTGCCTTGCATCAAGTCGCCGAACGCAACGGCGGCCGTGACGAGTTTCTGGGTAACGCCCATGCCGCTTGTGACCGTGGTGGTGGGACGAACAATCGCAACAGGGGCGCGCCCGCTGCCGTCGTTACCGTTCGCCATGATGCGAGAGGCGGGGCCTCTTGTTCTTCAACCCTCTTTGGGAAGAAATCACTTCTTGGTCGTGGATTTCTTCGCCGCCGGCTTCTTGGCGTGCTTGCCCAACTTGTGCTCCTTCTGAGCCTCGTTGTTGGACCAGTGGTAAGCCATCTTGAGCAGGTTGAGGTAGTGCTCGTTGCCGTCCTTGCGCATCTTGTCGTGAAGGACTTCGTTGGTCATGAAGACGTCGCCCCAGAGTTGAGCAGCCGTGCCCTTGTCGCCTTTGGGCATGTCGAAGACTTCCTTGGTGGTGGGCTCAAGGTAGGAGCGCCACACACGAGCGGGGTTGACAGCCATCGTGACTTCCACCACGATCTCGTTCTCCGTGATGCCCGTACCGGTCTGCCAGGTGTCCTCACCCAGGTCGGCCAAGAACGGCAGACACAGGTCTTGGATGGACAGGCTGGTCATGGGGTCGGCGGCGGTCAGTGAAGCGTAGGCTTCACGCATGCGGCCACGGTCAGCACCACGGGCGGCGGTCTGGAAGCGCAGCTTGTCGATGGAGGTCGGCACGAGGAATCGCACGTCGGTGTAGTACACGAGCGGGTTGTCATCGGGCGAGTTGAAGATGTGTTCAAACGGTGCAGGTCCAGAGGATTCACCCAGCATGTCAACGGGGTAAACGGTCTTCAGGGCGTTGGTGGCCACGGTCTGGATGATGCGGCGCATCAGACGCTCGGGGGCTGCCGAGACATCGTTGAACGTGTTCAGGTATTCCTGCATGTTGAGAATGTCGTAGCCGCGAACGGAGAGGATGGAGTGGACGTTGGGTCCAATCATCTTCTCACCGTCGACCTCGGCTTGGCTGATCCATCGTGCGCCACGAGCGACATCAGAGGCTGCGACAAGGTCGGCGTAGGCCTTGAATCGGCGGGTGACACGGTTCATGAAGTCGGCCTGGTCGAGCTTGGTGAACACCGTTGCGTCGTAGTTGGACTTGAGGGCGTGGTCGGCCACCTGGCTGGCGTTGGCACAGGTCAGGAGGTTGCCTTGGTCCGAGGGGTACATGATGAGGCGACGTCGCTTGGCAGCACCGCCAAGGGTACCGATGTGCGGGTCGGTCAAGATGTAGCCGAGGGTGGCACAGACTTCGAACAGACGGCTGTACTTGTCCTCGTCGCTGGAATTACCAATCCATTCGTCAAGACCGGGTTCAATGCAGTGGAATTCCAAAGGAACCATCTCCGAACCGGCACCGAAGGCTTGGCGAACGGTCGAGGACTGCATCATGCCCATCATGGTGTAGAGCGAGGTCTTGCCCGTGGTCAGGAAGACATCCGAAATGCCTTCTTCACCGAACGAGGAGCTGCGGTCGGGCAGGTTCACGAGGAGGTTGAAGGCCGTGGCCGTTTCTCGGTTGCCGTTGACGGCAGGCCAAATCCAGGTGTTGGGGCGAGTCATCAAGTAGCCAGAAGCGTCCTTGCCGAAACCAGCAGGAGAGTAGCGGGTCCATCCCAATCGGTTGTTGAAAGACACGTTGCGGTGCATCAACGACGGGTAGTAGACGCGGTCAAGCGGGTCGGAGTCAGGGACAACGCCGCGATGGCCGAGGCCCCACAGAATGACTTCCCACTCGGGGAATTCCTTGTCTTCCGTTCCGAGGAAGAGGTGGTCGTCGTTGCGGGTGTCGCCTTCGAGAATGGCCCCGCCCATGCGCTCTTCGTCACCGGTTGAACAGAAGAAGAACGTCTGCGTGGTGAACAACTGCTTGGGCGTCCACATGTTGGCGTTGATGATGGTCTTCTGCTTCAGGTAGTCAGCGATGTTGGTGATCCTTCGCTCGTACTTGAATCGGTCCGAATCAATCCACGAAGAACCCAGCACCAAGTTGGTGTTGAGGAGTTTGGCGCTCGCCGGACCGATGTAACGGGTTCGAGCGTCAGCCTTGGAGTGGTCTGAAGCTGGAATTTCTTCCCACGGGCCCTTGCGGGGAATGTAGGTCATGAAGGTCTCGGCGTCGAACTTGTCGTCCTGTGCCCGTGCCACCACGGCCTCCACTTCGTCCATCAACTTGACATAGGTCTCGTTGGGCAAAATGCGCCCGGTTTCCTGGAATGATTTGTCTGATACACTGCGATGTTCCCACATTTTTCTTCACCTCAAAATTTCTTCTTTTCTTCAGGAGGAGCTTCCTCCTCTTCTTCCTCATCCTCGGATTCTTCCTCTTCGGCGTCCTCCTCGGTGGATTCGTCGTCGTCATCGTCGTCGTCGTCATCGTCGTCGTCATCGTCGTCGTCGTCATCGTCGTCATCGTCATCGTCGTCGTCGTCGTCATCGTCGTCGTCGTCGTCGTCGTCATCGTCGCCGTCCTCAGCGTCTGCATCGGGGTCGAGCATCTCGATGACGGTGTCCTCTGCCGTTTCCTTGGCCACTTCAGCGGCGGCGGCAGTGGCGGCTTCTTCAGCCTTGGAGATGATGTCTTCCTCGGAAACTCGGTCGGCAGTGGCCTGGTCGAGGATCATGGCAGCGGCAGCGGCCATGGACGAGTCAACCATGGGTGCACCACGGTAGACGTACTGAGCGAAAAGGCCGAACAGGCCCAAGACAGCGCCGGATGCGATGATGAGGCCGCTGTTGTTGCGCTGAAGGTCATCCGGGTTAATGT
>JBMZXF010000025.1:0-22017 GCA_049627345.1 Candidatus Poseidonia sp. | reverse complement strand
ATCGCCACCAGCGCCACGAGCGAATAGGTCCACGAATATTGGTCGTAGGTCGTTTGGGTGCCGATGATGGCTTGGCCCACGTGGGCGGCACAGTCGTAGGGCGAGATGAGGTACAGAATTTCCCGCTCAAACAAATTCTTCACGATGCTGGCAAGCGTTTTCGTTCCGAAGACGATGGCGAGCAAACCAATGCCGGGGAAAAACCGGCCCGTGGAAACACTCGAAAGACCGAGGCCAATGCTCGTGTAGGTGAAAATGAGCAGCATACCGGCCAACAGACCAGCGAGGAACATCGGGAAGATGTCGACCATCCATGCCCAACCTCGCCCGTAGGCCACCACCTCTGCAAGGAAGTACAGCACGTAGGTCACCAGCACCACCAAGGCCTGGATGATGGCCACAGAAAGGAACTTCATGCCGACGTAGTCGAAACGGGAGACCGGTCGCGAGAAGTACAGGGCAGAGGTGCCGTGTTGTCGATCCTCCGAGATGACCCCTCCCACGAGCAGGGCCGCTACGATGGGGTAGTAGAGCACGTTTCGAGGGAAGAATCCGAGCACGTGACCGTAGAGGTTGTCTCGACTCACGCCGAAGAGGGAATGGAATTCCGAACTGCCAACGAGGCCTGAGAGCAAGGTCATGCCGGCATCGGAGAGTGAGGCGAGGAATGCGATGAGAATGAAAATACGCGTCGGCATGGTCCACGGTCGGTGACCTTTGCGGAAGATGCCGAGCAAATGATGGCGCAGAATCGCCCAGTTACGCATCCACCTCGGATTGAGTTGGCCCGTCCACGGCGTGTAGTGTTGTTCGAAAATTTGGCCGCTCTGTGCGGTGTTGGCTGATTGGATCTCCTCGGGGTGCTCATCACCGGTGTTGGAGCCCCAAGCCACGTCCATGCGCGCTTGGCCGGTGACCGGTGCTTCGGGTGAGGGGGCCGGTGCTTCCGTTGTGAGGGCCGGTGTTTCCGGTGAAGAGGCCGGTGCGATCTGCGGTGGGGCCGGCGCTTCGGTTGAGGGAAGGTCTTCGGTCATGCGCCCCCGCCTCCCATGGATTGAGGAGCGTCCACCCGTCGCGCTTCGACCGGTGACCGAAGCAGGTCCTCGCTGGATTTGACGCTGTAGCCGAGGTTGTCCATGATGGCGAGGAAGAGGTCCTCGAGGGAGGCTTCGTATTCGTGCATGCGCCGAACTTGTGCACCCACCTCTGCCGCAGCACGAAGGATGGCGGTGGTGGTGTCGTCGCTGGTGTGGGCAATGCGCATGACGCGTCCCTCACGACGAACCTTGAGCCCGTCGTCGAGCAGGCGTTGCTCAAGTGGCGTCGCCTTGCCCCAGACGTGAATTTCGATTTCACGGTCGATTGCTTTGAGGTCCTCGATTTTCCCCTGGGCCGCCAGCGTCCCCTTGTGGAGGAGGATGATGTTCTCGCACACGCGCTCAACGTCGTCCATCAGGTGGCTGGCCATCAACACCGATCGGTTGGCATCGTGAACCATGGTGTTCAGCGTGGAGATCATGAATTCCCTGGCCTTCATATCGAGGCCGTTGGACGGTTCGTCAGCGATGAGCAAATCAGGGTCGTGGATGATGGCACAGGCCAGTTTGGTCGCCTGTTTCATCCCGGTTGAGAAACTTCCAATTTCTCGGTAGCGCTGTTCTCCAATGCCAACAAATTGGAGCGCCTCATGCGCTCGATTCATGGCCACGGTCGGGTTCATGCCGAGGAGTTCTCCCGAATATCGCACCTGATGGATGGCGTCCATGTCGGGGTTCAAGGCGTCGTATTCAGGCATGTAGCCGATGCGCTGGCGAATCTCAACGCCCTGATGACGGATGTCGTACCCGAGCACCTTGCCTTCTCCTGAGGTGGCTTGAATCAGCCCGAGGATGGTCTTGAGGAAGGTCGATTTTCCCGCTCCGTTTTGCCCCAGCAGGCCCGTGGCGCCGGAGGGAATGGAGATGTTGAGGTTGTCAAGGGCGACGTGAGGTCCGTAGGATTTGGTCAAATCCTTGGTGTGGATGATGGGTTCACCCGTCATGGTCCTCACCTCTACGGGTGGTGAAGGCGCCTCATGAAGCCTTTCACTGCATGGTTCCGGTTCAGCGACGAAGACCGCCCCGTGTTTTTACGGCGATGCCTTTGCTGAGGCAGGCGAGTTCGGTCGACGTGCACTGGGAAACACCATGGCCGAGAAATTCACCGGCTTGGTTGGCGATGAGGCAGGGCTCGCCGGGTGCCAACCAAGGGTCGCAAGCCAGGGCAAAACCGTGGAACACGTTGCGTCCTTTGCGGACAAAGGGTTCCGCATCATCGTTCACGATGACCACGGCTGGGCCTTGCCCGCTGTGCCCCCACCATTCGGTTCGGGGCAAGGCGGAGGGCAACGCCTCGCTGCGTCGGTCAAAGAGGGCCTGGGCACCGGCCGTGGCCATCGACAAGCCACCGTCGCGCAGACGTGGACTGAACAGGTGTTCACCCGTTGCATTGTTGATGTTCTTCATCCGACCTTCACGGTTGACCACAAAGGTGGCGCCGTCCATGACGTCAAGGGCCACCTCGTGGCTCACGTTGAGCAGGACCATCTGTTTGTCGTGCCCCTGCTTGGTGCGCAATTGGTGCCGGGCTGCATCCCGCTCTTCGGGTGTCAACGGTGCGTGAACGTCGTTGTGGAGCCCAAGCGATGCGAGTGAAGCAGCCAGCCGTTGTTTCAGACCATCGCCGGCCACGTCCACGGTGGCGAACGGCACGCCGCTCATCCCTAAGCGTTGCAACTCACGTTCAATCCAGGCGGCTTCTGGTTCATGTCGCAAGACCCAGGGAGGGGCGTCCAGGTGGGCGAAGGGGTTCAGGTCTTCCAGCGAAGCAGGAATGAGGCCAAGCGGCGTCAGGACCACCGGTTGTACGGCGGGATGGTGAACGTTCAACCATTCGAGCAGGTCGTTGATGCGCTCCCGAAACGGTCCGCGAATCCCGTGAAAGATGACGGCGTGTTTCGTGTTGACATCGTGCGTCCAGCGCATGTGGAGATGGCGCCGTGCCTTGGCGATGTGAGGTCGACTGAAGGTGTCGTCGCCACCCCATTGAACGCCGCCGACCCGAGGTGTTTGTTGACTCCACACCATCCAATCCCATGCGTCCTCCCACATCCCTTGGTCTCGGTCGATGTCCCGTGCAGCATCGCGGTCGGTGTAGAACTTCTCAGGTCGCACACCTCGCTGCAGCGAGGGTGATGTGGTGAGCCAGAGGTAGGCCTCGCGAAGGGCAGGGTGCTGATGACTTCGCTGTTCAGCGAGCTGCCAGATGCGGCCGTCCCTCACCGCTTGCTTGCATCGAGCGAGTTCGGCAAGGGTGACTTCGAGGTTGAAGTGGGCCAGCAATTGTTCCTTGGCCTCTGCCTCCATGGCACGAACATCGGCAGGTGTGGTTCCCGCGACGCACGGCATCAACAGCGGCCAGTCGACCAGGTCGTCAATGCGTTCGGTGCCCCACGGCGTGAGCAACCGGCCGTCCCGTGCAAAGAGGGCGTAGGCGGCGGAGTCGAAGAGGTCGGCGCCGAGGGCAATGGACATGGGAAACAGCATCGGATGGCCGCAGCCAAACATGTGAACCGGTCGGTCCGGTGGGAGCAGCGGCAGGGTCGCCATCATGATCTTCGCATAGTCCTTGTAGCGTTGTTGTTCCATGACGGGCACGATACCACCGATGGGGTGAACGGCGAAGTCATGCTGCCCCATCAGTTGGGCCGATATGTGGCGCAGTTCTCTGAAAATGCCGCCCTGGATGGGTCCGTTGAGCATGGTGGTGCCTGCTGCCTCCAAACTCTGTGCCGCTCGTGCTGCTGTTTCCCGAACGGCGTCCTCCACCTCGGCCATCTTCATATCGGGGCGAGAAAACACGTCAAGCATGGTGGCGATGTCCACCCCGATGGACCGCTGAAAGGCCACGATTTCGTCCACGCCCACCTCGACGTCGCCGTAAACGTAGGATTGGAAGGTTCCTGAATCGGTCATGATCACGCCGGGAAAATCCAGCAGGCCGTGAACGCCATCTTGTTGGGCGACCGTGCGCAGGTCGTCGTGTTTCCACATGATGTAGGAGTTCGTGATGAGGGCCTGAATGCCGTACTTGTCCCACATGACCCGCGGCTCAATGGTTCGGATGTTTGGGTTGACCACCGGGAGCAGTGCTGGTGTTTCAAGGACGCCGTGCTTCGTGTGCAGGCGCCCCAATCGGGCACGCCCGTCGCGCTGTGTCACCTCAAAGCGACCGTGGTCTTGTTCGCGACACGGCGCGGGGTCGTCCCGTCGCTCATCGCTCCACGCTGCCATGCAGTGGCCTCCGGCCTGCCTTTTTTCAAAGGCTCGCAACATCACGCCGACTCGATGTCGGTTGGGATGTCGACGAATTCCACCTTTCCGTGAGCCAGAATGAACTCGCGACCGAGATCGTCAAACGTATCGAGGAGGGCTGATGAGAAACGAATTCGATGGACTTCGATGTCGGCTTCGAGGTCTCCTTTGACGCCCTCAAGGGTGCCGGGTGCAGCACCGCATGAGAGGCAGGCGCCGGTCAAGTCGAGCACGAGATCGAGGGAACCCTCGTGGTCCTCGATTTGGGAAACAGCGATGCCACCGCCGTGCCCGTCAAGGGCAGCCCGAACGGCACCCAGCCGTGCGAGGAGGGCGGGAACGAAATGCTCCGTTTTGATGAGGTCGTGAAGCGATGCGTTGCGCAACCGTTCCTCTTCTTCAGGGTCGGTTGATTCCGCCACGCGCCGAGCGGCTTCAGCCTCCATGGCGGCTTTGGCCTCAGCGGCGTACTTGGCCACCAGGTCGTCGTCCATGACTGGGCTTCGAGGTGGGCGACTTCAACCCTCGTATTCCGTTCAAACCGAGGCGTCCAACAAGGCTGAACCTAAGCATCGCCGTTCCTCCCAAAAAAAGGCCCTTCAACTGTCCACTACATTCCTTGATAAAGGAGAGACGAGACGGCAAAGCAGGGATGAACATGGGCGAGGAAATCCTGCGTGTCGAAAACCTCCACGTCAGCGTGGAGGATACGCCCATCCTCAACGGCATGGACTTGACCATCAATCGCGGCGAAATCCACGTCATCATGGGACGCAACGGTGCAGGAAAATCCACGCTCGCCAGCGTCATCATGGGCCACCCAGCCTACGAAATCACCGAGGGTTCCATCCACTACATGGGCACGAACATCGACGAAATGAGTGTGTTTGAGCGAGCCCGCGCTGGTATGTTCTTGTCCTTCCAATACCCCGCTGTCATTCCTGGCGTACAGGTCGGCACCTTCCTCAAGAAGTCCGTGCAATCGGTCCGAGACGAACCGCTCAAGGGCCGTGAATTCCGCAAGGAACTCAACGGTGCCATGGCCACCCTCGAGATGCAGAAATCCGTGCTCTCCCGCTACGTCAACGACGGCTTCAGCGGTGGCGAAAAGAAGCGACTCGAAATCTTGCAGATGCTCTTGCTCAAACCGACCTTGGCCCTCCTCGATGAAACCGACTCAGGACTGGACATCGATGCGCTTCGCATCGTGGCCAAAGGCATCAACAGTGTGGCTCCTGAAGCCGGCTGCCTCATCATCACGCACTACCAGCGATTGCTCGACCACGTCCAACCGCACTTCGTCCACGTCATGATCGACGGCACCATCGTGCAGTCCGGTGGTCCGGAACTGGCGCTCAAACTCGAAGAGCAGGGCTACGAGTGGCTCGAAACCACAACGGAGGCCTGAGCATGAGCGACGAAGCACGCGAGGCGGTCGGTGACTACCAGTTTGGGTTCCACGACCCGGAAAACGCCACCATCCGATTCGACAAGGGCCTTTCCGAGCAGGTGGTCCGAGACATTTCAGCGCTCAAGGACGAGCCTGAATGGATGACGGACATCCGCGTCAAAGCCTACCATCACTTCGTGGAGCGAGAGATGCCCGATTGGGGCAACTGCGGCGAGCTCAACAACATCGACTTTGACAACGTCACCTATTTCCTCCGCTCTTCGGATGCGACCGAGAAAGACTGGGACGACGTGCCCGACGACATCAAGCGAACCTTTGACCGATTGGGCATCCCCGAAGCCGAGCAAAAGTGGCTGGGTGGCGTGACGGCCCAATACGAATCTGAGGCCGTGTACCATTCCATCCGTGAGGACCTGGAAGCCCAAGGTGTGCTCTTCCTCGACATGGACAGCGGGCTGAAGGAACACCCTGAAATCGTGAAGGAATATTTCGGTACGGTCATCCCCTACAGCGACAACAAATTCTCCGCCCTCAACACCGCCGTGTGGTCGGGTGGCTCCTTCATCTACGTCCCGAAAGGCGTTCACGTTGAACTGCCGGTCCAAGCCTACTTCCGCATCAACGCCCAAAACATGGGCCAGTTTGAGCGAACGCTCATCATTGCCGACGAAGGCAGCAGCATCCACTACGTCGAAGGCTGCACGGCGCCCACCTACTCCACCGACTCGCTCCATTCTGCCGTGGTTGAACTCATCGCCATGAAAGGGGCCAAAATTCGCTACTCCACCATTCAGAACTGGTCTGCGAACGTCTACAACCTCGTCACCAAGCGAGGGGTCGCCCATGAAAACGCCACGGTGGAATGGGTGGACGGCAACATCGGTTCCAAGTTGACGATGAAGTACCCCGCTGTCTTGCTGAAGGGCGAAGGTGCTCACGCTGAGGTGATCTCTGTGGCCTACGCTGGCGCAGGCCAGCACCAAGACGCCGGTGCCAAAGTGCACCACCTCGCCCCCAACACGACGTCCAACATCCTCTCAAAGTCGATTTCGAAGAACGGTGGTCGTTCCTCCTACCGTGGCATGCTCCAGGTGACCCCCAAATCTCACGGTTGCCGCTCGAAGATCGTCTGTGACGCACTCATGCTTGACAGCGATTCTCGCTCGGACACCTACCCGACGATGGAGGTTGGCAACTCTACGGCCGACCTTGAACACGAGGCCAGCGTCTCGAAGGTGTCGGGCGACCAACTCTTCTACCTCATGAGCCGGGGCTTCTCCGAAGAGGAAGCCATGGGCCTCATCGTCAACGGGTTCTTTGAACCGTTCACCCGTGAACTCCCCATGGAATACGCCGTGGAACTCAACAAGTTGCTCGAGTTGGAAATGGAGGGTTCCATCGGATGAAGTATGCCGACATGGCCGTTCCCTCCCGTGCTCTTCATCTGTGGCGATACACTCCATGGGCACGGATTCACCCCTCCAAGGTCGAGGAAGTCCCCGATGCCTCGGGTGTTCGGTTCAACGTTGTTGAAGGGGGCGAACTGGTTGAGGGCGCACCCCGCATCGTTAACGCCCACGACATCGGCCGTGTGTTCTTGAGCGAACTGGGTGGGTCGGCGTGGACCTACGAATCCACCGACAAAGCGGACGTCGTTCACCTCCAAGCCGTGGCCTCCGGCCACGTGGCCGTGGGCCATCTTCACCTCTCGTTGAAGCACGACGTCACCGTCATGCTCCACCTCTCGGGCGAGTCCGACTGGACCGGCCTCCACATCACCGGCGACATCGGTGCCAACGTTCGTGCAGGTTTCGGCTTGGTCAACGAACTCGCTACCAACGGCAAACTCCTCCACTGCGAGGACTGGACGGTGAACCGTGATGCGTCACTTGAGTTGGCCGGGCTATCCATCGGTGGGTTCCGCTGCAAGAGCGATGTGCGCACGCATTTCACCGCCTCAGGTGGTGCCTTGACCCAAGCCATTTCGGTGCACGGCTCCGGTCAGCGCCACGTGGATCATCACATCGAGATTCACCACGATGTTCCTCACACGGACTCCTCACTGAACATTCACGCTGCTTGCGACGACCAGAGTCATTCCATCGCCACCGGCCTGCTCACCATTGCCGAACACGCCAACCACTGCGATGCGGGTCAAGTGTTCAAGAATCTCCTGCTTTCTGAAAAAGCCCGTGCCGAAGCCATCCCCGAACTCGAGGTCCTCGCTGACGAGGTGGCCGCCGCCCACGGCGCTGCCAGCGCTCCCGTCGACCAAGGCCAACTTCACTACCTCATGAGCCGTGGCTTGGATGAGGAGTCGGCCGTTGCCCTGCTCATTGAGGGCTTCATGCAGGACGGGTTCTCCTGCCTCGGCAACCAAACGCTCGTTGACGACATGCGGACCCGTCTCACGGTTCATTTGGAGTGCGAATTGAAGCGGTGAGGTCATGTCCCTTCGAGCCCAGTTCCCCATCCTCCAGCGCGAGGTCAACGGCTACCCGCTGGTCTACCTTGACAACGCTGCGACGACCCAGAAGCCGAAGGTCGTCATCGATGCGATGAACGCATACTACTCCGAGTCCAACGCCAACGTTCACCGTGCCGTTCACACCCTCGCCGGTGAAGCCACCGAAGGCTACGAATCCTGCCGCACGAAACTCAAGCAGCGCTTCAACGCCGAGAAGGCCATCATCACCAGCGGCACAACCGAAGCCATCAACCTCGTCGCCCACGCTTGGGGTCGAGCCAACCTCGAGAAAGGCGACGCCATCATCCTCACAGAAATGGAACACCATTCTGATATCGTGCCCTGGCAAATGCTGGCTGAGGAGCGAGGCATTGAGTTGCGCTACGTACCGGTCATGCCAGATTTCACCCTCGACATGGAAGCGTTCGCTCACGCCCTCCCCGGGGCAAAACTGGTCTGTGTGGTCCACACCTCCAACGTGCTGGGCGTTCGTAACCCGCTTGAGGAGATCATTGCCGCCTCCCACGATGCGGGCGCCAAGGTGCTCATCGATGCGGCGCAGGGCGTTCCGCATTCCACCGTGGATTTCACAGCCTTTGGTGCCGACTTCATGGCGTTCTCTGCGCACAAGATGTGCGGCCCAACCGGCATTGGTGCGCTGCTGGTCCAGCCCGAGGCCTTCGAGGAGATGCAGCCGTTCATGGGCGGTGGCGACATGATCGAAACCGTCACCGTGGAGGGCTCCACCTACCAGACCAACGAACACAAATTCGAAGCCGGCACGCCTCGAATCGCCGAAGCCATCGGCTGGTCGGCAGCCTTGGACTGGATGAATTCCTTTGACTTGAACGCTGAGCACGCCCGCTTGGTGGACATCGCCTCGTGGGTCGCACAGCAGCTTCGGGACATGGGCATGAGCGTCTATGGGCGCCACGGCGAACACGACGCTGCCGTGGTTTCCTTCCTTCATCCCACCATCAACAGCGAGGACATGGCTCACCTGCTCGACGCTCGTGGCTATGCGGTGCGGACCGGCCATCACTGCGCTCAACCCCTGCTCAACCGACTCGGTATTTCGGGAACGGTGCGGGCGTCCTTCTACGTCTACAACACCCGAGAGGAAGCCGAGGGCTTGGTGAGGGAACTCAAGGAAATCACGGAGAAGTTCGCATGACGTTCTACCCAGAGGCCCTGCAGGAACTCATTGAAGAGTTCAAGGAGGTCAATGACAAACGAGAACGCCTCGAGATGGTGTTTGAGTTGGCCGATGAGGTGGTCCTCCTCCCCGCCGACGAGTGGACCGACGACACTCGCATCCGTGGTTGCCAGTCCGAGGCGCACGTGCGCATTGGCGTGAACGACGGCCTTGTTCACATGGTGGGCGCCGCCGATGCCAAACTCGTTCAGGGTCTCATGGGCGTGCTCAGTATCGCCATTGAGGGGCTTGCACCCGCCCAAGCAGCACTAATTCCCGTGGATTTCGCCGAGGAAATGGGCTTGCTCAACAGTTTGACACCGAGCCGCTCCAACGGCTTTCGAAACATGTACGACAAGGTGATGGACGAGATTCGGGCCAGCATGGAGTGAACCGCATGACGACCAAAGAAGCCGTGATGGACAAGTTGGACGACGTGGAGGACCCCGAGTTGGAACTCTCAATCGTCGAACTGGGCCTCGTGTACGACGTCCGCTTTGAGGAGAAAGACGAGGGACTTCATGCCGAGGTCGACTTGACGCTCACCTCGCCCGGCTGCCCTGCAGCCCCGGAAATCATGGCCGCTGCTCACCGTGCTGCGCTCCAAACCGATGGCTTGTCCTCGGTCCACATCAACCTCGTGTGGACCCCACGCTGGGATCCAAAAATCCACGCCAGCGAAGACGCTCGCATGGACATGGGCATCTGGGATTGAGCTCCCTTATCCACTCTACAGGAATTCTTCCTGACCGTGCTCGGTGTTGCGTGACGACCAGGCATGGGGCAGAAGATCGTGATTGATTCCCCCATCGCCGTCACGCTGACTTTCCTCGCAGCCGCAGGGAAATCGTCCGAATCAGCATTTTTCGTCTTCGATTCACCCGTTGGAGCAACGTTCCTGAGATGTGCTTCTTCCACGATTTGTGGACTGCCTTCCGGCTCGATTCAATGTTTTGAGTTTCCAGCCAAACTTCGTAATTCATGTAGATGTTCTCTCGACCGGTGATGCAGACCTCATGCAGGGGAACATGCGTGGCCGCGAAAGCTTCCAGGGGTGGAACTTGTGAAGTATTTATCAGGTCATCACGAATGAAGAACGCATCATGGTGCTTGGACGTGGCGTACTCGCCCGCATACACCAGGGAATAACCGTGCTTGTTGGCCATCATGGACAACGCTCTGAGCGAGGAGCCCATCACGCGGTCAAATTGCCAATATTCATCCGGGTCGTCAGGAAAGGCCACGGGAGCATCGATGGGGAAATTCGGATTGAATTCAACACAAAAGAAACTCGGCCGATAATTCTCCAAGAGCGCATCGGTCACCCAGATGTCGGTAGAATCCAAGTCAATGGAAATGAACCCGGGCTCTTGCGGGACGCCGTGCTCTCGGAAAAGGTCGCAAATGTTACGACTGGTGATGAAGTGTTGATGGAGGTTCATGTCCGGGTTGTGGCAGTTTCCATCGATAAGGAGGTGATCCCAGTTTCGCCGTTGCACCAGATGTTTGGTGTTGGGCAAACAATCCTCCCAACTGGTGGAATCAAACCCAAATTCAACGCAGTAGTGGTGGCGAATCTCAATGTTTTCACAGATGAAATCAATGACACCGTCCTGTGTTCCTTGAGAAAAGTGTTGAACTTCATGCGATTGAATGTTCGAAATCCAATTCGCGTCGGTCATGGTTCTCACGTTAATTTGAGGGCGGGTGCGTCATGAAATATACGTTCCTGCAAACGGATTCTTGAGGCGTGGGTTCACTGCGCACGGACGGTTCATGGCTCGAAGAACGACCCATCGCCGGCTCGTTGTGGAATGCAGAACATCCGCTGAGAATGATTAAGAATGGGTTGACAGGGTTTCCTGAACAACGTTGGGAATGAGCATGAGGGTTCCCAACGTCAAGTCCTTCCTGCGAAACCTACTGGTCGACGTTCTCCTTCGATTGAGATTTCTCCGCCTTGGTTTGAGAAACCGTTTCGCCTCCTCAAGCATTGTTGATCCTGCTGGGCCTACGGTGTCCATGACGACCTACGGGCCGCGCTTGAAACACGTCCACATCGTCATTGAGACCATCGCAAAAGGGACCATGCTTCCTTCCCGGTTCATGCTGTATTTGGACGTCGAAGACGATGTGAAGTACCCAACGAAGGCGTTGCAGCGATTGAAAAAAAGGGGATTGGAAATCCACTTGTCTGAAAACCTTGGTCCTCACACGAAGGTGCAATGGTGGGTACAAAATGCGCCGGATTTTTCTCGCCCTCATGTTGTTGCCGATGACGACATCTTCTACCCCAAACGTTGGTTGGAAGGCATTGTCGAGGCTTCGCAACGAGACCCGCACTCCATCATGGCGTATCGGGCTCACCGAATGGTGCTCAACGATGAGAAATCCGGCCTGGCTCCCTATCAAACATGGCCGCCCGGCATCAAAGGACCGAGCCATCTGAATTTTGCCACGTGCGTCTCGGGTGTCTTGTTTCCACCACATTTTCTCGACATCATGCGCAAGGCGGGCGATGGATTCCGTACAACATGCCCGCGGCAAGACGACGTGTGGTTGACCTTCCAGGCCATTGAACACGGCATCGGCATCGGGTTGGTCACGGGAGAAAGTCTCCATTTCGATCTTCTCCCCGGGAGCCAAGAGGTGGCCTTGCATGCCACCAACGTCTTTGAACAACAAAACGACGTTCAACTCCGACAAACATTCCTTCCGAGCACGTATGCAACGCTTGCGGAACATGAACGCCTCCTCAAGCAACAGGGCATCATCGACTGAGGCCAGAGCAGGGCCTTTGGAGCGTGTCGATGAACCACCCAAGCGAGGGAGGGGCTTTTCATTGGTTGTCAAAGAGGTCCTCAAGACCACTTCGGAACGCCGCCACGGAACGTCGATGGTCCACCATTTGGGTGTGCTCACGAGCCAGCGCACCGTAGCGCTCTCGTTCTGCATACACCGCCCGCAAGGCCTCGATGACCTCAGCGGTGTTATGGCCGTCCTCCACCAAGATGCCACCTTTGCCCAGGGCCTCTTTTTGCGAACCCACGTCCGATGTCACGCTCGGTACCCCGAACAAACCGGCTTCGCCAATCACCCGGCCCCATGAGCCCGTGGTCTCGAAGAGGATGAGGTGAACATCGATGCTCGCAAAGAAGGTTGCAGCATCGACATGCCCGAGCACACGTGCATTCGGGTGGTGGGCGAGTTGCTGCGGGTAAGCGGTGCCACCTGCGATGTGCACTTCTGCTTCCGGCCAGTGCTCGTACAACTTGGGGAGCAGTTGCTGATACATTCGCAAGCCCTTCTCGGGTGTCACGACCATGACCCCAATTTTGGGTGGTGCATCACTGGGGCGCTTGGCCTGCTCGGTCGAACGCAGAGCTTGGACTTCGTCCATGCTTCCAAACCGGCCGGCGAAATCGATGGGCAACGGAACGCTGAGGCCCCGTTGAACCGTAAAGCGGGCGCGGATGTCGTTCAGCAGGCCCTCACCGGCTGCACAGACCAGCGCAGCGCCTTCCATGGCGGGTCGAAACCGCTCTTCGAGGCGAAAGACGGTGTCGTCCCGAACGAACATGACGTAAGGAATGCCGCGTTCTGAAAACGCTTGAGCCGCACCTGCCGACCATTCGAGCTGGGTCAATCCAACGGCACCGGTGTGGTCGTGCTTGTCCAACCAACCACCAACACGTGCAGCGAACTGAGCGCTGCGGCGTCCGATGTGCCGGTCGTGAGCCCACTTCCTGCGTCGCTGCTCACCCTTTCGTTCACGGAGGCCCCATGCAATTTTTGACCAGAACCCTTCAATGGGGAGGTCGATGGTCGTCAGGTCCACTTCGGGTTTCAGCAGGCCAATTGGCTCCCCTCGGTCGCTGCTGGCCAGGGCGCTGACCGTCCATGCGGGGTGGGTGGGTGTCTCCGGTGCGGGGGACATGGGCACGAAGGTTGGCGCCGTTTCGAGCGTTGGCCCGGACACGGCAATGCCGTTGAGCAAGGCTGCGAGCGATCGTTCCGCTCCACCGCCAGGCGGGTCGAGATCCCGCACGGCAGCGAACAGGCGACGGGTGCTCATGGTTTGGCCTCGATTGTGGTCCCTTTGAGCATTGTGGGATTCACGCAGTGCGATGCCCGCTTCCACCCAAACTTCCGGGGGGCCTTCTTCTCCACGGGCCTCATGAAACTTCTTTCCAGTGCAGCGGCATTGTCCGAATCATCCGTGAACAATCTTGAAGGCCAGCCGAGGGACCCTCAACCCATGCGACCGGTCCACTTCGTGTTGATGCTGGTCGTGCTCGCGTCCCTCTCGGGATGTTTGGGCGGTGGCGGTTCCTCGGAGGAGGCCACCGGCACCTACGTGGTCGAATCAACGATGACCACCGTCGAGGTCGAAGCCAAGTCGGCCTACTATCAAGACGGTCAGGCGGTGGACTGGACCGTGGAATCCGGTGCCGTGACGGACGCCATCGAGGCGGCCGGTGGCAACGTCGTCGGTGTCTTGCTCTCCATGAGTTACGGCGAGGACGAATCCTCGGGCGGCCCCGTTTGCACCGGCGGTGAGGCCGACGCACCCGACACCATTACCGGCTCCTCCACCAAAGGCGAGTGGACGCTTTCTGCATCAGGTGAGAATCCTGGTTCCCATGACGTCAATTTGACGTGGCACAACCAGTCTATGCTCTCCGGCGTGGTGGAGGGATTGACCAAGAGCGACATCGAATCGCAACTTGCCTTTGGTGCGGATGCACTTGGCACCTACGAACTGAGCGTGTCGGTGAACGCAGAGGCGTTCAGTGGTGCGCTGTGCTCCAACAACGACGACGGGGAAGAGGTTGCCACGGTGGTCAGTTTGCTGGTGTTGGATTTCACCATCCTCAACGAAAACGGCGATGATGCATCATCCCTCGCTGTGGGCGACGGTTCTCTGCCCCTGTTCATGTTCATGGCCTGGATTTTCCCGGTGGTGGGCCTAATCGGGTATGTTTCAACGAAACAGCGAGACCGCTTCCACCTTGACCTTGACTTCGGAGAACCGGAAACCGTGGTCGTCGAAGGCGAATCCACGTCGGACGGCGAAACGCTGGTGGACAGTTATCGTGCCCGCGTCATCACCCTCTCGGCTCTTTACGTCGCTCAAGGTGTCCCCTGGGGCTTCATCACCGTCACGATGGTGACCTTCCTCGCTGCCGAAGGGGCCGACGCTGGCGACCTTGCCTACTTGCTCACGCTGGGCACGCTGCCGTGGTCGTTCAAGTTCCTGTGGGGCCCCATCATCGACCGGTTTCAGATACCTGAACTGGGCCGTCGGCGACCGTGGATCCTCATCGCTCAAACGGGCATGATTGCGCTGCTCATCACGATGCTCCTCATCCCTGATTTGACCAACAACATCTCCCTGTTGGGCGGCCTGTTCTTCGTCTACAATGTGTTCACGGCGCTGCAGGACGTGTCGACCGATGCGTTGGCGGTGGACGTGCTTCAATCCCACGAATTTGAGCGCGTCAACAGCTACATGTTCACCGCCAAGTCGCTCGGCGGTGTCATCGGTGGTGCTGGTCTCGGGACCATCATTGGCATCGTGGGCATTCGGGGTGCCTTCCTCATCCAGATTCCCATTCTTGTTGTCATCATGATGGTGCCTTTGTTCATGCGAGAGCGGCCCGGTGAGAAGCGCTTCCCGTGGGACGAAGGCGAGGCGGTTGAGGTGGCCGAGGGCAGCCAGAAGAACGACGAAGAGGTGCGGGATTTCGCTACGATTTTGGGCAACATCCGAACCGCCTTTTCGGTTCGTTCAGCCCAACTCGGCATCGCCGTCAGCCTTGTCATTTCACTGGCCTTCATCCTCATCCCCATTCTCCCGCTGCTCTTCCTTCAGGAACTGGGTTGGAGCCAGGAAGAATTCAACGCCACCAAGGGTGGCATCATCCTCGTCGTCACCATGCTCGGTGCGATGGCGGGCGGCGAACTCGGACGCCAATTTGGAGGGAAATCCATGCTGATGTATGCGGCGCTCAGCGCTTCCTTGACCACCTTGGTCTGGGGCACGTTTGACAACCTGTGGAGCGAGGGTTGGTTCATGATGCTGGTGTGGATCCTCCACACCTTCCTCTGGGCCATCGTTTCCATCTGCGCCTATTCGCTCATGATGCGGGTCACTTGGGCGGAAGTCGGTGGGACGCAATTCACGGGCTACATGGCGATGATGAACCTCTCCGCCATCATCGGCTACCAGCTGGCGCCCATTTTTGCTGAGCGCTACAACTACCAGACCATCTTCTACATCGCTGCTGTGCTCGAGACCTTCGTGGTGCTGGCTGCCTTGTTCATCGATCCCGAAGAGACCGACCGAACGCTCAATACCAACTCGGCTTGATTGGCTCAGCGCTTGACGACGATGGTGAGCACGTCGCCGTCTTTCAGCTGGTGATCGAGTCCCACCCGCTGGTCGTCGAACTTCGCACTCGGTCCACGAATACGGGCAAAGCGGAACTTGCGAACGAAATCTCGGTGGAGTTTCACGCAAATGTTCTCCACCGTGGAATCGTCCTTGACGATGAGCGGTTCTTCCATGTCGGCTTCTTGGCCTTGCGGCTTGAGGAAGACCCGCATGAAGCCGAGGTTATCATAGATGAAATCCTTGAGTTCGTCCAGCCCGATGTCCTTGAACGCTGAGATGTTCATGATGGGCCACTCCTGTGGCAGCGCCGAACGTGCACGGGCGATGTCGTCGTCGGTGGCAATGTCGATCTTGTTGATGGCGATAACCGCCTTTTCGTAAACACGGTTGCCGGCCAGGGCGTCGACGATTTGTTCGGCGGTGGAGTCCTCACGCAGGGTCACCAGCGCCGAGGTGTAGCCGAAGGAACGGATGATGTCGGCCATTTCGTCCTCGGTCAGGTGGGTTTGCTCCACCGTGCTACGAACCTCAATGCCACCTCGGTCGGTACGCTTGATGAAGACGGGCGGTTTGACTTCGTTCAGGCGCAGGCCGGCGTTGTGCAGTTCACGATGAAGGACGTTGAAGTGCCCGTCTTGGAACGGGTCGACGATGTAGAGCACCATGTCGGCGCTGCGAATCACGTTGAGAATCTCACGACCTCGACCTTTTCCTTCAGCTGCGCCCTTGATGAGCCCGGGCAGGTCAAGAATCTGGATTTTCGCACCGCGGTGTTCCATCACACCGGGAATACAGGTGAGGGTGGTAAACGCATAACCTCCGGCTTCGGAGTGGGCGTCGGTCACCTTGGATATGAGGGTGGATTTACCTACAGAGGGGAAACCAACCAGGGCCACAGTAGCATCACCCGATTTTCGGACTTCAAACCCTTTGCCGCCACCGCTGGCTTTGGAGTGGGCCGCCGTCTTTTCCTCCTTGATTTTGAGTTGGGCAATTTTGGCCTTCAGCTTCCCAATGTGGGCGTTGGTGGCCTTGTTCTTCTGGGTCTTGTCGATCTCGGCGCGAATCATTTCGATTTGCTCTTTGATCGTCGCCAAGCCGAACCCTCCCGTATCGGGGCTTGGTTGGCTGTTCTTGAAGGCTCTTACGCCCCATGCCGCCACCTTACCTTGTTTGCTGGGTGCGGCGATGCCCTCAAACGGGACGGGCCGTTGGAATCCACCATGGGGTTGGAGATGATTGGACTCTTGGTCCACAAACCCACCCTGCTCCACCTGCTCTCGTTGTCGTGGGGCGAACTCAAATCGGGCATGGAACAGGCTACGCTTCGAGACATTCGGCCCGTTCAGGACACGGCGCTCAAGACGCAATTTGCCATCGACGCGGAGGCCGAGCTGTTGGATTGGATGGACGAACAAACGGTCAACGTCGAAACACACGCAGGCAGCGTGCTCGCCAACCTCGAAGGCGGTGAAGACGGCCTGCTGAGTTTGATGCACTGGGCGAGTCCAGGACGTTGGGAAGTGTGGGAAGGCCGGGCGTTCCTCTACATCGAGAACGCCATCGGTGCGGAAGCGGAAGACATCCACGAACTCTACACCGAATCGACCTGGTCGACCGTGCTTTCACGCCTTGAAGGCCTCTCAGAGGATGAGTTTGCGCAGCGGGTCGTGATGGACTGGATGGACCGACGCAAGGCCCTCGGCGAGACACTCGAAGAGGCAGAGGACCCCAAGATCGTCCCAACCTTTGAGGCCCACACACGAGCATCCAAAGCCCTCGTCCACACGGTCAACCGGGCCGCCAACGAGGACGACCTCGTGCTGGTGATCGGCCGTGAGCACCTCGAGGCCGCCAAGTGGGGTCACGGGGATTGGAACCTGACGACCTTCCTCAAGTCGCACTGAGCGAGGGGTTCAAAATCCACCTCGTGCGCCGTTGGTTTGATGTCGGACGAGACGCCCGAAGAAGCGCCGGTTGACGATGCTCCTCAAGAGGAGCCTCCCGTGGAGGAACCACCGGTCGAGGAAGCGGTGGAAGAGGAGGAAGAAGAGCGCGACCCGCTCGAAGTCGCCCTTGAGCGTGCTGAGTTTGCCGAGAAGGAAATCGCCTACAAGGAGGCTGAAATCCAAAACGTGCGCAAGCGACTGATGGCTGAGAAAGCCGAAGCCATCCAGTTTGGCGGCATGGGCATGGCCCGTCGAATGCTGACGGTGCTGGCCGACGTTGACCGGGCCATGACCGGCATCGAAGAGGACGACCAGTCGGCTGTTGCTCAGGGCCTTCGGTTGCTGCGCAACAAGATGTGGCACGAACTCCAAGCCGACGGCGTCTCACCCATTGAGGCCAAGGGCGCCGAATTTGACCCCTCCAAGATGGAAGCCATCGCCACCATTCCACCCAGTGAGGACTTCCCGAACGGGACCGTCGTGGACGTGCTCGAGCAGGGCTACATGTACAAGTCAAAGGTCATCCTCGTGGCTCGCGTCGTCGTAGCGTCCGAGTGATTCAGCCAGCGTGGACGCCGGTCTCAAAGGTCGAGCACCGGAACATGGCATCGTTGTCAATGAGCCATTCGACAACTGCTGAGGGAACGCTGGGCGCCAGCACCGTCCGGCTCGCTTCGTCGTCCATCACGGTGGACAGCATGCGAACGGTTTGACGAACCCGCCAACCCTCCAGTGTTTCCCGTTCGCTGAGGGCTACCTCGTGCACGTCCCAGCCCGCAGCACGGTAGAGGTCCATGGTCGGGCCGTCCGATGTGACGAGGGTGCCCGTGCCGTGAGCGTTCGTAGCGTGTTCCACCCAGTTGGGCGGGTCGTTGATGTCCTCCACGGTCACGACGGTCAATTCGAGACCCTGGTCAGTAGCCCAGGCTTCAATCATCCCTTGGCGCTCCTCAGCCGTCCACGGGTTGTTGGCTTCCCAACCGGCTTGGGCAGAACCGATGGCCACCACCACTTCATCGCCAGCAGCGTGTTCAACGGCGGCTTGAACCAAACCGGCATGACCGAGATGGAACGGCTGAAAACGTCCCAAGACGATGCAGCGAGGCATGGCTTCACCCGAAATACGATTCAACATCCACGTCGTTGAGTTCAACGCCGAAATCACGGAAACAGGCGAGCATCCGCTTGCAACCCTCAATCATCTCTGCCACGGGCGTTTCACCCATCGAGCCCACGCGGAACATCTTGCCCTTCAGGTGGTCTTGCGCACCGATGACTTGGGTGTCGTACTTGTCTTTCAATGCCGTTCGCCATGCATCGTCGACGCCTTCCGGGTAGAGGATGGCGGTGACCGTGTTGCTTCGCTGCCCGCTGTCGGCCAGCAGGGTGAATCCGAGGTCGGTAAAGAGGGCCCGAACGCCTTTGGCCATGGTTTCGCATCGAGCCCAACGGGCTTCGTTGGTTTCTTCTTTCAGGTCAGCCAGCGCCGCCCCCCACCCCATGGCGAGGTTGATGGCCGGTGTCCAAGGTGTCTGGTCGTCGTCGCCCTTTTTGAGCGCCGAGATCATGTCAAGGTAGTAGCGAGGATTGGCGTCGCCTTGTTGGTGAATCGCTTTGATGCGTTCCACGCAGTGTTCATTCAGGGCAATGGCAGCGATGCCGGAGGGTCCGGCCGTGCATTTCTGCGCGCCCATCACGACGGCTTCGGCCTTCCATGCAGCCGGATGAACGGGCATGCCACCCACCGAGGTGATGCCGTCGAGAATAAAGGAGACGCCGTGGCGTTCGCACATTTCCGCGATGGCTTCGGCGTCCTGCGTGATGCCGGTGCTGGTTTCGTTGTGGCAGATGAGCAGGGCTTCGTAGCAGCCACGTTCGAGTTGCTGCTCCAGTTCGTACAGGTCAAACGACCGGCCCCACTCGTACTGCAGGTGCTTCACGTTGCAGAACTGGCGGCAAATATCGGCCACTCGCTCACCGAACTTGCCGTTGGTAGGCACCAAGACGAGATCGTTGTTGCGGAAGCGGTTGGCGATGACCATCTCCATGGCGGCGGTACCGCTGCCGGAGACGACCACGACCTTGTAGCCGTCCTCGCCGGTCCAGGATTGGGTTTTCATCTCTGGTGCCGAGGGTGAGAGGTTGAACGCATAACGAAGGCCAGAGTTGAGGTTGGCCATCACTTGACGGAATTCTGGTCCTCGGGCCGTCATCACGGGCGTGGCCATGGCTTGGAGGCAAGCCTCACTCATGCGGACCGGCCCGGGGACAAGGAAGCAATCACCCTTGTGCATGGCCTGTGGTGGGCTTGACGGTCTTTGAAATGCTTGCATCAAAGCCCTCCCCATCACCGTGGCTCAAGCGTTGGACTGATAGGGAAGGGCATGGACCCAGCATCATGCTCCGTGTGGGTTTGGCCATGCTTCAGGGCGCCCGCCACGAGCACGCCGAAGCGCTTCGCGGAGCTGCTGACGAACTCGGTCTTGCCGTTGACATCGTGGAGTGCCGTCGTGCTGACCACGTGTCCGAGGAACTGGACGCCCTCGTGCTTCCCGGTGGGGAATCGACCACCATGCGCATCGCCAGCCGATACGAATCGTTGCTGGCCGCCTTGTTTGGATGGATGGATGCCCATCCTGAACGTCCTGTCTTGGGGACGTGCGCCGGGGCCATTCTTCTCGCTGCTCCAGGCGAGGACCGTACGCCCTACCTCGCTGCAGGCATCGCTCGCAACGCTTGGGGCCGGCAACGCGAGTCTTTCGAAGCCGTGGTCGAGGTTGAACTTGACACCCCAACCTCGGACTTCAAACAAGCAACACCGGTGGGGCGAGACCGCTTCTCTCATCAGCCGTTGGAAGTGGCTTCCTCCGGTGCTGACCTGCTCGATGACGGGTTTCCAGGTGTGTTCATCCGTGCCCCTCGATTCGAGCAGGGTTCCGTAAACTGCACCGCAGTGGCACGACTTGGCGATGAAGTCGTGGGCGTGCTGGACGGCAACAAACTCGGCGTCACCTTTCATCCTGAACTGACCATGGACCGACGATTTCACCGATGGTTGCTCACACAGGCAGCCAATACCAAGGGGGTGGCCTGATGCGCAGTTTGCCCATGGCCACCGAAGTCCTCCCTGCGGAAGAGGGCGAGGCAGAGGGATGCGTGCAATGCCAGCAGGGCAGCAAACTCGTCTTGTTCGTCACTGGAAAATGCCACTGGGGCTGCGATTACTGTCCGCTGTCTGAAAACCGACGAGAAACCCCCGACATGTTCGCCAACGAACGCCGGTGCACGTCGTGGGACGAGGTCATCGAAGAAGGCCACGCCATGAACGCCACCGGCACCGGCATCACGGGTGGCGACCCCATGCTCGATTTGGAAAAGACCCTTGAAGCGGTTCGCCAGCTCAAGGCGGCGTTCGGACCCGACCACCACATCCACGCCTACACCTCGATCCCCTTTGACCCCGACCGAGCAGCCGACTTCGGTGCCGCCGGGCTGGATGAGATTCGCTTCCACCTTCTTGACGGCACGACCAGCAAGTACCGAGCCACCATGGAGGCGTGCTCACAGTCCGGCATTGAAGTCGGGGTTGAGTTGCCGTGCGAGCCCGACAAAGAAGCGCAACTGTTTGCGTTGCTCGACGACTTGGCCACCGTTCCCGTGTCCTTCCTCAACCTCAACGAACTCGAAATCACCGTGGGCAACCAGGAGAACATGGACGTTCGAGGCTTCAACCTCAGCGGGGGCATAACAGCGGCCGCTGAAGGCTCGGCTGAACTGGCGATTCGCCTCAAAGAAGCGGCTGCTGACAAGCCCTATCACCTGAAATTCTGTACGGCGAAATACAAGGACGCCGGGCAACTTCGCAACCGTTTCAAGCGGCGAGGGCAGGCCACATTGCGACCTTACGAGGTGCTGAGTGACGACGACACCGTGTTGTTTGGTGCCATCCCGACCTCATTGGAGGACGCTCAGGAGGACATGGCCGAACTCCGTGAAGAACTCGGGATGGCCGAGGGATGGCTTCGCTACGATGCTGCTCATCAGCGCATTGAACTCCCCCTCTCCCTGGCGGAAGAACTGGCCGAGGTGCTCGAGGTACCCGTCATGCTGGTGGAAGTTCATCCCACGCACGAGCGACTCGAGGTCGGCGTGGTGCATCTGAACGACCACCGTTGACCACGGTATGGCTTATACCCGCGGGGTGGGTCGGCGGAATACCTAGGGGCTCGTGGTCTAGGGGTTATGA
>JBMZXF010000024.1:0-22052 GCA_049627345.1 Candidatus Poseidonia sp. | reverse complement strand
TGGTGCCAACGACCTCGAACCATTGAGGTCCGCTACCGTAATTTGCCCCCCCGGTTTTGATATCTTGCACCAATACCGTGCCAGAGGCGGTTCCATCGCTCTTCCACAATTCATATCCGTTAGATGATCCTTGGGCACGGAAATAGAGGCTGTTGTCAAACACTGTCAAGTCACATGGGTTACTTGGAGGGTTGTAGTTGACGGAATCCTGCACCTTCACCGTGCCTGATTCGGTTCCATCGGTCTTCCACAAGACCTTCGTCCCCCAATTACCTGCGAAATAGAGGGTGTCCTCAAATGCTCTCAAGCAGCTAGGAGAGCTGCCATCGGAGGTGCTGGGTGTAAAATCTTTGACCATCCAAGCGGTTCCGTTGCCGTTGTAGGGTCCAACGATTGAGCCGCTGCTTGAGCCACTCGCGGCATTGGCGTCGTAATGGAAGGTGATGTTGGTCATGGCCTCATCGATGAGGAGATCCGCTCCTTCGACACTCGGCGTGAGTTGTCGGTTGAGGCTTGAGAGCCAGACCGTTGTTTGGTAGGTCACACCGCTGATGACTGCCGTAACCGTGTAGGTCGTGTTGCTTGAGGCCACCGTTGGTGTACCGCTGATGGTGCACGTGTTGCTGTCGATGGACAGACCAGCTGGAAGTGAAGGTGAGATGCTGCAGGATGCACCGGTGACGTTCGTGATGCTGCTGGCCAAGCCGGTAATGTTGGCTGGGTCGAGGGCCCATACATGATTGATAGCAAGGCCGGTTGAGTTGGTACTTCCGTCCCACGCCGTGAAATAGAGGGTCGTTCCAATGACTGTGAATTCCCTGGGATGACTGTCACCAGCATTACCGCTTCCGGTGTTAATATCCGTGACCCGTACCGTGCCTGACGACGTTCCATCGGTTTTCCAAACTTCACTCCCGTACACACCAGGATTGCTTGCAGTAGTACCGTCATCGACAACAAAATAGAGGATGTTTCCAATCACAGCTTGGAGATTTGGTGTTGGTTCCGAAGAACCAGCCGGGTCGAAAGTAAAATCTTTGATCTTTACAGTCCCAGAAGCCGTTCCGTCGGTCTTCCATAAGTCATGTCCACCTCCATCATCTGCCCAGAAATAAAGTCTGTCGCCTACGCCTGTAAACCATGCGAGCTCGGTAGAACCACTACTCGCTGATCCAACTCGAATATTTTTGACCATCACCGTTCCGGAAGCGGTCCCATCGCTCTTCCACAATTCCATTCCGTTGGTTCCGTCGTCGGCTTGGAAATAGAGAGTGTTGTTGAATAATGTCATTTGTCGTTGTTGTATATTTCCTTCAACACTGCTGCTACTTCCGCTACGAATATCCTTGACCATGACCGTTCCAGTAGCGGTCCCATCGGTCTTCCACAATTCGCGTCCGTTGGAGTTTGTATGCGCCTGAAAATACAGAGTATCATTCATAACAACGAAATCTGAAGGTCTACTATCCTCTGTGCCCCATCCATAATACGGATTGATATCTTTCACCATCACCGTACCGGATGCGGTTCCATCACTCTTCCACAATTCTATTCCGTTCGTTCCGTCATCGGCAGAGAAATAGAGCGTATTATTGAACACGACCATGTTACTGGGACCGCCGGAGCTGTAGGAGTATTGGGTGGCAATATCTTTGACCATCACCGTTCCGGATGCGGTTCCATCACTCTTCCACAATTCTGTTCCATTGGTTGCGTTGGTGGCCGAGAAATAGAATTCATTGTTCAATTCCAGACAGCTCTTCCTGGGCTCATGGCAAACATGGTGTGAGGTTGTCAAGGAATCTTGATTGTTTGGATAGACACTTCCGTCGTTGATATTTTTGACCATTACGGTCCCAGAAGCGGTTCCATCGGTCTTCCACAATTCATTTCCATTGGTTCCGTCAGTAGCAGCGAAATAAACCTCGTTTCCAACACCGACGGGTGTGAATCGGCCCGTCCACTGCATACCCCAACCTTGTCCGCTGTTGATGTCCTTGACCATCTCCGTGCCTGAGTCAGTTCCATCGCTCTTCCATAATTCGAATCCGTTCGTTCCGTCATTCCCCTTGAAATAGAGGGTGTTTCCAACTTTACCTAGTCCTGCGGCGTGAACCGTACTGACCTTCCATGCAGTCCCATTGCCGTTGTAGGTTCCATTGCTTGGGATACCGTTGCTCGTACCGTTTGCCGCACCGGTATCGTATTCGAACGTGATGTTGGTCATGGCCTGGCCGACGAGGAGTTCGGCACCTTCGGCACTTGGCGTGAGCGCATAATTTGATGATGAACCGCCGCTGTTGGAACCGTTTGAAGTGCTCCAATTGGATCCACCAGAAATGATTCCGGGGGATGATGAATCGCTTGCACCTGCTCCGTTTCCAAGGGCACCGCTGTAATCTGAACCCCAGCAAGATATGGAACCATTGTCAAGAGTAGCACAAGTGTGCGAGGTTCCCGTAGAGACGGCCACGGCTGTTCTGCCGACACCGAGGTCGACCCATTGCGGCGAATAGGGGGTGCCGCCTGTGGTGCCGATGCCAATTTGCCCGAAGTTGTTCGCTCCCCAACAATACAACGAGCCGTTGTCAACAATAGCACAGGTGCTTGCATCTCCAGCGGAAACAGAAACTGCTGTACGACCTGTTCCGAGGTCGACCCAACTCGGCGTGCCAGTTGAAGGATTTGAGGACCCTCCCGAACCATTGCCGAGTTGACCGTAGTTATTACGCCCCCAACAGTAAAGGGAACCGTTGTCAACAATGGCACACAAGTGCTGATTTCCGAGATCTATTTGTGCAACCGTTACGCCTGTTCCGAAGTCGACGTACAACGGGTCCCACGATTCGGATCCAGTCACACTTCCTCGGGCGAGTTGGCCGTAGTCATCGTTCCCCCAGCAGTAAAGCGAACCATTGTTAAGAATCGCACAGACATTCATGTTACCTACGCTGATTGACGATGGAGTGTGACCGCCGAGGTCAATCCAACGTGGCGTGAATTGCCTTGGCAGTAGTGATGGATTTTCGTTCAGCATAGCATTGCTGTTGTCACCCCAACAATAGAGCGAGCCGTTGTCAGCGATTGCGCAGGTATTTTCTTCACCAGCGTCAATTCTTGTCGCCGTTCTACCCGCTCCTAAATCTACCCAAAGTGGGGTTGTTTGTGTGTTGTATGATTGGCCGTTACCCAGTTGACCGTCTGAATTCTCTCCCCAGCACATAAGGGAGCCGTTTTCCAGCATCGCACACGTGTGGCGGTATCCATTGGCAACTTGAGTAACGTTTGTGCCACTGCCAAGGTCAACCCATTGCGGCGTATGGGCATTCGTCGTGGTGCCAATGCCAATCTGTCCCCGATTATTCAGCCCCCAGCACATGAGTGAACCGTTGTCGAGAATCGAGCAAGAATGGAGACCTTTTGCGCTAAGTTGGTAGCCATTGAGAATGTTCGTAGTGGACGAACCACTTGACAATGAAGCATCACGTTCATCGGGCATGTTGGAGGTTTGGTCCAGCGTTTCTTCGTCGCCCGACCAGGCGTTCATGAGGTCAAGGTAACCGACCTGGGTCATCAGCACCATGAGGATGGACAAGATGAGGGGAGTTCGTACTTCGGCAAAGCGTCCGCTGGACATGATTTTTCTAACAAAACGACGGCTCATAGACTTCCACCCTATCATGAACGGACATCGCCCGTTTTCCGCCTCAATGGTCGCTGGCAAAGGCGTGGATGATGGCCGATTCAGCCGACTGAAGATGCTCGCTGACGGTGGCCTGTTTGATGTCCAACGCCTCGGCAATGGCGCGTTGCGTGCAACGCCGTGGACGGTCGTAGTAGCCCATTTTGATCGCCTCATCCAGCACCATTCGCTGCTTTTCGGGGAGCAGGTCGAGGAAGTTGGGGTTGTGAGCGGTTTGGGCGCCGAGTTTCATCCTGTAGCGGCCCTCAAGCAGGCTTGAAAGGGCTTCTCGTGCGGCGCGCAGGGCCTGAGCCGTGCCTCGGATGGTCACCACGAAGCCTTCCTTGGTGAGGTAGGTGGGCGACACCCACCACACGTGCTCGAGCGCTGCGAAGACACGGGGAAGCGGCCCGGTCGCCACGGCTTCAATGAGGGCGGCGGTGGGGCTTTGCTCGATGACGCGAAGGATCTCGAGGGAATCATAGGTCTCGTCGAGGCCCGATTCATCGGTGTATTCCAATCGAACCAAACAGCGCATGTTGCCGTTTTCAGTCGAGATGTGCGACAGAAATTCGGCGCTGGAAAAGGACTTCATCAGGGCGTAGCCAGGAAGGTGACCGCCCGCTTCGGACGTGATGCTGATTTGCATGTAGCGGAGGTCTGCGGCGCCCATTACCTATCATGAACGGGTCGAGGAGTATAAATCGTGCGTTCAGTTCCAATGCTGTAACCTTACACGGTCGTTCCGTCATGCGTTCTTGCCAAGAGAGACGGCCGTCGGGGACCCTCGGCGACCATCGTTTCCACGACCGCCCGTCGCCACTGCAACCCGTTATCGGCCTCAACTGTCGCCGGCCTCGAACATGCTCAGCACGCGGTTGAGTTCACGCAGGGAATCTTCCAAGCCTTCGCGCTCGGTGCGGCCCAATTCGGGGTCCTTGAGCTTCTCCGTGATGGCCTCGATTTCCCACTTGGCCTCGGCACGCTCTCGCTCGAGGGCCTTGTCTTCCTTGATCATCTGCAGGCGGGCACGGCGCACGTTGGTGGCCTTGCGCTGCTTGTTGTAGGACTCCTTGTGGGTGGCGCCGATTTCCACAGCGGTGGGGAACGGGATGCCGATGCCTTCCTGCTCAAAGCGCTCGGCGATGTTCTTGAACAGCCAGTCTTTGGCCACGAATTCATCAGAGTAGTCCTCGACCCAGGCGTACATGCGGAAGATCTTGGCGTACTCACCCAGTTCGTTCAGCAGCACACGGGGTTCGGGTGATTCGATGATGTAAGGGCACTCTCGAAGCAACTGAAGCGTGGTGTACTTGACGTGAGAGATGTCTTCGTCGTATTCTACGCCGATGTCGAGCACGAGCGAGATACGGCGGCCCTGGCCGTCGCCACCGCCACGAGCGTGGTTGATGACGGTCGAGTTCACGAGGTTGTTGTTGGGGATGACCACCAGGTTTTCGCCGATGGTCAGCACCTTGGTCGAGAGGATGCCCACCGAAACGACGGAGCCGAGGTGGCCGTCGACTTCGATGCGGTCGCCGACCTCGAAGGGCTGGTCGAGGGCGAGCATGAACGAGTTCACGATGTTGCCCAGCGTTTGCTGCATGGCCAGACCGATGATGAGCGAGAAGACCGCCAGCGAGGCGAGCAGGCCCAGCAACTCGAAGCCGAGTTCGTCAAGGGCCAAGTACAGGCCGCCAAACCAAACGGAGGCTCGCAAGAGGAAGATGACCAGCGAGTTGCTGCCGGAAACGGTGACCGAGGACGGGTTGGAGAAGCGCTCCATGATGACGGGAATCATCACCTTGAGCGCCACGCTGGCCAGCGAGGTCGTCAGCAGGATGTAGGCCGCACTGAACAACGGGTCGAGGGCGACGTTGAGGTCTTCCTCATCGCCGCGAATCCACAGCAACGTGAGTTGGACACCGACAAGGAGAATGAAGGAGTAGAGGCGTTGGGTGACCGGACGGTAGAGGGCGTCGTCCCACTTGAACGAGGTCGCTTTGACGAAGTCAAGAATGACTTTCTTCATCAAGAACCGAACAATAAGCAAGGAGAGCACCGTCAAACCGAGACCAAGGGCATACTGCGCCCATGTGTCCAGCCCGTTGGCCTGGTCGATGAGGTCGTCAATGACGGTCAAAACGCATCCTTCCGGCTTTTCCGTCCATTCTCCCCCTCATAAGCGGTTCGCCGATATTCGCGAACAGCGAAGCCAGCGTTTGCCCGAGATGCCGTCCGAAAATTCGGTGAGGTTGAAAGGAAACGCTCCGGAAACATTCCTTCAAAAGGCGGAAGCGCGGGCTTGAGAACATGAGCCGTCGCTACGACCGCATCGCAGCGTGGCTCCTGCCCCGCAAGCGTGGTGCCCACATCGCCGTGGTGCTGCTCACGCTGCTGATGATTCCCGGGGCGATGACGGCCCTCCAGCCCATCGACATGGAGTCCTACGAGATGGAATCGCCCGAACTGACGGCGCAAACCATCGTCAACGAGGAATTCCCGAATGCGGAGATCATCCTCGGGTTCCTCGTCTCGGCCCGCAACCCCGACCTCGTCCCCGCCATGGAGGACTGGCAACCCGTGCCCCGCATGGCCGACGGTTCGCCCGACTACGCCTCGCTGCCCCATCCCTCCGAGATGATTCCGGCCGGAGAACCGTGGGCGGGCGTTGACGATCCGACCGGTGGCATCCTCAACCTGACCGTGCTGCAGGAACTGGACACCAAACTCAACCTCGTGCTCGAGCACCCGCTCGCGCCGGCCCTCAAGCCGCTCGTGAACGACGTAACCGGGCATCAGTCCAACGGCGCCATCTCGCTGTCGGACCACTTCCGCGGCTTCATGAACAACACCTCCATTCTCACCCAGCCCGGCCTCACGCCGCTGGGCGTCGTGACCGAACCACCGACCAACTGGACGGATTGTTTCCCGCTCGACTGTTTGGAATTTGACGACGCCAACATCACCCAGGCTCACATCGACATGGCGGCCGCCCGCATGGCCGAGGCCTCCAACAACAACTTCCTGCGCTGGCTTTCCCTCGACCGCGGCTTCAAGGCCGACTACACCGCCCACCAAGAAGGCCCGATTTACGGCAAGCTGCTCTCCAACGGGACGTGGGAGGGCGCACTGTGGGGCAAGGGCCGCTGGACCGGTTCCTCCACCTGGCTGCTGGTGCAACTCGACAGCACGAAACTGGAAGAGATGGGGTGGGAAGTCGTTTGGAAGGACGCTCACCAAGAGAAGCAGGTGCAGTTCACCGACGAAGGCTTCCGCGTGGGCGGCTACCGATTGGCCGACGGGCAGTTGGTGCTTCACCCACCGCAATACACCGAGGAAACCTGTTTGGAACTTCAAGCCGAAGGGGCCGGTTGTGCCACCGAATGGAGTTACATGGACCTTGAAGGCCACCTGCGCTCCCACGACCGCACCACCGTCACCCTGCTCCTGGGTCAAGGCGTCAACGTGGAAGTGAATCGGGAACTCCAGTCCAGTGCGGGCCTCATCGCCATGATGGGGCTGGCCATCGTCGTGCTGCTCTACGTCAGCCTGCGCCGCTGGTCGGACGTGGCCATCGTCATGTTCGCCTTGGGCGCTGCCCTGCTGTGGATGCAGGGCCTCATCGGCCACTTTGCCAACATCACGGGTTGGTTGGGATTGAGCCTCATCGCTCGGTCGCAATTCTCGAACCTGCTGCCCATCCTCGTGCTCGCGTTGGGCATTGACGATTCACTGCACGCGCTGCATCGCTACAAGGAAGAGCGCGCCAACGGCAAGACGTCGCAGGAAGCCGGCAGCATCACCGTCTCGCGTGTCGGTCGGGCCATCACGCTCACGTCGCTCACGACCATGTCGGCCTTTGCGGCCAACCTGTTCAGCGACATCGCCGCCCTGCGTTCCTTCGGTATCGAAGCGGCGCTGGGCGTGCTGGCGGCCTTCATCCTGACCGGGTTGTGGGCCCCGTTGATTCGGGTCAGCGTGGACGACTGGCTGGAGGCTCGCAAAGACAAGCGGGAACAGGGCGAGGTCAAATCGCTGGTGACCCCGACTGGCTCAAGCAAGTCACGCACGGTTCGGGCCAGCGGAGAACCGCGGCGGTCATCGCCCTCATTGCCGTGCTGGTCACCGTGCCCGCGGCGGTGGGCATGGCCAGTTTGGAAGGCGACTTTGCCGTGGAAGATTTCCTTGACGAGCGCTCGGACTTCGCCATCGGCGTCGACGAAATCGCCGAGCGGTTCGCCGACGAAGGTGAGCCAGCCAACCTGCTGATATTGGGCGACGTCCTCGACCCGAGGGTGTTCGCCGCCATCGACGAGTTCCGCCAGGACATGGACGCCCTGCCCGAAGGCGTTCCCGACAAGATCACCCGCCAGCCCGACGGCACCATCGACATCCTCGCCCTCGACGAGATGGTGTTCGCCGCTCAAGGCAGCCTCGTCCTCAACAGCACGCCGTTTGAAGCAGCGGGCTGGCAGCCTAATGTGGACGGCTTTGGCATGAACTGCTCGCTGGCCGGCTCCGGACCGCTGGTCGACACCAACGACCGTGAATGCCTGGCCTTCTTCTACGGCTTCCTCTCCCTCTACGGCGTGCCCGGGGTCGGCCCGATTCCCGACATTCCCGCCAGCATCGTCCAGCTCTACATCATGCCCGTGGTCGACCTTGACCCCGACCGGCCGTGGCTCGACGTCAACGGCGACGACGCCGCCTACGACATGATGCAAATTCGCTTCGGCATGACCCAGCCCGAGGATTTCCCCGGCATGCAGGGCGGCGTTGCTGAAGTCTGGCGGGATTTGGAGGTCTTCACCAACCTGTCAAGCGGTACCTACGAAGCAGAAGGCGAGGAAGAAGAGGACAAACCGCTGACCTGGGTCATGCTGACCGGTCGTCCCATCACCCGCTACACGGCCTCCACCGCGATGCAGGACGAGATGCAGTCCTCGCTCATTCTGGGTTCGGTCTTCGTGCTCGGCTCCCTCACCATTGGCTTCCGCTCCCCCAAGCAAGCCGTGGTCACCTTCGTCCCGATTTTCCTCGTCGTCGTGTGGCTCTACGGCCTGATGTACGTGGCCGGCGCTTCGCTCAACATCGTTACCGTCACCATCGCGACCATCTCGCTGGGCGTGGGCATCGACTACTGCATTCACGTGACCGAACGGTATCGGGAAGGCAGAGAAAACGGCGAATCCCACAACGACGCCCTCGCTGCGGTGGGCGGTGCGTGCGGTTTGGCGCTGCTCGGTTCGGCCACCTCGGACATTGCCGGCTTCCTCGTCATCGCCCTCTCGCCGATGGGGTTGTTTGCCAACTTCGGCATCTTCTCGGCCGCGATGATCGCCCTCTCCTTGTTTGCCAGCCTCGTGCTGACCACCGCTGCACTCGGCCTCATCAGCACGCCTGCCGATAACGACCCCGCTTCTGCCGTCGTCTCAGCCACGGCTGCACAGGCAGCGGGTGATTCAGCGACCTCCGCCGACGAAGAGGCCTGAAATCGGAGAAAACATCATCAATCATCCGAGCCAAGACATCGCCGATGTCAGCCGCTCAAGACTACTACAATCAAGTCCTCGGCATGGGCCATTCACCCGAAAACGCCCTCGCTTACACCCGTCAGCACTACCCCGATTTCGTCCCTGGTGTGGCCGCGCCCGTGGCGGCGCCCGTGGTGGCGCCCGTCTCGCAACAAGCCGTTCCCGCCGTTCAACCCGTGGCTCAACCCGCCATCGCCGCTGCTCCCGTGGCGGCCGCACCGATGGCCGCTGCGCCTGCCGTGGGCGCCCCGATGGGTGCACAAACCGCCTATGCACCGATGGCTGCCACGCCGTTGCCGGCTGGCGGTACGACGCCGATGATGTGGGCCGCCGTGGGTTGCATCGTGTTCGCCCTGATGCTGTCGTTGGCGGGCCAGTTCAGTCATTCGTGGATCGTCGATAACGAAAATGAAGGCAGTAGTTTCGGCTTGACCACCGTTCGCGTCGACTGCAGCATGGCTGAGGGTGACGCGAGTGTCAACGTGTCGAAGGAGGCTGCTGTGGACCAGTGCAAGGAAATCGCATACACCTTTTACGCCGAAGACATGGAAGCAGCCTCGGCTGAGAATCCCACGGCTGACGACATCGACGATGTCATCGTGGGGGACATCGAGGATGTTTGCGAAAACACCTACAAACTCGGGGCGGCAATCGCCACGGGCAATGAGACATTGATGGCGGACCTTGCCGAATCCCGGGACACCTGCCTCGAAACGCCCGCTGCGGGTTCAACCGGCGGCCTCGTGCTTTGGCTGGGCTCCATCGGCGCCCTGCTGGGCACCCTCATGTTGAGTGCCGGCTCCATCGGTCGCAGCCTGCCCGCCCAGGCCGAAAAGCACGGCAAGTGGGCCGGCATGGCCGCCGGCGTGCTGATGCTTCTGGCCGTGTTGGTGTGGTGGCTTTTGCTGCCCGACACCGACACTGACACCAGCGCCGGCATGGGCGTCTGGATGACGGTGCTCGGCGGTGTGCTCGCCATCGTGGCCGGCGTATTGGCCTTCATGGACCAGAAGTGAGCCATCATCGGTGACTTCATCAAGGATTGAGCCTGCGGTCAGCGTGCCGTCTTTGGGGTTGGCCCCGGGAAGGTGGTGGCGACATGGCAGGCAACGAACCCGACACGGCCGACGTTGAGGACGACGACGAGGACTGGATGAAGTACGCCAACGCTGGCTTCGGTGAAACCGACTATTCCCTGTGGGACGACGTTGAACCGGTGGAAGAGGACGAAGCCCACCAGCAAGAAGTCGCCATGCAACTGGGCACCCACGTCGAAGAAATTCCTCGGGCACCCCGCCCAGCCGGCCTCAAGCATCTGGTTCGCCAAGGTACCTGCGACGCCTGCTTGGGCCGCGTGGGTGGCAAGCGCACCTACGGTCAATCGCTCGAAGACGCCGGAAAAGGTGTGCGAGCCTCGGTGGTGGAACAAGACAGCCATTTGGCCAATGTCCGAGAAGACGAGCCGTTGTGCCCCTTTTGCGAGAACCTCTTCGAGGAAGTGGACCTGCTCGCTGACATCATCTATGACGCGATTGAGCCCTACGACGTCAACCGATTGCAACTCGGTGCACGCTTCCCCAAGGACCAGATGGAAGAGGAAGAGAACCTCCGCAAGCGCCTCGGTGCCGGCGGCTCTGAACCCCTGAAGTCGTCGTTGGTCGAAGAAATCGGCAAGCGCTTGAAGGACCGACTGGAGGGCGTCACGCTGGTCAACGACAAGCCCGACGTGCTGGCGCTCATCGACGTGCTGACGCTGACGGTGGAACTGGATGTTCGTGCCGTCTACGTCTACGGGCGTTACCGAAAACTGGAGCGCGGCATTCCCCAAACCCGCTGGCCCTGCCGAGCCTGCAAGGGACGAGGGTGCGAGCGTTGCGACCAGACCGGCCTGCAGTACGAAAAGAGCGTTCAGGACTTGGTGGGCAACCCGATGCTGGAGATTTTCGGCGGGACCGAACACGCCTTCCACGGCATGGGCCGAGAGGACATCGACGTGCGCTGCTTGGGCCGAGGTCGCCCCTTTGTGCTCGAAGTCAAGGAACCGAAGAAACGCAGTTTCAACGCCGAAAAGTTGGCCGAGATCATCAACGAAGCGGCCCAAGGCTCGGTGGAGGTGTCCTCCATTCGACCCTCGACCCGCAGCGAAGTCGTCCGCATCAAGGACACGCCGGCTGAGAAATCCTACACGATTCGGTTCACGCTCGAGCCGATGAACGAGGCCGAATACGCCGTGCTGACCGCTCCGGTGGACATGACGAAAGAGGACGTCCAGAACCGAAGCAAGAAGCGACGACGCCAACGCCGAGGCGACAAGGACGCAGACCGCACCAAGCCGCTGGAGACCACCATCGAGGTGCCACCCGCCGGGCCCAGCGAAGCCGAATTGAAGGCGATGAAGAAGCCCGAACTCGTGGCGCTGGCCGAGACGCACGGGCTGGCGAAGTCCGGGAAGAAGGACGAACTCATCGAGCGCATCCTCGCTGCGCTGCCGCCCGCACCGACCGTGTTCGACCTGCCCGACGACGAGACGATCCTGAAGATCATCGAAGGCCTCAACGGCATCAAGCTGGCCCAGCGAACGCCCGAGCGTGTCGCTCACCGTCGCTCCGACCTTATTCGAAAGCGCACCGTGTTCGAAGCGCACTCGCCGTTCATTGAGGTTAACGAAGACGGTCAGCGTGAAATCGAATTCACCCTTCGCTGCGAATCGGGCACCTACGTCAAAGAGACCGTGCACGGTGACAGCGGGCGCACCCAACCCTCGGTGGCCGCCCTCATCAAGGCCAAGTGCAACGTGGTGTGGCTGGACGTGGGTGACATTCACGCCGATTGAGGCCAACAAAACCCACGGTCAGCACCGTCGCGGTGCTTATATGGGGATGGTGGGTCGGCAACTTGCTCCGAAGAGGCGCTTGCGCTGAATTGGAGCGTTTGGAGGCGAAGAACATGAAGCGCTCAAAGGGCCAGCGAGTCGGTACCCGCAGCATTTTGCGACGACGAAAGAACGAACGCAGCCGCTTGAACATCCGCCGCGTGATGCACCAGTATGAGGAAGGCGACCGTGTCGCTATCGTCCTCGACGGTGGTCAGCAAGGTGGCATGCCCCACCGCCGCTTCCACGGTCGCACCGGCTTCATCACGAAGCGCCAAGGTGTTGCATGGATCGTCGCTGTCAAGGACGGCAACATGCAGAAGACCGTCATCGCTCGCCCCGAGCACCTCCGCCCACTCGAGTGAGGGATAGACCATGACCGAAGAAGAGAGATTCCTGGATTTTGCCACCGTCCGTGAGATGCTGTACGACGCCCAAGAGCGACGTGGCTCCCTCAAGTACGAACAGAAGTGGGCCCTTCAGCACGCTGAGTGGGCGGCCAGTGAGGCTCGCAACGGCGTGTCCACCAAGCCCGAAGTGTTCGAAGAACTCCGCACCAAACTCCTCGAGGTTGAAACCCTCGCCAAGCACCCCGACCTTGCGGCCAAGTTGGCTGAACTCATGCCCGCCACGCCCGACGACGTGAAGGCCGTGTTCGGCTCGAAGCGCATCGTCATCGACGACAGCGAAATCACCGCTGTCATCGACATCGTGGCCCAAGTCATTTGATGCGACCCGCATCCCCCCAGGTGATGTTCGATGTCAGACCAACGGCGAAGGCGTCAAATCAAGACCCCGTCCGGCCCGCGTAAGAAGGACGCTCCCGACCTGTCCAAGTACCAGATGAGCCCGCCACCCATGGGCCGCCAAGAGGTGCCCAAGCCCCAGCCCAAGCCCGACCCATCGCAACAGCGCAGCAGCGGCCAGCGAGGCGGTGGCGGCCAGCGCCAAGGTGGACGCCCCGGCGGGCGAAACCAAGGTGGACGAGGCCAGGGTGGGCGACCCGGCGGTCGCGGTCAAGGCGGACGTGGTCAAGGTCGACGCGACCAGCCACGCCCTGAACCCGAAGCGGTGAAGGACGAATCTTGGGCCCGTGTGCTCGAGCACGACGTCAAGGGCGGCGTGGCCACCGTCATGACCGAAAAGACGCTCGTGTTTTGCCGTGTCAAGGTCAAGGGAAGCGACGTGATGACCGTCAACCAGCGCATCTACATCGGCAAAGACCGCTCCAAGCGCGAGGCCATTTCCGCCATCATCGGCATGGCTCACCTCGACAAGATGTCCAACATGGCCAAGGCCGACCTGCCAGCCCTCGTCCAAATGTTTGTGGAAGAGCACGGCCAGTACTTCGTGGACGAGTTCTACAACAAGGCCGGCCCCATGTCGCTCAAGCAGCACTCCTACGAGTTGCTGCCCGACATCGGCCCCGTCAAGGCTCGCAACATGGTCAAGGCCCGCGACCAAGTCGGCGTGTTCGCCTCGATGGACGAACTCAACTCGCTGGCGAAGATCAAGGGCGCAGAACTCCTCGCCCAGCGTTTTGTTGAGGAGATGGAAGACAAGACCCTCGTGCCCCGTCTCATTGAACTTCTTCTTCCGGTGGAAGCATGAAGGGTGCTCGACGCCTCGTTGACACCCTCCGCGCCAAGCAACCGTTCAACAAGTCGCTGGGACAGCACTTTCTCGTTCACGACGACATCATCGAGCGCACCGTGGCATGGGCCGAAGTCGACGTGGAAGACCACGTCTTCGAAGTCGGTCCCGGTCCCGGCGTGCTGACCGAAGCCCTGCTCGCCACCGGATGCAAGGTCACCGCCGTGGAACTTGACAGCGGTGCGTGCAACCATCTCCGCGCCGTCTTTGCAGAGGAACTTGCTGAGGAGCGCCTCACCTTGCTCGAAGGCGACGCCCTTCAGGTGGCCTGGCCCAAGGACATCAGCCGGGTGGTCGCCAACATCCCCTACCAGATCTCCTCCCCGCTCATCGACGTCATCACCCGCTACCATCGCAACCCGAACACGACCCCGCTGCAGGACGTGGTCATGCTCGTGCAGGAGGAATTCGCCGAACGCGTGGTGATGGAATACGAAAGCGACGTCGGTTCGCTGGGCATGGTGGTGGCGCTGGATTTTGACGCCGATTTGGGTGAACGCGTGCCACCTCACGCCTTCTCGCCCATGCCCAAAGTGCATTCTCGCCTGTTGCGGATGACGCCCCACGACGAGGATTGGGCCTGCGACCGACGCCTGATGGTGCAGATGATTCGTGCGGCCTTTGACCAGCGTCGCAAGAAATTGAAGAAGACGCTGAAGCAACCGCCTCGACGCCTGACCCGCGTGCCCGGATGGCACGCTGCACGGTGGAAGCGGGCGTACGCCGCGATGGAGCATGACCCTCGCCTTCAACGCCGACCCGAGACCTTGGAACTGGACGAGTGGGCCGATTTGGGCGTGGATTTCGCTTCGTGCGAAGAAGAGGCGTGAGCCTTCAAATCGGGTCGTTGGATTGAACACCGTGGGGAGAGACTTTTCTTAGGAGTGTCTGCTCGCCTCAACTTGTCGGGGGGACTAGGATGGCAAAGAAGGACACCTATCTTGCACTGCTCCGCCGAGGTATCGACGATACCACGGCCAACCAACTCGCCGACGCCGGGCTGAAGATTGGCGATTTGAAGAAAATCGACAAAACGATGCTCGTGGAAAACTACGGGCTCAAAGAAGAAATCGCCCAAGGTGTCATCGAAATCATCACCGCTGGACCGCAGTCCCACGGCAAGGAGCGCTTCCTCTCCAAGGTCCTCGCCCCCGAAAAGAAGCAGGAATCCCGCATTGAGGAAATCAAATTCCAGCGCAAGCAAAAGGACGTCCTGACGGAACTGGCCGAACAGAAGGAACGCCTCAAGATCGCCAAGGTCGAGGCCTTCCGAGCCCAGAAGCTCATCATGAACCGACTGGGCAAAACGGTTGAACTCATCGTCAAACTCGAAAACAACCTTCACGACGAAGGCAAGGACGACCAGAAGGTCAAGATTCGAGACCAACTCGAAACCCGTGGCCTCGAAGCCGCTCGCGACCATGAGATGCTCGAACTCGAAGGCACGCCCCAGGACATCGTGGACTTCCGACGCCAGCACGTGCCCGGCCTCATCTTCCACGCCTGCCCCGAGTGCGGCGACGAACTCGACCCACGCCAATCCCGAGACCCCGACCAGCCCGACGCCTGGGCCTTCATCTGCTGGGAGTGCGAGACCAGCTTCACCCCAGCCCTCGCCACGCACGTGGAGTCCGTGCTCGACGAGAACCGCATCGTCATCGACCCCGACAAGCCACCCCGCAACCCCGTTCCACCCAAGCCCGCCAGCATGGACTTCTCCTCGGTCTCCGACCTTATCCGAAAGGACCTCGAGCAGACCGGCGCCACGGCTGACGAAATGACCCGCGTGGTTGAGGAAAGCGTCGTGGCCGGCGGCCTGATGGACATCAACGACTGGATTGACCAAACCCTCGCCGCCAAGGATTACATTCAGGCGCAAGAGGACCGAGAGGACTTCATTTTGCGAACCGGTGCCGGTGCGACCAAGTTCAACAAGTGGATGAAGAAGGCCGGCCTGTTCTTCAACAAGCAAACGGGCCGTTGGACCCGAGAAAAGGCTCGATGAGGCGGCACCCATGTCCGCAAGTCCGGCCACGCTCACCGCCGATGCTGAGCCGCCCGCGACCCAGCCGCCTGCACCCGTGATTCGCTTCCTGCGAGGCCCTCATCTGCTGGGGCAATGCGCCGTGAACCCCGGTGAAACCATCGTCGACCACGCCGAAGCCTGCGGCATCACCCTGCCCACCAACTGCACCTCCGGCACCTGCGGCACCTGCATGGTCAGCCTCATCCTCGGTGAGGTTCCGCTGCCCGAGGAACTCCCGCCCGGCCTTGATGACTGGCTGGTGGAGGAAGGGGCGCGCCTGGGTTGCATTGGCAAGCCTCGTGGCGACGTGGACATTGACATCCGACCGCCGATTTGACTGGGGGGATGGTGCTGTTCGAAACCTGGGGCCGCACCGAATGGGTGCTGCTGGTGGTCAACGCCATCGCCGTCTACATCGTGGTGCGCTTTCTCAAATCCCGAGTGGAACTCAAACTCAGGGAAGTGGAAGCCCGTCAAGCCCACGAGCGCCTGATGCGAAAGCGTGAACGAGACGTCGAGAAAACCAACGATTGAGAACGCCACTGGGGCGAACGAGGAACGTCGTTCCAACCGAAGGCCAACCTCGACCATGAGGTGCCACCGTCCGTGGGAAGGCTCCCGATGCTTCAAGAACCCTTGACGCCCCTTTCCAATCATGACAGCGGGCCACCAAACGACGACGGGCCCGTTGCCCATCGGCCAGTTTGCGCAGTTGGTCCAGCGCACCGTGAAGAACGACCCGCTGTTTCAGCATCAGGCCCTGCAGGGTGAAGTCTCCTCGTGGAGCGTTCACAACGGGAACATCTACTTCTCGCTGCGAGACGATGACGGGCAGATGGACTGCGTGATGTGGCGCAGCGCCCGCTTGCACGTCGACCCTTCCATCAAGGTCGGCAGCGAGGTCGTCATCATCGGCAGCGTCGACGTCTGGCCCAAGCGAGGGCGGCTGCAAATCGTCGTCGCTCGCATTCAACCGGTCCAAACCTTGGGCGCCATGGAGGAAGCAAAGCGGCAACTCATCGAAACGCTCCGGGCCGAAGGCGCGCTCGACATCCCAAGCCGTCCGCTTCCCGCCCTGCCCAAGCACGTCGCAATTGTCACGGGCGCTGACTCGGCGGCCCTGTCCGACATGCGTCGACTCATGGCCGACCGTTGGCCGGGCATGCGAACCACGGTCATCGAAGTACTCGTCCAAGGCGAGCACGCTGCGAAGGAAATCGTGCGAGGGTTGGCCGTGACCCGTGAATTGGCTCGGCCGGAGGTGGCGGGTCGGCTCGGCCTGCCGCCGGTGGACGCTGTCATCGTGGGCCGAGGTGGCGGCTCGCCCGAAGACCTCTGGGCGTTCAACCTCGAGCCGGTCGTTCGGGCCATCCTGGCCAGCACCGTGCCGATCATCTCCGCCGTGGGCCACGAACAGGACCACTTGGTCTCGGACCTCGTCGCTGACGTGCGCGCTTCCACACCCTCCAACGCCATCGAACGCCTCGTGCCCGAGCGCAACGCCGTCGTGCAGTGGCTCGACGAACTGGACGGTCGAGTGGAAGGTGCCATGCTTCGCCGCCTTCAGGAATGGCGCCAACACCTGGCCTTGCTGGCCAACCAACTCAAGCATGCGCCGGGCAAGGGCATCCACGCCGCCAAGGAACGCCTCAACCATCTCAACCACCAACTTCAGCGCACCATGACGAGCACCCTGACCGGCCACGAGCAAGGGCTGGCTCGACTGAGCCATCGCTTGCAACGCAGCATGGACGCCACCGTGGCCGACCGGCGCCAACGCCTTGCTCAACTCGAAGCGACCCTTCAGGCAGCTCACCCCAAACGGGTGCTCGAGCGCGGTTATTCCATGGTCCAAGACCAGAAAGGCGAGGTCATTTCGGACATCGCCAGCCTGAAGGAAGGGCAGACCATCCAACTCCAATTCGCCGACGGCCAAGCGGCTGCCGACGTGCACACGATTGAACCCCTGGAGGATGAACGATGACGAACGACACGATGACCTACGATGAAGCCCTGCGACGACTGGAAGACCTGGTGAGCCAGCTGGAACGAGGTGGAAAGAACCTCGACGAAACGCTGGCCATGTTTGAGGAAGGCACCGCCCTGCTCAAGCGATGCCAACAGGAACTCGGTGAGGTGGAGGGGCGATTGGCCGAATTACGCCTCGATGACGCCGAAGACTTGGTCAAGGACGAGAACTGAGGGGAGTGCATGGGACGAAAGCACGTCGCCCTCCAGCGCCGTGTTGCACGCGTGTTGGGCGGATGGCGAGACCCCCACGACACCAAACCCTACCCCGAACTCGACATCGTTCAGCACGTCGACATCGCCGAAGACGGCGAGGTGAACCTGACCGTGAAGCCCGCTCGCCCACACTGCCCGTGCTGCCTGCTGGATTTGGAGGCACTGCGTAAGCGTCTGCTCGGGGTGAAAGGGGTCTCCTTCGTTCACGTCAACGTGGTTGACATTCCCGCTGCGCCACGTTGGACCCGAGCGATCAACCGTTGACCTTGGCGTGGTGCTTGCGCAGCACCATGAAGGCCGGTAGCGACCAACCCACCACGGAAGCCACCCAAGCGATGGCAGAGCCAACGACGGCCCCGTAGGCGGGCAGCGACCACATGGCGACGTTGGCGTACACCGCCACGCTGGCGCCACCCAACATCATCGGCCCGGCTGCGCCTTGAGGCACGGTCGGACCTTGGGCCAACCACAAGGCCACCATGCTGGTGAGGAAAATCGCTGGAAACACGCTGGCCAGACCGGCGAGGGTCGGAAATCCGAGGCCCGAGAAGCCCACGGCGATACCGATGGCCGTGGCCGCCATCACGCCCCGGGCCAGCAAGACCAGGGTGGAGACACGGTTGGTGCCCTTGGGCGTGGGTTGCGGACGTCGGTTGAACACCACGGCGGTGATGAACAGGAGCACCAAGCCGGACGCTGCCAGTTGTTGGAGGCTGAGGTAGGTCGTGAGTTCGTCTACCGCCACCAAGAACACCATGCCGAGCAAGCTCCAGAAGGCCAGGGCGCCGACGGTGGTCAGCACCAACAGGTAGGGTGCGCCTGGAAACCAGCGAGGAATGACGACCCACGCCCCCAAAAACAGGGCGTTGAGCAACATGCCCAGCGGCACCACCGACATCGACATCACGAGCACGTCTTCGCCACCGGCCACGTACATGCCAATCCCGGCGGGAACGATGGTTGAGGGCACGGTGCCGAGCAACCCCCCCACCAAACCGCCCCACTTCTCGATGGCCACGGTCACCGCTGTCGCGACGATGCCGGCAAACAGCGCCGAAAGCAGGACAGAGGTCCATTCCATGCCTATGCCTCCAGCGCTGCCAACGCCGCCTCGAGGCGTTCAAGGTCGCCGCCGGTCCAGTCGTCGACCGGCTCGCCGTTCACGTACAGCACGTTGAACGGCACGAAATCGATGTGTTCGGTCCACGGGTTGAGCGAGCGGAAGACCTCGCCCTCGGGTGCACGCAGGTTGAGCGTCAGCACCTCGAGCGGGCTCGCAGGCGTCCACGTGGCGAGGTCGGCATAGAACGCCTGACAGTCATCGCAGGTCGGCCGGCCGAGGATGAGCAGGGTCGGTTGGTCCACCCCCAAGGTGCGGTGCGGGTCGCTCAAGACCTGAGGGTCCATGCCATCACTCCGCAGCGTAGGATTGGCTGTCGATGATGTCCTGAAGTTCAATCACCTTCGCACCACGGCCCTGAGCGTGTTCAGCCGCACGGGTCAGCCTTGAGCGCACCCATCCAAGGGTCATCATGCCGCGCATGGCGTTGATGGATTCGATGAACTGAACCGGGTTGCTGCCGAGTTGCGCGTGGTTGCGGATGTCCTCCTCCAAATCTTCGAGGACTTCGGCGTAGAGGTAGAGCAACTCGTCGAGGGCGTCTTTGGTGACCCCCATCTTTGCAATGCTCTTGGCCATGGACAGCAAGGCCGTGGGCGTGACCAAACCGCCGGCTTGACTGGCCACAAATTCCTCAGCGGCTCCCACTTCGGCGACCTCCTCGCCGTCTTCTTCGCCCTCGGCGGGTTTCATGTTGAGCAGGGCACGGTCGAGGTGGCGGGGTTTGATCGTCGCCACGCGGTCTCGCTCGGCGGCTTCAGCCGCATGGCGGAGCACCTGGCCGAGGTGCTGTTCGAGGTGGTCGATGCCCGCTTGAACGGCGGCGGAACCAACGGATTCCACGTTCTTGATGCGGTCGATCATCAACTCACGGGTGCGGTTGTAATTGAGGCGGCTGCGACGTGGGTCGTCGAGGGTTTTGCGTTCGGGGTCTTGGGTGAGGGTTTCGTCCTCCATGCGAGGCACCAGGCGGTCGAGTTCCTCGCACAGCAAGGTGACCAGCCGGTCCTTCACGTCGCCCGACAAGCGCATGGTCGTGAAATGCGACGACACTGCGGCGATGTGGCTGCTGGAGTAGGGCTTGGCGACCATGAAATTCGTGGTGGTCGTGCGACCCTTGAATGATGTGGTGCAAATTCTTGACTCACTCGGTCAGGCCGTCGCTGCGCCCCATCACCTGACCAAATTCCCAAGCGTGGAGGCATTCATGGCCGCCAAGAAATCCACCGGCTTCGCGGGACGGTCCAATGAACGACGCGCCGCACATGGCGCAAAACACGCTCACGATGAGTTCGTTGAAGTAGGTCCCGTTGGACGTGACCCGCTTGACGATGCGCTTGCCCACGTCTTCTTCGTCCCAGCCTTCGGTCTTCTCGCAGATCTCGTCTTCCTCGTGTTCTTGTGTCATGCATCCCACTCCATCACCCAAGGTAGCGCACCGTCGGCTGTGATGGGCCGCATGCCGTCCTCGTCGCGAACCCACGTGTCTTCGCTGCCTACACTGCCTTCAGCGTAGACCGCTTTCGGCTCAATGGCCATCGTGCCGCCCACCGGAAGCGGGCGGTCAAATCCAGCGGCAACCACCGGAGATTCATCGAGTTGCAACCCGATGGAATGGCCGAGGAAGCGGCTCTGGTCGGGCTTGGTGCCCATCAAATGGTCTTCGTAACCCAGTTCCACCGCCAAGGCGTGACCTTGTTCCCAGGCTTGACTGCACGCCAAGCCCTGGTCGAGCACGTCGACGACTTCTTCCTTGACGGCGACCATGTCCTCGAGGCGTTGTTGCCACTGCTCGCTCAACCGACCCGAGACAAACATGCGGGTGGCGTCCACCATGTAGCCGCGATGGGCGTGGACCAAATCGACCAGCACGGGGTCGCCTGACTTGACGCGGTTGAAGCCCGAGCCCATGCCGCTGAGCGGGTGCGGGCCGGTGCCACCAACGGCGGAATCGAAGAACGAAGGGATGCCGCCGGCGCGCCCGGCCACGATGACGCCCCGGTCGCACTGGAGCGGGTAGCGACGCATCTGGACGTTGCCGCCAAAGCCTTCGCTTCGACTGACGGCTTCGGCCGCCGCCACCATGTCAAGTTCGCTCATGCCCTCGCCGCCGACGGCCTGAACGGCTTCGAACATCCTCATCTGCACCGAAGCGCCGATGTCCATTTGCTCGATTTCCCAGGCGGACTTGATTTCCCGTTGGCGATGAATCACGCCCGTGGCGTCGCCGCATTCGCCCAAGGACGAAAGGGCCGAAGCAAATCGAGCGGTGAACGACCCCGGTGCCTCGCCGAACTGAAGGGCAGGGGCGTCGGTGACGCCCAGCGAACGCAGGTGGTCAGCGAACTGAGAGAGACGGGGGAAGCCTTCGATGCGGTGCGGTGCATCATCCCCACCGGCCTCCCACACGGCCCGCTTGAGTGAGCGCCGAACAAACGCCACCGGGCCGTCGCCACCGGCTTCCACGCTGGCACCCGCGCCCTTGGCCGGGACGAACAGCGTGCCGTCCTGACGGCCGCCGGCGTAGTAGTAGAGGTCAACCGGGTGCTGAACAAGCGCCCCGGGCAAGCCGGCCTCGGCCAACATCTCGGCCAAACGGGTTTGACGAGCCTCGAGTTCCGGGACCGGCACGCGCCAGTCTTCGCCGTCCGGGCCGACGATGTCCGAGGGTGACCACGAGGTCATGGTGTGAGGTGAACGGCACCCGTTCAAAACCCAATCGCAACGAGGAGGTGGAAGCACGTACAAATGACGGATGAAGGGTTAAATCCCATTGACAACTTTACACTTCATGCACCGCTGGCAAAAGGCCCTGACGTTTCGCGGACGGGTTGCTTATTTTGCTCCCTATATTCTGTTGGTCCTCATCGCGGCGATGAACCTCGTTCCGTTTGCTGAAATCTCAAGCACCACCGAAG
>JBMZXF010000023.1:0-23061 GCA_049627345.1 Candidatus Poseidonia sp. | reverse complement strand
AGTGGACCGCCCTCCCGCCCACCCAGCGGCCCTCCATCTGGTCCGCCCTCTGGTCCTCCAAGCGGCCCTCCATCCGGCCGACCCAGCGGTCCCCCGTCAGGCCCCCCTGCCGAGGCGGAGCCCGAAGCATCCACGGACGAACCTGCCTCGGAGGAAGCAGCGGCAGAAGCAGCCGTCGAAGAAGCACCAGAACCCGAGACGGGCTCATCCTTACCGGAAGAACCCGCTCAGGCCGATCCTCTCCTGGCTGCCCCTGCAGAGATGGCAGCGCCCGAGTCCGCTGAAGTGGCCGCCCCGGAAGAGCCGCCCGTTGCCCCAGCGCCCGTTGAGGCTGAACCCGTGGTCGAAAACCCGTCTGAACCTTCATTGGAAACCGACGACGGTGCTGCTGCCGAGGTGGCAGCTGACCCAGCAGAGGTTGACCAAACAACGCTCGACTTGCTGGCAGAAAAGGAAGCCGAACTTGAGCGTCTTCACATGGAAAACGCTCGCCTGCGTCAATCCGTTGTTGGAGCCACGGAAGTGATTGAGGAACTCGAGGAGCCACCGATGCCACCGCTGGTGGAAGATAACATCGTGATTGCACCTTACATCGTTTCGGACTTCGTTCGACTGGGTAAACAGCTCGATCGAGATCATTTGGTCAGGGCCACGATGGGTTCCTTGGCCATGATTCACCCGGAGCGACCTGACGTCATGATCGCCACCAAGCACATGGTTACCCTCCCGCGAATGAACGAGCGCAGCCTTTGTGCCGCACCGCTGGGCTCCACCTCACCGCGAGGTGCGCCGACCGACTGGCACGTGCTGGAAGTGGTCTTGGCATCGGTGGCCATGGTGACCGGTGGCCCCGCCGCCGTCATTCACATGCATGGCCCCCACACCACGGCTGCCAGTTGCGAACAAGACCTCGTCCTTCTCACCCCCATCGATGAACTTGGCAAGCAACACATCGGGAAGATCATCATCGTTGATCCAGACCCCGACCATCCCGAAGATTACCTCCGACAGGTGGCCGAGGCCCTGAATCAAGGTGGCATGCGGTGCGTGGTCGTTCGTGGTAACGGTGCTTACGCCGTCGGTGCTGATTTCGACCAGGCCTGGGCAAACGCCGCCATGCTTGAACACAGCATGCAGATTCACTTGCTGGCGCGCCAAGCCAACCTCAAAATCTGATTTCTTTATACCACCTCATCCGCCTTTACCGGTGGTCGTGAGACGATGCCAGGTATGACTCAAAAACAACCCCGACATTTGCCTGAAGGGGTTTGCTTCGCGTCTTCATATACTGTAGGCAAATCACACGCCCAGAGGTGAACTACCATGCAAAACGAAAAATTGTTTGAAGTTGAGATTGCAGACGCATCGGGCCACTCCACGGTCCAGATGTCCCAAAACGAAATCGCCGAGAAGGCCAGCCAGACCCAAGGTTCCTGGGTGTTCGTGAACGACCAGCTCGTCAGCGCCGCTGACATCGCTGACATGAACCTGGACGCCGGCAGCCGCATCCGCTTGATGCCAGGCCTTGTGGGTGGACATGCCTGCTGAACCCCATGTTCGGCCCGTGGACGTCCGAGGAAGAGGATCTTCTCGTTGAACACCTCGAACTCGGTTGCAGTTTGGCGTTCATCGCCGATGCACTCCACCGTTCCGTTCAAGCAGTGGGCATGAAGATGCTCCAACTCTACCATCGCGGGGAGTTGGTGGTCATGTCCGTCTCGACCTACGAGGCTGGACAGGAACGCATCGGGCAATGAAAGGTTCAAAACAGGATGCGAGGTCGCGACGGCTGGAGAGAGACGTATGGTTGAACTCGTCGACTACAAGTGCGCCAACTGCGGAAACCTGGAATCGTTCCACCGAGAGCGAAACGGGATCAGCTGCAAGGCTTGCGGTTCTCGCATCTTCATGAAACTCCGCCGCCACGGCACCAAGCGCCTGAACGCTGAGTGATGCCCTTCGCTCGCAGAGTTCAAAGACCATGGTCCGACCTCACACTCCATGAGCGTCTGGCTTGAGCAATACAAGCCCGTTCTGTTCGATGACCTTCTCACCTCACAACAGGTCATCGACGCCCTCAAGCACCTTTCGCTGCAGGCCAACCCGCCCCATCTTCTTCTGTCCGGTCCAACCGGCTGTGGTAAGACCGCTGCGCTTCAACTGGTCTGTCGCCAAGTGCTGGGGCCGTCATGGCGGGCCACCACCCACGTGCTCCAGGCTCGGGATTTGGACAAGACGTCCGGAGCGATGGCCAAGTTTGAGGCCTTTCTGCGCCCCGAGGGCGCCGGTTCTGACGACACCCTCGCCGGGCGAACGAGTTTGGACGCCTTTGACCACAACATCAGCGCAAGCGCCGATGCATCACCGCCGCCTGCTGGCGAAGAATCAGCGCCGGCGGAAGCCGGGACCCTCGCTGCCGTTTCGCGCATCATCATCATTGAGGATGCTGACTACCTCGGGCATGCTCGACAATCCTACCTACGCCGCATGATGGAGGAGAGCAGCCGAAGTGCTCGCTTCCTCTTCACCACCCATACGCCTTCACGAATCATCGAAGCCCTCCGCAGTCGAACGCAACACGTACGGATGCCCTCCCTCACTCGCTTAACGATCGAACAGCGTTTGGAGGCGATTGCCACCGAGGAAGAACTGGTGCCTGCGCCCGGCGTCTTGGGCGACATCGCTCACGTGGCGAACGGCAACCTGCGAAAATCCATTTTTACGCTTCAGTTGTTGGCGCAGCGGAATCTCCTGGGCGAGCGAAAAAACATCCAACTGTTGATGTCAAACAGCAGTCGCCGTGAGGTGCAATTGGTCATGGAGGAAGCCCTTCGAGGCCGCGTGCACGATTGGAAATGGGAACGTCAGGGCGAGAAGAACACCCGGGTTCTGAAGGGTGCCATGGGCGCGTTGGACCAGATGATGGCCGCCCATGACTTGGATGGACGAGGCGTGGTGGACCGCCTCCATCATTTCCTTGTCGCAGGACGGACCCACTATCCGGATGATCTTCTGGCTGCCCTGTTGGACGCGATTTCAGCATGCGACATGCGCCTCCAGCGCTCGGCACAACAGCGCATCCAACTCGAGGAACTTCTCCACCGCATCTCAGAAATCGGTGACCTGTATTTACGCTCGCCCACAGCGCAACCGTCTTGAAAGGTCGCACATCAGCCGTTGTTGGGCGTGTAGCACAGCTGGATAATGCACCGGCCTCCTAAGCCGGAGATCGCGGGTTCGAATCCTGCCACGCCCGCCATGAAATTGGACAAGAGCCAAAAATCAGGCCGCTTTACACAAGGTCGGGGTTGGCATGGCGGACGAGGTCGAGACGGGCAACAATCTCCCCGATCCGTACGGTCACGGTTTTGCTCGAACTGAAAACCCGCTCGAGCGCACCATGGAAAAATGGCAGCAACAAGAAGCGCTTCGAATGCGCTTTGGCGTGGTGGCTCGACATTCAGCGACCTTACTTGTTCGGCAACTCTTCGGTGCCAGTGTCGCGATCGTGGCGCTGTTGTCTATTACGCTCCCCAGTGTCGCACCTCCCAATCCAGGGTACGTGATGATGTTCTGGTTGGTTCCGCTTCTCGTTACGACCGTGCCGGCGTTGCTCGCCGGCGAAGCGATGTGGCAGTCCATTCAAGCACGTATTTCCCTTCGTGAAATTGACGACGAGAGCACCGGTGGAAAACTCTCGTTGCGCTCCCAACCGGGCATGGACCGAATCTTGGAAGGTCTGACCGATGTCCGCCGGCATAACATTCTGAACAGCCTGCTGGCCTTGACAGCGGTGTTTTTGCTCGGTTTGGCAACGGTGATCACCGAATCAACCCTCGTGTGGTATCTTTCCATCCTCGTGTCAATGACCTTCGGGTTTGCGCATTCGTTTCATTCTTTTTTCACCAGCGACGCTGTTCGTCAACAAGGCGACCACATGCCCTGCCTGGTGCATCACGCTCCGACTCACCACCCGACGCAGTTGGGTTCCATTCTTGGCGAACTCATCGTGCTCCACTTGGACCCCGACCTCCATCTCGATTGGCGCACATGGCTCAATGAATTCCGCGCCAGCATTCTTCCCGGCTACGACAAAGACCAATCGTGGGAACGCGTCCTCTACATCCTTCACCTCCACGCCAAGGGGGATTTGAGTGACAGCATCGCCATGGGTGAGCTGAGCGAGTTTATTCGCCCGGATGCCATCAGGGAGGTTTTGCTGGACGAAGAAGCGAAGTTCAACTGGCGTTCCCTTCAGCGTTTGTTGGCTCATGCACGTGTTTGGCAACCCAGCGCGTTCCGGCTGCTTGAACGGCTCCAACTCGATCTGCTATCGGGCACCCCGAGCATGCTCCGTTCGCCATGGCGCATGGATGTGGCTTTGGACCCTGAATGTGAAGACGGCACGGGCCACCTCTTCATCGCCTTGAACAACCAGACGTTCGAGCACGCTGTGGCGAGAATCGAAGTGGTCTGCCCCGGCGGTGAACCCTTTGCTCGAGACCACCGATTTGAACTCCAAGCCTGCCCCCCGCCGAGGCAGGCGGTGAGTTTGAACGCCGAGAGCGAAGACGACGCCCTCGATTGGGTACCACGCTACCTCCAACAAGGCATCGTGTTGTGGCTGGGCGTCGCTTGGCCCGAGCGCGATGAAGTCGACCGCTACGTTCAGGTTATCCTCCGCGACGAAGATGGTGTTGTCATCGAATCCCGTGTGCTGCGAACCACCGTGAAGCGAGCTTCGGGCTTTCAAGTCCGCAGCAAAAACCGTCGCTTGGAACGGGCGCGTTCGTGGGCAAGTCGTCCACTTCCCAAAGTCTGAATGGAACGCAGTCCATTGAATGTTGGCCTTGCTGTGCTGGTGGGGGAAGCGCGCACCTTATGGCAGTCCTCCACTTCGGCGAGAACGGGGGAGTTTGAGAATGGAAGCATGGGATGTGATTGTCCTCGGCGACGGACCCGCCGCCTTGCACGCCGCCGCTGAAGCAGCGAAATCAGGCGCGAGCACCTTGATGATGTCTTCAACCGGCCTGGGTGCCCCCGGCATGGCCTCGCTCGAGGGCCTTTCCGCACCGCTCCAAGAAGCCAACAACCGAAGCCACCGAGAGGACACCATTCGCTGCGGCGCATTCCTGTGCGACCAAGATGTGGTCGCTGGAACGACGGCCGGCGCCATCAAGCACGTTGACTTACTTGAGCGCCGAGGCGTCAACTTCCGCCGGGACCAACAAGGCCTCCCCGTCGTGCGAAAGGGAGCAGGTCATCAACAACCTCGAACAACCGATGCAGGGAGCGCTACGGCGCAGGCCATTCAACAGGTCGGCGAAGAGCAGTGCATGCGCCACGGCGTCATCCGTCGAGGCGACCAAGTCCCCCTCACCCTCGTTCACACCAAGCAGTCGGTTGAGGGGTTGGTGGCGCTTGACATGGTCAACGGCCGTATCATCGGCCTTCAGTGCAAAGCCCTCATCATCGCTGACGAAGGGTTCGAAGGCGCCTTTTCCTCTGGCGTGGTTGGCCTTGGTATGGACATGGCCTTCCGAGCAGGGGTTGCACTCCGTGACATGGAATTCATGACGCACCACCCGCTGACCATCAAGGGAACCAACGTGTTCTTGCCCACAGGACTCCTCCTCGACGGAGCGAAACTCCACGAGGCGTCCGGTGCCGCCATTGAAGCGGACGAATCATCTACGCTCGCCATGACCCACGCCATCAATGCCGCCGTTCAACCGGTGCTCGACGCCCGCAACATGGGTCAGAGTGCAGCCTGGTGGGGCTCGTTGTTCCGCCTCGTGAAGCAGCGCACGGGCATCGACATGAACCGTCAAACCGTCCCCCTCGGCCCGGTCGTGGGACACACCATCGGAGGGCTGCCCGTCGATGGTAACGGCCGTTGCGTGGTCGGCACGTGGGCTCGCTGGTTCACCGGCCTCTACGCCGCAGGAGACGCTTCGTGCACCGGTCTTCACGGTGCTGCACCGTTGAGCGGAAACCGACTTCTTGACGCCTTGACCTCGGGCGCCACCGCTGGACGCCATGCAGGTCAGTGGGTGGCCGACCGCAAGTTCAGCGCGGCCTCCGGGCTTGAATCGGCAATCCAAGACGCTCAGGCCGACCTTTCAGCCATGATGGAAAGCGGTGATGCAACCCACGTGGTGCGCTGCGGGACGGTCAATGCCAACCTCCAGGCCGCCCTCGCCGCTACGACATCGTTCACCGCTGACAGCATGACCAACCTCCTGACCAAACTGGAGCAGATCGGCATCACGGCTGAATCCCTTCACCTCGACCAGCACTCCCTGATCGCCAACACCAATCTTCTCGAAGTGCTGCGAACCCAAGCCGCCGTCCGTTTGGTGACCGCTTCGGTGCAGAGCGGCTTGGCACGAGAAGAGACGCGTGGTTCGTTTGCTCGAGAAGATTTCCCTGACGCCAACGACGACTTCCTCCACCACATCACGGTGGACCACGAGGGCTCACTCGGCACCCTCGCCATCAAGAAGGGAGCGGGCGGGCATTGGGTCCTGCCTCCACAATGAAGAAAGACATCGGCTCTGCTGCTTTGGGCATGACCACGCTCTTTGAGCGCATTCTTTCGGGCGAGATACCATCTCACCAGGTCGCCAAGGGCGATGGTTGGTATGCCTTTCTCGACATTTTTCCACGGCGTGAGGGGCACACCCTCGTCATCCCAACCCGCCCTGTTCAGCGCTTGGCAGCGTTGACCCGAGAGGAACGGTCAAGCCTCATGGATGGCGTGGCCGACGTGCAACACCGTCTCGGGCGACAATTTTCAACCTCGGACTTCACGGTCTGCGTGCACGATGGACCGCTCGCAGGCCAAGAGGTTCCACACGTTCACGTCCATGTCCTCCCTCGAACAATGGGCGACGGCGGTGGCACTCTGATGGCCATGTGGCCTGCCACGGTAACCGCTGAACCCGACCATGAGAGCCTTGGCTTGCTGGCCACCGCCCTTCGAGAGGTGGCATGATGGCGGCGTACGACCCGTCGGGTGAAATTGAACTCGCACTTGACCCCAACGCCGTCCCTGTTCTTTCCGCTTCGGCTGAAAACCTGCAAATCGACAAACTTCTCTCTGCTCCCTTGCCCACGTACGATGCTGCTGTTCCCGGGTCGTTCATCTGGACCAAGCTTGCGTTTTGGATGTGCAGGCGAGTGTCCAGCGTTCAATTTCGAACCACGTCATCCACAACCCTCGTACCTCAATCTGCGCGTGGCTCGGGTGCCATGTGTTGTGGGTGGCACACCAACGGGCTGATGGACCCGCTTGCTATCTTCCTCCAACACCCAAAGGAGTTCGTTGTTGGGGCTCGCCACGACCTCGTCACCCGCCCGCTCCTCGGTTGGTGGACTCGAAAGTTAGCGGTTCAACCGGTCGTTCGCAAGGCAGAACTGTTGCGAGGCGGGTGCACCGAAGAGGAAGCCATGCACCTCAACGGGCGTTCCTTGTTGGCGCTGGCCAACGGGATTGCCCATGGTTTTGGATGCGTCTTGTTCCCCGAAGGCACGAGCCACAGCCTTTCGCACATGGTTCGGTTCAAGACCGGCCCAGCCCGAACGGTGCTGGCAGCGGCCGCGTTGGCCAAAGCGAACAACCTCCCGCTTCCTCACATGGTTCCGGTCGGCCTTCATTTCCGTCGACGAGAACTGTTTCGAACCGACCAGTACATCGAATTTGGTGAACCCATTCAACTGACGGACGACATGGTGCCCGACGAGATGGTCGCCGCTGTGAGCGAGGGCGGCTGGATTGAACCTCCTGCGGAAACGGTCCATCACCTTCGGGATGAACTTCAAGCACGCCTCCCACGGATGACGCCCGAGGCAGCCTCGTGGCCTGAGCATCGTGCCATCCACCTCACCGCACACGCCGAGGCGATCGCCGCCGGCCGACGCCTGACGTCATGGCAAGACGAGGTGCACGCAGCCCGTGAGGTCCGCGATGCGTGGCCCGGACGCACACGCTCGTTTCCGCCCGAACCAATCACCGGTGCACGATTTGAGCAGGCCAGCGAAGCAGCTGAACTTCTTGAGAAGCATGGTTTGGACGGCCGGGATTTGGGTTCCGGTGGTCGAGTGTTGAGAAAGGCCAGTTGGGGGCGTTTTCCTTCAGCCCTGTTGTCCGTTGCTGTGTTCCTGGCCCTTCTCCCGTTTGCCGTGACGTCGCTCGGCCTCCAAATCGCTCTCGGTCGTCTCCTGGGTGACTCGACCGACGAGGGCTTGGACGCGAGAACGAGCTACCAGTTTTTGGCCGCTTTCTTTGGCTCACTCCTGATTTGGCCGTTCATCGCCGCCCTTTGGACCGGCATCGTGTGGTTTGTTCAGGATGACCTCGCGACGGTCATGGGTTGGAGTACGGGATGGTTGGAAATAGTCGGGGGCTCGCCCGTCGCTGGATTGGCGCTGGTCTACGTCTTGTGTTTCCCTGTGTTTTGGGCCAGCGGGAAATCCTTTGCTGCGGCATGGGACGTTTGGGTGGACAGCCGGAAGGCATGGACACGCTTCCGTTTCCCCAGCGAAGGAAAAGCGCAACTTGCGCACTTGGTCAAGGAAATAACCTCCTGAACGGTTGATTCAAACGGGAGGAGAATATCCGGTAAGGCATGACGCCCGACGATACCGTCGACCTCCTCAAAAAATGGCTTTCTGAGGAGCGTCTTTCGGCCAAGGCGCAAAACGACCCGAGGGCCCATGCGCACTTCCTCGTCCGCTACCCCAGCGGCAAGCAGGGTCACATGTTCGCCATCGTGGTGCCCAAGGGCCGAGACCTCGTTGCCGTGTCCAGCATGACCCGGGTCGATGAAGGTCAACAGAAGGAGATGAAAGACCACATGGACGATGAGGACAGTGACTGGTCCGAGTGGATCCATGAAAGCCGCCTTCACCTCATCCGTACGGGTGTTGATTGGGTGATTCACATGGGGCATGCCGGTGAGAAGAAACCTGGGCCACTTCAGGCCTTTAACGTCAGCCTCCCCATTTGGTTTGACGGACTGACCAAGCACGAGTTCATGAACAGCCTTCGCCGCCTGTGGTTGGCCAAACTCGCCCTCATTCACGAGATCAAGTATTCCTACGGCCCCGGTGTCGGAAAGCCCGGGCCCGTCGATGACTGGGCCAAATCCAAGCCCACCAACGACGGCCAATCCGTGCCGGAGGACATTCGCCCCGCTGCAGAGATTGAGTTCGACGAGAAGATGTCGTTTGGCTCTGGATTTGACCCCTCTGAATGGGCATGAACACCCGCGTTCTGCGGCCGTCATGAGCCGGGCGGTCAACGATCTCACTTCGTGGGCGCAATCCCCCGAAACATGACCGATAGGGGGCGCGGTTAAGTATGATTAGATTCACGAGAAAACAGAGAAGTCCGGGGTATACCTATGCGTCAGAAAATGAAATCCATCAGCCTAGCCTCCATCATGGTCCTGTCCGTGATGTCGTCCTTGTTGATCGCCTCTGTGTCGGTCAGCGCCAGCACCGTCGTGATCACCGAAGCCATCCAGATTGTGGACGGCGGCACGTCATCCGACCAGCAGGCAGCGGTTGGCTCGGACAGTTCCGGTAACGTGCACGTTGTGTGGACGCGAAACAACCTCCATCTCTACTACTCGATGATTTCGCCTCGTGGCGAGACCCTGATCGATGCGACCCAAATCACCAACTCTGGACTTCACAAGATTTGGCACCCCGATCTCGCCGTCGACGAGTTTGACCGCATCCACGTCGTTTGGGCCGACAAAGCCGGCCAGCACGCCATCATGTACACGGCCCTTTCTCCTTGGGCTGCGCCCATGGACGGCATGGCTTCCGACGACGGGACCATCACGGCCATCGACGACACCATCATCTCTCGCCGCTCTCAAAACCGAGACTGGCCCGCCCTGGACATCGACAGCCAGAACAACGTCCACATCGTGTGGCAGGACAACTACGACGAACTTGGTCGCTTCTTCAACCAGCCCCAAATCTACTACTCCATGATTCAGCCCGACATCGGCTCGGGGGCCATCGTCACCCTCTTTGACGACACCCTCTTGACGCCCATCATCGGCCACAAGGGGCACCCCGACGTGGTCGTCGATGCCAACGACTACGTTCAGATCGCCTGGGACGACACCCGCGGCGGTAAGGTCGAATTGGCCTTCATCGTCGATACCTCGGGTTCAATGTACTCGGAGTGGGCTGACATCTGCACCGTGATTTACGGTGGCAACTTTGCCAGCGGCCCTTACTTCCAAGGCATCAAGCCCATGCTTGAAGAAGGCAACATGACGGTGTACGAGACCATCTACGGTCTTGGCAACACCCTTCCGGGTGCGGCCAGCTCCGGCAACTGCCAGGGCTACAACCAGAACACCGGCCCACGAACCACGCCGCTTGGCCAAACCCCCGGCGACGATTCCGGCGGTATTCGCAAGTTGCCGGGTACCATCTACAACGGCAACACGTACTCTGGCTACTCCGGCGAAGACTGGGGTCCAGGTTCCAACTGGGCCTGCCTCTCTTGGAAGGACGCTGCCGGCAACGTGCCAGGCAACCCGCCCACCCAGGCCGACCACCGCTGGAACCCCAACGCCACGAAGATCGTGATTCCCGTGTCCGATGAAGGACCCAAGGACGGCGACCCGTCGCAACAAGCCGATGACAAAGCCGCCATTCAGGAGGCCCACGACAACTGTCTGCTCGCCGGCGTGATTCCTGTCGGTCTTTACGGACAGGGCTACGGTGGCGCAGGCAACATCCAATCCCACTTCATGGACCTCGTTCAGTGCCCCAACGGCATCGTTTCGACCCAAACCCGGAACTGCCCCGGTAACACCTTGGCCAACACCGACGCCGGCGGCCAGGCCTACGAGTTCCCCTCGGGAACCGGAACCAACCAGATGGCCCTGCTCGTCGAAGCCATGGTCTACATCTCCACCAACAACTCCCGTGAGATCTACATGTCCGTTCTCGACCCCTACGCCAAGATGAACAACGACCCAAGTTTCACACCAGGTCTGCCCGGCCACTCCTCATCTGGCGGCAACTACGCTGAAGACACCGGTGCTGGGGCTGACGGCCACTTGGTCGTTGTCAACGACACCCGTGTCACCATCGACGACGCCTATTCCTTCCACCCCTCCATCGGTGTGGACAACCAAGGCAACACCCACATCGCCTGGATGGACGGTCGAGACTACGGTTTCGAAAAGGACGTGAACTACGAAGTCTACTACACCAAACTCCGACTTCAGGGCGCTGGCGCCTGGGACGGTGCGGATGAGGGGCTGTCCACCTACGCCATCAAGAAGATCAACGACACGCCAATCTCCAACGTTGAGGGCAAGAACGGCCTGCCCCCGGCATCACCGTACTCGGGCAACTCGGTCTTCCCGTCCTTGCTGACCGACGACCAAAACAACGTCCACATCGCATGGGTTGACTCTGGCAACCTCTCGGCCAACGAAGAGATTCTCTACACTCGCTTGAACCAGACCGACCTGACCGGGGATGGCCTGATGGCCCTCGACCCCTGGGAGGCCGTAGCGGTCACCTCGTGGAACTCCAACAAACTCGGGCCGAACAGCGGTCGGCAGCCGGCCATCGGTATGCCGCCAGCGTTCTCCAACGACTTGGGTAGCGGCGCGCACATTGCGTGGTCCGACACGAACACGTGCGGTGATGAAGGTAACAACAACCGGTTCACCATCTGTTATTCCCACGTGCTGACCGGACAAGTCGATGTTGAGTTTGACGAAGGCGAGACGTTCTATCACGTGATTGAACCCGGCCAGCAAACCATCTACAACATGACGATGAACAACTCCACGCCCGGTCCAAAGGACCTCGTGGCTGACACCTACGGCCTCAACATCTCCGGTGTGCCGATGAACTGGACGGCGAACCTCTACTTCGCTTCCAACCACTCGAGCATCTTCCCGGACACCCCGATCTTCCTGGAAGGCGGCGAGGACGTTCGATTCTACATGCGCGTCCAAGCACCGTCGATTTACCAGGCCAACGGCGACGAACTCGCTGAGATTCGGGTCACGGCTCAGTCCTACAAGGACCCAGCCATCCAGAACGACCTCATTACGCTGACCTTGATGGACGTGGTTCACGGCATCAACCTCGACACCTCGCACAGCATGGCTGACATTGAACAGGGCGACACCGCCATCTTCTCCATCACCATCACCAACACAGGTAACGTCCACGACGCCTTCGTCTTCTGGGACCCGAACAGCCTCGAGGGCCAGCAAGAATGGCTCCTGCCGTTTGGATGGCAGGTGAACTTCCCCATCCGTGTCGAGCTTGACCCCGGTCAATCGGTCACCAAGAACCTCGAAGTCTTCGTACCGACCTCAGAAGACCCGGGTGCCTTCGTGATTTACGTGAAGGGTTGGTCAGAGGGCGAACCCATCAAGTCCGTTGAAAAGGGAACATACGACATCCTCGAGCTCGGCGTTTTCGTGTCGATTCGGTCAACTGGCAACATTGTGTTCGCCGTTGAGGATCGCTCAGAACAGGTGAAGCCCGGTGAGTGCGCCTCGTACGACGTTGAAGTCACCAAGAATTTCGACAGCGGGGAACTCGTCTTCGCAACGCCCGGCGCACCCGAAGCCAAGCCCGACGGCGTGGCCATGGACGCTTGGCGCCAAGAGAACTGGGTCGTGATGGTTGACTTTGCGAACGCTACCGGCTCAGCCGATGCAGGCGACGGCCTTGGCGACCCCATCGCTTGGACCATTCCCGGCAACGCTGAGAAGGTCACCAAGCGCGTCACCGTACATGTCTGTGCTCCCTACAACGCCACCGCTGGACTTGGCCCCGCCATCACGCTGAAGGGCTACCTGGACGGCTACCCACGAATTTCAGACTCGGCCATCCTGTCCACCAACGTGGAACACGTGTTTGCGCTGGATGCAGGCATCGACCCTGACGTCGGTACCTCGATGAACGTGAACCCAGGCGACCAAATCACCCTGCCGTTCACGGTGACCAACGACGGAAATGGACCGGACCGGTTTGACTTCCGTCTGGCACGTGTCACGGATGCCTTCGGCGTGGACGTCATTTGGGACATCGACATTCCTCGAGAGAGCCTGCAGGAACTCTCGCCCGGCACCTACCAGGCCTTTGACGTGCTCATGAACGTGCCAGACCGCGTGCCAGCCGGTCAGTACACCGTTGTCCTGCAAGCCTTCTCCGAAGAGGTCTACCCGGATGCCAGCGGTCGTGACACCCGTATTCGAGACACCGTGGTGTTGACCATCACCGTGGACGAATTCCACGACATGCAGATCTCAATGGACCCCACCGTCGACAACGCCGTCAAAACCTCCGCCCCAGGGCGCATCGTTCGGTTCACCTTCAACGTGACCAACAACGGCAACGTCCCCGATGTTCCAACCTTGAACAACCACACCGCTCAGCGCGACGGTGATTCGCTCCTGTGGAACGAACTTCCGGGCATGAACGTGCTCAGCAGCTGGGACGTTGACTGGTTCATCATGCGCCAAGTCAGTGCCGAACTCGTCGTTGAGGAAGCGTGCATTGTGATGCAGTCCACCGCTGCTTCGTATCCAGAAGACGCTTGTGTGTACCTTGAGGACATAGACGAGTGGCGCCTGCCCGAGATGGCACCGTACGAAACCATCACCACGGTGGCCGCCATCGAGGTGGGCACCGACGCGAAACTCGACACCCGAAGCATCGGTCTGAAGGTGGTATCGAAGTTTGGCGACATGGAGAACGACGGTGACCATGACGATTCGCCTGCATGGGACGGTGACAACCTCGACACGAACGAATTCATCGTCACGCTGCGACTGCGCGCACCCAACCTCGAGATCAAGGAAATCATCATGCCACCGTCCACCTCGGCCGAGGTCGATTCGACGATTCCCATCGGCATCATCTTGCAGAACACCGGAAACGTCCACGCTACGGACATTGAAATCGTGCTCTGCGAATACGACGATGTGACCGACGAGACGACCAAGGAGATTCGCAAGAACGGTTGCGAGGAAGACCGCGTCGTGATGCGTCAAGTGGTCGGTGCGTTGCTCGCTCCAGATGACACCGAAGACGCCAAGGAGATTGAACTCTACCTGCTCTACCCGGTCACCGCCGGTAGCAAGGGCGTTTACGTCGTTGTTGACCCGATGAACCAGATCGTTGAGTCGGATGAAGGCGACAACGTGAAACCCATCCCAGAGCCGTTGGAATCCAACAGCCCGGTCCTCGACCTGGCCAAGGAAGTCGTCGGTAAGACGGCCCTGCCCTTTGCCGTCATCGTGTTGACCATTGCGCTCTTGGGCGTGGTCTACCTGGTGGGCAAGGGTCGCCGAGACGAAGTCAACAAGCGACTGGCTGAACAGTCGTCGCTCGTGTCGGTGCTCTCGGACGAAGCCAACGATTGAAGCGCATCACTTGGACTTCGGTCCGAGGTACCAGCGCAACTCGGTGTTGAGCGGAGCGGCAATGACCTGCCCTGAGCGGCGGGCGATTTGTTTCTCAAGCCTTGAGCGAAGCGCAGTGATGACATCCCCCACATCCGCGTGGCCGACGAGCTCTTGCTGAACCAGCGCGGTCAGGTCAAGACGGTCGCCCGTGGCCTCAACCATGGTTTGGATGATGCTCCGCTCCTCGTAGGACTCGAAGTCTGCTTCAACCGCCGCAGAAACTCGCTGACGGACATGCTGATGCAGGGAGATGAGGGCGTCTCGCTGGGCGTCCAACTCCTCGAGAACTGAAGCGAGGGTTCGCATGTGAGCCAGCCCTTCGGCCACAGCGATTTTCTTGCGGCCGCTGAGCGATTCAGCCACGGGAACCGAGGCCGGCGGCAGGCTGCTCGAGAGGCGCATGGGGCCGCCTGCCGGCAGTTTTCGCTCTTCGCAACGGAACAGGTCCGGGCCGATGTCGACGTGAATCGACATGGCACGTTCCACGGCGTAAATCGTTCTGGGGGGCCCACCCTTTTCCGAGGGGACCTTCTTCTTCGAGACCATGCCGCCCTTCTCCAACTCTTTGAGATGCTTGACCACGGCCGGTTGGCTGACACCGACAAGTTCGGAGAGCTGCATGGGGTAGTGGGGTTCACGGGCGAGGCGTTCGAGGATCTGCCTTCGGACCTTGTTTTGGAGCAGGTACAGGGCTTTGTCGATGTCGGTCATGCTTCTCAACTCGAGGTTGGGTAGTTAACCCACCTCTATGAACGCACCGTTTCTCTATTGCTCGTCCCAGTCCTTCCAGGCGTCGCTGTTTCCAGCGGTAGAGGAGCTCGCCGGTGCTCGCTTGACGGCGGTGGACGTTCGCTGAACCGGTTGAGGTTCGGCCAAAGGAACCCCCTCGTCCCACGACGCTATGGCGGCGGCGTTGGCTGCATCTTGGATCGTTTCCTCGGGCGTTGTGCTTTGGTAGCGGCCCGTTTTGGCGTGGTCCTGCGCCCCTTCCACATCGCCTCGCATCAGAGCATAGACCTGCTCGGTGGTCAGCAGTGAGCCGGCTGCAACATCTTGCATCCCGTCAACGAACTGTTGGGACGGTTGCCGTTCGGCTGTATCGGCGAACGGTGGAGCAACCGCTGGTTGCTGGGGGTCATGTTCGCCCTGTGTGAACAACGTGGGGTGGTCGGGGTTCACGTCCGTGATGGGGATCAACTGCCCTTCTGGCCCCACCATCATCACGCGAGGGGCCTTGCTTGGTTTGGAAGCGACGTAGACGATGATGGCCAAGGGTGTGGTCAACACGCCCAAGCAGCACATGGCGCCGCCCAACACCAGCCATGTTGACGACAACAGGTCGCTCTGAATGTCATCGACCGGGACCAACCAGCCGGATGTTTCCGCACAGTCTTCTTCGCACGCCACGACGAGTGCATGTTCACCGCTCTCGTCCAGTTCCCAGGAAGCGACTTCAACGAAGGCTGTGCCGTCGGCGGCCATCGCCTGCCAGTCCAGCATGCACGATTGCTGTTCCAGCGCTTCTCCTGCCAGCGATGAACCCTCAACGCGGTACAGTTCAACGCTCATCACAGGGTCGTCTTTCAGTTGATAGAAGCGATAGCAGGAGCCGTTCAGTTCCCCCAGCGCATGCGTTCCATCGCCAACGTAGGGCTCGTCGTGGTGCTGTTCCCTCGGGTCCATGGCGGCGTTGATGGTCGAGGATTGACTCGACATCATGACGGCCCCAACCAGCACCATGACAGCACCGGCCACGGCAAGGCGAAAGCCCCAGGGGGAACGCTTTGCAGGCTCAGGTGCTTGCATCATCGCTTTCCAGACCCTCTTCCTCCATAAGGCTCGCTGATGGACTCAAGCAAGGCCCAAGTCGTTCAGTTTCTCAGGGAGGTAGGTGTCGGTGACGAAGTCCAACCCGTACTTCGCCAGCGATTGCTGCTCAGCCTTTTTGCCGAGGTCCAGCATCATGTTGATCTGTTCTTGCCACCATGAATCGGCAAACCTCGGGTCGGAAAGTTCCGCTTTGAGTGCGTCAACGTCCCGCGAAGAGAGGTCGTCGCTTGGCAGGTCGTAGGCTTCGATGTCGTCGGACGTGATGCCGAGGTAGGTGGCGGTGGGCGTGGCCAAGTATTCCGAGATGTGGGCGGTCTTGATGGCGCCGTAGGCAATGGACGCGAAGATTCTGAACGACCAGGGGTCACCGTCGAGGAAGACCACGACGGGCAGGTCCCACTCTTCGCTCATCCGCTTGAGAATGCGCCGTGTGGAACGAGCGGGTTGGCCCTTGAGGTGAACGAGGGCGCAGTTGAAATCTTCGTCAAAGCCGTTTTCGATGAGACGGTCAAACATACCACCGGTCTCGATGGCCATGATGAAATTCACATCATGTTCGAGCAGTTCGATCTTTTCTTCTTCCACGTTGTAGGGGACGCCGTAGCCCGAGTCGCCAACGTCGTCGCGGGCGTTGATGCGCATCCATTCGCCTCGGCGGTTTCGTTCTCGGATGGTCACGTTGCCGATCATACGGGCACCGTCTTCTTCAGGCCGGAGCTTGAAATCCTCACGCAGGCACTGCGTCACGACTTCCAAATCCTCAGCGAGGTTGTTGGATTCGTTCTGCGAGGAAAACTTGCCGAGCCCCCAACTTTCTGAGATGTAGTACATCTCTCTGAGGGTGGAGGATTTGTTGGTGTTGATCATCTCTTCAATGAATTCCACGACGTGAAGGGCACGAAGCAATTGCTTGGCCGAGCCCAGGCTCGTCGCGTCTCGAACCGAACGCTTCTTGCCGTACTTGTAGACGCCCAACGTCTTGTCAAACCCGATGTTGTTCTTGGTACGGACGGGCAGCGTCATGGTGGGTGGTTCGCCCTTCACGATTTTGTCGTACATCTCCGTGACCACTTCATGGAGTGCGGCCTTGGTTTCTTCTGGCGTGTGACTGGCGGACATCATGCATCACTCCCGAACCCCATCAGGGTTTGTTGGCCCGAAGGTTTCGGCACCTCCTCTGCGGCAGGCTCTGCCGGAGGAACCTCCTCGCCTCCAGCGGAGGCTGATTGAGGCGCATCGGTGGTGGATTCAGTGGCGTCCTCCTCCTCGTCGCCGTTTCCTTCGCCGGCTTCGCGCGCTTCCTGTCGGCGAATTTCTTCGAGCAACTTTTCGTCCATCTTTGAGGCACCGATGACTTCCTGGCTGCCGCGATAGAACACGTCGGTTTCCGTCCAGTCGCCTCGTTCAAGGCCGCTGAGTGCGTAGGTGATGGTCATGGTTTGGCCCGGGTCGAGGGTATCGAGTTTCCAAGCCCACACCCCCGTCGCTTCTTTGCGACCGCCCGTGGTGTTGTTCTCCATGGTGGCGCCTTCGCGTTCAGGCCACGACGCCAGCAAGGTGTAGGCTCGGGCCCTCGAGGTGTAGTTGAACAGCGTGATGGTGACGTCCGTCATCTTGGTCGCTTTGTTCCATTCCGTGGAACTCTCGGCGATAACAGCGCCCATGATCCTCGTGATGGAGCCGGCCAAATCAGGGACAGGCCGCTTGAGGATGGCGGCCGACTTTTCGGCGATGGCGGGAATGATGTCGTTGACCAGCTCGAACTTTTCTTGCACCTTGACCATCTTTTTCTTCTTCTCAAGGTGCTTCCTGAGACCGCGTCCCATCTCGAGCATGGCCTTGCGAACCTCGTCCATGACCTCGCCGTTGTCGGCCAGGGCCTCCTTGGCCTCGGAGGTGAATTGGACGTTGGTGCTGGCGAGGTGAACGAGGATGGCAGCAGGGCCTTTGGGCACGCCGCGACCACCGGCTTGGTCCAGCCCGTACTGGCGCCAGTCCACCGATTCGATGGCTTTCGTGAGCAAGCATCCGCCCTGCTGGTACATCAGCGGGACACGGTTGGCAAATCGGAGCACTTCAACGGGTTTGTCGGCGGCCATCCCGTCGCCAAAGATGAGCCCGACTTCGACCTGGTAGGGGTTACCCTGAGAGACCGTGGGTGAGCGCGTCATCGTGGTGACGAACCGTGAATCGATGGTCTTGGACAGCCCCTTCTTGATGAGCAATTCTTCAATGGGCGAGAGACAGTTGGTGGGCGGGTTGAGCAACTTGACCGGCTTGCCACCGAGGTGGCGTTCGCCCTGGAACGCTTCGAGCAGGGCTCGAATTTGCTCGGGCTTCATGGATTTCGGCTTGGCCTTTTCTTCGACCTCAGCCGCTTCGAGCAACTGCTTGGCGGCTCGGGACGAGACACCTGAGAAATTCTTGTACAGGAAGGAGGTCATGCGGCTGTCCGTGGATTCGCTGCACATGCGCTGCAACGTACCCAAGTGGATGCCGTGCGGGTGGGGTTTGATGCTCTCCACCTTTCGAGGCAGCCGCTCGGTCACCCTCGGCCAGTGGTGAACCTCACCTTCAGGGTCTTCGAACGTGATGTCGGCGTGGGGATTGACGATGCTGGTCATCCGAAGGTACTGGTAGACGCTTTGTCGGCCTCGCTGGTACTTGGCCTTCATGCGACAGGTGATTTCGAGACCGTGATCCTTCATCTCGCCGTTGGGAAGTTCCCAGAGTTCCCGACCTTCGTTGGTTTTTGTCGCCTTGTTCTTGCGAGTGTCCAGCCCGATATCGACGATGGCCGCTGAGGTTTCCGTAGCGATTTTGGAGCGAACGTGCGTTTTCCGGCCGGTCGTCAACTGACTGTACATCACAACCCCGGTGATCCCGATGCCTTGCTGACCTCGGGACTGGCGAATGGCGTGGAAGCGAGAACCGAACAGCAGTTGACCGAACACCTTCTCGATGCTGCGCTTTGGAATGCCGGGACCGTTGTCTTCGGTTTGCAATTCGATGATGTTCTTCTTGTCGTCGATCTTCGAGATCTTGACGCGAATGTCCGGAAGGATACGTGCTTCTTCGCAAGCGTCCAGCGAGTTGTCAACCGCTTCTTTCACGGCGGTGATAAGGGAACGTGTGAGGGAGTCAAACCCGAGGAAGTGTTTGTTTTTCTCAAAAAATTCTGAAATGGCGACTTGCTTTTGGTTGCTTGCCATGCGTTCTGCGGTCCCTGCCATGGGTGTTCACCTCCACCGGTCCTCCTCCGTCTTGACGACGTCGGGCCGACAGATGACCGTCCCCGTCCTTTGAGGGATTATAATCTCCACAGGCGGAACCGGATGAAGAAGGGCAAAAAGCGGAGACAGCGAGGACTTCCGCTCACGCAAAGAGGTCGGGCGCCCAGATGCTGATGTGACCGGTGAAGGCTGAAGCGGCCACGGTTAACGGGCTCGCGAGGTAGAGTTTCCCGGGCCCGCTTCGGCCCTGGAAGTTTCGGTTGATGGCCGAGACCGTCACCTGTTCGGGTGTGATGGACACACCGGGTCCAGCACCGATGCATGCGCCGCAACCGGGGTCGATGAGTTTCACACCCACCTCGATAAAGAGGTCGTGCCATCCCATGCGTTCAGCCAGCGCCTTGACTTGGCCCGAGCCGTATTGGATGTAGAAGTCCACGCCGTCCTTGACCGTCAGACCGGCGTCCTTGGCCGCCTGGCAGACCTCGGCGTAGTAGGCGATGTCGTCCTCCTTACCGGCCGTGCACGAGCCACCGTAGGCGATGTCGACGGCGACGGTGCCGATGTCGGCGATGTTGGCGCCGTTCGTGGGGTCGCTGGGAATGCCTTCGTCCGGGTTGCCCGGGTGGGCCACCATGGGCACAATGGAGGAGAGGTCGATGGTGTGCACACCACCGTCGTAGTGAGCGCCTTCGTCGGGGGCGACCATGCGAGCGCGCTGCTCGTCTTCAGAAAGGTGGGGCTGAGCCTTGAGCATCCAGGCCATGAGCGCATCGTCGGCTTCGCAGATGCCGGTGCGACCGGAACATTCCGTGGCCATGTTGCACAGCGTGGCGCGTTCGTCGACCGACAGGGAAGCGAGGCCCGGGCCACCGAATTCCATGCTGCGGTTGAGGGTCAATTCCTTTCGAGCGTGGTCGGCGAGAATGGCGAGAATGACGTCCTTGGCCGTGCACCCGTGATGGAGTTCGCCCACGAGCTCGAAGCGGATGGATTCAGGGACCTTCACGAAGGTGAAACCGGCGCTGACGAGGTTGGCGTATTCGGTGGCGCCTACGCCCCACGTGAGCGCGTTGGACGCGCCGCCCATGCAGGTGTGGGAGTCCGTGGCTTGGATGAAATCGCCGATCTCAATGAACTCCTCACGGGCGACCTGGTGGCAAATGCCCGGCGAGACACCGTCGACGGCGGAATAGTCTCGCACGCCGGCGTGCTGCTGGAAGGCCACTTGCAGGTCCCGCAGCGTCTGCACCTTGTGCATGAAGGGCACGAACTTCGGGTTGTGCTGGGCGTAGAGCAGGTGGTCTTCGAACACGGCAAACTTGTCGGGGTTGGGTAGGGTGTAGTCTTCGCCGTATTCTTCCTGCAGGAAGGTGTGAACTTGAGCGGTGGTAAACTCGTGGGAGTAGCCGCCTTGGACTTGAGCGATGACGGGGTCGCCGGGTTTGACGCACTGACCTTCAGGCTGGCCGACCAGGTTGCGGCCGATGATGTGCTCTGCCATGGTCATGGGGCGCTGGCCGGTGTTGAGCGGGGCGAGGTCCAACTCGCCGGCTTTGAGGGCCTTGGCGAAGGGGAACAAGCCGCCGTGCTCAACGATGAGTTGGGTCACCGGGTCGTAGCGACCGGTGAATTCGGCCAGCGGGATGGATTCGCCGTTCTGCAAGCGCTCCAGCATGGCGTGGTCGCCCATGAGCTGACCGAGGTTGATGTTGTTGCGCTCGTGAATGGGCGCAAAGGAGGCGGCGATGACGATGCTGATACCGGCCCAGCGTTCGCATTGAGCGGCCGTTTCTCGGCTTGAGCCGGTGCCTTTGCGCTGGCCGGACACGATGACTTCGAAGTTGCCGTCCTTGAGGGCGTTTTCTCGGAACACGCGCAGGCCGTTGTGCATGAGGCCGGCGTAGGCGTTTTTGGCGATCTCTGCCGGGTCGTGGTCAAAGCAAACCCAAGCGGGGGTCATGACGTCGGTGTTGATGTCGTCGAGCAGGTCGTCAACGGTCAAATCCTCCATGCGAAGGTCGAGGCCGTCGTAGAGCTGCTGCTTGATGAGGTCCAAATCCTTGGTGAGGAACAGCACGCGCTTTCCCGGTGTCAGGGCGATGTCTTGCGGTGGTCGGTTGCTGCCCATGATTCCCCCTCAAGCCGGTTCACGCGTCACCCGTTCATAATCGGTTCGGGGACGCGAGGTGGCGTTGAGGGCTCATGAAGCACCCACGGTATCTTTTTACCGCAAATAATTACTTTCTCACGCAATTCGTTCCACATTCTTCTCGAGCAAAGGGTAGGCAGTGTACTGGGGGACTGAACACCCATTGTACATCTCCATAATCTCTCGAGGGGTATGAAAGAACCCTTGTGATTTCATGGAAATGATATGTCGATTGATTGTATTTTTTTGACATTCATACTGAACTATCTGCTCGATTAAGCACCCATTCAAACATAGATTCTAGACTGGGTTGAAGTGAAATCGCATCTTCTGTAAGTTCGTACATTACAGTAGCAGGTACGGTTGCAAATGCCGTACGAGTGACCAAACCATGATCTTCAAGTTCCCCCAATCGCCTTGCAACGGTTGTTGAGGAGGAGTTTACTCTCTTTTTGATTTCAGAAAAACGCATAGGCTCTTTATCACAATTCATGATGTAGAGGATGCTTAGCATCTTTGATTTTGAAAGCAAAACAAGTAAATCATCAACATGGGCTTTAGCAGATTCACACATTGACTGCATACGTTGAGATTGTTCTTTAGACATAATGTTCCTAAGTATCAATTTGTTATTAGGGAACAGGTTACAACATTGTTACAAATGAACACTGTTGCCACTTTTCTACTTATTATGAGATGCACAATGCCCCGACTATGACGACACACCCGAACGGCAAGACAATGAATATCATCGGCTTTTCAAAATATGGCAAACCTTCTGAATTGAAGAAAACAACAGTCGCATATCCACATGGCTTTGATGCTTCAAATAACATCGTAATCAAAGTCCACGCATCTGCAATTAACCCAGTTGACAAGGCCCTTCTTTCGGGTGATCTAAAGATGGTTATTCCAGTTGCAGCCTTTCCCCACGTAATCTGTTACGATGTGTCTGGAATTGTTGAAGAAGCAGACCTTGAGGGGAAATTCTCTGTTGGTCAACCCGTCTTTGCTCGCCTATTTGGAAACGAAAAGGATGGTAAGAAAACCCCGTGGTACAGAGGTGCTATGGCTGAGTACTGTGTTGCGGATACATCCAATGTTGTACTGAAACCAGAAAACCTCACTTTTGAGGATGCGGCCTCAATACCGCTCGTTGGTATGACTGCTCTTCAGGTGCTCAAAGCATCTGGTCTCAAAGAAGGAGATTCGGTCCTCATTACAGGGGGAGCCGGTGGCGTTGGTACAATTGCTATTCAATTGGCAAAGCATGTGTTCAAGGCTGGTCTTGTGGTGACCACTGCTTCTAAGGGGGAAAAGGAACGGTTGTGCAAAAGCCTCGGAGCCGACGTTGTCATTGATTACAAAT
>JBMZXF010000022.1:0-23088 GCA_049627345.1 Candidatus Poseidonia sp. | reverse complement strand
CCTCAACGTGCTGAACGGTCAACTTCATCGGCGAGCCCAAATGGTCGCCGCTGGCTTGGTTGGTCTGAAACACTCGCCATCGGTCCACTCGTTCGGTATCGTTGCCCTCAAGCAAGCGTTGGCAACCACGCTCGGCCGTTTCAAACGTCGTGGCACGAAGACCAAACAGCACCGGCGACTTCCCTCGGGGTGCGATGAGGCTCGTTCCCTTTCGGGGGTCTCGCGACAGGAAGGTCTCGGGCCACGCAGCCACCACATCAAGAGAGGTTTCATCCACACGTCGGGGCCGGTCCTCGACCCCATGAAGTCGCCAGGCGATGGCTTCCCACGTGCAGTTCAACGCGGGCCAGGCCACGGCCGCTGTCGCTCCAATCCGACCGTGTCCTCCCCAAGCGCGGGTGGGTTCGGGGAGGCCCTCGATGGTAACGTGGGACCGTACCGCATCAAGGTAGACCGATGGCGGAGGGGCTTGCTCGAACCAAACCATGCCAGGACTCGTAGGATACTGATCACGGTCGGACATCGACGAAGCCTCCACGCCACCAGCAAGCGGTGCGAGATGTTCGTTCCACCAGGCGTCCAAATGAGCAAGGAGGCCTTCAGCATCCTCCGTGTGGATTTCGACGGCCAAGGCTGCGTTACCACGCGTACGTCGCCTGGCAAACGGCCACAGCCTCACGAGACGAGGAACACCCGTTGATGCACCCGCCGGCAAATAACGAAGCAGGGTGTCAAACACCTCCGTGGTGCACCCGCCCGCCAAGGAGTCCGTGTCGTCGAGTCCCAACCATCCCATGCCATCACCTAGGGTTGAAACCCATCACCCGCATCGTGCTCATCGGTCAGACGTTGCCCCACAGCCTGCAAACCGACAGCGGCATGAACACGAAAGAGGCGAGCACCAAACGCCCATCCTGCGCCCATGTCAGAGCGACGGTCGCCCACCATGAGGTCCAACGGGTGAGGGGCTTTGGGGGAAGCCCCCCACCAATCCACCGCTGGATGTTCGATAGGATGGAGCGCTGGGGGCCAAGCCATCTCGACATCGGGTACTTCTCGAAGAAGACGATGACCCAACGACAGCATGCCCGGCGATGGTTTCCGGCATGGACATCGGTCCTCAAACCGATGCGGGCAGGTCAAAAACAAGTCAACCCGAGCCATGGGATCTTCCTGGTAAAGCAGGGCTTGAACCGCTTCATGGATGGACTGAAGGGTGTCTGGCCCCCATAGACCACGGGCGATGGGCGATTGATTGGTGACCACGCAAACGAGGAAGCCTGCTCGGTTGAGGTCTCCGATCACTGCGGCTGCTCCATCGAGCAATCGAACCTCGTCCGGTCCGTTGACGTACCCCGGTTTGCCCTTGTTGATGACACCGTCCCTGTCAAGGAACGCAATGGGCAGGTGGCCACGCTCTGACAGTCGTGAGGGAACGGTCCACTGGACATACGGCCCCTCCATGGAACAGGGTGGTCAACGCCGCTCATGGCCTTTGTTGCGTTGAACAGGTTGATACCCCCGGCCCTGCTGGGTGGGAGCGTGCTCGTTGAGAAGGAGACGGCCACCCTGCTGGGAGCCATTGGCATGTTGTTGCTGGCGGCCTCATGGTGGCTGAAAGCTCGTGATGTTGTGCGCCTCGCCCAAATCGGCTGGGTTCTCGTGGGGTTTTACTTTTTCACGCAAGCGTGGACCTACATGGAACACGACGACCCCATTCTTACGATCATGGCCGCACTAACGTTGCCCTTGAGTTGCTGGGCTGCATGGTGGGAAGCACAGGCTGAGGGGCGAAAGAAGGAGGCCATTGTGTGGGCTCGAGGAACGGTCGCCTTCGCAGGCGGGCCTTACCTGTTGATTGCATACGTCCCCTACCTCAGCGTCCTCGCCATTTGGTTCGTGGCGTCGCAGTCAGCTATGTTCCTCGGCTTCGCAACGGGAACGGACATCCAAATCGGCACCACCTGGGTCAACGACACAAGCGGACGGGTTGCCTGGGAGGATTGGGATGGAAACCGATGGTTTGCGACCGATTTCACCGGCGAATACGCCTTTCAATCGGAACTTCTGCTCGCCAACGGTGAAGCCATTGGCATCAACTTCGTCCTCGCCTGCACGGCCATTCAGTCGATGGTGCTCTTCGTCGGAGCCATCGCTGTCCTCGACCTCTCGTGGAAAAAGCGAGTGAGAGCCTTGCTGCTGATTCTGCCTACCATCCACTTGCTCAACCTGTTCAGAAATGCAGGACTGATTTGGATGCACATGACCTACACGGAGTGGACCTTTTGGGGCCTGAGCGTCTTTGAGTTTGGCCACAGTTATGTCGCTCGTTTCGTGAGTCTATTCGCCATGTTCTTGCTGGCGCTGATCATGTTTGAAATGCTGCCAAGCATGCACAGAAACATCCTGAGCTTAACAGGCACAGAACCCCAAGAACGGCGTTAGGCAGTGCAGACGCCGGGACTCGAACCCGGGTGGAGAGGTTGGGAACCTCCCATCATAACCACTAGATCACGTCTGCGTCAACCTCGGCCAACCGCTCTGAATTCATGAGACCTGTGGTGAGAAAGGATGATGATGGTCGGATGAGACCTGGCTTCATGCACCCCGCCCTCGCCCCTTACACCTTTGCGAGGGGCGGCATCACCGTTCGAAACCGGACGGTGCTGGCCGCGATGACCAACAAGCAAAGCCACGACGACGGCACCGTTTCCTCCGATGAGATCGCTTGGTTGGAAGCCAGGAGCGTCGGTGGGTTTGGCATCATCACCACCGCCGCCACCCACGTGCTGGAGGACGGGAAGGGCTGGGAGGGTGAATTCGGGACGTGGTCCGACCACCATGCGGAAGGGTTGACGGCGATGGCAGAAGCCATCACTCGACACGGAGCCATCGGCCTCGCCCAGTTGTTCCACGGTGGCATGCGAGCCCCCGAGGCCTTGACGGGGGTGCAACCCATGTCGGCCTCCGCCAACGAACTGGGAGGCGACCTCGGCACGAGCCGAGCCATGAGCGAGGAGGACATTCTTGATGTGATCAGCGGATTTGGAGCAGCGGCCCAACGTTGTGAACAAGCCGGTTTTCAAGGGGTTGAACTCCACGGAGCTCACGGCTACCTCATCGCTCAATTTTTGGGAGCAGGTACCAATCGCAGGAACGATGGCTGGGGCGGTTCGCAACAAAAGCGAACGCAACTCCTCGCTGAGATCGTCTCGGAAGTCCGGCGACAGACGGGTCCGGATTTTCTCGTGGGTGTGCGCCTCTCGCCTGAACTCAAGGCATGCGGCATGAACCTGGTCGACTCCCTTGAGACACTCCGTCTCTGTTCAACGATGGAGCTTGACTTTGTCCACGTCTCATGCTGGGACATCCTGGCCACGGGCGTTCATGAAGGACGGGAGGTCCACTACACCACCGTGTTTCGTGAGAACCTTCCCGACCACCTGCCGCTCTTTACCACAGGAGGCGTGTGGAGCGCTGAGGAGGCTGACCTCGCCGTGGAGCAAGGTGGGGATTTCATTGGTGTTGGCCGGGCAGGCATTGGCCATCCGGATTGGCCGCGACACCTCCGAGAGGACGGTTCAGAACCGTTGCGCCCTCCGTTCAGCGTCAACCACTTGGCTTCGGCTGGTTTGAGCCCCACCTTCATCGACTACATGCGGCGCTGGGACGGTTTTGTCGAAGATTGAGCGCCCCTGCCGCGATTCGAACGCGGGTTCCTGGCTCCGGAGGCCGGGGTGATATCCACTACACTACAGGGGCACGGGGCCCTCTGACTCCACCCGTATGATGTCTTCTGACCTCACGGCTTTGGTTGCCACATGCTTTCTGGAGTTGGGCGAATCCAAATCTGACTGCTGCCCGTGGGGAATTCAATGGTCTCGACCCCGTCCAGCATCATACCCATCAATTCAGGGGATGGTGCCTGCATCGACGACGCCACCAGTGATTCGACCAAATCCAACGGAGCGTTGCCCATGTCGGACGACACCAATGGCGATTGTACCGGGAACGAATGGTCAGGAAGCGCAACGGCTTCTTTTTGGTACAGGTTGGCGGCGCTCGAACCGTCGCTGAAGGCTGCCTCGCTCATGGCATCCTGTCCATCCCACATCACTTCCTCCGCCGGACGGCGGCCGGAACGAAGGAAACCGAGAAGCAATCCAGCGAGGATGAGGAACACCATGCCGGCTGAGGCATAGATGATGTCGTTGGAGACGCTCGCCACGATGTCAGAGTTGTCGCCCACACCGTCACCATCCGTGTCTTTTGTTTCGGTCGGGTCCTCGGGGAAGGCGTCCTGTTCGTCAGGCACACCGTCGCCATCACCATCAAAAGCGTCGAAGGTGGTTTCGCACAACACCAGCAGGAGGTCCAATTCTTCATCGGAGAGCGCATCGTCCTTGTCCAAACTGACCGATTTGAAATCGTAAACGTTGGTCCAATCATGGTTGGCCAAGACGGTGTAGGGCACTGAATCGCCTCCACCGCTCAGGTCATCAAAGGCATCGTTCAATTCAACGTCACAGGTGCAGAAAGCCTGGAGCACTTCTCGGTATTCCAGCATCCCGTCGTCGTTGAGGTCAATGTCTGAAACATCATCCTCTTCAACGTCGGCCTGCACCAATTCTCGACCATCAACAAGGCCGTCGCCGTTCACGTCAGCCTCGGTAAAGGCTTCCTCGGCCCGCTCCTGACATGTCTGAACCTCACTCGGGTCAACGGGCTCAACGGGCTCAATGGGGTCGACTGGGAAGTCGCTTTCATCCCAGCGCACGACGATGGAAACCTCCTCGGCGTCCGAGAGCCCCGTCATGGTGATGTCAAAGCGGCCGTTCAACGGGAATTCGAGGCTCACCTGATGGTTCGTGCCGTCTTTCCCGCTCGTCAATTCAACCTCTCGAGGGACGGTTTCAATACCAAAACCTGTGCCCGGTCGACCTCCGCCGTCGGTGAACTCAATCTCGTATTGCATCCCTTCAATGGTGAGCATGATGTCGCCAGAGCCACCGTATGTTTCCAACCAAAACATGTTGCCGGGCTCCTCAAGGACAGCGTAGAAAGCGATGTCGCCCCCCTTCCCTACGGCAATGCCGTCGAGGGCCTCATCGTTGAAGAGTTCAATGGGCGTTCCGTCGTAATCCCAGACGTAGCGGTCGGCGAATTCAGCCACGATGTTCACACCGGTGAAGGCCGATTCCGAGGTGAGCAGGATGTACCACCACCCGGGCGTTGGGTCGTTGAAAGCGATGCGGTCGTTGGCGCCATCGGTTGTGGAATGATGGTCGTAGGTGCCGGAGGTAGGCGCCTGGTCGAGTCGCATGAACAGGGAGGCTTCGCCAGCACCGTCGTTGAGGTCAACGATCAAGCGTTCCGTGCCTTGGGGGACTTCAACCTTGAAGTATTGATTCAGGCCGTCGTAGCCGCTTAGCAAGCCGTACTCAACCCCGGGTGTGAGCGTGATAGCGTCATCGGGATCCACGTTCTCCGGAGGATAAACGAAATCGGCCACGATGGTGAACCCGCGGGCTTCTCGGAAACTGTACGCCGTGATGTAGTAGAGGCCAGGCTCGACATCGAAGAGATGCACTTCTTCCTCGTTTCCGGGGCCGGTGGACCATGCTTCCATCTCCACCGTGCTTTCCTTTTCGTCGTTGCCGTCTTCATCAAACCCGATGGGTTCACCCCACCACAAATCCTCTGGCGTCGGTGGGCTGTAGTAGGAAATACCGATGTCGACGTTGCCGCGACCGCTGTAGGTTTTGATTCGCAAATCAGCCAGCGGTTCAGTGACGTTCACGTAGTAGTAATTCGCATTGTAATCTCCGCTCGTGAAGGAATCCCAACTGACTTCTTGATTGGTCACGGGGATGCTCTCCTTGAGTTCGGTCATGTCGTCGAGCGTGGGCGGTGGGTCGGCGATGTCGGCGTCCAATTCGATGTAGAGCTCCTCAACATCGGTGTGCAACACCATCGTGAACCACATGATGCCTTCTGTGGGCCAGGACCATGCTTCGTAGACGAAGCCGAACTCGCCAAAAGATTCCGTGTCGTGATTCCACTCGTCGGGAATTTCGTTCGATTGTGCGTAGAGGGTGTATTCTGTCATCTCCTCGAAGTCGTCAAATTTGAGTGAGTAGGAATACCAGTAAAGCGACCGGGTGTACTCTTCAATTTCCACAAAGAACAGAAGGGTATCGCCCTTCGCTGCAAATTCAAGGTCGAAGCCTTCGCCAATGAACAACTCAACGGCTTGTGCCACGATGCTGCCGTCGGGCATGACCCAATCAGCCCCCTCGATGAGGCCCGTGCGCTCGGCCGAGGCATCGACGGTTTGTCCACCCTCGCCCTCGGGGAAATCAAGGTGAAGGCGTGCCTCCATGTTGCTCTGGTTGGTGCCAGAACGAACCGTCATGTTGTCGAGAACGCCTTCGAAATGGTTGCAATCACAACCTGCGCCCATTCGCGCGATGTAGAGTTCATCGCATGCAAGGCCGTTCTCATAGCAGTCGTTTGATCCAAAATCACCCAAGGGGATGGAGGCCTCGTCATCAAGGACCACGCCGGCTTCCTCGCCGTCGATGAAGAAGGTGTAGCCCTCACCTGCAACGGCGAGCACTTGGATGAACGACCACGTGTCAACCGCCACCGTTTCATTGGAGACGGGATGGCGGGACAGGCTGTACTCGGATGCAAAGGCAACACGGCCGTCGTTGAGGTAAAGCCCCCAGCCGTAATCGCCTTTCATCATGATGAATTGGTTTCCTTCGACGGTGTACGGGTGAACCCATGCTGAGAGTTCGAGGTGGGTCTGGTCGGACATGTCCAAGGCGTCGTCGTGTTCAAACACGACATGGTCGGCTTGTCCGTCAAACCGGAGAGCATAATCGGCACCGGGACCTAGTTCAACCACGCCGTACACAGGGAAATATTGCGGGTCGTTTTCAAGGTCGTTCCACGTGCCAGGATCGATGTTCCCCATGTTGGTGCTGGCGATGTGAACAAAGTCCTCGTCACCGCCTTCCGAAGGTTGGTCCTCGCCCCATGCACGGTACAGGAACGGCGTTCCGTCGTGCCAGCGATACTGGCCTTCCTCAGCATGGTCGGAAAGTCCAGTCCAAAGGTGGCGGGATTGATTGTCCCACGAAGCAAAGGTGTCAAACAACCATGCATTCTCAGCGTCGTCGTCGATCGTCACCAAAAAACCGTCAAGCGACCGAGCGTAGGAGGCGGCGTCTTCCCATGACGAGGCCGTAAGAAGGTGGTAGGTATTGTTGTTTGCTGGGTTCACGGCGGAGTGGAGAATACCCATTTCATCGCCTTCATGAGCGTCAGCCGATGCAGACAGCGCCAGCGGCGAGGCAAGGCTGATGAGAAACAAACCAACCAACAACAAGGCCTTCTTCATGACCATCACCACGGCGAGATTCTATTTCAATCACATGGTGAATTGATTTTCATTCCCCGAGGGGAAGCGGCGAACAAAAGTTTCGTGGGCGGTGTTCAAGCCTTCAAATACACCGTTCATCGCCCGACCATTATGCACGCAGAAGTCTTCACTCGAATCAAAGGATTGCTCGAGGGGGAAACCGACTGGGTGGCCGCCATGGCCACCGTGGTCTGCGAGCTCCATCACGGGTTCGACCACTTCCACTGGACCGGATTCTACCGCACCACAGAGCCGGGTGTTCTCAAAATCGGACCGTACCAAGGCGGTCATGGTTGCCTCTACATCCCGTTTGACAAGGGCATCTGCGGTGCGGCTGCACGAACCGGAACGACCCAGGACGTGCCCGATGTTCATGTTCGGCCCGAGCACATCGCGTGCAGTTCAACCACCAACAGCGAGGTCGTGGTCCCGGTCAAAGACGGCAAGGGAGAGGTGGTGGCGGTGCTCGACGTGGATTCCGACACCCCAGCGGCCTTCTCACCGGAAGATGTTGCCTTCCTCGAAGAGGTCTGTGCCTACCTCGGCGAAGTGTTCCACGGGCCTGCACACTACTGAAGTTTCTTTCCGCCGATTCTGAGTTCGGTTTGCAGGGGCATCTGATGCTCCCAGGCGAATTCTTTGACAATTCGCCACGCCTTCTCTGAGCCTTCGTAATCCTTGACGTCAATGATCTTGTTTCGGGTGTTGGCCTTGAACGCCGCCACAGGTTCGGCGTTTCGGAACACGAGGTAAGCCGAACCAAAGCCAAACCGCTCTTTCATGATGTCAGCGAAATAGGGTGCGATGGGGTCGGATGGCGGGAGCACAAAGTCTCGAATGGCTGGAATGGATTTGGCCTCTTGAAGCAACTCCTTGCGACCCCAGCAGACTTGGTGGAAGTCTTCGATGAGGAAGCCCTTGATGAGGGTCTCATCTTCCTCGAAACTGTTGAGCACGGCTTTCAATTCCTCTGGTTTGAACGAAGGACCGGCTAATTGCGTCAGTTGACGCAGGGTGATCACCGGGAATTTTTCGACGAGGTTGCGGATGTACTCCTTTCGCAATTCGGCACGGTCCACGCCCTCGGGGACGAACACGCTTCGGAATCCGCCTCGGAAATCCTGTACAATGTGGCCCGAGCGAATCAGCGGTTGCACAAGTTTTCGGAATTCCGATTGCGAGAGTGCATGGCGTTCCTTGAACAAGTTCGGGTCGGAGTGGCTGCTAAAGAATTCCACAATGTCCCAAAGTTCCTCATCCGCCGGTTGGTTTCGAATCGCGAGAATGTTTTGGAAGTGCTCGTACGACGCCCACACCTGGTGCCCTCGCAAATTGATGCCTTGGTGAAGACGGTGGGCGCTCGCCATGCTCTTGAGGCCCACTCTATAGAGTTCGCTTCGCCCCCGGAGCGCAAAGTCATCACGGATTTCGTCAACGACTTTCAGGGCCAAAATTTCGTTCTCGTGGCGAGTGGACTGATGCAAGTGATGCTTGTGGAACAGCGCCCGCTCTGCGATTTCCCTCGGCTGAGGGTCCACCACGGCACCACGAATCATCCGTTCGCCGGTGACCTTGAAGCCGATGCCTTCGAGCGCCGCTCTGGTCGTTTCATCAAGCGAGGTAATGGGTTCACTGTTGAAATTCGACAGGACGCTCACGTCCACAAGTTGAGCGGCGTGATTGTCGAGCAGGATGTTGAACGCCTCACAGAACTCGTCGAGGTAGGCCGTAGGGACATGAAGGTCCTTGATCTCAAGGTAATCGTTCACCTTGAACATCAACACCTTGCCAATGGGGTCAACCCCCTTGAAGATGGGAAGGTACCAGCCGCGGTCCAGGACGCTTCGAACCTCCCAGATAAAACGGGAAACATACGGGTCGGACTGGGTGAGAATACGAACCGTGCGATCTTCTCTCCGAGGACGCATCAACTCGTCCACTTCATCGGGCGCACAGTAGAAGGCTTCGGGGTCAGGAACCAGGGCCATGACTTTGGCGATGCGACCCTCTTGTTCGAGGTTCATCAGCGCCACGGTCAATTCTTCAAAACTGCGGGAAACGTAGAATCGAAGGGTGCTGGCCTTCACGGGCCCCATGCGGCGAACGACTTCCTCAAGGGCATCCTCAAACGACAGGGCAGGGTAGACGTCCTGCACGCGATGGAACAGGGAAAGACGACGCCTCCTTCCCGCCACCTCTTCAAACTGCTTGACAACCATCATTTGACGCTCGAGGTTGCTTAGGGCGTTCTTGAGGTCGCGCTGGAGGGACTTGTGTTCGTCGCCCTTCGGGTATCCAGCCATGATTTCTTGACGGGTCACGTTTTCACCGGGAGGGATTTTGCTCAAAATTTCCTCTTCCATTGGCCCCATCCAAGGCTCAGGCTTCAAGCCCAACAACATCGGAATGTTTCGTTTGGTGGTGTAACCAATCCGGTTGTGGAGCAATCGACCCATGATGACGTCCGAGTCGAGTTGAACATCCGTCCAATCGTTGAACGCAAATTGGTCAACTCGGTAGAGGAGTTCTTGCTGTTTTTGGAACAGAACATGCTCGTTGAACGCCGTAAATCCGTCATCGTACTGCTTGAACGATTTATCGAGCACCATGTTCTGAACCCAGCGGTACTCGACGACCTCTTCTTCGCCCCCCGTGAGGCGATGTTCGTCGATCTTCAGGATGTATTCTGCATCATCGGTTTGAATGAAGAACCCGACCGAAATGACGTTGCGCCCTTCGAGTTCATGCAAGGCTCGTTCGATGAGGGTTTGAGGGAAGGGAAGACGGTCCACCATCTCATCGGAGGTCTTCGGACCCTCTGAGCCCAGCATCTCAATGATTTTCACACGCAGGGCCTCTTGCGGATCGCCAAGCGAGCACTCTTCCCATGCCGTCGGTTTGGTGCCATCAAAGGCGGTTGCCATGGTGTAGGTCAAACCGGCCGTGTGGAGTTCAAGCAGGTTTTCGAGCTCCTTGCCACCGGCCACCGCTAAGCAACCCAAGGTGCCGTGAATTTCAGCCATGTACGGAGCAAACCACTTCCCATCCAACTCGTCTTGACCCGTGCCGTCGAGTTTGGTGATTTGCCCGGACTGGCACAACTCCTCGACCCAACCACGGATGGTCTCGAGCGGGATATCGGCGAGTTTTTCTTTGTACAACGGGTTGTTGAACTCACGGTCCAATCCACCGCCATGACTCATCAAGCGGAACAATTCCTTGGCGTTGGTCGGCACCGGTGCCTTGTCGGCGTAGTAGGTGCTGAGCTGCTCGGATGACAGTTCAGTGGCGAGCGAACGGGTGCCGAGAAGGCGCTGAAGAATCGAAGGGTCGATGTCCTTGACGAGGAAGGCTCGTGTCTTCATCGACATGAGGTCCTCGAAGGCCGACATGAACAGCGACATGCCCAATCGAGAGGGAACGACGACCTTGGTGTGGACAATGCGAGCATCGCCCGCCACACAGGCGGTGAGGAACTCCTCCAAGCCGATCAAATCAATGTCGCCGAACATGATTTCGCTCTTCGCTTCCCGCATCAAGAGGCTGCTGTCCATGGTGCGATGCTTCTGCAGGAGCGCTTCGGCCCGCTGTTGGAATTGTTGAGGACTGATCTCCTCAGCACCCATCCGCTTGGGGATGATGAGCGAGCGACCCGAGACTTCCCTGAACCGCTTGGCAAAAATTTGGGTGTTGATGATGTAGCGTTCAATGACATCGTGGTGGTTGTTTTCACGAAACGCCGTGTACATGGCGCCAGGGTCAACTTCCTGCGAGGTCTTGAGCAGGAGGCCGTTCTCGTCAAACGACATTTCGATGACGGCGATGTTGTTGGCTTCAGCCAACCCGGCCATGAAGTAGCCCAAGGCTGTGTTGAATCCACGACCTCGACAGGTGGTGATCATGTAGGTCGGGAACGCTCCGGAGATGACCTGCTCCACCAAAATGCGTCGAGAATCGGGTACTTGGAAGGAATCAAGCGAATGCTCCTCCAAGTGGCGGGCAATGGCGTTGGCCACCTCGTTGGAAAGACCGTACACCTCTCGCAGGAGCATCCGAGGGTCGTGCTCACGGCGAAGGGCGACGATGCAGTGCCCGATGAGGTCGAGGAGCGCTTGTGATAATTCACGGCTGCGACTTCTGGCCTCACCCGACCAGGACGGAATGGTGGGGCGGTGGCCGGTCACACTGGTGACGTTAACGCGGGTCCCCTGGATGTTGGTCACACGGTAGGTCGAACCGCCCAGTAGAATGACATCCCCCGTTCGGAGGTTGGAGACGAAGGAGCCGGACAATTTTCCGAGAATCGACCCTTCAGCATTGAACACCAAGTAGGAATTGTCCGGTGCAATGGTACCGATGTTCGTGTAATAGATCATACGGGAGTAGCCACGCTTTCCGAAGATGTTTTCCTCCCAATCGATCCAGATTCTGCGCTCTTCTTCGAGCATGTCGAGGACTTCAATGAAATCGTCGTACTCGAAATTTCGATACGACCATGAATTCACGATGACCTCGTAGGCCTCATCAATGTCCAAGTCGTTGATGATGACGAGCCCGATGATGAACTGAGCCACCACGTCAAGGCAATTTTGGGGGAAATCCAGGCGGTCCATATCACCGGTTTGGATGGCGGCCTGCAGGGCAGCGAGTTCGATGAGGTCATCCACACCGGTCGGTAAGAATCGAGCACGGGGGATACCACCAACATGGTGGCCGGCACGACCAATGCGCTGCAGCGCCGTTGCAATGTCGCCGGGACTGCCGACTTGGAGGACCAAATCAACCGAACCAATGTCAATACCCATCTCAAGTGAGGAAGAAGTAACCACGGCGCGCAAGTGGCCATACTTCAGTTTCTTCTCAACATCCAAGCGGATGTTTTTGTCCATGGAACCGTGGTGGCCTGCGACCAATTCGCCGAGGAAGGGGCGTAATTTCTGAACGATGGTTTCCGTCATCTTACGGGTGTTCGCGAAGACAAGCGTTGTGGTGTGGGCACTGATGAGATCTGCGATGGCTTCGATGTTGTATTCGAGCACCTTTGCCATCGAGAGGTCGCTGAACTTTGGATGCGTGATGAGAATGTCAAGGTCAAGTTCCCTCGAGCCTGAAATCTTGGCGATGGACACCGAGGTTGGTTGACCTCTGGCCTCGCGGTCATCGCTGCTCACGAGGTATTCCGCAACGGTTTCAAGCGGCTCCATCGTGGCGGAAATACCGATGCGCTGAACGGGATTTTTGAGCAGTGAATCCAGCAGAGAGAGCGTCAGCGAAAGATGCACACCACGCTTGGTGGAGACCATCGAGTGCAATTCGTCGATGATCATGTATTCGACTTCGCTGACGATGGGCTGAAAGCGAGGCGAGGTGATGGCGATCGCCAAGCTCTCCGGTGTCGTGATCAAAATATGAGGTGGGTTACGAAGCATTTTCTGTCGGTCGGATTGCGACGTGTCTCCGGTTCGAAGACCGACCCGAATTTCTTGGGCACGGTCGGGGAGGTAATGTTCCGTGATCTCGTTGAGTGGTCCAATCAAGTTTCGCTGGATGTCGTTGGCCAGTGCTTTGATGGGCGAGATGTAGATGGCGTGAACCTTTTTTTCCAACTTCTTGTCCAAGGCGAGACGAACCAGTTGGTCGATCACGGTCAGGAAGGCCGTGAGCGTTTTCCCCGAACCCGTCGGCGAACAGAGCAGGAGATGCTGCTTGTCCATGATAGCAGGAATGGCCAATTTTTGAGGTGGCGTAAAATCCGGGAATTTGTCCCTGAACCACTGGCGCACCGGAGGGCACAATCGTTCAAGCAGTGCCTCAGACTCCAAAGGAGAGTCCAAGTAGACAATCTCGGCCATTTGTTTTTGCCACCCTATGGGGTTGGAGCGTGCAAAAGGTGTTCAAAAGCATTCCGCATCCTTGAATGAACATCAAGGCCAGCGAGTCGCCCGCTTTTTCCAACGAAGCACGGCTTCGGTTGCGGGCCCCTCTTTGTGGAACACGAGGGGTGATTCTGCTGCGTTTGGAGGAACACCGACTTCATGCAACGCATCGGTGGGGCAGGACCCAATGCAGGACAGGCATCCGACACAGCGCTGTTCAACCACGACCACAGGTCGCTTGGGATGGCTTCGGCCTGGAGGATTGACCTGAAGTGGCAGGAGCGCCTCAAAAGGACAGTGGAGGATGCAGAGGTCGCACCCCGTGCAGTCGTCTTCGATGATGGCGACCATCGATTGACCCATGGAATAAGCACTGGGTGGTTGGCTTTAATGCTGTGTCTGAGGAAGCGAGGCGCAGGCCCCGTTGGCTCGGTGAAGTTCATAGGTGCCCCTGACAGCCGACGAAACAGGCGAAGGTCATGACCGAAGATGGACGGCTTGAACGACTCAGCGGGATGCTGAAGCGCCGTGGTTTCCTTCTGCCCGCCTTTGAAATTCATGGCGGTGCGAAAGGCCTCTACGATTTCGGACCCGTGGGAGGAAGAATGCGCTCCCGGGTGAACCAACGCTGGTTGGACCACTGGCTGCAACTGGGCAACGTGGTCGAACTCTCATGCCCGACGGTCACGCCCTATGCGGTTCTCGAGGCCAGCGGACACGTTGGCGAATTCTCCGATTTCATGACAGAATGCGGCTCTTGCGGCGAAGCCAGCCGTGCCGATACGCTGCTGGAGCCCCATCACCCCAACCCTGACGCCCTCAAGCGAGAAGAATTGCAGAAGCTTTTGTTCGATGTTCAACCGACCTGCCCTGCCTGTGGCGACCAAGCGTGGAGCGAGGTGAAAGCACAGAACTTGATGTTCAACACCACCATCGGCGCTGGTGATTCGGGCCGCCCTGGATTTTTGCGTCCGGAAACGGCCCAAGGCATGTTCACCTCCTTCAACGCACTGCATCGCCACTTCAGGGAACGTCTCCCGTTCGGTGCGATGCAAGTTGGAAAAGGGTACAGGAACGAAATTGCTCCCCGCCAAGGCATGATTCGCCTCCGTGAATTCAACATGGCTGAACTGGAATATTTCATCGATCCGGAAGCCGATTTGACCGACGATTTATCGCCGTGGGATGACACACCGCTGAGCCTGATTGGCGACGGAGGAAACACCGTTGAAATGACCTTGAGTGAGGCGTGTAAGCAAGAACTCATTCGCCACCCAACGGTTGCACGATTCATGGGCATCACCCGGGATTTCCTCGTTGACATCGGCATCGACCCTGACCGACTGAGGTTCCGACAGCACGAGCAGGACGAGATGGCGCATTACGCCATGGACTGCTGGGATGCTGAAATTGAGGGGAGTTATGGCTGGATTGAATGTGTGGGCATTGCACACCGTGGTTGCTATGACCTCGAAAGCCACGAAAAGGCCACCGGAAAAACGCTGCGAGCACGCCGAGAATTCGATGAGCCACGCACCATCACCATCGATGCATGGACCATCAACGGCGCAACGGCAGGACCGGCCTTCAAAGCCCTCGCCGGTGCCGTCAAAACGGCGGTTGAAGCCCTGCCGAAATCGACCAACTTCCCCTGTGAGGTCGAGTTGGAAAACGGTGAAAAGGTCATGGTGGGCGAAGAACACGTCAAGCCCAATCAAAAAACCATCAAGGAGACCGGTGAATGGTACATTCCTCATGTCATTGAACCGGCCTTCGGGATTGACCGAATCATCTGGCACGTCATCGACCACGCCTATTCAGAACTGGAGAAGAACGGTGAACCTTACACGCTGATGCGCTTGTCACCGACCATCGCCCCCGTTGACTATGCGGTCTTCCCGCTGTTTGAAAAAGACGGCATGGGGGAGGTAGCATGGAAGCTTCACCAGACCCTTTGCAAAACATCCGGCCTCGTCTCGATGTACGATGCCAGCGGTTCCATTGGACGTCGCTACGCACGGGCCGATGAGATCGGTGTTCCCGTCTGCATCACCGTCGACCATCAATCGCTCGAGGACGGGACCGTGACCGTTCGCGACCGAGACACGGGTGAGCAGCATCGCGTCACCATCGATTCGCTTTCTTGAAACCGGTGGAACGACGACACCGCACGCTCGTCGGTTTGACCTGCTGAAGGTTGAAGAACCCTCCAGCGGATGGTGAGGCATGGGTCAAGCGAGCGATTGGACGGAGCGGCACCGTCCACGCTCAGAACAGTTGCTTGAAGGCAACGAGGTCCAACGACGAAAAATCCGAGCCTGGCTCGACGAATGGCAGAACGGGACGCCGAAAAAGAAGGCCATACTGCTCATCGGGCCACCGGGGGTTGGGAAAACAACGGTGGCACGAGCCATCGCTGAAGACATGGGTTGGAACGTCATTGAATTGAACGCCAGTGATGCCAGGAACGCAGCGGCCATTCGAAAAGCCGCCACGAGCGGTGCAACCCACCGGTCCCTGTTTCACGACCCCAGTGCACCACCCTCCCGCACCCTCATTCTGTTGGACGAAGTGGACCATTTGTCAGGCGGTCTGCGCCAAGTGAGTCAAGAACGAATTGAACGGGCCATGGACAACGATGACGATCGTCCCGGCTCCACCCTCTCCGGTGATTCCGGAGGAAAAGCGGAACTCCTCAGGTTGCTCGACCAGACCAAACAACCGGTCATTCTCGCCTGCAATGAGGAGATGGGGTTGTGGGGCAAGAACTCCTCTTGGCGGAGCACTCGGGACCGATTTACACGGCACCTGATCAAGATCAATTTCGTACGAGCCAGCGATGAGGCCTTACGACGCATTGCGCGTCGAGTGCTACGAGAGGAAGGCGTAGAATTTGAAGAGAAGGCCATCGACGCCCTCGCCAGCACCAACCACGGCGACTTGCGGGCGTTGGTCCGGGACCTCCAAGTGCTAGCCACGGGTTTGGGAGGGGGCGCACTGACGCCAGCCATGGTTCATGCCCACGCCGAAGCGAGCCAGCGAGACGTGACGGTGGAGATCTTTCCTGGCCTTGACCGCCTCTATAGAGAAAGAAGCAGCGAAGAAGCAGCAACACTCATCCGGACCATTGACAAAGATCCGTCGGATTTCTTGAACTGGGTGCACTGGAACAACGCCTCCTTGTTTACGCACGGGCCCAGCATTCGCCGAGGCTCATCATCACTGATTCAAGCCGACAGGGCCATGATGGGACGTTTCCTCAACACGGCCCACCGGTCCACCTATTGGACCCAACACCTCACGGCACTCGCCGCTTCAACAGCCAACGCCGTGCCACTCGAAGGGAGGATTTTCCCCTCTTACCCGCACTACCTGCGCCGTTCTGCACCCGTCGGGCGAGGAAGCATCGTTGAGAAATTGGCTGAACTTGCGGGCACCAACAAAGCCACCACCCGTGATGAATTCCTTCACCCGTTGTACGTGCTGTCCCAAGATGAAAGTCCGTTGGGGGATTCAACGCTGTTCGATATCTCCCTCAATCTCGGGCTCTCTGGTGAGGAGCATCTCTCCTTGGCCGGTTTGGCAAAAACCAGACGGTCGTCCAAGGCGCTTCTCAAGGACTACGATGTCGCAGAGGAGAAGCACAAGAACGAGATCCGTGTGCTGCAACAACAAACATCTGAACGGCAGGAAGCAGCACAGCAGGAAGCCCCTTCCAAATCAGTCAACCAAGATGGGGCTCTCGACCATCACGCCAAAATCGTTGAGCAACCTAATGACGATGACACGGGCCCAAGTCCCGGACAGATGACGTTGTTCTAATCCTCGGCGCCTTCTCGGTCGAGCATTCGCTTGACCATGGCCATGCCTTGTCGCTCTCCGTCGGACTTCTCCTCTCGGCGCCAACTGTGCGGGTGGAGAACAATGATCGCCGTCAACAACTCAAGACGGCCAAACCACATCAGAATGGACGTGAAAAGCAAGGAGCCAGAGTTCATGCTCGCCCATGTTTCGGTCGGACCGTAGGCGCCAAGGGCCGGACCGGTGTTGCCCAACCCAGACGCTGCAACGGAAAAGATCGTCTCAAACGATGCATCGGGCATCATCATCGCTAACACAATGCAAGAGAAGCCGAACAAAATGACCCAGATGAACAGCATACCAACCACCAGGCTGACCTGCTTGTCTTCAACCACCTCATCGTTCATGCGGATCATGTGAATCTTCCTCGGTTGAGCAATACGAGCCAGCTCACGGAACGCCACCTTCAGCCCAATACGAATACGCATGAGCTTCAGCCCACCGCTGGTCGAGCCCGCGCAAGCACCCACGATCATCAACAGCAGAAGGACGATGCGTGCCACACCGGGCCAAGCAGCATAATCCGCCGAGGCATACCCCGTGGACGTACCAATGGAAAGCACGTGGAACACCGTGTCCAACAACGCATGGCCGAAGGACACACCGATCAATACCAAGGAAAGCGTGATGAGGAAGACAGCACTTGAGATATAGAACAGGTACGTGCGGAACTCTTCATCCTTGATGGCGGCTTTGAAATCACCCGTACCCATCAGCCACATCAAGGTAAAATTGACGCCCGCCAGGAACATGAACACGATGATGATAATCTCAATCACGGCAGAATCGTAGTAGGCGATGCTGGCATCACGCGTTGAAAATCCACCGCTGGGCATCGTGGTAAAGGCGTGATTCACGGCATCAAACACCGACATTCCACCAATGAACTTCAGTGCAAGCATCTCAATCAGTGTTAGAATGAGGTACAGGCCCCAGAGCGCCATGGCGGTTTGTCGCAGTTTTGGTCGAAGGCGAGACAGCGAAGGCCCGGTCAATTCAGCACGAGCGAGCGCCATGCCACCACCGATGATCCGGGAAAGCACGAGCATGCCCAACATTACGACCCCCATGCCGCCCAACCACTGCGTGAGTGAGCGCCACAGCAAGAGACCCCGTGGTTGGGCATTGATGCAATCCGGCGTGGTGCCGGGAATGCAGTTGGGACTCATCGAGTGGGAAAGAACGGTAGCCCCAGAGGTGGTGAACCCTGACATGGATTCGAACCAGGCATTCACAAAGCCACGCATGATGTCAATGAGTTGTGCATCCTCCACGAACGGGCCGACAAACACACCTCCGAACCAATACGGCAAGGAACCGATAAACACCGTAAGCGGCCAGACCAAGCCAACGCCGACGAAGGCTTCCAAATCTCGCAGGCGCTGCGCCGAGTCCGTTCGTGTGAACAACCCCAGCATGACAGCGCCCAAGCCACCGCTGATGAGCATCGCAGGCAGAAAGGCCTGAACCGCCAGCACCCAACCGTCAAGCCATAGGGTGATCAAACCGCAAACGCCCAACGGAACCAGCAGGGCCAGCAACGTCCAGCCGAGAATCAGATTCAGCACGTCGGAGCGCATGATCACACCTTGAATCGCTTCTGTGCTTCGGAGACCTTCTCCTTCAAACAAAACAGAACCATTCGGTCGTTTTCAAGCAACAGTTGGTCGGGCTTGGGTTCAATGGACTCCCACTCACCAGCAAGGTTTCTTCGCTTGATGAACGCAGGTCGCATCCAGTCCGGGAACTGTGCATCAACCACTTTTTTGCCTGCAAATTTCGCTCGTTCCGTGATCTTCAGCGTGATGCCAACCACGTTGGGAACTTCAGCAAGGAGTGCGTAATGGCCCGAGAGGCTACGGTGAACGTGTGACAAAATGTTGTTGACGGCCACTCGATGCCGGTCGACAGCAAACGAAATCCCCATGCGTTGGGTGACTTTGACCAAATCAGCGTCATGAAGCATCAAACCGGTGTGGGGAACGCCCAGGTCCGACATCAACAGCACCGCTGCGATGTTGGCGTGGTCGTCGCCAAGTGCACTGACGGCGACGTCGAATTGGTCGATTGAGATCTCTTCCAAAACCGACCGGTCAAGGTGGTCGCCGTGAATGACATCGATGTTGAGGTGCCCTCCTGTTTTCGAACCTGCCAACTTGTTGGCGAGGTGGAGTTCTCGCTCCAGAACGGTGACACTCGCCCCGTGTTTCAGCCAATCCTCAGCCATTTTCGTACCGATGGGCGAGGCCCCGACGATGATGACGTGGGGGTGCTCGGGGAAGTACGAAATCTCATGCCCAAACGTGATGAGGGCCGGATTGAACTTGTCGAGGCCAATCACAGAAACGGCAATTCGGTCGCCAATCTGAAGGACGCTGTCGTCGTTGGGAACGAAACTCCGCTCCCCATCACGCTTCACACCCACGATGTTGGGCAGGCCATGAACGAAGTCTTCTCGAACTTCACGGAGCGGGCGGCCGACGAGGTTGACCGCGGACTCGCCGATGTCAAATTCAATGACGTAGGCTTCTTCACCAAACGGGATGACCTCTTCAAGGTCGGTGGAGCGAAGGCCCGCATTCAAACGCAGAATGGCCCCGTGAAGCGGGTTCACCACGTGGTCAACTTTGGCCCACTCATGCAGGTGACCGGCCTTGAATTCGTTCACATAGGAGGTGGTTCGAAGACGACAAATGCTGGTTAATCGGTCAACACCTTCCTTGGTTTCGTGAGCGTGCTCAGCAATGGAACAGGCGATGAGGTTGGTCTCGTCAGAAGGCGTGGCTGCGATGAACACGCTGGCGTTTTGGATGCCCGCCTCAAGGAGCGTGGCGCGGTTCGTGATGTTGCCGTTGACCACCAAACAATCCAATGATTGGGCGTTGGCGACCGCCCGTGAATCGTTGTCCACCACCACAAGGTCGTACTTCTCGTTCGCCAGGGCTTTCGCCAAGGCAATGCCCACTCGTCCAGCACCGCCGATGATCACTCGCATGCTCCATCCCTCCTCTCACAACGCCTCAGCGTATTTCTTCACCTTGTATGAGCCGCCGTTCAACTCCACGGCGTCCAAGGTCTCGAAGCTCCGTTGGCGCTCAATCGCCTCACCCTGCCCGTACGAGATGCTGCGCACAGGATGGTAGTAATCGTAGACCATACCGCCAGAGGCGTCAGCTTCTTCGATCCAGTCGACGTAGGCCGTTGGTGTGGACAAGAGCCATTTGTTGTTCACCACGTCAACCTGTGCCTCAACAAAGCAGGTCTGGAGCACGATGTTTCGCTCTTCACACCAGTCGTCCGCCAGCGGGAGTTGAATGTAGCCCCACGCGTGGGCCTCCCAACCCTCGTTGGAAAAGAACGGGTCGCCCAGAACACCAAAGGCGTACCAACCGGGCACGCCACGGGTCCGCAAGATGCTGAAAAACGCGTTGGTTTGCTCGTCGCAATCACCCGTCCCTGCAGCGAGGCAAGCAGGGCCAGAACGGGCGGTTGAAGGGGCATCACGGTCGTACGAGATGTAGGCATGGAGGTAGTCAAAGGTCGCACGAGCGAACGCATAGGCGTTGTCGGTGCGGCCCTCAGGCAAACTGCTGGCGATGGTATCTGCGGTGGCCATCACCAAGGCATCCTGGGCGTTAATGGCATAACCGGCGCTACCGCCTCGGTCGTACCAGTACGAACCACCAAATTGCGCCTGGCGCACTCCGTTGCCCCGGTTCGCCAGGTCATCAAACGTCCCCGAGTTGTCCGCGTTGATGCCCGTGTCCTTTCCTGCGATGCGAGCGTCAACTCGACCGTCATCCCACCACGAGTAGGACATGGACTGAACTCGGACGTTGAACGCATACTGGACCGAACCCCCGTTGTCAAAATTGGAACGAACTTTGACGCACTTGGCGAGTGGGCATTCGTCATCGCCACTGCCAACGGATGGCCACCAAACTTGATGCCCGCTGCTGGTAACGATGGCACTGTCGAGGTTTCGGTCGGGCATACCGTCGATGGGGACGTTGATGTCTTGGCCGTCGATGGTCAAGGTGATTTTGAGGGTTTGTTGGAGCACGAGCGGTTCGGTTTGATTGGTTCCGTCCGTGAAGGCGAATTGGGCCGCACCAGAGATGGATGATCGAACGGTAGGTGGAATCAGGATGTTCTCCGTCACGCTACCCTCACCGCTCCCCTTTGAGACATCGGCGACCTTCGACAGGGTGAAACTCGCTTCGTTCGGATACACATGGTAGGGCGCAAGTTGGGATTGCAGGAACTCCTCAACCCCGCCAAACTCGCCAAACACGGCCTCTTGGGCTTGCGGTGAAAGCATAACAAACGCCACCAGGCCAAGCATGGCAAGGCTGCGGAAGCGGTTTTTCCTTCGCTTCATGATGTTGCGTTGTCGGCCCGTGTGGGTTCGAACGACGCCACGTTGGGAGGGTTTGGCCGCCATAAGATAGGTGGTTTCTTTGGCACCCTTGCGCTTACTGAACTGTTGCTCGAGGCGGTAACTGCCACGGTCGCCTTTGGGCAACACGCGACCACACGAATAGCAAATCGTGTCGCCGGGCAGCGTTGCACTCCGGCAATAAGGGCAAGCACCCATGCTTTGCTGCTCGGCTGGCGTCGTATAACGATTGTCCAAGATGGCCCGCGGTTTTTTTGATAAATTCAACGTTGATTCAATCGGCGTGGAAGCGCCGACTGAATGCAAGTCATCGTTTGCTTACTCTTCCTCAGTTGGCAATGAATCCTGCGGGTGAACCGAAGGGACGGATGAACGGTCCCGAGCCTGCTCGGCCCAGAGGCGGCGAAGGCGGCGACGGCCTTCCTTTGGGACGGATTCCCAGATCCAGGTTTCGGCGTAAGGGTTGGTCAAGATGATGAAAGGGATGACGAACAGCCAGACCAGCGGATTGAACACGGCCGAGTACACGCCAACGAGCAGGGCTGAGCGCCAAAATACGGAACGGAGGACCGCCCCCCAACGCCGGTCTTGCAGCATCAGGAAGCCGTGCCTGGAGGTGATCAGCGCCTCTGCACGCGGTGTGACCAAGGACACAAGGGCGATGTTCGCCAGGCCTTGAACGGAAAAAATGCCCTCGAATTCAAACATGCGGAACATCACGACCATGGCCGTCATCCCACCAATCGCAAGACCGAGGGCCCACCCACTCGAAGGTTGAGAGCCTCCTTTCCGTACACGGGGTCGTCGCAGCAAGAGGTGGGAAAACACGGAGGCGATGAGCGCAACGAACAGCAACGAGAACACGTTGAGCCCCGCATACACGTTCGCTTCGCTTTCCACCGTGATGAAGTAGGGTTGAAACAACAAACCGTCGGCCATGACGGCATAGACGCCACCGAGAACAATGCCCCAAAACACCTGGCTCCAAGCGGTTGGAAGGTCGTAAAAACCGGCGAACTTGGTCATGACGCCCCGCCAGCCCAAGGTCATCCCGATGAGGGCACAGAAACTCGACAGCTGAAACAGCACGAGTTCTGAAACCATGCCGGGCCCTGCGTGCCTCCCTTCATGAATTCGTTGGCCGCAAGGAGGCGAGGGGAGGGATTCAAACACCCCGGCGGCTTCCCCACGCCATGGCAAGGCTCCTCCTGTTCGGCGGAAAAGGCGGCGTTGGAAAGACCACCACGTCCTCGGCCACGGCGGTTTGGCTGGCCGATGCTGGGCTCCGTGTGCTGTTGGTTTCAAGCGACCCGGCTCACTCAACCTCGGATTCGCTTGACGTCGAACTCGGCCCAACACCTGTTGAGGTTGAGGGGGTTCCGGGGCTGTTCGGTCTGGAGATGGACCCTGAGGCCAAACTCTCGAACCTCCTTCCCAAAGTCGGCGAAGCCGTGAACAACATGGGTGGAAACATGGGAGGGCTCGGAGGTCTCGGGATGATGCTCGACCCCTCGGCAAAGGAA
>JBMZXF010000021.1:0-23294 GCA_049627345.1 Candidatus Poseidonia sp. | reverse complement strand
GAGCCTGTTCTCCTCACGACGAGGAGTTCAAGTTATGAGCCACTGATGAGTGGGGACGGTCGGGAACCATGCGTCGTGCTCTTTTTCTGTGTGCGATTTTCCTGGCAACCCTTGCCACACCCTTCGTGGCGACCGCTCAGGCGGCATCTTCAGAAGATGTTCTGGTGTGCTGTGATGCCACCCCCGTAGAACTGTACCTCATCGGCAGCGACAGCAACAAGCGACTGACGCCGTTCGCTGCGGACTTGGCGGAAGAGCCGCAAAGCGTGAGCGTTGAGACCTCCATCTCATCGCAAGAAACCATCGGTCGCTGGCTTCTCCCCAACACCTGGGGTGGTGAAGTTCCATCATCAACGTGGACCTTTTCCATCAATTACGAGGTGGCCAACGCCGCTGGCGTTCAAATCAACGCCACGGCGACCGTGAGCGTCGGCTCGAAAAGTTTCAGTGCAGCCACCGAGCCAGGTTCTTCATTCCTTGCGCAAGGGTCCGGTTCGCTCACGTTCGACATTGAGGTGGAATCGTTCACCACCAGCGGCTCATCAAACATTGAAATTGAACTCGCAGCGCAAGCGATCCTGTTTAGCGTACCTGCTGCTGACGCCAAACTGGAATTTCTTTGGGGCAGCGAAGATGAAGCCTCCTCCCTTGAAGCGACCATTCCACTGATGGACATTTTCATGGTCGAGCCTGAGGTTGAAGGGTCCGATGTCTACCTCGCCGTCCGCCTCGATTCCCCGTGGGGTTTGTCCACGTTGGCCATGGCGGAATCCATCATGCTGAAGGTGAACGGTGTCCCTGTGTCAGGTGACCCCATCGAAACAGCGGTGGGTGACACCGTCCGAGTCACCTGGACCTGGACGGGTGCATCCGGCGGGGTGGAGACCATCAACGTCGAAGTTGAATTGGCTTTCCAGCCCGGCCAACCATCACTTCGTGGCTCCACCACCTACGAGGTTGAAACCTTCGATACCGGAGGAGGGACGGGCACCTACTACCCGCCTGATGAACCCCTCCGCACCGACGGTGGTGGCAGCACCATGATGCTGGAGATCAACATGGAACTCGAATCAGGCGACGGGGGCTTGATGCTCGAGCGAATCACCACCATCACGATTCACGATGAAATGGCCTTCTGGATGCGCTGGGGCATGGACCACATCGGGGATGAAAACCCCGCACTCTCCCAAACGCTTCAGGCGTTCTCAGCCGGAGCGGTGTCCGATGAAGACCGTGTCAGCCGCTTCATCGAAGACGTTGAGCGCTCCGAGTTTGAGCGTCAAATGGTGAGCCTCGGCCCCATGTACATGAACACTGGAATGGGACTTGACACGGAAGAGTTGCTCGGTGATTTCCGTGCCTTTAACGAGCTGCGGGTTGAAGTTGATTTGAACGGTCAGAACGCTGTCATCAACCACCCAGTAACGCTCCGCTTTTCCACGACCGAACTGGTCGAGGATGGAAGTCGGATTGACCTCCTCCGTAACTTCATCATCGTCCAACCGGCGCCCCTCTGGAGCGATTATTCCCTGGACCTCACCGCACGCTCTTCGGCGTTCACCGCCCTCAGCAACAGCATCATCCGTGAATCCGACGCGTTTGACTTCTCCGTTCTTCGCATGCCCTGGGGCGACATCATTACCATGGAAGGTGAAGGCATTGAGCAGGGTGAAACATTCAGTTTCGAGGCCCTTCCCACGTCTTCGCTTGCGTATGCACCGCTGACCCTCACCGCATTGACCCTGGTGGGTCTGCTGGCTGCGTTCATCATTGGATTGCGCTTGACTCAGAACCGACGTCGCACCTATCTCTATCTTGAACTGGTGTTGATTCCGGTCGCCCTTGCAGTGACCGTGATTGGCTATCCCGTGGCCTTCATCGGTATTGCGATGGGATCCGTCGCTCTGATTTGGATCGTCACCGCCATGGCCAGTCCTCGCTTGGTCGGGCCTGCTCGTCGCTCAACGGCACCGAATTACCCAACGATTCCTTGTCCTGCGTGCCAAACTCCCAACGGTGTCACAACGGACGCTCGCCCTCATCGCTTCAACTGCGCCGGGTGCGGGCGTGTCATCAAACTGGTCGCATGATCAGAGGTTCAACCCTTTCAGGTTGGCCACCATTTGAACCGCCTCTTGGTAGTCGTTTGGCGAAAAATAACCGACAAATTCACCGGCTTCATCCACCGCTACAACGGCTTGAGGGCTCCGCTTGCGGATGTCATCCAATACGCCCTTCAGGCTGTCTGAGAGGCTGACTTGCATGAAGTCCATTTCCATGTGCTCGTGACACTGGGCAGACGAAGCGTCGACACCCTCGCTGAGCGCTTTGATGAGTTGTCGTTGACCGATGACCCCCTTGACACGTCCCTCGCCGTCGAGTGCAACCATGATGCCACCCGCGATGGTCAGAAGGCGTTTGGCGGCTTCTTGGAGGGAATCCTCGGTTCCAACGGTCATGTGTTCATCGTCCAAGGTGAGGTCGGCCACGGTCTTTCCCATGGGATGACGACCTTGGTCGCAGGTTTTGGTTCTTGCTTCGTTCAAGGCTCACTGAGTTCTTCATGGCAAAGCATGAGCGTGGTTTCGTCAATGATTTTTGCATACCCCACCCGTTCAAGCTGGACAATGGTTCCGGGTGGGTGTTGGTGAACTTCCAATTTCCCTTCGATGTTGAAGACAGCGTTGTCTTTTGTTCCGGTCAACACGGCTTCGGTCGCATTGTGGTCTGGTAGCCAGTGAACGATGGGCCGCTTGTCCGATCGTTCCATGCTTTCGATGCGGGCGGAGCGGTCGTGCAGCCCGACATCGGCAAATTCCTTTAATCGAAGGTCCATTTTTTCCAAGTCTTCAGACTCCAACCAAATGGTTCCGCCTGACAACTTCCATGTCCGCTCCCCCATGTCATCGTGGTTTGGATGAACGGGGATGCTCAGCGAATCGGGGTGGTCACCTTCCAGCGTGAAGGAGGCTGGATGTCGAACAAAGGTCAGCCGAGGGGCGCCATCGTCGATCACCTTGGTGTTGTGAGCGTACAGGGTCGCAAGGGGCACGGAGATGTCTTTCTGCGTGATGCCAAGTTCCAACCAGAAATTTCTGAGGGCTTCGGCTTGGGTGCCCCGCTGCTTCAATCCTGCCAGGGTTGGCAGTCGCGGGTCGGCCCATCCGCTGTACGTGCCTGCCTCAATGTCGGACCGCATTTGCGAGGTGGAAAATCCACCCCATTCGTGAACTTTCACTCGCCCCCAGTACATGGTTTCGGGGTAGGTCCAGCCGAAGTGCTCGTACAGCAGCGTTTGTTTTCGCGTTGAATCCATCAGGTCCTTTCCTCGAATGATGTGGGTGACACCCTGCAGATGGTCCTCGACTGCACTTTGGAAATCCAACAGGGGCCAAACAACCTGCGTTGAACCGATTTCGGGACGTGGATGGGGATGCGTAGCGGTGTCTTGCAGACGCAAGGCGGGCCAGTCCCTCAAAGCCGGGTTCTTCAGTGTCATGTCGGTTTTCACCCGAACAACCGCCTCGCCCGGCTTGAACTTCCCGTTGAGCATTCGTTTCCAGAACACCAGGTTGTCTTGGGCGGTTTGCGTGCGGCACGGGCAGGCGGTTTTGGCCACTCGGTGTTCCTTGAAGTCCTCTGCACTGCATCGACATACATACCCGAACCCTTGTTCAAGCATCATTTCAGCATGGCGATGGTACTCGTCCATCCGGTCGGAGGCGATGACCACACGGTCGGGTTTCCGTCCGGTGAGCCATTCGGTTTCCTCTTGGATGGTCTGGTAGGCTTCCAGCATGGGCGGCTTGACTTTCGTGTCGGTATCGTCAAACCTCAGGATGAATTCGCCATCGTACATCTCTCTGTAGGTGCTGTTGATGACAAGGCCTCGAGCGTGTCCAAACGAGAGGGGACCGTTTGGATTCGGCGCGAATCGGAGGACGACCTTTCCTTTCTCTGCGTTCTTGAGTTCGGGCAAACCTTCCCGCCTCGCTTTGGTTTCCCTCTTCTCCAAGAGGTGAGGTGCTTCCAGTTCAAGCAGGTCCCGAATCGCATCGAGCCCCTGTTCAGCCGCCATGGTGTTGGCGGCGTTGACCTGCATCGCCACGCGTCCGGTGACGGCCTTCCCGTGTTGGCGCAGGTCGCCTCGCATGGCCATGATGCGGCCGATCACCGACCCCATGGCTGCCTTTCCCTCGTACTCAAGGGCGTTTTGCAAGGCCACATGACGAATCAAGGCTTCTGTTTCCGCATCGGGTTGCCACGTCATGTCGCTCATGGTGTGCTGACGGCTGTCCTTCAAGAAATGCGTGATGCATCAGGGATGAAAGAGCCGCTGTTGCGTTGTTCGTTTGACACCGCGAACGGGCACATCTCCCTCACGATGCTGGAGCCAAAAACGCTCAACGGTCGCCCATCCCCAGCGGACTTCGGGGTCGATGCCGTGTTGTTCCACCAACGCCCGTAGCGCCTTTTTGGTCGCAGGGTCGGATGGGTAGCCGGAACCGACATTGAAACCCAACCGTGCCGACATCGCTTTCATTCTCCGGTCTCGTTCTTCTTTGGCAAGAATGCTCGCCATGCCGACCACTGGGTGTCGCTGGTCTGCTTTGTGCTCTGAAATCATGCTGGATTGCGGATAGGGCCAGCCATCCAGGCCAGCCGTGATGCGTTGCGTGAATCGCTCGGCGTTGACGTCGCACGCATCGGCGACGATGGTCAGGTTCTGCCGGTCAGGGACCTTGAGAAGTGCTTCTTGAAACCCTTCGACCTCGAGCCAATTCAAGCCTTGTTGTTGCAGGGCGCTGTCAATTCGCTCGGGCTCGATGACCACGGTCGCTCCAAACCATCCTTCCTCCTCGCATTGTTCCAAGAACCATGTTTCGATGTGTTGACGTTTCTTGGGGGAGAGGTCTTTCGAGTCCTTGACGCCCATCGAGATCAACAACGGTTCGGCATCGACAGGCACGGCACAGATGCCGATCACGAGGGGTCCGAGCACCGGTCCTCTTCCAGCCTCATCAATACCGACCAACATGGACTCGCCTCAGAATTCCAGGTCGTCGACAACAGGTGGGTGAACCTCACTGTTGGTTGGGAGCGGAACCGAGGAAGAGGACGGCTCCACCAGGGCTTGGTTGGCCGCAAGCGGTGCTGAAGGGCCGGCGGTCTGAAGGTCAGCAAGCGTCTCGTTGGCCTTGTTTTTGTTGGCATCTTCTGTCCGTTGATCCAGGACGATGCTCGCCGCAGAAACCAACCCTTTTTCCACGTGTGGCTGAGGTGGTTGAGACGAACCATGTTGGTGGCGGAACATGGCTTCGTAGGTCGCTTTGGGAACCTGTTGCGGTGGCGCTGCAGGGCTTGCGTCTTGCGCTTGTACCACGGGTTCTTTCTGGTATTGGCTCATCCAATCTTCAGCTTGCTCATCGGTCGCCTGGTAGGGCAGGATGTGCGATTCGTCCAACCGGCGCTGACGGTCGATGACAGCCTTGTAAAGAATGATGGAGGCCAGCAAGATGCTGAACATGACACCCGACCAGGCCTTCACGTACGCAACGGCCGTGTTGGCCATGCCTCCCCAATCAATGCCCTCATCCGCTGTTTCACTGGGTTGCCAAGCAACCCCAAGGTAGTCCCCTTCGCTGGTGTGTACGAACGGTAGTTCGGGGGCAAATCGAGACCGAATCGTGGTGTTGATGTAGACCGTTCCGTTGCTGGTTTGGTCCTGTGGGAGTTGCACCCATGCCCGAATCGTGAAGTTTGAATTCAGCGGGATGTCGTTGACCTCGAATGAACGAGGGAACTCAACCCCCTCTTCGTAAACGGCAATGTCGGGTGGGATGAAGCCCATGTCGACCGAATGACTTGATTGCAACTGCACGATCAACCCGTCAACGGCGTTTCCATCGTTTCGCACTTCCATCGCAATCGAAAGCCTTCCTTTGGCGTTGACCTGCTCTTCGACGTTTCTAAATGACCACTTGATTTGAGGTGCAACCTTCATTTCAACCGTCGTGCTGTCGACGACTTGTCCCGTGTCGTCCAGGACTTCGATGGTGGTCGTTCCCACGGTGAACGCCAACGCATCGGCGGGGGCGGTGATGGTGATGTCCTCAAAGCGTACACCTTGGTTGGGTTGAACGAGTCGTCCCTCGGCTGGGATGCTGACCTCGAACCCCCCGGTGGTGCCGGTTTCTCTGAGCAGGAAGGTGTTGTAAGCGTTCCCGGTGTTGAGAACATCAACGCTCACCGTGCAGGACTCATTGGGTAAAATCGCCTGGCAACCCGTTGGTTCATGTTCGACTTCACCCGCTGAAATCCGATTGATGCTGGCCACGACCCGAGCGCTCTTGAGGCTTGAAGCATCTCCATTGGCGAAGACCCGCAATTCAACATGCATCGCTCCTTCGAACGTGTTGGGGGCTTGAAATCCGATTTCAATGACCCTGGATTCGTTGGGCTGCAAGAGGAGGTCTTCCAACCCCCCAAACAAGGCAACAACCCAGCCACTGCTGTTGAAGCGGTCGGCCTTGGGCGTGTTTGGAAGGGGGTTGCCGTCCGCTGTGAGCCCCTGAAGCGTGATGTTGAGCGTGTTGGGGGTGTTGCCGACGTTTCGCACCACGGCCTGCAAACGCCCGTCTTGATTTGGAGCAACCGTCAGGGTGCTTTCGATGCTGTCGATGGTGGCGTTTTTCTTCTCGTTCATCAAGAGATCAAACGTCCATGTGCTGACCGCTTTGTCGAGCCCGGAAACAGCGGAGAGAATGAACCGGGGGCCAGTTTCAGCGAGCGGGGCACCGTTTTCAACAGCAGGTACATCCACCCACAGATAGACGTAGGCCAAGGTGTCCGGGGCCAACGTCATGTAGGCCTCGTTTCCGTTCACGTCGGGCATGTTCCAGCCCCAGGACCAATCTGAATCTGTGTAGAGGTTGAAGGTGACATTATCGTTCAACGAGGCGTTGTTCGTGATGTTCACCGCCACCGCAGTTCGGACCAATTCGTCCACGGTGAAGGCTGCGAAATCATCCACGCCAAAGTTGAGGTTTGACCGCGGGACGATGGCTACGTTGACCTCAACGGTTTCATTCAACTCGGGGTTGAGGTCGCTGGTGATGGAGAAGGAAACGGTAAGATTCTGGTACGCAGCGCCTGGTGGGGCACGGATGCCAAAGGCGACCTGCTTGAGATGATTTGGCACGAGAAGTTCCGTCACTGGAAGGCCCACGGTTGAGAGCGGGGCGGGGATCGAAAGCGTTTCAATCGTCAACGCTTGATTCTCGTCTGCTTTGTTGTGCAGCGTGATGGAGGTGCTGACGGTTTCGTTTTGGTGGACATGGACCTGCTCGGGGGCCGTCCACTCAATCCATTCGGCATTCCGACCGACATCTTCCGCCCAGCCCACGCTGAGTGGAATGGCCATCGGGAGGAGGAACACCATCAGGAGAAGGGCCCACCGCATGCTTCTGTGCAGGCGTTATCCCCTATCAAGGACTCCCTGCGTTGAATCCAGCCGGTCGTAGCATTCTAATGGTGCACGGATGTGGTGAGACCATGCCTCCCATTTGGCCGTTCAAGAAAAAAAAGGAAATGGAGCATGAAATCGATGAGGCACCTCCCGCACCCGTGGTGTACAAGCGTGGCGAAGACCCGAACGCACGGGCTGCCGTGGAAACGGATGCTGGTGCGTACAAGGATGCGTTGGCGTTGTTTGGCGATGGTTCCTCCGAGGTCAATGCAGCCACGGACCAATCGGTGCACTATGATGGCGTAACAGCATCGGGCAACAATGGCGCCCCTGCTCAAAGCGCCAACGCGGGTCGTCCGGATGGTTCCTCTTCGGAAGAAAAGTCCACGGACGTTGAGGCTGTCTCAGCGACCTCCCCCACATGGGTCCACCACACGGATGGCTACCACTACAAACAACATGCTGACGGTTCCTTTGAACCCACGCCCCACGTCAAGCAAGCGGACGGTTCCTACGAACCGTATTCCTGATCGAACAATCGGGGAATGGGTCGAATCAGCCCCGGATGGTCCTCGCCCACTCGGTTGACCGCCCTGTCCACCGGATGACGGCGAATCTTCCCCGATGTTGGGGTTGGTGGTAAGACCCCTCCCGTCAGCCAATCCTCCACATGGTCGTGGTCCATGATGACGGGCATGCGATCGTGAACATCCCTGCAGTCCTCGTTGGCCTGTTGGGTTAACAAGGCAAACGATTCCATGTGTTCATGCCCGTCTGTCCACGTGTCCCAAACGACCCCCATCAAGCATGGCCGCCCGTCGGTTCGCTGATGATACCAGGGTGTTTTCCCTTGAGGCGTGGTCATCCATTCGTACCAACCGTCGGCTGGAAGAACCCCACGTCGGCGTTGGGCTGCAGCACGAAACATGGGCTTCTCCATCATGGTCTCGCTCCTGGCGTTGATGGGCTCCCGATTCGAGGCTTTGGCCCACGAAGGTCGGAATCCCCAACGCATCAGGCGGAGGTGCTTTGGCACGTCTTGTTGACCGTCGACACCGACATCGGTCGCCACCGGAACATGTGTTTGTGGCGCCACGTTCCACGAGGGATTGAAGGGTGTCAAATCGGACAGCGGTTCGGCTTCAAGTTCTCGTGCCAACTCGTGCACGGGTGTCGCCAGTGCAAATCGCCCGCACATGTCGCCTCCTCAAACCGGGTCTTGAACGGCCGTCATCAACGCTCGAACATCAAATTCAGCACCGTTGAGGGGCACACGGAGGTCGTACAGGGAGGCCACCGCCGGGTCAAGTTCGCCGAAGCAACCTACCCAAGTGTCACCGATGATGACTTTCGAGGCTCGTCCTGCGAGCCATGGACCCACGCCAGCGTCCAGGGGTTCCGCATGCCATTGTTCAACGCCCAAATCCCTGCAGAGGGCTTGAATGCGGCCACGAACAGCTGCAAACCCGCCGCTTCGTTCGGCGGTCATGAACGCAAGACGCTCGGCGTTTCTGTGGTCTCGGACCACCGTACCCAGTTCGTACACCGATTGCGGTAGGTCATGGTGCCGGTTTCCAGCCAAGAGTTTCAACAATCCAGGAAGAAGGTGTTGTCGAAGCATGGTGTGGTCGACCGTGATGGGATTGGTGATGACCGTGACCTCATGCTCGGGTGTCCAACGCATGTTGTCAAACTGGTCACTTTGGTTGGAGAGCGTGAGCGATTGAATCTGCATCATTCCCATGCCCTGCATGGAGGTGCGAAGGCGACGGCGAAGGTGATGGTCGGAGCGGGGTTGAGCGGTGAGGGTTGCTTTTGGTACGTCGACGCCGAGATCTTCGTAGCCGTGTCCAATCGCCAATTCCTCGACCAAGTCCACTGGATGCAGGAGGTCAAATCGCCACCGTGGCATGGTGAACATGAGTTCCTGGGTGCCTGCGCTGGCTACCGCCATCGAGGTGGAACGATTCGGGGCATCGTTGGGAGCGGGTTGACGGCCTTCAAACCGGCCACCCATGCGTTGGATGGAACGTTGAATTTCTTCGTCGGAAAAGGAACGTCCCAAGAGGTTCTTCACGAGTTCCTCGGGAACGGTGTGCGTTTTGCCCTGGCCGACCGGGGTGGTGATGTGTTCGCCCCCGCAGGTGGTGATGTCAACGGACTCAACCTTGCCACCACGTTGGGCAAGTTGGAGGCACACCAGCATCAATGCGGCTTCACACGCACGCTCGTCCCATCCCGTAACGTCGACAAAGAAATCTCGAGTGGCGTGGGTAACGGTGGTGTGGTCGCCGTTGATGATGGGTGGGAACGAAAGGACGTCGTCGTTGGCATCGAGGATCAGCGGATAACGGTCCATGCCTTTCAGGAGGTGGGCGTAATCCACGCCTTTGGGGTGGTTGAGCAGGATGTCGTCAATGCTCATGGCTTGGTCGTAGGCGAGCGGCACAAATTCGTGCGCACCGTTGACGGCCACGACACGGAACGGCGGAGCAAGCGTGGCAAAATCATGGACGCCAATGGAGGCCCGTTGGCGACCCCTGCCCAAAGCGAAATGCAGTTTCTCTTGATGGTCCATCAGCCCTTTGATGAACGCCTCGACTTCTTCTTCATCGTCGGGTACGGCCACGTTTCGGACGAGTGCACCGTAGATGACTGGTCGAACGGTCGCGAGTTCTGCGTCAACGGTCATGGTGATGCCGCTGGGATGGACCTTGAGGTCAGGACTGGCAGGTGCACCGTGGAGGAAGTTCGCCATGGCGTAGGCCAGCGTTTCACCGCTCAAAAGGTCCGGTCGGTCGGGAAAAATCTCGATGTCGAGTTGCTCATCCGTGCAAGCGTCAATGTCGGTTCCAAGCAACGGGAGTTCCTCGTTGACCTGTCCGATGTCGTGCTCGTACCCCAAGCCTTCCATCAAGCTTCGAAGCAACGACTGAGGGACGGAGATGGTTGGCAACATGATCACCTCGCAAACCAGTGGGGGAGTGGGCGTTCATAGCCTGCAAGACGCAGACCACTCACGGCTGCCGTTTCGTGGTTCAGCGCTCGGAGGTGCTTTCGCTCAAGCATGTCAATGCTGTTGATGCCAATGCGCCGAAGTTCAGCCGACAGATCCTCTTGTGTGCCCTGAAGCCAGTAGGCGATGTCCTCCGTATCGGCCATGGGGGCTGCACAAGCGACGATGTCCACGCCGGATGCCATCAACACGGCAAGATCATGCCCGCTCGCTGCAAAGCCCAACAAGAAACCCGTTTGCGTGGTGCCACCCGAGAGGTGTTCCTTCTTCGACCGGCCGGTCATGGGAAGGGCGGCGGCCTCAGAAATTCCCGAACCGTCCTCAATGTTGGCCATGGCAAGGTCAAGGCCGTGGTGGGCTGCTCTGGCGTGGAGGGCTTGGACTCGACCAATGGCGTCCATCAGCCCCGCGGGGGCGTTAGCAACGGCCATGGAACGGAGGGCCACCAGCAACCCATCCAGTTGTTCGGCATCCATCGGGGGGAGGTTGCTCAGGTCGATGACAAATCCACCAGCACCTGGAAGGGCCTCGCTCACACGGAGCACGTTGCCTCGGCTGACCAACAAGACATCAACAGCCCGGGGGTCATCGGTGACCAGCGCAGGGTGGCGAAGCAGAACATTTCGAACGGCATCGTGCGCCTTGGCCGGCGGGGTCATCGTTGTTCCCGACGTAAGGCAGGGAAGAAGCGGGAGGGGCAGGGCGAGGGATTGCACCTGCTCACCCAAACCCAGGAGTGCCACCGTGTCAACGGTTTCGTAAGGGCGAAGTTGTTGAGCGTCGCTGGTCAGGCCGATGTTGGAGAGGTCATCGGTGGATACGGCGTAGGTGGTTTGCTCAATGTTCAAGCCTTCCTGGGCCATCAAGCAAACGGCGTCAGAGGGGACGTGCATCGTCTCATCTTCCAGCAGGTCATTGATTTCTTTCAGCTCTTTCTTTTCCAGTGGTCGCAAAACAACACCGGGCGGTGGGGCAGGACACCGTCCGTTCACCACGATTCGACCGCCGCTCATCCCGGCACCGGGGTCGGGTCCGACATCGCCATGGACGACGATCAACCCGTCCTCCATCCCTCCTCCGATACGAGCGCCAGCAGCGCCACGAATGAAGAGATGGCCACCTGACATTTCTGCACCAGCATCGTTTCCGCATCCGTCAAGCACCGTGATGCTCCCACCTGCCATTCGATAGCCCGCAAAATCACCTGCCATGCGTTCGCAAACGATGGTGGTGCCGCGGTTGGCGGCGCCGAGGAAGCCGCCTGCATCGCCTTGAAGCGTGAACGTGCCACCGTTACCGAAGGCAGCGACCCAGGAACCCAAGACCCCGAGTGCCCGGAGGCGTGCACCTTCGGGGAGTCCGGGGCACAAGCCGAGTTCGCCGTTCTTCGGGACGGGGTCGCCAGCATTGGTCCAGCCGATGCGGAGGATGGCGTTTTGTTCGGCGGCCGCCAAGAGACGGGGTCCAAGTTTCTCGTTGATGTTCAGCGAGCGCTGAACCACGTCGGGAACATCCGCCATACCACAGGCTCGTGCCTCCCCCACAAATAGACTGCTGTTTGCCGAGGGTGGGTGTGCCTCTTTGCGAAGTGCGTTGGATTTGGTGAAGTTGAGAAGCCTTATTGACGGCCTCCATGAGCAGAGCATGGAGAAGGTCATGACCATCAAAGTCGCCATCAACGGATACGGAACAATCGGAAAGCGGGTCGCCGACGCAGTCGATGCTCAGGATGACATGGAAATCATTGGCGTCACCAAAACTCGCCCGTCGTTCGGTTGCGATCTGGCGGTTCGCAAGGGTTACCCGCTGTATTGCACCTACAACGACCCGGAGAAAATCGCAGCCTTCGGCCCGGCAGGCTACACCTGCCACGGCGGCCTTGACGACCTCTTGGCCGTTGCTGACGTTGTGGTCGATTGCTCGCCGGGTAAAGTCGGGGCTGCCAACAAAGAGGCCTACGTCAACGCCGGTGTGAAGTACATCTTCCAGGGCGGAGAAAAACACGCCATGGCTGAGATGTCCTACACCTCCTCTGCCAACCACGCAGAAAACATGAATGCAGCAGGTACCCGTGTGGTTTCGTGCAACACGACCGGTCTGTCTCGCACCTTGGTGCCGCTGTACGAACATTGTGGCTCGCTCAAGGTGGAGTGCACGATGATCCGAAGAGCCGCCGACCCGGGCGATTCGAAGAAAGGCCCCATCAACGCCATCAAACCGGTGCTCAAAGTCCCCTCTCACCACGGGCCGGACGTGATGACCGTCAAACCGGAAATCGACATCAACTCCATGGCCGTCGCCGTGCCAACCACGCTGATGCACTGCCATTCCATCGTTGCCTTCCTTCCCGAAGGCCACGGGTTGACCACCGAGAAGGTACTCGCGCTGTGGGGCGAGCAGCCTCGCATCATCATCATGAACGGAGCAGAAACCAACATCACCACGACGGCTGAAGTCATGGAATATGCCCGAGACATCGGCCGAAAGTGGGGAGACCTGCACGAAATTTTCGTGTGGGAAGACGGTGTCAAACTGGACGGAGATACCCTGTATTATTTCCAAGCCATTCACCAAGAATCCGACGTGATTCCCGAAAACGTGGACGCCATTCGAGCCTTGATGGGCACGGAATCAGACTGGCGCGTGTCCGTGGCGAAAACGGATGCAGCCATTTCTGCCTACAATGGTTTGTGAGTTTCAACGAGGTTCTTCAGGCACAGGCAAGAGCGACCTTCAAAAGCCCTTGACCGGTCCGCAGACCATGGGTTCTCGAGCCTCGCTCATGCTCGTTCTTCTCCTGTTGGTCTCGGCGCCGTTGTCTGTCCTCGCTGAAGGGACAAAAAACAGCGAAGGGCATCCCTCACAGGAAGGTCATGACGCACCGCTCACAGAATCGGAGCGTTTGGACCTGGCCGTTGCCCACTGGAACATGATGCCACACGCCAGCATGGTGCCGGTGGAATTGATGCCGGCGACGGGTGTCCTCCACCTCGCCTCTGGGTCGTTTGACCCCTTGGTGGGCGGCGGACCCGAGGTGCCTGCAGGCTACCATCGAACCAACGATGCCGCTCATACCGGGATGGTGATGGTGCAGCTTGATGCTCCCGACGGGACCGTCCTCGACCGCTTGGTGAAAGACTTCGACTTGACGGTCCTCGATGTCCTTCACGACGAGGGCTGGCTTGTTCGACTCCCTGCAGAGCGTCCCGAAGTGCTTGACACGTTGGGCGAAGAGGAAGGCGTGCGTTGGGTGGGGCAACACCAACCTGGCTGGCGAGTGGCGCCAACGCTGCTCACGCAGCCCGCTGCCGCGGAGGCGTTGGCCATCGTCCCCACGCCCGACTTGGGTGTTGGCGGCTATGCAGCCTTGGCCACCGACATCGTTCGCTACGGTGGGCTGGAAGCCTCATGCGACCCGTGGATGTGCTACGCCACTGCTGATCCCTTCTCCATGGCCAAGGTGGTCAATCAATTGGCCCTCGACGGACGAATTTTGTGGACCGAACCGACCTCCCAGTGGCGCGTCCACAACGCGTTGGCTTGGTCCATTGCTGGCGTTCAGGACGTGGCCAATAACGCCACGTTCACGCTCGACGGATCGGGAGAGATGATCGCCATTGCCGACACAGGACTGGATTCGAACCATCCTGATTTGACCGGCAGGGTCGCTGCCACCTTCACGCAGTTTGGGCTTGATCCGTCTCCTGCCGACAGCAACAGCGGCCATGGTACGCACATCGCCATTTCCGTGCTCGGAAACGGCTCTGGCGATGCGGATGCCCGCGGCGTCGCTCCCGCTGCGAACCTCGTCATGTACGCGCTTGAACACGATCCGACCGGGACCTTCGGGCGTATTGGCTCGATTTACGACATGCTCCGAGATGCCGAACAGATGACGGCACGCATCTCCGTCAACGCTTGGGGATTGAACGGAAATTACGGTCAATACACGGCTGACGCTCGTTCGGTTGACACCTTTGTCCACGACAGCAAGGACCTCACACCGGTGTTTTCCGTCGGCGACCGAGGGACATCCGGGGCCTCCCAAGTCTCTTCTCCGGCCACGGGCAAGAACGTGCTCGCCATTGGTGCATCCACCACGGGCGCCAGTGGTACGCCCGCCGCCGGTGCGGTGGTCAACTTCTCGTCGCTCGGCCCAAGTCTGGACGGCCGTATCAAACCCGACCTGGTTGCACCGGGTGTAGGTGTTTGCTCGGGTCTCGCCGAAGAAGCGCAAAATCCAGCAGGCCCTTCGTGCTTGACAGGAACACACGCCGGCGGGAACGCCTACTACATGACGCTCAGTGGAACCTCGCAAGCCACCGCCATTGCCTCGGGTGTCGCTGGGTTAACCCGTGAATTCATTCGTGAACAGGTCGGCGTTTCTTCACCCTCCAGCTCACTGGTCAAGGCCGCCATGATCAACGGTGCTCGTGACCTTGGAACCCCTGACATCCCCAACGCCGCAGAGGGTTGGGGTGAGGTCGACTTGGAGCGCACCGTCTTGCCGATGGATGGAACCACCGCCCTTGACACCTTCATGGACGACAAAAAAGTCCTCTCGCCGGGATTCGGTCTCCTCTATTCCTTCTCGCTTGATCCGTCCCACGGCCTGGACATCACGCTTGCATGGACCGACGAAGCAGGGAGCGCCATTGCACCTCAAAGCGAGGCACGGTTGGTCAACAACCTCGACCTTGTCCTCGTTGGACCCGACGGAACGGAGTGGCTTGGCAACGATTTCAGCCAAGGCTTCACAACCACGGGCGGAACGGCTGATGACGTCAACAACGTTGAACGTATTCGAGTCGCACCGGGCGTCCTTCCTTCAGGGGCCGGCGATTACGTTCTCAAGGTGCTCCACCGAGGCGGCACACAGCAGGATTTTGCTTTGGTCATGAGCGCTGTCGCCACGCCCACCCCGCAACCGGACTTGGCGGTGTTTGACGGAAGCATTCTCTCCTCCTCAGAAAACCCTCTCAAGGACGATCTCATCTCGATTCGCCTTGCGTGGGTCAACCAAGGGACGAGCACAACGCCATCGTTCGATATTGTCCTCGAGGACACCACAACCCAAACCGTTCTCGCTACGGCTACTCGTCCCGCTCTTGGGCCGGGAATGATCGATTCCTTCACCATCTTCCACCAATTTTCGACCACAGGTGTCCACACCCTCCGACTTTCGGTCGACACGGGTGGGGTGGTGGACGAGATGAACGACGCCACCTCCGGCACCGACAACAACATCTGGGTGGAGGACATCGAGGTCATGGCGCTTGGTGTACGTGTCGTGGTGGACAACGAGGACGGTAGCGTCCCCGAAACATCGGAGCAGCGAGCGTCCAACGCCCAGATGGTGCTGGACGTCCGTAACGAATCCGGCATCGATGTCCCGCTTTCCATTCTGCACGAGGGAACCGGAAACCAATCGGTGAAGGTCTCGGCCACCATGGTCCAAATCCCGGTTCCTGGCCGCGATGACTTCTTCTTGCCCAGCCCGGACATGTGGACCCGAACCTTCGATAACAGCACCACGTTCACCCTCACGGCTCAAGGAACCACGGACGCGAATAAATCGCTCAATTTGCGGCTCGAAGACATCGACGCCGACTTGACCACGGACCCGACCAACCCTCGCTACGTACGCGCCGGCACTTATGTGCTGGAAATCACCGCCCGGTACGAGTTCCAGCCGACCGTGGCCCACACCCAGCGCATCACCATCGAGGTTGAACAACTTGACCAGGTGCAGGTCGTTGCAGCAGGAACCTCCGGATTGGAAGCCGTGCCGGGTGAATCGAGTGTGTTCTCCATCTCGGTGCGCAACACCGGCAATGCGCCTGCTCAGTACAGCCTCGAATGCATCTCGGATCAGCGATGGCAGGTCATGCTTGGCACATCAAATTCATCGCAACTCGATTTTGAGGCGTTGAACATCTTGGAATACCTCCCCATGACCATTCGTGTTTTCGTCCCCTTGGTGGCTGAAGGGGTGCCATCTGCAGGCGATACCGATACGGTCACGTGTTTCGTCACCTCATTCACCGACCTCACCATGAACTTCACCGAGAGCGTTACGATCACGGTGCTCGCCCAAGAATCCTTCGAAGTTCACCTTGAGGATGACGATGGCCCGGTGGGTCCGAATCATCTCGCATCCGATGTGGCCGTCGACAGCGGTGAACTGGTTTACATGAACATGAGCATTGAGAACACCGGAAACATTGGGATTGATCTCGATGTCTCGGTTCTTCCCGACAATCCACAATGGGCCGTCCAGGTTTCTCATGATGGTGAACAAGACTCCCGGAGGGTCGCTTTTGATCTCGGTCCGGGTGAGACTCAACTGGTCCAATTCATCTTTGGCGTGCCCATCACGGCGGAGGAAGGCGACAGCAACGTCTTCACCATCCGAACGGAACGAAGCCTCTCGAATTTCCGACAGAACATCACGACGCTGGTGGTGAAAGACGAACTGGGCATTTCGCTGACCCCTCCGGCGGATCGCCATATCGATGCTGTCGTCTCCGACCTGTTCTCCTACGGTGAATTCGTGGTCGAAAACACCGGTAACACCAATTTGGGACTGACGTGGACACACGGCCTGGCGCCTGATGGTTGGACGGTTGGGTTTGCCAATCCCACGGTGTACCTTGAGCCACGCGAGGAGAAGGTTGTGCGATTTGGCTTGATCCCTCCCGCCCAAGCGGAAGTCGCCTCAAACGCCTTTGAAATCCTCATCAACGTGAACGCAACCAACAACGGTCGGTACGTTGAGGCCTCAGAAACGGTCTCGGTGGGTGTGCTTCCTTCGACCTTTGCCAACATCACAGCCAGCAAAGCGATCGAAGGTTTGTTCCAAGGGATTTCCCGTGAGGATGGACGCACGGAAACCTTCGTTGTTCGCAACGATGGAAACACGGTCCTCAACGCCGATGTTTCAGCTGCCCTCCTCGATCGAGACGATGAGCAACGCAACGACTGGACGGTGAAGATTTCACCGTCCGAAATTGCGGACCTTGCCGTCGGTGAAGAAGTGGAGGTTTCGGTCACGCTGATGCCTGATGAAGACGTTGAACGAGGTGCAACAAGACTGGTGCTCAACGTCTCTTCGGAGGGTGTCTTGGTCACCTCCATCGAGCGCGATGCGAGCGTCGAAGTGGGTTCAGGTTCTGGTGGTTTGTTCAACATCCTGCCGCCGGCCGTCAGCATTTCGTTGGTCGTCGTGTTGCTGGTTGGTGGTGCGATTCTTGCGCGGCGCATGAAGGCCTCCGGTGCACTGGTCGACGATGGAACGACGCTGGTGGCCCCGAACACACACACGAACCCCGACATGCTGGGAGAGCGACGAGACGAAGCGCTGAACCTCGGCTCTGCCGTTGACGAATTGACCAGTGGCGAAGTGAGCGATGACGAAATCGCTCAAGCCATCATGCAATCCATGGACCTGCCCACCACGCCGGCCGCCGTGCCACAGGGCATGCCCCCAAGCGGCATGCCGCCCAAGGCCAATGTTCCGCTTGGAATTCCACCGGCAGGGATGCCTCCAGCGGCCGGAAAGGCGCTGCCACCGCTTCCATTGCCTGTCCCAGCTCCCGCACCCATCGTGGCACCTGCTCCAGTGGCCACGCCTGTTCCCGGAGTCCAACAAGGCCCGCCGCTCCCTCCAGGTGGCCTCCCTGCCGGCTGGACGATGGAACAGTGGCAGCATTACGGCCACGAATGGTTGAAGCGGCAAGGATGATTCGTCAAGATTGAAAGGGTGGAGGCAGTCCACCCGCCATGAGCAGCATCGTGTTGTTTGGTCCCCCCGGCGCAGGAAAGGGCACGCAAGCGCAACGCATCATGGAACACACGGGTCTTCCCCAAATTTCCACGGGGGACATGTTGCGGGCTGCTGTGAAAGCGGGAACGGCCGTTGGCTTGGATGCGAAGGGCTACATGGACCGAGGGGAACTCGTCCCGGACGATGTGATCCTCGCGCTCATCAAAGGCAGAATCCAAGAGCCCGACGCTGCGAACGGCGTGATGTTCGATGGTTTCCCGAGGACCGTACCCCAGGCCACCGCCCTCGCTGAGATGACCCACATCTCTCACGTTCTCTCCATCGAGGTGCCCGATGAGCGTATTGTGGAGCGTATCTGCGGCCGTTCGACCTGCGGCAGTTGCGGAACTGTTTACCACGACACCTTCAATCCCGTTCCAGCGGATGGCTGCGGCTGTGGAAACTACCAAGAAAAACGACGAGCGGACGACAACGAATCGACGGTCCTGAACCGACTCTCGACCTATCATGAACAAACCTCTCCGCTGGCGGCCTGGTACGAAGAACAAGGGTTGTTTCACCGAGTCAACGGCGACCGAGCCATTGATGACATCACGCAAGATTTGCTCGCCGTTCTCAACTGAGGTGAGTTGATGGGCCGCAACAAAAACTCGCGGTCGGCCAAGAAGAAGCGGCGCAGAGCGGCAGGTTTGGAAGCCCAACGGCACCTTTCAGGGATTCTCCAAACACCTCAGGGGCATCACCCTGAGGTCGTGAACGCTGCTGCCGTTCACCTCGTCAAGACCTCACAGCGTCATCGACTTTCGATTCCACGACCGGTGAACGACTTGGTGTGCCGAAAATGCTGGTCTGCCCACGTGCAGTCCACGACCTTTCGTGTTCGAATCAAGGATGGTCAGCGCATCAAAACCTGCTTGAAGTGCGGCAGCATCCGTCGCTTTGGCGGTGGGCCGAAGTACCACCGAACTCAGCGAGGAGGTGAACGGCATGCGTGATGTACCTCCACATGTTCTTCGTCAAGCCAAATCACGTGAGTTCCGCCCCAGTGTTCGCGTGGGGAAGGCAGGCTTAACGGAAACCGTCCTCGAAGAAATTCGACAGCAACTCCAATCCAGGGACCTTGTCAAGGTCAAAGTCAACAAGGGCTTGTTCGAACGAGAACAACGGAGCGAAGTGTGGTCCTATCTTGCCGAAAAAACGGGTTCAACATTGGTGCTCCAACGAGGGAACATTGGCGTTTTGTGGCGCAGGTAATCCTTGAGGAAGCAAAGGGTCAAAGGGGGCATTCATCCCCACATTAAACAGGGGCTTGTCCATGAATTCACATCTGTTCACCAACAAAAGCCGGCAAATCGCCTTCGGCCTCATCATGTTTGTCGGCGCCATGATGTTCGCCAACCCCTCCCAAGCAGGTGGCGGAGGCGGGCTTGACCTCGGGATCAAAATCCGTGAGGGCATGGGCACTCAAGCTGTCTACGTCGGCCTCGCCATTCTCGTGGCGGTCTATGTGCTCATCATCTTTGAATGGGTTCACCGAACCCTCGCTGCAGCCGTTGGTGGCATCGTCGCTATGCTGGCGTTGAACTACTACAAGGAAGGCGATGCCCTCTCGTTGGCTGAAGTGACGACGCTCATCGATTGGGAAACCATTGGGCTTCTTCTCGGCATGATGGTGATGGTCGGCATTCTGTCGAACACCGGTGTCTTCGAGTACTTCGCCGTCCTTTCCTACAAGAAAAGCGGTGGGTCCATCTGGACCCTTGTGGTTATCCTTTGTTCGGTAACGGCCGTTCTTTCGGCGTTCCTTGACAACGTCACGACCATGCTGCTGCTGACGCCCGTTACCATTCAACTGGCGAAGGTGCTTGACATCAAACCCATCCCGTTACTGATCTCGGAGGTGCTGTTCTCCAACATCGGTGGCGCGGCCACCATGATTGGTGACCCCCCCAACATCATGATTGGCTCCGGTCTCTCACCGGACAAAATCGCTTCTGCCGAGGGTGGAAAATACGAGTACATGTCGCAGTACGGTGTCACGTTCAACGATTTCATCATCGAGATGGGGCCAGGAATTCTGATGTGCATCGTGCCGAGTTTCATGCTCTTGAAGTGGTTTTATGCCGACGAATTTTCCGGTTCTCGTATCCGGGACGTTGCTGAACTCGAATCCAAGTACGGCATCAAAGACCCACAAATGCTCAAGGTGGCTGGGTTCATCCTCGTCCTTGTCATCATCAATTTCTTCCTCCACCCCATCACGCACATCGCTGTGTCGTGGATTGCCCTCGTTGGTGCTGTCATCATGCTTCTGGCCACCGACCGGCATGAACTCGAAGAGCCGCTCCACCACGTTGAATGGACCACGCTCCTCTTCTTCGCCGGTCTGTTTGTGCTTGTCCATTCGCTCCAGGAGATGGGCGTGATCAACTACATCGGACAGTACGTGATGGCGGCCATCGAGTACTTCGGAAGCAACGAAGGCGACGGACAAACCGTGCGCCTTGCTGCAGCCATTCTCATCGTGTTGTGGGTGTCGGCCGTCGCCTCCGCCTTTATTGACAACATTCCCTACACGGCCACCATGATTCCCATCGTGCTCCAAATCGCCGACGAACTGGGCGACTACCTCCTCGGTCCGTTGATCTGGGCCTTGGCCTTCGGCGCTTGTCTCGGTGGTAACGGAACCCTCATCGGCGCATCGGCCAACGTCGTCACTGCCGGCATGTCAGAGGAGGCAGGGTACCCGATTTCATTCAACGAGTTCTTCAAGGCAGGTTTCCCTGTCATGATCCTCACCACGTTCATCGTCTCGCTCTACATGTTGCTCGTCTTCATCGTCGGTGGCGAAGACAACGCTACCTACGTGAAACTCATCCTCGTCGGCATCACAGCGCTGAGCATCATCGGTCAACTTGCACGTGGCCGAAGCAAGGGCAAGACCTTCGCTGAAGCGCTCGTTGATGACGAAATGGAAGGCATCGAAGAGATGGTCGTCGGTGCCAAAACCAAGGTTGTCGGCATCATTCGTGGCGAAGAAGAGTGAAGGCGCAAACGAGCGTTGACTTGAAGTCCCTTCGGCGCAACGAAGGTACGAGGCAGGCTGATGTTTGAGTGCCAAATCTGTGGTCTTCTCTCACTGGGTGGGACGGCCTGTCCAGCCTGCGGAAGTCAACTTCGCAAGGACCTCTCACTCGAGGCAGACGGTGCTGAGGCGCTTCCGAGCGAAGTTCCCGGGCTTGATGATGCGGCGGCCGCATGGTACGACTTGGAAGGCATTGAGCCCCCAGCCGAAGACGAAGCCGTAGAGGAGGCGGTTGATGTTGAGCAGGACGGGAGCCTCCCCTTCGGTTTCCAGGGATCTTCAAACGTCTACGATTCTCGCCTGCCGTTCGGCATTGGCAGTTTTGCTGAGGGCATTCCCTTCGAGGGGGCAATGGCCGAGGTGGCCTCGCAAACGTCGGTCGCGGCACACACTGCACCACCACCGAAACCAGAACCTGCACCAGAACCTGCACCAGATACCTCACCAGAACCAGAGGCGGTTTCTGAGCACATCGTAGAACACGACGCCGCTGCCCCGGATACCATCGATGTGCGTGAAGTTGAACCGGTTTCCGCACCCGGACCGGCCGCAGACATTCCGTTGGCTGGTCTCGCAGAGGACCAGGAACCCCCCGCTGTCCCTGACCTTCCGTTGGTGCAACCTGAACCGGCGCTCACGTCCTCACCACCGCCTCCACCCGGCCCCATGCCCTCCACGCCTCCACCGGCGCCCTCTATGTCGCTGGACACGCCACCTCCCCCTCCCGGGCCCATGCCCGCCACGCCGCCTCCAGCCCCCCAACCCGTCGAACGTGCGGGACCTGATGTGCCCGTGCGATTGACCTCTGCTCGCCTCGTCGACGACGCACCGTTCCAAGACGAGCCCCCGGTACCGGATTATTGGCGCATTGACGCACCAATCCCAAACTACGAGGAAATCTACGGCGAAGATTCGGCCGTGGTTGAGATGGAATACAGCTCGCTGGAAGACGATGTCGTCGTTTACGACCACACGACCGATTCACCGGCCGCCGTGTTTCATTCGCCTCTCGAAGCCTCTCCAACATCGGCGGTGTCACGCAGCATCTCACTCCGTCTCCACCCTGCTCAAGCGCTCAGCGTGGACGTTGGAGCCTCGGCCGAACTCCAAGCTCTTCTTTCTCAAGGCTTCACGGCCATGCAATCGGGTGATTGGTCGGGTGCAGCTCGTTCATTCCAACGCATGGCGGCCTCCATGCCCGGCAGCGCAGAGGTGTTCAACAACTACGGTATTTCACTCCTGCAGCGGGCCGTCAGCATGCGAGATGGAGGCGACCAGCAACAGCGTTCGATGGCCGAGACGCAGTTTGAATCGGCCATCCTGGCGCTTCGCGAGGCTGCAAAATCAGCGCCGTCCAACGGCGATGTGCTGGTCAACCTTGGAATTGCCCTCATCGAAAGCGGTCGTGCAGAGAAAGCGTTGGGCATCATGAACGTTCACAACGCCCGTGAACCAGGATCTGCCAAAGGGCTGAATACCGCCGGTGTGGCCATGTTTCATCTTGGCCAACTCACCCAGGCCGTCGAAACCTTCGGGCAAGCCGGCGCCGACGCCGTGGCTTCGGAAAATTTGGCGCAACTCGCCCCAAATCAGGGCTAAGTCTTGATATTCTGCGAATTTCGGGGAAAAAGGATTCACTGTTCCACTTTCACGGGTCCAATGGAGACCGATTTCTTCTTATATGGGTGGAAGGTCGGGTGGTTGCTTAGCACCCTGTCATGCCTGTCATGGTGGGGGAAGGGCTGAGGAGAACCACCCTCGAGGAGGTGGTTTTCTGTTGAGGCCGAATTGGCATGACTAGATACCGAAGGGTTACTCATATGGTGTGGAAACATACACATGTGATGCTACAACCCAACTGGGGGATCGCTCGGCTCGAGTGCCGATGAAGGTCGTGACAAGCTGCGATAAGCTGCGGGTAGGCGCATGTATGCCTAAG
>JBMZXF010000020.1:0-24006 GCA_049627345.1 Candidatus Poseidonia sp. | reverse complement strand
AAAGAGAATGACAGCCACAATTGCCAAAATGACAAGAATTTGTTTGAAACTTATGTCGTTTTTTCCCTCCCTTCCACTGGTTTCAGATGAGGTATTCTCGCCCCCTAATTCTGTGTTGTTTTTAGAGGAGCCAGAGAGTGATTTCATGACCTCTGCCAACACGACGACGACCAGAAATACACCACAGATCGGGGCGAAGAAAAACACGGCGTAAACTGGACTCGTGCCCGAGTCCACAAAGTCTGCAGCAACAGTCAGGAACCAGATTCCGATGCCAATGGCTCCAGCAAGAAGGAGGATACTCGTCGTTGAAGTTTCTCCTTTTCCATCCTCGGACATAACAACGCCTCGTCTACCGTCTTATTGACGATATTCCCTGGCATGTAAATCAAAGGGGGTCCCTTTGATTCGTTTGAGTCTCAGGCTTCAGCGGTCTCGCCAACGGTGGTTTCAGCACCGAGTTGGGCCTTCTGCTCGTTGACTTGGCGAGCGAGGAAGGACACGACGTCGAGGATTTCGATGTCGGCGTAGGCTTCGTCGCCTTCGAACTTCAAGCACTCAAAGTGAGACACACACTTGGGACAGGAGGTCAACATCGTGTCGGCACCGGTGGCACGCACTTCTTCCATGCGAGTGACACGCAGAGAGCGAGCGTTCTCGTTGCACGACATCATGCTGGACACGCCGCAGCACATGGCGTCCTCGCCGCTGTGCTCCATCTCAACGATCTCGACGCCTTCGACAGCGTTGATGAGTTCACGAGGCTCATCGTAGATGCCCATTTGGCGACCGAGTCGGCACGGGTCGTGGTAAGTGACCGTCGTGTCGTCGGACTTGAGGTTCATGTCGAAGCCTTGCTCGATGAGGAACTCCGTCGTGTGCATGACTTTGACGTCCTCGAGTTCGTAGTCTCGGGCGAAGGTTCGGAAACACTCGGCGCAGGAGGACACGAGGGTGTCAATCCCGGACTCGTTGATCTTGCGCTGGTTGTAGGCCTTGAGCTTCTCAAAGACCTCGTCCAAGCCCTGCCACTTCTGGTCGTGGCCACAGCACTTGAGGAAGTCTCGACCCAGGTACGCCACATCGCTGCCCATTTCCTCGAAGAGGGTGAAGGCAGCCGTCGTGGTGTCGCCGAGGTTCATGGTGCCCTCGTTGACGTGGGAGAAGACCATCTCCTGGTCGAGGTAGTCAACACAGCCGGGGTAGTAGCCGATGTTGGAAGTGATGGGGTAGTCCTCGGTGGCGATGAAGTCTGCATCAGCGGCTTCCTCGGCCTCAGCGTTGAGCACGGCCTGAAGCACGGTGTGAGGGATCTCAGCCTGTGGTCCGCCCACGATGAGCGAGCGGCGGATGTCCACGTAGGAGTCGTAGTTCACCAGTTGCGGGCAAGCGTTCGTACAGGCCGTACAGGTCAAACAGGAGTAGAGCGGTACACCGTCGTCCTCGTTGTTCCACGAGTTGTAGATGATGTTGAGCTTGTCACCGCCGTTGAACAGGCGGACAGGACAGGCATCGTCGCACAGGTCGCAGCCGTAACACTTGTTCATCTCGAACTCGTAGCCACGGGCCATGTAGCGAAGCAGGACGAAGACCAAGGCACCAAAGGTGACACACGGGATGAACATGGCGTAGGTCAACTTGGCGTCAAGCGACTTGGGGTTCTGGTGGTAGGTGGGGTTCTCGATGTACGAGAAGGCTGAGCCACCCAGTGCCATCTCCTCTGCATTGCTCAGGTTGACCGTGTGGCCTGCGAGGACAGCAGGGGCGTTCTCGTCCCAGACCAGCAGGGGCTGGTAGCTGGCGATGGTGAAGGCCGTCTCGGTCGTGATGCTGTCGTTGGCTGCCAAGGCGCCGCTGACGACCACGTCGTAGGTGTAGTCGTAGGTACCAACGGCCATCTCAACGGTGGCGCCCTCGCAGTTGGCGAAGGACACGATTTCCTTGCCACTGGCGTCGGTGACCGTCAAGGTCGTGGCGACCATGGTTTGGGTGGAGACGTCGTTGATCTTTCGCTCGCTGGAACGGAACTCACACGCCAGGTCGGTCGTGATGCCGTCGCTGGTCACCTCTTCGGGGTGACCTTCAGGGAACAGCGTCGTGTCTTCGGTGATGGTGAAGGAGCCGCTGGTGGAGAAGCCTTCACCGCCGTTGAACGTGGTACCGCCCGCTGCAGCGTTAATGCCGTTGGCCGGGTCTTGATGCCCGTTCGCATCGTTGAAATCGGTGATGATGTAGCGAGCGGGCTGGTAGATGTTCCAATCCAGCCACGCCGTCGTTGGCACGACACCGCTTTCGGACCAGCCGCGGTCATCGGTGAATTCGTTCACGTCGTGAACGTGGACGTCCGTGGGCTGCGTGCGCATGGCTTCGAGTTCGCCGTAGTCCTTGATGGTCAGCAGACCCTTGGCGTCCCAGAACCCTTTGTCGTAGGTGTCGAAGGTCGCCACGGTGGCTGCCGAAGAAAGGATGAGGGCGCCAACGAGGAGTTGGCGGCTCTTAGCGACGGTGAAACCCGTGCCCCAGGCCTTGATGAGCAAACCACGCCCGATGAAGTAGACACAAATCCACATCAGGACGCCGGTCATGACCCACGGTATCGAGTTGAACACTTCCGCTATCCACGGTTCTCTCGTTCCGCACAACAAATCGCCGTGCGAGTCCAACTTACAGAAATCGGACCGATTTTTCCCGTACAGTTCAAGGAAGATGTTGATGGAGAACACCGAGATGAACCAGATGTGTGCCAAGTACACGGCACCGGCTGCGGCGAACCATGGGTCTTCCACAGGACGCTTTTCACGGCCACCGAGGAAAGGTGGTAGAGCGAGAATACCCACAGGGATACCGGTCAGGGCAGCGCCCCACCAAGCAGCGTTCCAGGGGAACATGGGTTGGCCGACGATGTCGCCGATGAAACCGGTGGGCACCACGAACTGCGGGAGGTATTCGCCCCAGCGGAGGTAGCCGTAGGAGAACAGCACGTACCAGTCAGGGAACACGAACCCGGCTTGGGCGTAGGGGTCGGCTGCACCGTGAAGGGGTGGCGGGATCAGCCAGGCATAGAACAGCAGAATCGAGAGCATCGAGGCGAAAATGATGCTGTCACGCAGCACTTCGTGAGGCCAAAATCCGTGACCCGTTCGCGTTCGCTTTCGCTTCTCTTCTGCTTTCTGAAGGTTTTCTTTTTCCTCCATGTACATGGAGGCGACTCTTCCAAAGTTGTCAATCAGTCCCATATTTTTCCCTCCGTATCAATGCGGCTCCGCAATACCTTGCACCCAGACGATGAACAAGTGAATGATGATGAGCGTGGTAACGATGACGGGCAGGATGAACACGTGAATGAAGTACATTCGAGTGACCGTCAGCGGCGTCAGTTCAGACCCTGCAAAGAGCAAGGTGGCGATGTACTTGCCAACCAGCGGACTGGAGTTGGCGAGGTTGATGCCGATGATGGCAGCACCGTAGGCGAGGCTGTCCCACGGCAACAGGTAACCGGAGTAGCCGAACACGATGGTCAGGGCCATGAGGGCCACACCGATGAGCCAGTTGAGCTCACGTGGGTTGCGGTAGGCACCGGTGAAGTAGACGCGACACATGTGAAGAAACACGCTGGCGACCATGAAGTGGGTTGTCCAGTGGTGAACGGCACGCAAGATGTAGCCAAACGGCAACTGCGTCATGATGTACTGCATGCTGGCGTAAGCAGGAGACGGATCGCCTTCGCCACCGGGGACGTAGTAGATGCCGAGCACGGTTCCCGTGATCACGAGAATGATGAACGAAAGGAAGGAGATGCCACCGAGGCAGTAGAGCGGGTACCAGTACCAGATGATACGGAGTTTGTACTTCTCAGCGTGGGTGAGCGGCATTTGTCGGTGCATGTTGTAGTAGGCACCCTTCGACATGTTCCAGTAGTCCTGGAGACGGAACCGGGTGTCGAGCCATGAAAAGACCCACAAGAACGAGCGTTCAGCCACACCCATCTTCCCGGTCGATTCGACCGCACGCAGGATGTCGCGTCGAGGCATTTCCTCGTTTTCCTTGCGCAGCGTGAACGCCACGAGCAAGACGAGGAAGGCGATGAAGAACCAAAGAATCCAGAACATTGTCGTCATGTGTTCACCTCAATCGCAATACGTGTACCAGTCGACGTAATCGGGCAGGCCTTCAATGATGCCACCGTTTAGTTGAATGGGGATGATGGGGAGACCCACCGGAGCAGGACCGCCGGCTCGGCGAATACCTGCGTAGTTGAAGGTGGCACCGTTGGACCGGTTTCGGTTGGTGTTCATCTCCAATGCCGTGGGGTCAAAGCGAGAGGAGTGGCAAATGCAGAACATCTTGGTGCCACCGTCGTCGCCACCACCGGGCGTCCAGGAATCTTCGGTGAAGGAGTTGGACACGAGTTGCCAGCCGGGGATGCAGCACAAGTGAGTGCATCGGCCGAACACCATCACGAGATCGTCGGATGGCATCAAGCGTGGGTCAAGTTCAGCCAAATCCTCGAAGTGGCCGACGTACTTGCCGGTCTCGTCGTAGCCTTCCATGAATTGGAAGCGGGCTTTGCCGTTGGACTCAGGCGTCCCAGCGTACTTGGAGTGGGTCACGTAGTTCACCACGACGGGAACACCGTTCCACACACCGGCTGCACCGGCCGTACCGGTGGAGGACGCAGCGGCTTCGGCCTCAAAGTCAGCCTTGGTCATGGGCTGAAGGTGCTTGGCACCGTACCATGCTTCATCTTCACGGCCCTTGGCCCAAAACTGGACGGCGAGGTCGCCACCGCCGCCACCGCCGGGTGGGAGGAGAATGGCGGCAAAGCCGAGCATACCGAGGGAGGCGGTCAACACACCAGCGGCGGTGTTGAACCCGTAGCGAAGGAACTGTCGACGGTTGATGGAGGTCGCACCGACGCCGGCAGCGTCAGCCACGTCAGAAGGTGCAGGTTTGAGGTCGTATTCACGTGCCATGATGCATCACCACTTGTACTCCCGCCAGTCCTTGGCGTGTTCTGGAATGAATTTGTTCTGAGCGTGCTTGACGATGATGGTGTCAGGCAGGATGTACTTCAGGTAGATGATGCCGATCATGATCACGGTGGTCATCGTCATGGCGAGGTGGAAGGAGAGTTGTTGTTGGTCCCAGCCCTTGGCCAAACCGTAAATCATGGAGAAGCTCCAGTAGCAGATCCAAAACAGGCCCCAGGCCAAGAAGAACATCGTCAGGTACGAGGCCCCCGAAGGTGCCAGGGAGGCGCTGACGATGGTGCCGGGCTCAGCGATGTTGAACACACCGTGGTCGATGGCACTCGCCATTTCGTCCTCGGTCAATTCGGCGCCCTCAAGCGCCGTGCGAGCGTCGTCAACGGCAATGCTGCCGTCGGCCACGCCTCGAAGCAGGGTCGTAATTGTGTCGTCCATCACTGATCACCTCGTCGCATGAGTTTGTAGCGCAATCGGAGTTGATTGCTGCGTCCTTTGTAGGACGTTGAGAAGCCGTAGCGAAGCAGAAGACCTGCAAAGATGACAACACCGATCACGGCACCAAAGCCGAGAAGACCCAACCAGTGGGCACGGAGTTTGGCCCCCATGTGGTGGAGGTCGATGCCGTGGTGGGCAGGCTCGGGCGGAGCAACGTTGCCATCGCCAGCGAACAGGGTGCGAGTGCCCATGGCGGCCGAGGCTTCATCGCCTTCGTTCAGGGCGAAGTTGAGTTGGTTCCAGCGGTCTTCAACCCCGGGAATTTGGTCGCCGTTGACGGAGTTGCCGACAATCCAGAAGTTCACGGCGCCTGAGCCGGTTTCGGGAGCCGTCCACTCAAACACCCATGCTCGGTCTTCGGTGGCGGAAGAGGCCTCGGTGTGGGTCAGCGTTTGTTCGTCAACCGCCCCGTCGATCTCCCAGTTTTGGGCCACATCACTGGCCAGCGTGCCGAGCGAAACTCGCATTGAGAAACCGGCCGTGTAGGTGCCCGTGGCGGGTGGGCCACCGATCAGCTGCAGGTGAAGCGGGTAGGTTTCGCCGGCGACGTAGGCAAAGGGAACGTCGACGAGAATCACTTGCACGGCGTTATCGGCCACTTCGTTGTGGCACAGGCAGCCGGACTTGGCCACGTCGTCGATGTCGACTTGGCCGGTGGAGCCCTGGTGGGATTGAGGGCCGCCGATGCCGCCGTGGTAAGACGAGGCGAGCGTGGGGAGAAGCAGCAAAATCCCCACCAGCGTCAGCAACGCGGTGCGGGATGTGAGAGAAGATTTGTGCATGGCCTCACCCTTACATCTAATCCGACCTGTAAGGACTCCTTAAACATTGCCAGCAAAACACCACTTCGGGTGCGGCGCAGTGTTGCGTTTTTTGAGAGATTTTGACCCCTTGAATTATCACCCGAATCCCCGTCCAAACAAATGAGAGAAGGATTCTTGAATTTCTGCCGACTCCCCATGTTGAGCATCATGGGAAATTACGCTTTTGAGAACACCTACAACCTCACCGGCGACCAACTGGAACGTTTGGACGAAGCCGAGGACTTGATGCTCAAGGGCGCACTCGGCAAAGCAGAAACCATGCTGCTCACCATGCTGGAAGAGGACCCGGAGTGCATCCCGGTGCTGTCGAACCTCGGCCACCTGTACGGCCGACACCTCTCAGAATTCAAAACGGCCGTCGAATACTACGACCGGGTGTTGTGCATTGAACCGGACAACGCTTGGGCCCGAGACGCTCGCCGAAGGTACCTCCGCTATGTCGAGGACTGACGCACACCAAAGTTCATTGAGATGCAACATTCAGTTGTCGTCATGGACTCCTCCAACATCCTCGTGGCTGGAGTCGGAGGCATCGGTTGCTCGTGGGCGAAACAGGCGCACGTGAAATGTCGCGGAAGCGCTCACCTGGTCCTCATCGACGCCGACGATTCGAGCTTCACGACCGGCGAGGACATTCACGTGTTGCGCCTTGGACACGCCCTTGACAGCGTCGGATGTGCTGCGTTGCCCCCCCTGGCAGAACAACGCATGCGAGGCCTCAGCACCCTCACCCATCAGCTGTTGAACACCACTGAACTTGTGATTCTCCTCACCGGCCTTGGCGGAGGCGTAGGCACCGGTGCAGCGCACGAATTTGCACGGCAAGCACGGCAGTCCGGGGCCATCGTCTTGGCCGTCGCCGCTCTGCCGTTTGAGCACCAATCAACCCGAATGGAGATCGCCATGGAGGGGTTGGACCGGCTCGAAAAAACCGCCCACGTCACGGTACGCCTCTCCCTTGACCGCTTGGCCCGGCAAGCCCGAGAACGCGGCCAGCAATGGCAAATGGGCGCCGAGTGGATTGAAGACCTCGTCGACGGACTGGTCAGAACGCTGATGCGAATGGGGCTCATCAACCTCGACCTCATGGACTTGCGAGCCATCGTTGACCAAACGGGCGAAGCAACCATGCTGGTGGGCGTTGGTCGGCCCGATGACCCACGTGGCATCTTGGAGGCTGCCCTCAAAGCGCCACTGGCTGCCATGGACGTCGGTGGTGCCAAAGGATGCTTGATTCAAGTCGAAGGCGGCCTGGGCATGACCATCGGACAAGTCGATGCGGTGGCGGATTTGTTCACCAGCGCCCTGGACGCCGATGCGCAGGTCATCTTGGGAGCGAGGGTCAGCGAGGATTTGGTGGACACGATCCGTGTGGTTACGTTGCTCGCTGGCATTCGCCCGAGTTAGTCGAGCAGCTCGATCTCGTCGTCATCCCACGCCACATCGCCAGCGAGCACTTCGGGCTCCGTCCATGAAACGTCTTCGCCGATGGCAGCTTGTTCATTCAACGATGAGGATGCATCTGCCATCTCCTGCACCGGCGGTGAACCGGCATCGGCCCGTTCGGACATCCCCGCCGGGGTTGGCAGAACCTCGGCATCTGAGGGATCGATGGCACCCCCCATCGCCGTTGAACCGGCGTTCGAATCCGACGCCGTTGATGCCTCGGTTGCTGGAACTGCTTCGTCGACCACCTGCTTGATTCGCTCGGTGGATTCCATGCCCCCCATGGTGGATTGAAGGACGCGAGGTTGCATCCAAAGGAAGGTCAAGACGACGAGAAGGTGGCCTGCCATCATGACGTTTCTGACATCGTCAAGGACGGTGGTCAACATGGCCACGCTTCCGGCATAGGCATAGCCAAAGGCCAAACCCATGGGAAGGGCGTTTTGAGAGGTGACCAAGCGAAGGGACGAGCGGTAGGATTTGGAGGTCAGTCCCCAAATCGCCATCACCACGGTGAAGATCATGAGCAAGAATTCCTCAACGAACAACATTGCACCCCCTGGAGCGATGGCCCAGTGGCGCCAAACGGTGAGGAGGTGCCACGTGATCATGAGTTGGGTAAGCAGCATCCAGCGGCTCGAAAAACGATGAAAATCGACCCTTGTGGACGCTTGGCGACGAGCACCTCTCGACCGTCGCCAAGCCATCGCGAACACCACGAGAATGACAAGGAAAAACACGGCATTGGCGAGTAAGCCCTCGGCAGGGGACGTGCTTGTGTCAGCCAGCCATTCAAAACCGATGAGAAGCACCGACGCCAAGATGACGATGATGGACAGCGACGAAACGGTAGAGCCCAGCGAAAGTCCTTCCTCCCGAGGCTTTCCCTCCGGAAGGCGAGAGGCTGCCACCGAAGCAAGCCAACGACCAAAACCTCGACCTTGGACGATGGCCCAAATGACAAAACATGAGGAGAGAACCAGCGGCAAGGCATCCGTGAGGTCACCCAATGCCCCTTGAGGACCAACCAAGGCTTGCAGGACGGCAAACACGACGGCAGCCATCACCAAGGGAAACACGCAGATTCTGAAGGAAAGGATGAGTCCCTTCAAACGGCCGGATGTTGGCTCCTCCGTTTCTTCCGGTAGCTGAATCCATCGCTGAACAGGCCCGACACCCGCCATCAAACCGGTGAGCAGGTAGCCTCCTGAGAGCGACAAAAACCCCAGGGCGCTGGCGACATCGTTTCCGGCCGTGGCGAGCAGTTGGAAGGTGGCGGAGAGCACGGCGATGAGGACGAGGTGAGGCAGCGTCTTCCCGCTCAACAGCACGCGTAGGAGACCGAACAGCGAGGATTCCTCTTGTCGCAGGTCGTCGAGTGGCGTGGATACCGGTTCAAGCGAACCCTCCGATGCCTCCTCACCCATGACGAATCCTGACAGCGACCTGTTTTGAGGCTATTCCTCCCTGCCAACATCAAACATGATGAAGAAGGAAGCACTGGCGGAGTTCATGGCCAAGCGGCTGACCAAGGCCCTGCGTGAGAAAAGGCGCTGGCTCGGCGTGCTCGTGGAGCCTGCCTGCACGGCACGCAGCGACGTTGAGGAACGACTGGACGCATTGACCTCAACGCTCGAACCCACGCCCAACGTCCGATTGATGGACTTTGTCAGTGCCAAGCACCGGCCTGAACTCGATCCACCGGTCGACTTCACCACCGAGGAAGGTGGCATTGCCATCCTGCGCATCCACCTCAAGGATGCTGCGATGCTCCGACCCTTGCTTCAAGCGGAGGACGCGCTCGAACAGCACGGCATCCGCAGCCTGACCACGAGTGGAAAAATACGGTTGGTTCGGCAACGCCTTGGCCTTCCAAAACCACCACGTAAGCGTTGACCCCGACATCCATCGCCAACCTGCGACCATCACATCCCGCCGCAGGCCTCAAGTGCCATCGCACCAGGGCGTGACCATGGGAGGAGGCGGGACGGCGCCCAAGATGAAGATGAGCGATGCGTTCATCCTCACCGGCCTTACCCTGCTCCTCGGCGGCTTGTTCATGCACGCTTGGGTCTCACCTGTGAGTCTCAGCGCCAGCGACCCTCCCTTTGCCAACGGCTCATCCTTGATGAAAGGAGATGGGTTCAACATCGAGATCACCGTGGACAACGAGACCACCGTTCGTATCGTCTTCATGGACGAGGAGGGGACGGTGCTCAGCGCTGATTCGTCGGTTCAAGCAGCAGGCAGTTCGCTGAAGGCGTCCTTCGAAGCATCGGAAGGAGGTTACTACAGTTACGAGATCGACACCAAAAACACCGGCGCCAGCATCTCCGTTGAAATCGAACGAAAACTGATGATTGACCTTTTGCCGTTCCCTGTCGGCGCCTTGTTCCTGGCCTTGGGCTTGTACCAGCGCTCGGCGACCGCATCAACTCCCGAAGAACGACCGTCGCATGACGACGTCCTCGATGCCGTGCTACCGGATTGACCACGTCAAATCCTCAGGGTCATCAATGCCTTCGGTGCGCCCTGAGAGCACAAGTTTACCCGATGGATCCACGCCCGATACAGACACGCGTTCACCTCTATAGAAGAGTTCTTTGAATGCCTTTGAACCGTTCAAGACCGCTGCTTCAATACGGGTGTGCCCATCGACCATTGGACCGAGGCCAGTTACCACCTCGAACAACGAAGAAACAAGCGCATGAACGGCCGTGTGGATCTCCCTCGTCGAAAGCGAGATGTTCAGGTCAAGCGTGCCTGACCAGGTATGCTCGTGGTTGACCTTCGTGTTCAAACCAAGGCCCAGGACGAGTTTCGTGTTCTTCCCCTGGCTGACGGCTTCAAACAACACGCCGCCTGCTTTGGCAAACCGACCGTGTTTGCTTCGAATCCAAATGTCGTTGGGCCATTTGAGGAGAACACCCTCACGCGCTCCGCCAGCGAGGGTTTGCAGCAAGCGTACAACACCCTCGCCCACCCGTAGTTGATCCATGGGCCGGTGATGAACATCTCCGTCATTGGCCACCAGCCAAGAAGCCAACAAGGCATCGGGTTGCGTCTCCCAACCACGCCCATGACGGCCCCTCCCCTGTGTTTGTTGCTCAGCCACCACCGACGTCCCAGGAGATGCGGGCATGCTCATCAAATCGTCGTTGGTGCTGGCGGTCACCTGGACATGGTGAACGGGTGAATCTGCGTAGGGTCGCCAGACAGCAAGAACATCAAGACGTTCCCCGTCATCGAAGGTTGTGGTCGCCACGGTTCGACCGGCCAACCCATGGCTCCAGGCGATGGCCTCTGCCTCATGTCCAATCCCGCTCGAAGAGACCGTGAGGAAGGCCACACCGGTTTTGGTGAGAAGGCGACCACCCTTGAGCAGGCTGAGAAACCGAGAGAGAAGTCCGCTGTCGTCCGTGTCCGTGAGGGCGGCCTCTTCCATGGGGCCGAGGGCACCCTCACCGAGGACCTCAGAGGAAAGATAGGGCATGTTCCACACCACGACATCGTACAAACGGTCGCCGCCCCACTGGCTCAAATCACCGTCCACAGAGGGCCCTGGACCGCCTTCAAACACCTTCCCGATGAGCCCGTGCTCTGACAACAACGCACGTGTGCACGCCACTGCCAACGGATTGACATCGCAAGCAGTCACCGCACAGCCTTGCTTTGCAGCCCACCACGAAAGGACGCCCGAGCCACAACCAATCTCCAACCAGGATGCCCGGGAGTTCACCAACTGCCGATTCAGGGCGGAGAGGAGGAGATCGGTGTCTTCCCGGGGAGGATAGACGGTAGGCGGCAGTACGAGGGCCAGTTGCTCACCAGACGGTGCTGCCCATCCGACCCGCACGGGCCGAGCATTCATGCGCTCAAGTTCTCGCTCGGCATGGGTGGAATCGAACGGTTCGTTGCCCCCCATGACCCTAACGAAAAGCCCATCTTTGATGAGGCTATTCGTGGCATGGCGTGGAAAAAACGGCGAATTTTTGCAGGAAAGGCAGATTTATCAAGGGGAGCCTCGATGGTCCACCCAGCCTTCTTGGTGGCCGCGTCGGTCACGGCCAACCCGAAACGTATAAGAATGCCATGTAGGTCGGACGGAAAGCCCAAGTTGCTACATTGGGCCTGTAGCTCAGTCAGGTAGAGCGTCGGACTTTTAATCCGATGGTCGCGGGTTCGAACCCCGTCGGGCCCGCCTGATTGCGCTACCGGTCTTGTGTGGGAGGGCGATCCGGGGTGTAAAAATGGTCGTAAAGAGTGCAACGAAAAAGCGGTTGATGGAACTGGGCGTCTCAGAAGAATACGCTCACAAACTGGCCACCGACCGAAACATGACCGACATCAAGAACATGACCCACGATGACGTGGCGTCCACCCTCGGCATCTCCAAGGACGCTGAAGAATTCATCAACACCATGCAAATCATTGCCGAGCAAGGCTCCCGACGCCGTGCTGCCAAGAAGAGCACCAAAATCACCATCCGGGCCAAGGCCGTCGACGACATGGACCGCCCTGAAATCACCTCTCGTTTCAACGCCCTCAACCACGAACTGGTCCCCCACCAGGAACTCGTTGGCGATGCGAACATCTCCGAGGCAGACCAACTCGCCGTTGAGATGGAAGCCCTGGCTCCATGGAAGATGGTCTTGCCCGACCCCGAAACCGGTGAGGACCGCCTTGCCAAGGAATTGCTTCCAAAAATCCTCATCACCGACCCTGTTGTCCAGGTGATCAAAGAACTCGCTGAAGCCGAAGATTCGGCAGCCCACATGGCCAACCCAGACCACACCCCTCTGGCGGCCGGTTGGATTGCTGATCGTGTGCTGAAGGTCGTCCGCCAATCCCCGTCGGCCGGACAGACCGTGGCGTACCGCCTCATCGTGGAGGGGAACTGAAGGAGGAGAACATCATGCAGGAAATCATTCAAGCATTTTTCAAAGAACGCAGCCTTGTCAACCACCAGCTGGCCTCGTACAACGACTGCATCCCCGCTTCCGAAAGCACCCTTTCCCGAATGGAGCGCATCATCCGCAACATCCGTGTTGGGACCGATGAAGACTTCAACGACGACGAAGGAGGCTACATCAAACTCGACGTGCACGACCAAGACATTGTCATTCGCCTCAAGAACGTCAAACTCGGACAGCCCACCGTCAAGGAAGCCAACGGCGCACTCAACCCATCCACCCCGATGGAGTGTCGCCTGCGCAAGCTGACCTACATGTCCCCTGTCACCATCGACTTCACCATCAAGCGCAACGGCGTGCCCTCGCCAACCGAGTCGGGCGTGGCCGTCGGCAACATGCCCATCATGGTCCGTTCCGAGCGATGCAACTTGCACCCCAAGCACATCGCCGGCGACCGCGTGCTCACGCCAACCACCTCTGCAGAGGACAAGGCAACCTGGCACGACCTGCTGCGAAAGAAGGGCGAAGACCCTCTCGACCCCGGTGGCTACTTCATCATCAACGGGACCGAGCGTGTGCTCATTTCGATGGAAGACCTCGCACCCAACCGAGTCACGGTTGAAATCAACAAGCGCTACGCCAAGCAGACCGAGGTCGCCAAGATCTTCTCTCAGAAGGACGGTATGCGAAAGCCACTCACCGTCGAAAAGCGCCGAGACGGCATGCTCATGGTGAAGATTTCCACCGCCGGTACGACCGCCATTCCCGTGGTGCTTCTCATGCGAGCCCTCGGTGTGGAAAACGACCAGCACATCTTCCAAGCCATCGCCGGAAACACGGACTCGTTCAAGTACATCGTTGCCAACATCAACGAAGTCAAGGACAACGAAGAATACAGCGTTGAAACCATGGAAGAAAGCCACCAGTGGCTCGAGAAGAAATTCGCCGCCGGTCAACAAAAGGAATACCGTGAGGCACGCGTCAGCCAGTTGCTCGACCGTGAACTCCTCCCTCACTTGGGCGACCAAGCCGAAGACCGAGAGAAGAAAGCCATCTACATGGGTCGCATCGTTCGCCAAGTGTTGGAAATGGCCATCGAAGGCCGAGACCCTAACGACAAGGACCACTACGCCAACAAGCGTGTTCGCCTCGCTGGCGACCTCATCGAAGACCTGTTCCGTGTGTCGGCTGGACAGCTCGCTCGAGACTTGAAGTACCAACTCGAGCGACACCACAACCGCAAGCGAGAACTGAAGATCACATCCTGCCTTCGCCCTGACGTGTTGACGAGCAAAATCATGCACGCACTCGCCACCGGCAACTGGGTCGGCGGCCGCTCTGGTGTGAGCCAACTGCTCGACCGAACAACGTACCTCGCTGCGCTTTCTCACATGCGCCGTGTCACTTCGCCCCTGGTGCGAAGCCAACCTCACTTTGAGGCTCGAGACCTTCACCCCACCCAGTGGGGCCGACTGTGCCCCAACGAGACCCCTGAAGGCCAAAACTGTGGCCTGGTGAAGAACGCTGCCCAGATGATCGACATCTCGGAAGACATCAACGAAATCGAGATCCGAGAGCGCCTTGATGAGCTCGATGTTTACCAGCCAGACGACTGGACCGACGGTGATCGTGTCCACGTCAACGGTGACATCTACGGCATCCACAAGCGCGGGAAGAAACTCGTGGACCACTTCAAGTCCTCCCGCCGTCGCGGCGTGATTCCCTCAGAGGTTTCCATTCGCCACGATGTGGAAAACAAGGACATCTTCATCAACACGGACAAGGGCCGAATTCTGCGACCTCTGCTCATCCTTTACGATGGCGCCCCTCGCTTGACGCAAGACCACTTGACCAAGTTGGCCAGCGGTGAAATCAACTTCCGTTCCCTCATCATCGAAGGTGTCGTGGAATGGGTCGACGCTGAAGAAGAAGAGGACCTCTACATCGCTCCTCGTCCGTTCGTGCTGCCCGAGACCATCCCCGAAGGCGACAGCGCTGGCTTGGCTGGCCGTGTCGTCAAGTACGAAGACGTGGAGTGGATGAACCTCGGTGAGCCACGTGCTGAAGTGGCCCACCTCAAGGCCAACGTCTCCATGCCCAACGGTGAAATCGCAACCACGGAATTCGACGTCCCGTTGCTCTACACTGCTGAGCACACGCACTGTGAGATTGACCCACAACTCGTCCTCGGTGTTTGTGCTTCGCTCATCCCCTACCCCGAGCACAACTCGACGCCCCGTGTTACGGGTGGTACGGCGATGGTCAAGCAATCGTTGGGTCTGCCCAGTGCCAACTACCGAATGCGTCCGGACACCCGTGCGCACATCCTGCACTACCCGCAGCGCTCCATCACTCGCACCCGAGCGATGGAAACCACCCATTTCGACGACCGACCCGGTGGCCAGAACTTCATCGTGGCCATCATGTCGCTTCACGGCTACAACATGCAGGACGCCGTCATCATGAACAAGGGCTCCATTGACCGAGCCCTCGGTCGCTCGACCTTCAACCGCACCTACAACGCCGAGCGACGCCGCTTCCCTGGCGGACAGGTCGAAGAAATCGAGAAGCCCGGCACCTCCAAGCAGGAGATCAAGGGACTCAAGGCACCCGATGCCTACCTTCACCTCGAAGCTGACGGCCTCCCCGTGCCAGAAACCTCGCTCGAGGGTGGCAACGTCCTCGTCGGCAAGACCAGCCCACCACGCTTCCTCGAGGAGTCCTCAGGCGGTTCCTTCTTGATGGCTCAGGAGCGACGTGAGTCGTCCATGCTCGTCCGCCACGGCGAAAAGGGATGGGTCGACAACGTCTACGTGACCGAATCCCTCGACTCCGGCCGTCTCGTTCGTGTGATGGTCCGAAGCCACAAGGTACCCGAAGTCGGCGACAAGTTCGCTTCTCGCCACGGACAAAAGGGTGTCATCGGCCGCCTTGTTGAGCCCGAGGACATGCCGTTCACCGAAGACGGTGTCGTGCCCGACCTCATCATCAACCCGCACGCCATTCCATCCCGAATGACCGTCGCCCACGTTCTGGAAATGATCGGCGGCAAGGTCGGTGCCATGGAAGGTCGCCGCATCGACGGCACCGCCTTCCGTGGTGAGAAAGAGTCCAGCCTGCGAGACGGTCTCGTCCGCAACGGCTTGGCCCACACCGGTCGTGAAACCATGATCAACGGCGAAACCGGCGAGTCTTACCCCGCCGAGATCTTCGTTGGGTGCATCTTCTACCAGCGACTTCACCACTTGGTCAGCTCGAAGATTCACGCCCGTTCCCGTGGTCGTGTTCAAATCTTGACCCGTCAGCCGACCGAAGGTCGTGCTCGACAAGGTGGTCTGCGATTTGGTGAGATGGAACGTGATTGTCTCATCGCCCACGGCGCTTCGATGGTCATCAAGGACCGTCTGCTCGATGAGTCGGACGGCATCGACATGTACGTCTGCGCCCAATCCGGTCACATCGCTTGGTACGACCCCAAGCGTGGCACCTACGTCAGCCCCATCCATGGCGATGGCGCTGAAGTCTACAAGGTGCAGACATCGTATGCATTCAAGCTGCTCCTGGACGAAATGAAGAGTTTAGGTGTGGCCATGCGTCTTGAACTGGAGGACCGAAGATGAGTCGAAAGAGCACAATGATCCCCAAGCGAATCGCCCAGATTCGATTTGGTTTGATGGACCCGAGCGAAATCAGAAAGATGTCGGCTGTTGAAGTCAAGACCGCTGACACCTACAAGGACGACGGTCACGCCTACAAGCAAGGTCTGATGGACCCGCACATGGGTGTGATCGAACCCGGTCTGCTCTGTCCCACCGACAACTGCCAGTACCAGGATTCGCCAGGCCACTTTGGCCACATCCAGCTGGAACTTCCTGTCATCCACATCGGGTTCGTGAACCTGATCAAGACAGCGTTGAAGGCCACCTGCAATGACTGCAGCAACATTTTGCTCCACAGTGAGCCCGGCACCTCGCCAGGCTCCAACCCTGAGCAAAGCGAGCAGGATTACTACCGAAACCGCATCCGCGACGTCATCACCAAGCACGGCGTTGGTTCGACCGAATTTTCGAAGATCATCAAGGAAGTCGAGAAGGTCACCTCCGGCACCAAGCGTAAGGTCTGCATGCACTGCGGTTCGTCCCAAGGCAAGATCATCCTCGACAAGCCGACGACCTTCAAGGAAAAGCACGACAACACCGAGCGCAAACTCAACCCACGCGATGTCCGAGAATGGCTCAGCAGCATCCCGCCCGAGCACCTCATCTTCATCGGCATGGACAAGCAGAACCGTCCAGAGTGGGTCGTTCTCAAGGTGCTCCCAGTCCCACCCATCACCGTTCGCCCGTCCATCACCCTTGACAGCGGCGACCGGTCGGAAGACGACCTGACCCACAAGCTCGTTGACGTGCTGCGTATCAACCAGCGCCTGCGAGAGAACCGTGACTCGGGTGCACCCCAACTCATCGTTGAGGACCTGTGGGAGTTGCTGCAGTACCACATCACCACCTACTTTGACAACCAAACCTCTGGCATCCCACCGGCACGTCATCGCTCCGGTCGAACCCTCAAGACGCTCACGCAGCGCCTCAAGGGGAAGGAAGGTCGCTTCCGAAGCAACCTTTCCGGTAAGCGTGTCAACTTCTGTGCTCGCTCGGTGATTTCGCCCGACCCCTACCTCAGCGTCAACGAGGTCGGTGTCCCGACCAAGATCGCCAAGGAACTCACCGTCCCCATCCGTGTGACCACCCGAAACCGAGAGCAAATGCGCCAGATGATTCTGCGCGGGCCTGACGTTCACCCCGGTGTGAACTACATCGTCCGTGGCGACGGCCGCCGCGTCAAGATCAACGCACGAAGCCGCCTCATCAACGCAGGATTCCGCTGCCACAACCCCGAGTGCAACGAGGAGACCACCACGCGTCCCGACCTCCACTCGGTCATGCCAGCGCCCAATTTCCTGCCAGGTTTGGTCATTCAGAAGCAAATTGCCCTGACCGGCATGGGCGAGGAAGAGGTCAGCTACGTCGTCAACGATACCGCCACCCTCAACAACCTGCAAGGCCTTGACGAGAACGGCAAGAAACTCGCTGATGACGACCCACGCGCCATCCTCCACTACCGCTGGATGCACGAGTTGGCTCAGGCCGACAACCCCAACCCCGAGCCCTTCCCCGAGCACCTCGAAGTGGCCTGCCCTCACTGTGGCAGTCCCTTTGACGAGTGGGGCGAAGAGCGCACCGGTGTCGAGGACCGCCTGTCCACCTTGGACCGCTACGGCAACCCGAAGCCCGGCCTGCAGGTCGAGCGCCACCTTATCGACGGCGATGTCGTCATCTTCAACCGACAACCATCGCTTCACCGCATGTCGATGATGGTGCACGAAGTTCGTGTCATGAAGGGCCACACCTTCCGGTTCAACCTGGCAGTGTGTACCCCTTACAACGCTGACTTTGACGGCGACGAAATGAACCTCCATGTCATCCAGTCAGAAGAAGCCCGTGCAGAAGCTAAGATTCTGATGCGTGTCCAGGAACACATCCTGACCCCTCGCTACGGCGGTGCGGTCATCGGTGGTATCCACGACCACATCTCCGGCGCCTACCTGCTGTCCCGACCCGGCACCATGATTCGCCAAGCTCACGGCTTGGAGATGCTGGGGAACATCGGCTACACTGGAGCCCTGCCCGAACTTGTGAAGGACGCCAACGGTGAACCTGCCTACCGAGGTCAAGACATCATCTCGCTGATCATCCCCGACAACATCCACCTGCGATTCCGAAGCCGTTCCAACGACATGGTCAACGTCAAAGACGGTCAGGTCGACGGAACCCTCGACAAGCGAGCCATCGGTGCTGAAGACGGTCGTCTCCTCGACGCCATCGTCCAGACCAACGGTCCTGAGCAAGGCGCCCGTTTCCTTGACGAGTTCACTCGCCTCTCCATCGCCGCCTGTACGTCGCTCGGTTTCACCACCGGTATCGACGACGAGGACCTCTCCGAGGAAGCCGTTGATGCCATCAACGCCGCCAATGCTTTGGCTCAAGAGGGTGTCACCCAAGAACTCGAGAAGTTCGGCAAGGACGGTAAGAAGTACGAAGCCCGACCAGGCCGTACGCCTCGTGAAACCCTCGAGGAGAACATCATGCAAATGCTCGACAAAGGAAAGCAAGAGGCCGGTGACATCGCAAAGGACGAACTCAACAAGTCGGGTTCGACCAACGCCGCCGTCAACATGGCCATCTCCGGTGCACGTGGTTCCATGGACAACCTGACCATGATGGCCGCTTCCATCGGTCAAGCCAAGGTCCGTGGTAAGCGTCTCGAACGTGGCTACGATGACCGTGTCTTGCCTCACTTCAAGCGTGGCGGCCGCGGGGCCCTCGACCGTGGTTTCATCGCATCGTCGTTCAAGCGCGGCCTCGAACCCACGGAGTTCTTTATGCTCTCCGTTTCCGGCCGTGAGTCTCTGGTCGACACCGCTGTTCGTACGGCCAAGTCCGGCTACATGCAGCGACGTCTGATCAACGCCATGGACGACTTGAAGGTCTACGACGACGACATGCTCTCGGTTCGCAACACTGCCAACCGCATCATCCAGTTCAGCTACGGTGAAGACGGCATTGACCCGTCCCGTGGTGTGCACGGTTCGCCGTTCAACATTGACGTCATCGTCGACGCTGCCCTCGGTACCGAAGGTGGCCTCGAGGACGACCGTGATTCCTACGAGTTCAGTGCTGAGGAAGAGGACATGGGCGCCTGGGAAGAATCCGCCGAACACGACGGAGGTGAAGACTGATGGTCGTCAAGAGTGCAACCAAGAAGAAGCTCATGGATTTGGGCATTGACGAAAACTTCGCCCATGCCCTGGCCGACGACCGCAAGTGGGACGATGTCAAGGTGATGACCCAAGCCGAGATCGCCAAGATTTGCGAGACCGACTCCGAAACGGCTGGAAACATCCACGCCACCATCGTTGCAGCCACGCAAAAAGGCCGCGACGGAGATGGAGAGGCCTCCGGTCCTGTGACCAAGGTCCGCCTTTCTGGCCGCGCCAGCAAGCGCCGAACTCGTGCCAAGACCGTGGCTGACATGGAACCTTACGACTACGACCGTAAGATGCAAGCCATGGAGAACGAACTTGCCAACGACCCGGTCTACCAGAAGTTGGAAGAAGCGGTTGAAGCCACCGGCTCCGGTCGCTTTACCAACCGAATTCTTGCTGACTTGACGATGGCTTGCCACAGCCGTGGTAAGAAGAAGTTGACCAAGCCGCAGGCCAAGAAAGTCATTGACGAGGCCATCGTTGCGCTTGACCGAGCCAGCATCGACCCGTACGAAGCGGCCGGCATCATCACGGCGCAATCCATCGGTGAACCGGGAACGCAGATGACCATGCGTACGTTCCACTATGCAGGTGTTGCCACCGTCAACGTCACTCAAGGTCTGCCACGTATCATTGAGATCGTGGACGCCCGAAAGGTGCCGCAAACGCCAACCATGACCATCCGCTTGAAGGGTGATGAGAAAACCGATGCTAACGCTGCCAAGAAATTGGCCGCTGCCATCGAAGTAACCACCACCGTGAACATCGCCACCTTGGAGACCGACGTCGCCCAGCGACGCTTGGTGTTGAACCTCAACAAGGGCAACCTTAAGCAAAAGCGTATGACGGCCATGGAGGTCAAGGACAAACTTGAGCGCGCAACCCGCCTCTACGTCCAGGCTGACAAGGACAAGAACCCGTCCACCTTGACGATGATTCCAGGCGTCCACTCCGAAGAAGACCTCGCCGACCTTGCCGAAAACCCACCGTCCTACACCATGCTCTTGCAGTTGGAGGAGAAGATTCGCGACATGCGCCTCAAGGGCATTCCCGGTATTGAGCGAGCCAACCCTCAGTTGGACGACAAGACCGGTGAGTACTACCTCTCGACCATTGGCAGCAACCTGCCCCGTGTCAGCGAGTTGGAAAACATCGACCGCTCCCGCACCTACACGAACAACATCATCGAAATCTACGATTACCTCGGTATTGAGGCTGCTCGTCAGGCCATCGTCAACGAATTGCAGATGACCCTCGATGGTGCTCGCCTCGAAGTTGACGTCCGCCACCTGTTGATGGTCGCTGACGTGATGACCTCCGAGGGTGAAGTTCGCGCCATCGGCCGCCACGGTGTCTCGGGTACCAAGCACAGCATCCTCGCTCGTGCTGCGTTCGAAGTCACCGTCAACCACCTGCTCAAGGCCGGTATCATCGGCGAGAAAGACTACCTCACCGGTGTTGCAGAGAACATCATCGTCGGTCAACCCATCTCCTTGGGAACCGGCAGCGTGGCCCTGTACTACATCCCGGAAGAGTGAGATTCCAACCATGAGAAACACATGTGGAGAATGGAGGAAACGAAATGGACCTAAGCCGACAATTGAAGAACGCAATCGCAACAGGAAACCTGTTGTTTGGACAACGACAAGCCAAGGACGCCTGTGCCAACGGCAACGCCAAACTGATCATCGTGGCCGCCAACTGCCCCGATGACTACACGACGGCGTTGCGAGCAGCCCACCCCGAAGTGAGCATGCACCGAGCCCGCATGGTGAACCGTGAACTGGGCATCGCCTGTGGTAAGCCCTTCTCGGTGTCGACCATCACGGTGATCGACGCCGGCGACAGCGATTTGATGGCGCTCGAGAGCAACCTCGAGTGAGCGTTCCAGTCCTTTTGGACAACACCTTGATGGCCTTTGGGGGCCACGCCAAACCATGCGCAGAACACCTGCAGGCATCGCCATGGCGCTCACCGCGCTTTTGCTGTTGAGCATCGTCGGCACGGCCACCGTTCACATCAACCCCTCAACGCTGTTGAGTGATACTGAAGCAACCGTGATGAGCACCAGCGGACGGAGCACCTCGCCGGAGGTCTTCCTCGCTGGTGGAGGCACCGGGAGTCATGACGAGTTCTCCGGGGCCATCGCAGCCACTGACAACGGATGGGTCGTTGCTGGCGACGTCAATTCCTCGGCTCAATCGTTGGTGTTCGGCACGCAAACCTACATTCCCACCTCACCGTACAGCAACGGCAACGATGTGTTTGTCGCCTCGATGGACTCAACGGGGGCCTGGAATTACGTCACGGGCGCTGACCACACACAGGGTGGTGTCTCGTTCATGGCCGACGTGACCTCTCACGCTGGGAACGCCATCGTGGCCGGGTACATGTACGGCCCCATTGACTTCGGACAAACCACCTTGAACACCGCTGTTCAATTTGACGGCTTCATCGCCCAAGCGGACGCTACGGGCAATTGGATGTGGGCCAAGGGGTTCCAAACCCTTCCAAATTCATCCACGGATTCGAGCATCCCACAAGCCATCACCGTTGACCAAGTTGGCGACGTCATCGTGGCTGGCTACTTCTCTGGCGAGACCGACTTCGGTGGAACGACCATCAACGTCTCCGACGCTGAAATTTTCATCGCCAAACTCGACGGCGCCAACGGCGCCCTCAAGTGGGTGGTGAGCGGCGGTGGCATCGGCACGCAGCAGGTCAGTGATGTGGCCGTGGACAATGCAGGAAACATTCACGTCTCCGGTGTGACGCAAAACAATGTCCTGTTCGGGACCAGCAGTTACAACCTCGTTGGCACTCAGGATTCCTTCGTCGTGAAGGTCTCTGGCACGGGTGCCATCCTTGGCATCACAGGCTACGGCATTGCCAACCAAGCTGTCACGCTCTCGGCCTTGGCCACGGACGGCAACGGCGACCTGTATGTTGGTGGCTCCTACGAGGGCACGATGGCCAAGAACGGCTGGTCCATCACGGCCAACAAAGGCGGTGCCGACCTGTTTTTCATCAAGGAAGGCACCACGCCTTCCAATCAATGGGCGGCAACGGGCGGTTCCAACTCGGCCGACAGCCTGCAAGGCATGGACGTCAGTTCCCGTGGAGAATTGGTGTTCACCTCGTTCTTCCTCGACGGCACCTTCAGTGCGGGAACCAAATCCACCACCGGAACCAGCAGCGGATGGATTTCAACCATCGACGCCGACATGATGCTCGGTGGTTTGACCAGCACGGGCGGGTGGTCCTGGCTCGACGTGACGGCCAGCGCTGCGCTTGAGATCGGCTGGGACGTGGCCTACAACGCCAGCGACATCGCAGCGGGCATCGGTTCCTACGCCGGACCACAGGGCAGCGACACCATCACCAAGGGAACCACCAGTGTGACCACGGCCGGCGGATGGGACAACTTCGTGTGGGCGATTGACCCGTCCATGAAGGCCGACACCGACAACGACGGCGTCCCTGACGTGTCCGACAACTGCCCCAACACGTCCAACCCGCTTCAGGGCAACACCGACGGTGATGCACAAGGCGATGCCTGCGATTCAGACGACGACAACGACGGCATCACCGACAACTCTCCCGATGACTGCCCCCGTGGCGGTGCTGCCAACTGGGGCTCCACCCAGAATTTCGATGACCCAGCCAACTCGACCGATTGGGACCGCGACGGTTGCAAAGACGACGTTGAAGACGCCGACATGGACAACGACGGCATCGAAAACGGCGTTGACTTGTGCCCCCGCTCCGGCTATCAGCCTCCACGCCCGACATGGGTGTCCGATGAGATCACCGATGTGGACGGCGATGGTTGCCGCGATGCCGACGAAGACACCGACGACGACGGCGACGGATTTGAAGACGTGAGCGATGACTGCCCGACCGTGATTGGTAATTCCACCCTCGGTGAAGAAGGATGCTTGGACCACGACGGCGACGGTTGGTCGAACAACTTTGACGACTGTCCCAACGAGTTTGGGAACTCAACCCTCGGCGGCAAGAATGCTTGTCCCGACATGGACGGCGATGGCTGGGCCGACGTTGACGATGCGTTCACCGAAGACCCCACCCAGTGGTCGGACGCCGACGGCGATGGCTACGGGGACAACAGCGAAGGGACCACGCCTGACGAGTGCCCCACGGTTGCCGGCACCTCGACGCTTGACCGCCTCGGCTGTCTTGACACGGACAGCGATGGCTACTCCGACCCCGACAGCATGTGGGACACCGAATCTGGTGCCGATGCCTTCACCGATGATGCAACGCAATGGTCCGACTTTGACGGCGACGGCTACGGCGACAACTACGCCAACGACACGTGGACCGACCGAAACCCGTCGTGGCCAGGTGAGTACCGACCCGATGTCGTCCTTCAGGACGCCTGTCCAACTCAGGAAGGCACGTCGTGGCAGAACGGCTTGATCGGATGTCCAGACCAAGACGGCGATGGATGGTACAACCTCCAGGACGCCTTCCCCAATGACCCTACGCAATGGTCG
>JBMZXF010000019.1:17057-26725 GCA_049627345.1 Candidatus Poseidonia sp. | reverse complement strand
CCATTTTGAGGCGTCCAATGACCATCTCATGGAGGTTCGTCAGCGTCACACCGAAGTGCTCGTAACTGCAGGCATGCTGCCAGAAAGCGGCTTGGCGGAGCACCTCCCTGAACGAGCCCTCGCATGGGTGGTTGAGAGCATCAACGGGCGAATGAACCCCGATGGCCTGACCATCCCGCTCTTGGGGACCAACGAAACCGCCATCCAACTTCACGTGAAAGCGACGGAGGAGGCCACCTTGGTTCGTCTTGACATCGATGATAGCGAGGGCCCAAACCTGGTCCGTGAACTGCCACTCCCTACCGAGGCCGCAGCAACCCTGGCCGCCAACTACAGCCAAGGCCGACTCACCCTTCGATGGTGAGCCATACCGCTGGTCGCGAGGGCCGTATTCGCCCTGTTTCTACCCCAAGGACGAGTTTCAGCGCTGAGGGATGGCCTGCATCTGAGCGATTTCACCCGACATGCGGTTGAGGGCCTGAAGGGCCACGTCCTGATGCTGAGCACCCATCTCTTCACGGCTGTAGCGAGCCATTTCGAACGTGTTATCCAAGGCCGTTAACGCATCCTCTGAAACGCCTTGGAGGGCCTGGCGGATAGCGAACTCAAACTCACGGACGGTCTCGAAATCCCGACGCAGGAAGCCTCGCTGCTGCAACAAACCACACAAGTCTTGGTAGCACGTGAAGATGGCCTCACGGATGGCATCGCCAGCCGCAAGAAGTTCGGCGGTGTAAGCAAAGACTTCTGCTGCGTCCTTGAGCAGGTCGTCGGCGATCTTCTTGCGTCGGTAGAGCACGACACCACCGGCGACCAGAGCCGCCAAGACCAGCACCAGCAGGTAGGACCACCAAGGCGTCTCGGCTTGTTCCTCAGCAAACTCATACTGCGGTGCAAAACCTTCGCTGCGCAGCGTCTCAAAGGCCTGAATACTTTGGGCGGACAACCGTGGATCGTTCACGATGATGTCCATCGTGAGTTGGCCCCAAACATCCGCATCGCCGTAGGGAGGGTCGGCTTCGAAAACAAAGGTGGCACGACCGTTTTCGTCGGTCTGCGCTCCTCGGTTGGCGAGTTGCGACTGATTGGCGTCGTACAGGTAGACCACGATATCGATGCCGGCAAGTCCAGCTTGCGTGTCCTCTGCGATGACGGTCAGGGACCCGCCGACTTCCTCTTGCTCGTCTTCAACGATGTCGAGCAAGTCCACCGTGATGACGGCATCAACCTGGACGAAGACGGTTTGGCTGATGCTGGCAGCATTGAGGTAGAGCGTATCGTTGCGAGCAACATCGAGGAAGAAGTACTGCGAACCAACCTCGAGCCAGTAGGGCGCTGTGGCTCCAAGCGAGAAGTTGCCATTGGACCACGAAACGGTGCTGGCGGGGAAGCAGCGTGCGCCTTCACGTCCGTTTTCGCAATCTGAGCCGTTGCCAATGGACAAGCGAAGGTTCTCGAAGACCTCACCTGTACCACCGACTTCTTGCACGGAGCCGGAATAGAAGATGGGTTCGAACACACCGTCGGAGCGGGTCACAACCGGGGAACGAGTCGCAGGATCAACCTGGATCAGGAGGTCAGCCCACACCCGCACGCTGTTTTCTGCCTCGGCAGGCAAATGCGCCTGGGTTCCTTCAAACACCACGGCGATGGTGTGCTCACCTCGGGTGAGGTCCATCGTGGCGGGAACCGTTGCACTCCAGGCGCCGTCGGCGCCGGTCGTCGTGGTGAACAGGGTGTTCCCGTCAAGTTGCACCAGCAACTCGAAGCCGACCAGCCCGTCTCGGTCAACCGTATCAAAGTCGTAGAGACGGCCGCTGAGTTCCCACGTGTCGCCGCGAGTGGCGTCAATACCATCATCAAAGAGCAGGGTCACCCACGAGCGGTGCGACAGGAAGAACGAGACGTTGCCTTCACCGCTACGGTAGTAGCCTTGGGGCGCCACCTCAGCGACCAACGTTCGGTTTCCAAAGTCGAAGATGTCAGGGACAACCCACTGGAAGGTGAAATCCCCGTTGTTGTCGGTGAACAAGGTGTTGATGACGATGCCTTCCACGACCAATTGAACTTCGTGGTTGGCGATTCCCATCAGTTGGTTGTCAACCACGGAGCCGGTGATCGTCGCCGTTTCGTTCACCGCTACGGGTGAACCGATGTCAACGGTGACCAGCACCGGGCTGAAGATTTCCCAGAGGCCAGTGGCGTTGCTTGGGAGGTAAGCTACCGTTCCTGTGAACCGGGTCTCGAGGACGACCGGACCAAGCGGTGCATCGGCGGGCACCGGATGAACGGCACTGAACTCTCCCACATCGTCGGTGGTGGTGTTGGTCAGCCACTGACCACCCAGCCAAATCTCGATGGTCATGTTGGACAACGGGTTGTCCACCACATCGAGTAGACGTCCTTGGATGGTCATCGTCGTTTCACGATCGGCATCGCCGGTGGCCGTCAACAGGAGAATCTTGGTTGGGACGCTGACGTTGAAATCAGCCGTAGCGGAACTTGGCATGTAGTACTCGGGGTTGTTGGTGTCGCCGTAGCCGACCGGATCCACCCATTCTCGTCCACCACGGAACTCCACACCGATAAGGTGTGGGCCAGCGGCCGTGTCTTCAGGGAGCGTGTAGGTGAGGGTGTAGGCACCGGTCATGTTGTCGGTTTCAACGCTGGCCACGGGCACACCGTCGATGAGCAAGTGAACGATGGCGGTTGCATTTTCGCCATTGCGCTTGAGGACCATACCAAGGTCGTCGAGGAGCGTACCGTTGACCACGAGCGTGTCACCGGCGACGAGAACGGTCGGAGCTTCGACGATTTGGACCTCGGTTTGTGCCAGGACCACGAACTGGGACGTGGCGTTGGTGCCGATGATGCCCGTCGTGCCGGCGATGCCGCCGTAAGCTGCGTGGATACCGGTTGGGCCAACATCGAAGGTCGCAGGCACGGTAAGGTTCCCCCAAGCAGTGCCGTTGGCTGCCGTCAGGACGGTGATTTGCACCGGGGATGCATCGCTCATGGTCGAGGTAAGCGACACGACGACGCTCTGGTTGGCGAGTGGCAAGCCCTGGTTGTCCCGCAGGAGAACCGTGAAGTCCACTTGCGTACCTCGTTCCGTGCGGTCGTTAAGGGAAGGTTGGCCGATACCGTCGAGGGTCGGCACGATGAAGTTCATCACCGAGAACCCTCGTGAATCAAACGTAGTATTGTTCTCAGAACCGACGTAATAGTTGACGTTCGGGATGTAGGTGGCTTCCATCAGGTGGCTTCCGGCGGCAAAAGTTTCGCTCAATCGGATGGTAGCGTTCCAGTATCCATCGAGACCGATGGCACCACCCGTAGCGGTGAAGCCGGAGGGTTGCCCGTCGATGGAGAACAAGACGTTGGCGTTGGGAAGCACGCTGCCATCGCGAATCTCCAAACCAGAGCCGTTGTCGGAGACGATTTGACCACTGATGTTGAACGACGTTCCCGCGACGGGGTTGGCGGAAATGGAATCCACCACCAAGAAGGTCAACGACCGAACCGTGATGCTCGTGAGGTTGGCGCTCGTGGACAGGAGGTCGTTTGAACCGTTGAACACCATCTGGACAACGATCAGACCAAGTGGGTGATCGTAGGGTACACTGAAGGTGAAATTCGCAAAGCCTTCACCGTCCGTGGTTTCCGGAGCGAGCCACGTTTCGTGGAACTGCAAAGCCACCTCATAGTTTGAGAGCGGAGCGAACAAGTCAGAGGCTTCAACCAACTTCGCAGACATGTTGATGTCATTTCCACGGTTGATGACCACGGCGTTGAGCGGCTGGAGGTTCTCCAAACGAGAGACGCCCATCACTTGAACAGGGGATTGTGCGGTAGCGGTCAAGTAGAACGGCGAGGATTCGTTGACCACCGTGATGACCAACGTGTGTGGCCCTCGAGTGGTGCCGTTTCCGGCGGTGTCGGTCGGCACGGTCATGTTGAAACTGCCGTTGTTGGTGGTGGCAAAGTTGCTCAGCAACAACTCCTCTGGATTCTCCAACCAGAAGACGTTGAGACGCACGGCGGAAATCAAGGTCCGGCTGGCGTTTTCTCCATCCTCGACCTGCCCGACCACGTTGAAGGGCACACCGGCGGTGACCGTGCTTGGAACAGAAACGAGGTTGATGTCGCTCACGACTTGGACGGTGACGTTGACCACCGAGGCGTTCCCGTAGCGGCGGGCATTGCCGGCAGCCAGGGCTGCAGAAAGGTCGTCTTGGACCACAATGGCCATGTCGTAGAATCCTGGTGCAATACCGGAGGGCGTGAAGGCGAACGTCGCGTTGCCCTCACTGTCGGTGGTTGAAACACCAAGGCTCTGGTTGGTGTTCCCGTAGTCCCAGATGTAGTCGACCGAGGCGCCGCTGATGTTGGAGTTGTCCGCCACGTCGGTGATCTTGGCGTTGAAGGACACCGTGTCGTTCATTTCAACGATGTAAGCCGGGCGTTCTGCCTCAACCACCACTTCGGTGATGATACCACCCAACTGCGAGATTTGCGTTGGCGGAGCAGGGGGTACCGCTGAATCAACGAAGGCGTAGTAGGCGCCACCGGGTGGAGCCTGCGTGAGGAAGTCAAAGTCAACAACAAATTCGTAAGCATCCGAGCGGAGGTTGGTCGGCATCACGATGGGGATATCGAAGGCGCCAGTTGAGTTGTTCAGCGTGGACTGTGCCACATCGATGGGGCCTTGTTCGGTGAACAACGAGACCGTGATGAGGGTCGTGTTGTTGAGCACGGGCGTGAGGTAGACCGAGTCAAAAACGTCGCCGAAGAGGCGGGTTGAGTTACCCATGTAGGTCCAATCTTGACCGATGGAGAGGTTCCAACCGATGTCGGCCATCACACGAATGGAGCCGTTTCCGGTCGAGGGCTGGTAAAACGAGGAACCGTTGAACCCGATGTCGATGGGATAGTCGCCCGAGCGCAGGTTCGCATCCAGCGGCAGGGTGATCTCGAGCAAGTCCAGCGTCGGGTCGACCGTGGTGTTGAACCACGAACCGTTGAAGCTGAAATCGTAATTCCCCAAGATGTCGGCACCGGCTGCAACACCACGGTGATCGTTGACCTGCACGGTGACGAGAGCATCCTGTCCGCGAACCTGAGCCGATTCTTGCACTTGGAACGTCAACAAGCCACGCAGGAAATACGGTGCTCCCGAGGAAAGGTCAGCGTCGTCCGTGGCGGGCAAGGTGGAGGGGAAGAAACGGAGACGGGTTTCGATTTCACCCGCTGCCACCATCAGGTTGGCTGGAAGTTGGAACGGAATCGAGAAGGTACCGGTGACGCTGAGGTTGAACACTTCCATCCATTCATCACCCGAATCGTTGGCACGAATGGCCAGTTGCAAATCACCCGCCAGTGCTGTGGGCGTCGTGCCGAGGGACAGGGCACTGCCGTTCACCCAAACATTGTCGTTGAGCAGGAAAATGCTGCTGTTGGTCAGCGGACCCTCAACGGTCGCCGTCAAATTGGGCGCATCGGTGACGTTGAGGACGATGTTGGTCGTGGTTGGGTTGAGGTGGAAGGTGGCTGGGGTCGCGCCGGGCACTGAAGTGTCCTGCCAGCCGGAGAAGCCCATGATGGCCGATAGATTTCCTCGAGTCTCCGCTTCGCTGAGGTTGAGCGTGATGCTCCACGAGCCGCTGGCATCGGTCTGCGTTGAGAAATTCTGGGCTCCGTCGACCGAGGACGTGTAGGAGAGCCACACCGTTTGGTTGGGCATGTTGAAGATCTCGTCAGTGGGTTGGTTGGCGAGCACCAAGCGCCCTTCCAGCACGGTGGTGGCACCTGCACCAGCGATGGGTGCGTTAATGGCCAGCGGAGCGGTATGGTTGAGCGTGGCGTTTTCGGTCAAGTTGACGAAACCGTCGAAGATCACCCCGTCGTGGGAAACATAGCCGGACTGACGGTGTTCGACGACGATGTTGTGCATGCCGGGAGCCGCAGGCGCACTGGGGAAGCCCGTGAGGGTGAAGGTTCCGTTGGCGTCGGTGATGTTTTCGTCGAGGAGAATTTCTTGGGTGGCGCCGGGACCGGGGACGAATTCGGCATCGGCCACGGGCGTCAGGTAGGAGAGGACACGAATGTCCTGGATCGGCGTTCCGTTGGCCACGTAGCGAAGTTGTCCGGTGACCGTGATGGTGTCCGTTCCATCGCGGGCCACTGTCATCGAGGAAATGGTTTGATTGACGATTTCAACTTCCTCGGCAGGTGGACAGGGGTCAAAAGGAATCCAACCAAGATCGGTGTTGCCGTTGGCGCTGTTTTGTTGAAGGCGGACTTCAGACCAGGTCGCAGCATCGGTGGAATAGACGGCGTAGCCATCACCCGTCCACGTGCCGCCGATGTAGCCGGTGACTTGGCGAGCGGGCAAGCCTGCCAGTCGAGCCATCGTCACGAAGGCCGTGTTAAATTCACGGCAGCTCCCTTCTTTGAGCGCTTCCAAGACGTTAAGCGTGACGTCAACAGGACTGCTGGTGCCTGTGCCGTTGAAATTTCGCTTGAACTCGGTCGTGCTGTTGCCGTTGATGATGAAATCCTCCAGTGCCAGCGCCGTACTGTAGGCATCGGTGGCCCCGGAGTCGGTGATGACGCCGGCGGTGATGTTCCTCACGTAGGAGTATTCGGAGGACGAGTCGGTGAACCGAGGGTCGACCAGCAATTCGTAGGGGAAACCCTGACCGGGTACGGTGGTGGACGCCAACGTGGCCCAGTCGAAGTAGTACTCGGGTTGCTGGAAGACGACTTGGTCGACCGAGCCCTCAACGAGGTTCAGGATGTGGGTGTCGTTGGTGCGGGAAAGGTTCGCCGTGGGTTCGAAGTAAAACGAGACGTTGGAGTACCATGATGGAGCAGGCACCTGCCCTGACGTCAACGGTTGGGTGAATTGAACGTTCCATTCCACCGTGGAATTGGCAAAGGAAAGGGGAGCCAAGTGCGTGAGGTTGCTCACGGGAACCGTCAGCGTCGTGCCGGGGTGAACGCTCTCAAGGTGAGCATAGGTGGTACCGGTGTAGAAATCGTTGGTGATGGTTCGCCAGCGGTGGTCAAGGTTGAGGTCAACCGTTCCAGAGGTGTTGTTGGCGTAGAACACAATGCCCGTCGACATGATGTCGTCGGTGGGGTCAAAGGGGTCAAAGGGCGCACCGGCACAGTTCACGAACCAGAAGATGTCAGGACATTCCTGCCCGTCAAGCATGCCGCCGCCGTCCGTGTCGGGGTTGGTCCAGTCGGTTCCGGTTTGGTTTTCCACAGCGTCGGGAATGCCGTCGCCGTCGAAGTCGTCGGGTTGAATGTCATCGGAGGGGTCGTTTTCCGGGTTGGTGCCGTCAAAGTACTCGCTGCGGTCGTCCACGCCGCCCTGGTCGGTGTCGTAGGCCGTCGAGGTGGTGACCCAGACGTCCTGTGAGCCGTTGGTGATGCCGATGTAAATCAGATCGCACCCCGTGGTGTTCTCGAAGTAGTTGTTCAATCCGTCACCGTCATCGTCGAGCAGGTTCGTGCACGGTTCGTTGGGGTCGGTGTTGTCTTGAATTTCGTCGAAGTCGTTCACGCCGTCAGCATCGCTGTCAGCAATGCTCGGGTTGGAAAACCATCCGAAGGTGCCCAACAACTCTTGCCAGTCGGCCAGGCCGTCACCATCCGTGTCTTCGTAATCGTCATCGCAGTAGTTCTGCGTGGTTGTAATGGTGCCTGCGTTCACGGCGTCGGTGTGACAGAACGAGCCGTTGCGGTTTGCCACATCGGTCGCTGTACCGGACGGCGTATTCGAAACGCCCTGCAGGACGTTGTTCACCACCGTGGCATAGGCGAAGGATTCCCATGTCCCTGAGACGTTGTACCACCCAATGCCGCCACCGGGATTGAAACCGGAACCGTCACCAACCTCGAGGCGACTTCCGGAAAGCGATTGAACGAAGGTGGTCTCGAAGTTCACGAGCGAATCACAGGGATCGGTTCCGTGGCTGATGTTCCGCTCCTGCCCGTCGTTGATGCCACCGAAGTCCGTATCTGCCACGTTCCACAAGGTGCACGTGAGGTTCTCCTCCCAATTCTGGATGCCATCCTGGTCCTCGTCCCCTGAATCCTCACGGCGCGTGGGGTCGGTTTCACCGGCGTCCAACACGCCGTTGAAGTTGGTGTCTTCCTCACCGTCGTCGAAGGCGTCGCCGTCGGTGTTGTTGTTTCGTGGGTCGCTGGCTTGGGCGGGGTTGCCGTACGCACCGTTGACTTCCACACCGTCGCTGATGCCGTCGCTGTCCGTGTCCGACGAGGTCGGGTCGGTCAGCAGCGTCAGGGCTTCGTAGGAGTCGTTGAGGCCATCACCGTCGGTGTCCGCCCGCTGTGGATCGGTTGAGGTGATGCCGTCCACTTCAGCGGTGGAGGTGGCGCATCCACCGGGCCCAATGCCTTGGACGGGGTCGCACGGGGAGGTGGTTTCGGTGACGATGCCGTCGGGTCCGTTGCGGAAACACGGGGAGGAACCGCACATCGTGGTCCAGGTCGGGTTGACGTATTCGAGGAGGTTGTTGAGGCCGTCGCCGTCAGGGTCCCCGTTGGGGCCGTCGGCGTTGGAGGGCGAGGTTGCATTGAGGCCGTTGGCAGCTTCCCAGCCGTCGGGCATGCCGTCACCGTCGGTGTCCCAGCCGGCGGGGTCTTCGTCGATGTCGCCGTCGCCGTCGTCGTCGTCGGAGGCGCAGTCAGCATCGCCATCGTTGTCCGAGTCAGCCGCATCAACAAAGCCGTCCTTGTCGTCGTCAAAGCCGTTGGTGCAGATGTTGCCAACAGGGTCCTCGTCGCAGAGGATGATGGAGCCGGTACCGTCAGAGCCAGAGGCGCCGCAAGCGGGCTGATTGAACTGCATGGCGTCTTCCTCGTTCCAGTCGTTCACAGGGATGGTGCCGTTCCACCACACACCGTTGTCAAGCACGGAGGCGGTGTTGGTGTTGTCCCAGCCAGACGGCTGAAGGTAGAGGTACTCCTGGAGGTTGGACATGCCGTCGCCGTCTGGGTCGGCCACGGCGCCGTCCATGCCGTTGGAGGAGAGCGGGTCGAGACCGTATTTCCATTCCCATCCGTCTGGTAGGCCGTCGTTGTCGGAGTCGGGGTCGTTGGGTTGGGTGTTCATCAGGTACTCCAGACCGTAGGTCAGACCGTCGCCGTCCTGGTCAGAAGCGGCCTGAACGTCAACCGCCGTGTACTGAATCGCAGCGAGCGTGGAGGTGACCATGAGCATGGTGAGCATGAGAGATTTGAGGGCCTTTTTGCGCTCTGCAAGTGCTGGTCGAATCGCGGCCGCCGTGGAATTCGAGCCTGTCAGCATGGGTCTCACGCGTTTGGGTGCGTCTGATGCCTCATAAGGGAAATGGTACGCTGTTCATACAACGCTCAACTTGGATGGCCATCAACGGGCCACGAGGCGATGGTTTGTTGGTCACAACTCGTCGAGTTCTTCGAGGAGTTCGAGGTCATCGTCCTCCTCCTCTTGAGCAAGCACTGGAGCCGGCAAATCATCCTCCTCTTCGAACTCCTCATACGCCACCGTCTCGCCTCCCAGCTCGGGGAAATCGTCCTTGTCGTAGTCGGATGCTGCACGTCCACTGCGGCCACGGGCATAGAAGAGCAAGGCCACGATGAGCACGTAGAAG
>JBMZXF010000019.1:0-17047 GCA_049627345.1 Candidatus Poseidonia sp. | reverse complement strand
GGCCATGGTCTGTGGCTCCGGATTGATGAGTTCCTGGAAGAGGCAGGCAGCACCGGTGCATTCGGTCATGTAGGAGAAGGTAAACTGCTGGACGTAATCATCGGCAAAGGGCGTCTCGTTGTTCATCGGGGTCACGCGGAATTCGAACATGACTTCCTCGCTGTCCTTCAGATCGTCCGGAGCGATCATCGTGACACTGAAGTCTTTGGACGAGTAAGCAGGCAGGTTGATGATCAGGAAATCGCTGCCGAGTTGACTCGATGTGGCCCGAATGGCACCGTCCCAACCGTCGGGCTGGTCGAGGCGAATCACGACATCCAGCGGGATGTTGTTTTGGTTGCTGATGCGGTACTCAAGGTTCTTCTCCTCGCTGGGCGAGAAGCGAGACTTCTCCGTCTTGTCCGTGAGTTCAAGGCGTTGTGGGATGACCTCTTCACGAATGACGACCTTCACGGGAAGGTCGAAGTATCGAGCGTCGTCGATTTCCACGCCTTCCTCGATGATACGGGTGTAGACCGTGTGCTCGCCGGCCTCGACCTGTCCTCGCAGGGTGATTTCGAGTTTCATGTCAACGTATTCGTCGGGCGCCAAGTTGACGGCCACGAGGTTGGCGTTGCTGCCGTTGGAGATGGTGTAGTCCCATGCAGCGTACTTCGGGTTGTTCTCGGCGTTTTGCTCAACATCCCTGGGATTGACAATCTTCCACGTTGTGGAGCCTGAGCCGGTGTCGCTGGAATCGGTAATTCTGAGGTTGAAGAACACCGTGGCGTCGCCGGTGACCGGGCCAACTTGGCCCAAGGGGTTGTCCTCGCCGGTTCCATCGCTGTCCGAAATGACCTCGACAAGAATGCCGAACGTACGGTGAACGGTGAAGGAGACGTCGGTGCGGAGTTCTGAATCCTCCTTGCTGGTGACGGAGAGTTGGAACAAGCCAATGTCAACGCCGTCTCGGTCGGCAGGCGGGTACACCTCCATCCGAATGGTCAGGATTTGCGTGGAGCCGATGTCGGGCGTGAGCGAATAGATGCCTTCCTCTGTGAGTTCAAGCCCCGTATCGTTGTCGTAGAAGCGGTACTGCCAGTCGTCTGGCTGTTCAAGAACACGTATTTTGAACGAGTCGGTCTGGAAGCCCGTGTTGAACACATCGAGGTAGAAATCACCCACCTCGTCAGCGTCAACATAGTGAGAAAGGGTCTCGTCGTAGGCTTCTGGGCGCGTGGAGTCGGCGATCTGCTTCTGATGTTCATCGTCTTCGTAGACGAAGAGCCGAGGCGGTGCGAAGACGTCAACTTCCTCAAAGTCGAGCGTGATGGTGCGAATGGCTACTTCTTCATCGAGGCCTTGGCTGTTGACGGCGTAGACACGGGCTTCGATTTCAAGCGAATCAGGTGCGCTGTCAAGGTTCCCTTCGGGCACCTCAAGTTGGAGTTCGGGAATGACCGACGACCCACCGCCGTTGAGGGTGTAGGTGCTGCTTGGAGCGCTCCACTGCGGGTCGGACCACGTGGATGGAAGGTTGGTTTCGAGGTCAAACACCACGTCGATGCTGCTGGAGGAGGAGCCCGTGTGTTCCACGAGGAACTCCACCTGAACCACAGCACCGGGTGCGAACAAGACCGTATCGGGTTGGTTGGACGGCAGCGTGAGGTAGATGTCGTTCTCGAGCATGGTGATACCGGGGTGCTCAAAAATCACCGAGTGGCCCTGCACGTCCTCCACTTCAAGACGAACGGGATACTCTCCTGCGGCGATGCCCGCTTCGTAGGTGTAGGTGAAATTACCAACCAAACCGTTGTTGTCGAGTTTGAAGTCATCATCATCGAAGTTTTTCTCAAACACGGCGTTGGCTCCGTTGGGCGTGTCCATGATGAGATTGACTTCCTCAATATCGTCCCGACCAAAGGCGTCCCGCACTTCAACGGAAAATTGCATTTCACGGAAGGAAGGTCGGTGGTTGGGGGACCATTCGAATTTCTGAGCGTCGTTCCAATTGCAGCCGTAGACTTCGTTGCAGCTGTGGACACGGACGCTGGAGCCCGAGAGCGCATTGGTCATGATTTGGAGACGGGAATATCCACCGGAGCTTTCCATCTTTCCGAAGGCGATGTCCACCGCACAGTCGGACTGCCCGATGCCGCCGGTGTTGCCCTCACACGTGGCCTGAGCATCGATGCGAATCTTGAGTTGCTTCCCTTTGGCCACCATGAAGCCGTTTGAGCCGATGTCAAACTCAACCTCAATGACGCTCCACGAACAACCACCGCCAAAGGGATTGGGAGAGCACGGGCCTTCCAGTTGTCGATTCTCGGAGGTGATTTGCGTGTCCCCGGATTTGAGCGAGAAGGTGACGTCGGCCGTGGACCCTTCAGCGCCACGGAATTGAATGTAGGCGGAAAGACGGGCCGTGTTGGAAGCACCGCTTCCGTTGATGTAGAGGTCGCTGATCATCTCGGCACTCCTGAATTCCAAACCGTCGATGGCGCTGCCCTCTTCTTGGCCACCGTTGGGCTCGATGGTGGTGATGGAACCTTGCCCGCCCGTTTCAGAGGTGGCGGCGTCGAGGTAGAGTTCGTAGGTCTGCTCCGGGACAGAAACGGGAGCCACGATGCGGACATCATCGAGCGCTTCAACCGGTGGACTGAGCGGCGAAGCAGGGGCCATGGCACCCAGGATGGAGAAAAAGAAAAGGGTCACAAGTGCACCTGCGACCGTGCGGTTGCCCGATTCGGATTGCCTGAAGAGCATCAAGTCCACCGTATCGCCGTGGTGCAGGGGGTGTTAAACGGTTTTGCATGGTTTGTGCGACAAACATCCCATCCCACCCACAGCTCAACCTTGCGAATGTGGTGCAGGGGGTGGGATCCGAACCCACGAACTCATACGAGACCGGATCTTAAGCCCGGCGCCTTTGACCAACTCAGCCACCCCTGCGTGGATGAAACACGCCTCGCTGACCCACTTCAAAGCATCTCTTCACTCGTTCAGGGTCCAGCCACCATCGACGTGAAGGACGTTGCCCGTGATGGTGCCGTTGGTCAAGAGAAAGTGGACGCCAGACGCAATGTCCACGGCTTCGCCTGACCGGCCGAGGGGGACCTTCTCGAGCACACTGGCGAAGTGTTCAGCCTCCCACTCGGCCGCCATGATGGCGCCAGGTGCCAAGCAGTTGACACGGACCCGTCCAGCGAGTTCCCCGGCGAGGTTGAGCATGAGTTGACGAAGGCCTGACTTGCTTGCTGTGTAATGAGCCAACCCTTCCCAGGCACGACCCCACGACGTGTCAACGATGGCGACGACGGAGCCCCCGGCTTGCTCCACCTCGCCAAGCAAGGATTGGGTGAGAACGAACGGTGCTTCCATGTGCAATCGGTTGAGCGAACGGAAGGTTTCAAGGCTGACCTCTTCAAACGACGTTTGGCTATAGAACGAGGCATTGTGAACCAAACCGAACAAACCGTTGGCCTTGACCAAAGGGTGGGCTTTGACACTCGCAATGAGGCCGTCAACCTCCGCATCCACCGTCAGGTCGCCCTGCAAAATGGTGCCCCGCACCTCCCCGTTTCGCTGCGTGGCATCGTCGATCAGCTGCTTGGCTGCATCCATCGAGGAGCGAACGTGGACCAGCACGTGAACGCCCTCGTCCATCAAACGGGCAGCGGTGGCAGCACCCAGTCGCTGACCCGCACCGGTGATGAGCACCACGCGTTCGTTCACGGTTCCACCAGCGGCGACCAATTCATGAAGGCTCGTATGAGGAGCGTGGCCCGCGGCGGCCATACCTCCACCCACACACCTTTTTGACATCCACCAACTGCGAAGGACTGCAAGGGGAGGACCATGACCGGCAAACAACTCCCCATGGCCGCCTCAAGCCCGGCGGCTACGCCAAAACGTCGCTTACCCGAATGGTTCCGAACCACGCTCCCGAGCGGGTCGCAACAAGCGGTGTTCAACAGCACGAAAGCCGCCGTGAAGGACAACATGCTCCACACCGTTTGCGAAGAGGCCCGTTGCCCCAACATCCACGAATGCTGGGCCAGCGGCGATGCGACCTTCATGATCGCCGGCCAAGAATGCACCCGAGGCTGCCGGTTTTGCGCCGTGGGCACCATCAAGCGCCCACCACCCCTTGACCCCGAAGAACCGTCCCACCTCGCCCAAGCCGTGGCGTCGATGAACCTCCGCCATGCCGTCATCACGGTGGTGAACCGCGACGACCTTCCTGACAGCGGCGCTGACCACTACAAGCAGTGCATCGACGCTGTCGCTCAAACCAGCCCCGAGGTCACCCTTGAACTGCTCTGTTCCGACCTCGCAGGCGACCTTGAGGCCTTGGCCCACCTGCTCGATCAAAGTCCTTTGTCAGTGTTTGCTCACAACGTCGAATGCGTCCCTCGCCTCGACGCCACGGTCAGGGATGCACGGGCTTCCTTCGCCCAGTCGCTGTCCATCCTAAGGGAGGCCAAGAAACTCCGACCCGACATCATCACGAAATCCTCGTTGATGGTGGGCGTCGGCGAAACCGACGAGGAAATCGACGAAGCCCTCGGGCTCCTGCGTGAGGCCGGCGTGGATCTGGTCACCATCGGCCAGTACCTCGCCCCTTCCAAAAAGCACCTTGCTGTCGACCGCTTCCCCGAACCGGAGCGCTACGACGAGTGGGCGCAAACCGCCATGGACCTCGGCTTCGCTGGTGTGGCCAGCGGCCCGCTCGTTCGCTCCTCTTACAAAGCAGGCCTTCTGGTGCGAAAGACACGCGACCCTGACAACGACGAGACCATGCTCGGCGCCTACGTTCGCGTGGCGCAGCCCAAGACACCGGCACCGACACCACTTAAGACGGACGAGCCCTGAGGTGAAACAATGACGGAGCGAAGCACGGTTACCACCACGCCATACACCATCGGTGTCGCTCCGTTCCGCCCCGGGGATGAGCCCACTTTTGGAGGTGCTTTTGTCGAACAACCAGGGGATTTGAACCGCCCCGACCCTGCCACCTGCACCGCAGAGGACACCGCACCTCACGCCAAGGGACTGATCCGTGTGCTCAACGACGACGGGGAAGCCATCGGCGAATGGGACCCTCAACTCGACGCCGCCACCCTCATCCAGGGACTGGAGTACATGATGCGACTTCGAATCTTTGACGACCGCATGATCAAAATGCAGCGGACCGGCAAACTCTCGTTCTACATGCGATCCTTCGGCGAAGAAGCCGTCGCCATCGCCCAAACCATGGCACTCGAGGAGCAGGACTGGTTGTTCCCCTCCTACCGCCAACCCGGTGCGCAGTTCGTCCGTGGACGCGACATGGTCAGCATGATTTGCCACTGCATTGGCAACACCGAGGACAACGTTCGTGGGCGCCAAATGCCGGTCCACTACACCTGGCGAGAAGGCCGATTCATCTCCATCTCATCCCCGGTGGGTACGCAATTCTCCCAGGCCGTCGGCGTTGCCATGGCCAGCGCCTACAAGGGCGACGACGAAGTGTGCATTTCCTGGCTCGGTGATGGGACCTCCGCTCAAGGCGATTACCACTACGCCCTCAATTTCGCTTCGACCTTCAAGCCACCCGTTATCCTGAACGTGGTGAACAACCAGTGGGCCATCTCCACGCACGTCTCCCTCGCCACCGGCGGACGCACCTTTGCCGAGCGTGGCTTGGCCTACGACATCCCGTCCTTCCGCGTCGACGGCAACGACTTCCTTGCCCTCTACAGCGTGACCAAGTGGGCTCGAGAGCGTGCTTCAGCCGGGCTCGGCCCTACGCACATCGAGGTCTACACTTACCGTGCGGGCGCTCACTCCTCCTCCGACGACCCGTCGGCCTACCGCCCGGGCAACGAATTCGAATGCTGGCCCGGCGGCGACCCCGTTGAGCGACTTCGAGACCATTTGATGAAGATCGGCGAATGGGACGAGGAGAAGGACAAGGCCTTGGCCGAGAAGATCGACAACGACGTCATGACGGCCTACAAGGAAGCCTGCGAGTTTGGCGACCTGGCCTCGGGACCTTACCCGCCGGCCTCGACCATTTTTACCGAAGTCTACGAAACCGTGCCCTGGCACATTCAAGAACAGCGAGAGGAGCTCGGGAAGTGAGGTGAGAACATGGCGAAAATGAACATGATTGCTGCACTCAACTCCGCCCTCGCCCACCAACTTGAGCGAGACCCCAACGTCGTCATTTTTGGCGAAGACGTCGGCTACTTCGGAGGCGTGTTCCGTGTCACGGCCGGCCTGCAAGAGAAGTTTGGGCCTCACCGTGTGTTCGATTCACCGCTGGCCGAGGGTGGCATCGCCGCCATCGCCATGGGCATGGGGCTCAACGGGCTTCGCCCGGTGGCCGAGATCCAGTTTGCCGACTACATTTTCCCGGCCTACGACCAAATCGTCAATGAAATCGCCAAATTGCGACACCGCTCCGGTGGCGAATTCTCGACGCCGGTCACCTTCCGCACACCCGCAGGCGGCGGCATCAAGGGCGGCCATCACCACTCCCAATCCCCTGAATCGCAATTCACCCACACGCCCGGCCTGAAAGTGGTGTACTGCTCCAACCCTCGCAACGCCAAGGGCCTGTTGACCAGCGCCATCGAATCCAACGACCCCGTCATCTTCTTCGAGCCCAAGCGGTGCTACCGTGGCCCGTTCTACGGCGACCCGCACAACGTGCCAACGTGGAACAACCATCCGGACGGCGACGTGCCCGAAGAGTACTACGCCATTCCACTCGAGGAAGCCAACATCGTCCGAGAAGGTTCAGCCTGCACCGTGATCGCCTGGGGCGCCATGGTTCACGTGTGTGAGCAAGCCATCGAGGATTCAGGGGTGGACTGCGAACTCATCGACCTCCAAACCCTCGTTCCGTGGGACCGCGACACGGTCGTGAATTCCGTGAAGAAGACGGGTCGAGTCGTCATCGTTCACGAGGCGCCCAAGACCAGCGGATTCGGGGCCGAGATGAGCGCCTCCATCCAAGAGCGGTGTTTCTACCACCTTGAAGCCCCCATTCAGCGGGTCACCGGTTGGGACACGCCCTTCCCCCACACCACCGAATGGGATTACTTGCCCAGTCCATCTCGCATCGCAGAAGCCATACAAAAAACACAGGAGGAATGAACATGGGAAAATTTGAGTTTAAACTGCCCGACATCGGCGAAGGTGTCGTTGAAGGTGAAATCGTTGAATGGATGGTCGCCGTTGGTGATACCGTCAAGGAAGACGACCCGATTCTCTCCGTGATGACCGACAAGGCAACGGTGGAAATCCCTGCTCCTTGCGACGGGACCGTGACCAGCATCGTCGGTGAAGCCGGCGACATTCTGCCCGTCGGCGGCGTCTGCATCGTGTTCGACGTTGACGGCGAAGGAAACGCTTCGGAAGCCTCCGAACCCGTGGCCGAGGAAGCCCCCGCCGTGGAGGAAAAGGTTGAGCCCGTCGTGGAAGAAAAGGCGCCTAAGCCCGCACCAGCGCCCGCTCCCGCTGCTCCCACTGCCGCCGCACCGGTGGCCCGTGCTGCCGGCACCAAGGCCCTCGCCTCGCCGGCTGTTCGTCAGCGAGCCCGTGCTGCGAACATCGACCTCCAACTGGTCGCCGGCTCCGGCCCAGCAGGACGGATCAGCCACGCTGACCTCGACCGACACATCGCCGGTGGCGCTGCTTCGGCAACCTCATCGATGCCCATGGGTGGCGTGGCCAAGGTGGCCCGAAACGGCACCGAGGCCATCAAGGTCATCGGCCTGCGACGCAAGATTGCGGACGGCATGATGTCGTCCTACAGCACCATCCCGCACTTCTCCTACTTCGAAGAGGTCGACGTGACCGAACTTGAATCCCTGCGCCAACACCTTAACGCGACTCGCCCCGAGGGTGCGCCCAAGTTGACCTACCTGCCGTTCATCATGCAAGCCCTGGTGAAGGCGCTCGCTCAGCGACCCGAGTGCAACGCTCTGTACGATGACGAAGCCGGCGTGGTCACCCGCCACGAAGCCATCAACCTCGGCATCGCCACCCAAACCGACCGCGGCCTCTACGTCCCGGTGGTCAAGCACGTGGAAGCGATGGACATCTGGCAGTCCGCTGCAGAGATGGGACGTGTCACCCAAGCCACTCGCGACGGCAAAGCCGGCGTGGACGACTTGACCGGCTCCACCTTTACCATCACGAGCCTCGGTCGCCTTGGCGGCCTCGGTGCGACACCCATCATCAACAAGCCCGAAGTCGGCATCCTCGGCGTTCACAACGCCAAAGACCGAGCCGTGGTGAAGGACGGTCATGTTGTGGTTCGTCGCATCATGAACCTCTCCTCGTCGTGGGACCACCGAGTGGTCGACGGCCACGACGGTGCCAGCTTGGTTCAGTTGGTGAAGTCCTACCTCGAGCACCCTGCCACCATTTTCATGTGAGGTGCGAGCAATGAAGACAAAGCAATGCCAAGTTCTCGTCGTCGGCGCAGGCCCCGGTGGCTACGTCGCTGCCATCCGTGCCGCTCAACTCGGCATGAAGACCATCATCGTCGAAGGTGAACGTGCCGGCGGTACCTGTTTGATTCGCGGCTGCATTCCCAGCAAGGCCCTCATCCATGCCGCCCACACCTTCCACAACCTGGCCAAGCACGCCAGCAAGGACGGCCACATGGGCATCTCCATTCCCGGACCGGCTGAACTCGACATGAGCAACCTCGTCGGTTGGAAAGAAGGCATCGTTGACCGTTTGAACAAAGGCGTTGAGGCGCTGCTGAAGAACGCCGGTGCTGAACTCGTAAGCGGCTGGGCGGTGTTCCAGGACGCCAAGACCGTCAAGATCGGCGAAGGCAAGGACGCCACCCTCATTCAGGCCGAGCACGTCATCATGGCGCAAGGCTCCGTCCCCATCGAACTCCCGTTCATGCCCTTCAGCGACCACGTGCTCTCCTCCCGCGAAGCCCTGTCCCTCGAAGACCTGCCCGACCACGTGGTCGTCGTTGGTGGCGGCTACATCGGACTTGAACTCGGCATCACCTTCCGCATGCTCGGCTCCGAAGTCACCGTCGTGGAAGCCATGGACTCGGTGTTGCCGCTGTTCGACAAAGAACTTCGACGCCCGCTCGAACTCTTCCTCAAGAAGAACAAGATCACCGTCCACACCGGCGTGTTCGCCAAGGGCGTTGAAGACGCCAAAGGCGGCAAGGTGCAACTCAACTTCATCGACAAGAACGAGAAGGACGAGACGAAGATGCAACACGTCATCGCCGACAAAGTGCTGGTCACGGTGGGCCGAAAGCCTGCATCTACGGGCCTCGAGGCCACCGGTGTCGCCATGGACGAGCGTGGCTTCGTCAAGGTGAACGAGCGCTGTGAAACGAACATGAAGGGCGTCTACGCCATTGGCGACCTCTGTGATTCCGGCGAGATGCTCGCTCACGTCGCTTCCTTCCAGGGTGAAATGGTCGCCGAACTCATCGCCGGCCACAAGCGCGCCTACGACCCGGTCGCTGTTCCCGCCATCGTCTTCACCGAACCCGAAATCGTCTCGGTCGGTCTCTCACCCGACCAAGCCAAGGAAGCCGGCCACCCCGTCATCACGGGTAAGTTCCCACTGGCCGCCAACGGCCGTTCGCTCACCCAAGAAGCCGAGAAAACCGGCGGCTTCGTCCGCGTGGTGGCCCGTGAAGACGACCACCGCATCCTCGGCATCCAGGGCGTCGGCACCCACATCAGCGAACTGGTTGGTGAATGGACGCTTGCCCTTGAGATGGGCGCCGTCCTCGAGGACATCGCCCACACGATTCACGCTCACCCCACGATGACCGAGATGACCCACGAAGGTGTGCTCGATACCCTCGGACATGCCATCCACAAGATGTGAGCCTTACTGCTCACCGGACATGTCATCTTTACTGTACTGCCCAATAAAATCCCAAACCACGCGTGTGGACTGGACCAAACCTTTGGTGCCTTGAAATACCGGAGAAGTACCCCCGTCCAACGGGTCATTTGCATACGGATTGTGCTGGGCTGCGTAGATTGTCATGAGGCGAATCTGCGCATCGTTTTCACACGAATTAAAGCCGACGATGGCGTACAGGGCATTCGTCTCAAACGTTTCCAAACCTCCCGTGCAGCCGTTGTACTCCGACCATTCGTAGATGTTCTCAATGGCTCCGGTATCGTAGGCTTCGGGCTCGGTCCACAAGTCAGGATTGAACGGAACACTCAACGCTGTTGATTCGTAGAGGACCACTTGGTCGAGGAAGCCATGAACTTCCATGATGGGAATGGGTGAATAATCGCTTACCGGGTCAGTGAGGAAGTACATCGACATGCAACCCACCGCAGCAAACACATCGCTGGAAGTCATGGCTAAGCGTTGCGACATCGCGCAACCGTTGGACCACCCAGAAGCGTAGATGCGATCGACGTCAATGGCATGAAGGTCAACAACAACCTCAACCATCGATTCGATGAAACCAACGTCATCCACACCTTCTGTGGCGGATTCAGCACAGCACCATCCTGCGTTCCAGGCCTGATTCGTCCTCCCGTCCATTTCGTTGTAGTATCCAACACCGTCGGGATACACGACGATGGCACCCTCCTCGTCTGCGATTTCATTGAAGGCTGAAAAATGGCGTTGTTCCACCGAGGTTGAAGCAAAACCGTGCATGTCAACGATGAGGGGAACCGGGATTTCTGGATCCAAATTATCGGGGACATGGGTGATCCAGCACCTGTCCCTTTCTTCGTGAACGATGCAGGTGTAATCACCATCGATGAAGAAGGAGGGGGCGTCTCCAGAGGGCATTTCCGATTCATTTGATGAAGTCGATGACGACGGGGCCGAGAGGCAACCGCTCATGGTCATCGTGAACATGAGCACGGAGCACATGACCGCAGGCAGTGCTCGCATGATAACCCATGGGAGGCATCTTCCATAATCCCTACGGCGACGGGCCGGATGAACAACAACCGAAGCACATCATTCTTCTTCGACGTCGTTCGCCATCATCACGGCGACCGGGCGGGTGCGCTCGTTTTCATCGAGGATGAGGCGAATCATGATGATCATCGGTGCGCCGATGATGGCGCCTGCGATGCCCCACACCTGCGAAAACAGCATGACGGTAAGCAACAACACGAGCGGTGAGATGCCGATTTTAGCGCCTGAAAGGTTGGGTTCGACCAGCGAGCCAAACACTTGTTGGTTGCCGATGAGCAAGGCGAGCATGAACACAGCGGTCAACGGCTCCATCATGATGAAGCCGATGAGGACCGGCGGAATGGTGGCGAAAAGGGCGCCCAAAATGGGAATGAAATCCAGCAAGAAGCACAAAACGCCGAACAGGAACCAGCCTGGAATGTTGAACCCGACCGGCGAGAGGATGAGGGTCATCACGATGGCCTGGCCGCCGCTGCAGGTAACCTTGGACACCACGTAGGCGCTGATGGACTCGGTTGAATCTCGCACGATGTTGCCGGCCCGTCCGGTGGAGGCAGGGAAGGCCGCCCGAAACCGCTTGGCGATGGTGTGCTCCTCAAGCACGATGAACAGCAGGAAGATGAGGACGGTCACCATGGTGCCGACGAACGCCCCAAGCGAACCCAAGATGGCCAACACAAAGGTCTCGATGTTGCTGGGGGAAGCCAAGACTTCCACCCAGGTTGAGTCGGAGAAGATGATTTCCAAACCGTAGAGGTCGGACGCAGCGTACTTGGCCCGCTTTTCCTCGAGCGCTGCGGTGATCTCTGGTACGTCGTCAACGAACAAAGAGAGCTGCTCGTAAAGGAAGATGGACAGGAAATACATCGTGATGATGAAGGTGAGAATCACCGTTCCGTAGGACACAAAGCGATTGCCAACCTTGGCGTGGATGTACTGCTCGGGCGGTTTGATCAGAAAGTAAAGGAGGACCGCCATGGCCAGCGGCATCAGAATCGGTTTCAAGTGAACCAGTCCGAGGTAGACCACCACACCAACGATGGCCACGCTCGCCGCCGTGGTTCGCTTGGAATCAATGCCAATCTTGGCGTTCACGTCCATGACCCTCACCTTGGTCACTGTGCATCTAAGGTTTCCTCCGATTCCACTGACCGACGTGCCGTTCATCAAGCCGCGACTTGACACGGAAGCGATGTCATGAAGACCAACGAGTGATGGCTTCACTCTTTGCCGTCAGCGTCTCAGCTACCGCACATCAAACAGTCGTCAGGACTGTCAAGGCTGCACGCAATGGCTTCGAGGCTGTCGGCGTCGTCGGCTCGCTCGGCGAGACCGCCCACGGTTTGGTCTTCCTTCGTGGATGCCTCAACCGTGAACTGGATGGCGTCAGCAGCAGCCTTGGTTCGCAGGTAGTACATGCCCGTCTTGAGGCCCTGCTTCCAGCCGTAGAAGTGCATTGAGGTGACCTTGGCGGGGTTGGCGTCCACCATGTGGATGTTGAGCGATTGGCTCTGGTCGATGTAGGCGCCTCGGTCGGCGGCCATGTCGAGCACGTGGCGCTGCTTGATCTCCCAGGTGGTCTTGTAGAGGTCTCGGATGTATTCGGGGATTCGCTGGATGGCCTGAATGGAACCCTTGTGCCGCAAGATGTCGTCCTTCATCTCAAGGCTCCACATGTCCTCGGCGATGAGGTCGCGGACGAGGTGCTTGTTCAGCACGACGAACTCACCCGAAAGGGTGCGGCGGACGTAGAGGTTGGAGGTGAAGGCCTCGAAGCACTCGTTGTTGCCCAAGATTTGGGAGGTCGAAGCGGTCGGCATGGGAGCGAGCAGGAGCGAGTTGCGCATGCCCTTGTCCATGATTTCAGCCTTCAGCGAGTCCCAGTCCCAGCGACCGCTGTGCTCGTTCATGCCCCAGAGGTCGAACTGCAACTGACCTTCGCTGGCCGGCGAACCCTCGAAGGTGGAGTAGGGGCCTTCGGCGATGGCTGCGTCCTTGGAAGCGGTGCAGGCGGCGAAGTAGATGGTCTCGAAAATCTCCTTGTTGAGCGCACGGGCGGCCGGGCTCTCGAAGGGGAGCTTGAGCATGGCGAAGACGTCGGCCAAACCCTGCACGCCAAGGCCGATGGGGCGGTGGCGCATGTTGGAGTTGCGGGCTTCTTCCACGGGGTAGTAGTTCACGTCGATGACACGGTTCAGGTTGCCCGTGGCGTGGTAGGTGACGTCGTACAGGAGTTGGTGGTCAAACACACCGGCGCTCATGTTCACGAACTTGGGCAAGGCGATGGAGGCCAGGTTGCAGACGGCCACTTCGTCCTTGGCAGTGTACTCCATGATCTCCGTACAGAGGTTGGAGGAGCGGATGGTCCCGAGGTTCTTTTGGTTGGACTTCTCGTTCGCGGCGTCCTTGTAAAGCATGTAGGGCGTACCGGTTTCGATCTGGGCTTCGACGATCTTGTCCCAAACCACACGAGCGGGCACCGTCTCGCGGGCCATGCCTCGGCGTTCGTAGTCTTCGTACATGGCCTTGAATTCAGCACCGTAGACGTCCTGAAGACCGGGGCACTCGTTGGGGCAGAAGAACGACCAGTCGCCGTTGTCTTCCACGCGCTGCATGAACAAGTCAGGCGTCCACATGGCGTAGAAGAGGTCGCGAGCACGCATCTCTTCCTTACCGTGGTTCTTCTTGAGGTCGAGGAACTGGAGGATGTCAGGGTGCCAAGGTTCGAGGTAAACAGCGATGGAACCCTTTCGCTTGCCACCGCCCTGGTCGACGTAGCGAGCGGTGTCGTTGAAGACACGAAGCATGGGGACGATGCCGTTGGAGGTGCCGTTGGTCCCCTTGATGTAGGAACCCTTCGAGCGGACGTGGTGGATGGAAAGACCGATGCCACCGGCCGACTTGGAGATCAGAGCGCACTGCTTCAGGGTGTCGTAAATGCCGTCGAGGGAATCGTCCTGCATGGTGAGCAGGAAACACGAGGACATCTGCGGCATGGGGGTGCCGGAGTTGAACAGCGTGGGCGTGGCGTGGGTGAAGTAGCCCTGGCTCATCAGGTCGTAGGTGTGGAGGGCCTTCTCGAGGTTCGTGTGGTGAATACCAACGGCCACACGCATCAGCATGTGCTGGGGGCGCTCGGCCACTTCGCCGTTAAGCTTGAGCAGGTAGGAGCGCTCAAGGGTTTTGAAGCCGAAGTAGTCGTAGTTGTGGTCTCGACTGTAGTCGATGTGGTTGTTGAGCAGGTCGGCGTTGGCCATGATGATCTCGTACACTTCCTCTGAAATGAGCGGAGCGTGCTTGTTGGACTCGGGGTCGATGTACTCTCGCAGGTCGGTGATGACGTCCGTGAAGGTGGTCTTGGTGGACCGGTGGAGGTCGTCCACGCAAATGCGAGCGGCCAGACGGCTGTAATCGGGGTGGTGGGAGGCCAAGGAAGCAGCGGTCTCAGCGGCGAGCTGGTCGAGTTCGCGTGTGGTCACGCCGTCGTACAGGCCTTCGATGGTCAGCTTGGTAACGTGACCCGGGTCAACCCACGTAGGGTCGAGGCCTTCAGCCAATTTCACCAATTTTTCGTGGATGGCGTCAAAGCGCACATCCTCTCGCTCGCCCTTTCGGTTAACAACTTGCATAGCCATGATTTCTTCCTCCTCCGATGTTCATTTGAGTGCGTGATATCTTTCTTTGTCCGCGTACGGTTCAAAAGTCTTCGTCCACAGAAAATCGCTGTTGGACACTTCCAAGGGAAGCGCTGTCCATGACACCAGCCTTCTGGTACTCAGCGACGCGCTTCTCGAAGAAGTTGGTCTTGCCCTGCATGGAGATCATCTCCATCCACGGGAACGGATTGCCAACGTTGTAGATCTTGGAACAGTTGAGCTGACCCAAAAGGCGGTCAGCGACGAACTGGATGTACTGCGTCATCAGGTCGGCGTTCATGCCGATGAGGTTCACGGGCAAGGCCTTGGTGACGAATTCAATCTCAATGTCAACGGCTTCAGCGATGATGCGGCGGATGACGTTCTCACCAGCACCACGAAGCAGCTTGTTGTGGAGCAAGCAGGCGAAGTCGCAGTGGAGCCCTTCGTCACGAGAAATGAGTTCGTTCGAGAAGGTCAAACCGGGCATCAGGCCTCGCTTCTTGAGCCAGAAGATGGCGCAGAACGAACCGGAGAAGAAGATGCCTTCCACGGCAGCGAACGCCACCAGGCGCTCGGCGAAGGAACCTCGCTTTCGAGAGAGCCACTTGAGCGCCCACTCGCCCTTCTTTTGGACCGAGGGGACGGTCTCGAGCGCCTTGAACAGGTGGTCCTTCTCCTTCTCGTCGTCGATGTAGGTGTCGATGAGCAGCGAGTAGGTCTCAGCGTGGATGTTCTCCATCATGATTTGGAATCCATAGAAAGCACGAGCCTCTGGCCAGCAGACTTCGTTGGAGAAGTTCATGACGAGGTTCTCGTTCACGATACCGTCACTGGCAGCGAAGAACGCCAAAATGTGCTTGATGAAGTGCTTCTCGTCCTTGTTAAGGTTCTTCCAGTCCTTGAGGTCCTCGGCCAGGTCGATCTCTTCAGCGGTCCAGAACGAAGCTTGCTCCTGCTTGTACATGGCCCAGATGTCATCGTGCTCGATGGGGAACAAGACGAAACGGTCAAGGTTCTCTTGGAGCATGGGTTCAACGTGCTCCTTTGTCAAGTCAATGTTGAGGCCGTCGTCCTTGCTGTGCTCAATAACCATACTCATACCCTCCGTGAATTACAGACGCGCTGGAATTTCCCTTCCTTCGTAGGACGCCTATAATCTATCCCCCCTCGGCGAGATTAAAATGAACGGTTTTTGGAGTGGTTGAGGGGGTTCACGCATGGACGCAGTACAACGATTTAAGTGAGAGAACACCGATGTTATTTTTTTGTTCAAAATTGCATTTTTCATATCGAAATCACCTTCTTTTCCACTGGAACCGAATGTCGGTGAAATCTTACATTATCCCAACAGTCAAAAAGGGCTGTATGATGAGTTGCCTCATGGACCGGATTTCGCTTGAAATTCCATTTGCCCGGATGGACGAACGCGCCGTGCTGCCGACCCAAGGTTCAGCCCAAGCGGCGGGCTGGGACCTCTACGCCATTGAGGAAACGGTCGTGCCAAAAGGCAAGAGTGTCCTGATTTCCACGGGATGGGCGGCGGCCATTCCCGAAGGCTGGGAAGGTCAGATTCGTTGTCGCTCTTCCCTCGGCAAAAAGGGCATGATCATGCCCAACGGGCTGGGCACCATCGATTCGGACTACCGAGGCGAACTCAAGGTCCTGGCCACGTGGATCGGCGAAGGCGATTCGTTCACCGTGAAAGCCGGCGAGCGCGTGGCCCAACTCTTGTTCGCCCCTGTCCCCCTTGTGACCCTCAGGGAAACCACCATGGAAGGATTGGACCAAACTGACCGGGGCGAGGGCGGATTTGGTTCGTCGGGCAAGTTCTGAGGACGTGGTGGAATGTTGGACGTTCGCATCCTCGGCGAAGTTCCATACGAGGAAGCGCAGACGCTCATGAAAGAACTGCAACACCAGCGCATTGAGGGAACCATCCCCGATACGTTGCTCATTTTGTCACATCCCGAAGTGGTCACCATCGGACCCCGTGCCCGCAACGATGGCGTTCGGCCTCCAAACGACTACACGACCGTGGCCGTGGACCGAGGCGGCGGCCTGACCTGGCACGGCCCCGGCCAAGTGGTGGGCTACCCCATTGTGAAGTGGGGTGAACGCGATGGAGAGACCTCCGTGGCCGACATCATTCACATCATCGAGGGCTGGCTGATTGAATCACTGGCGACGTTCGGCGTAAAGGGCGAGCGGGACGAACGCATGCAAGGCGTTTGGGTCGACGGTCGCAAGGTCTGCAGCATCGGCCTCTCCTTCCTCCGCTGGGTTAGCCGCCACGGGTTTTCTGTCAATCTCAACACGCCAGCAGGCCGAGTGGAAGGTGTAGCCGGGTGCGGCCTCGCTGCCGACACCACAACATCGCTCGCAGAACTTGGCTACAATGTCACTTCGGATTCATTCATCGAGGCCCTTATCCCCGTTGTCCAAGCCACGCTCACCCGCTGAGAGCGAAGGCGGTCGGCTCGACCAAA
>JBMZXF010000018.1:0-26759 GCA_049627345.1 Candidatus Poseidonia sp. | reverse complement strand
GGTTCGGCCGTCATCAGCCATCACAACGGTTGGCTGACCCGAATTGACCTGCAGCACCCCAATTTCCCCGGCCCCTACGACAGTGTTGGCCTCTATGTCTCCGATGAGTGCGCCGGCGTCCACGAGATGATTTTCCTCTCCACCTTGGTGATGATGACCGACGGCGTACCCCAGCGAGACAAACTCAAGGCCGTGGCCGTCATGTGCGGTATCGTCTATGTTCTCAACATCCTTCGGCTTGTGGTGTTCTATCCCATCGCTGTCGATGCATGCATGGAAACGCCGAACGTCCAAGCCTGTTTGACCCCCATGTGGCAGTGGCACGAGGCCGTCTACACCTGGGGTTTCCTGGCGGTCTTGGTCGGCATGTGGTTGGTATGGTTCATCCGATTTGGCGGTCCCGCCCGCACCCTCGCTGCCACCAAAGACGACCCCTCCCCTTGGCGTTTCCAGCGCCGTCGCGTGTGGGAAACCAAGCACAAAGTGCTGCTCGGTGCTGCGCTCCTGCTGTTCGTGCTGGCCATGACCAACATTTCAACCAATCAAGAGGCCATTGACGCCCGTGATACGCTCGCTTTTTGTGAATTCGCCAGCCAACTCTCGTCCGAATGTGGCGATGCTCAGCAGCGGTGGGACGATGCCATCGGTTACGCTTGGTCCTTGTCGGCGCTCGGGCTCGTGCTGGGCGTGGGTTCCATGGTGGTGGTTGAACGGCCGCTGGAAGACGGGACGTGGCCGGTGCGTGCGGTGAACGACGTCCCTAAGGACACCGTGGACGAGACCTCTCGTGTGAAAAGCCACCACGTCAAGAAAAAGGGCTCGTGGAAGCGACGGGAAGAAGAGTGATCACTCCACGATGACAGCGGTCATGTTGGTGCCGTTGAACGGACGCTTCTCGACGGCCTTCATGGCGGTGCCGATCTTGCTGCTGTGAAGGCTGACGTAGGTTGATTCTTCGTCGAAGCGAATGGTGCCGATGGCGAGCTCATCGCAGCGAAGTTGTTCAAGGAACCACGTGGCAACGTTGAGCGGTGAGCCTGCCTCATCGGGGTGCAGTGAGAGTTTCATGGTGACGTAGCCAAAGACATCGGCGGTCTCGCCAAAGTCCTCTTGTCGACGAACGGGGTCTCGGTCAACGCCTTCAGGAAGTTCGGGTGCTTCACTGGGTTGAATGTCAAGGCCGTAGGTCGCCATGATTTTCGAGAGTTGAGGCTCGTCGTCCCGAGAGACAAGGCTCCAGGCCTCACCGGTTCGGCCAATTCGTCCGGTGCGTCCGATGCGGTGGATGAAGGAATCCATGTCATCGGGGATGTCGTAATTGACCACCAGGGTGATGCCGTCCACGTCAATGCCACGAGCCGCCACGTCCGTGGCGATGATGGTCTTGACTTCGCCCTCCTTGAACGTGTTCAGGATGCGTTCACGCTGGTTTTGGCTCAAGTCCCCGTGCAGGCCGGCCACGTCGAAGCGGTGTTTCTTGAGGCGCTCAACGGCGAGGTCCACCATGCGTTTGGTGTTGCAGAAAATGATGGTTTGGTCGTCCTCTTCCATTCGGGCGAGGAGCCGGCCAAGCACCCAGAGTTTGTTGGAGCGACCGATGCGGACAGAATAGAGGTCAATGGGAGGGACGTCAAGTTCCTCAGCGTTGGTCAGCACGAAATCGGGATCGTTCATGAATTCATGAGCAGCGTCGATGATCTCTTGGGGGAAGGTGGCGGAGAACAGAAGGGTCTGCTCCCGGCCGGTCATGCGCTCAACAATCCACATGATGTCGGGGAAGAACCCCATGTCGAGCATGCGGTCGGCCTCATCGAGGCAGAAGAGTTGAGGTGAGGCGAGGTCGATGTGGCCCCGCTCGCTCATGTCCATGACTCGGCCGGGCGTTCCCACGATGATGTCGACGCCCTTTCCGAGGGTCTTGGCCTGCTTCTCGAGGTCGGTGCCGCCGTAGACGGTGAGGATGGTCAAGCCCGTGTCGCCCTGAAGGAGGTTGAATTCCTCGGCGACCTGGTTGGCCAATTCTCGGGTGGGTGCGAGGACAAGGGCTTGCAGGGCACCGGTGGGTTGGCATCGCTCAAGGATGGGCAAGCCGAAGGCGGCGGTTTTTCCCGAACCGGTTCGTGCTTGCCCGATGACATCGGTGCCTTGCCGTGCGAGCGGCACGGTGTCTCGCTGCACTTGAGTAGCAAATTCCCAGCCCATGGCGTCGAGGCCATGTTGGAGGGATTGAGGAAGGTTCCATGCGTCGAATCGGGTTGTTGTGAACATCGGTCTCACCGTTCGCCTCAGGGTTGTTCATTGGCCGCCGAGACGGGGCGACCTCCACAGGATTCTCAGAAGTTGTCGCGGTCGGCGATCTCTTTCTGAAGTTCGCCCATCCAGTACCGGCGAGCGTTCTCGCGGTTGAGTGGTCGGCGCATTTGTCGAACATGCTCAAGGATGTATTGGCGGAATTTGAGGGCCTTGGAGCGGTTCACACCCTTGGGGGTGACGCCGTCCCATAGTCGGTCAAATTGGAGTGCTTTGTCGTCGAATGGCCTGTCGTCATCCATCTTCTACACCTCTTCAGCGACTTGCCGACCGTCCACCTGTTCTTAACGCTGTTGCACGGGCACGCCGCCTCAGAAGTAGGGTTCGCCTTCGTCCGCAGGGAAGTCATCGTCGTCATCGTGGTAGCCCATGATTTCGTCTTGTGTGGGTCTTCGCTCCGCCGGTGCGGGCGTGGCAGCAGGGGACGGTGGAGCGTCAGGCGAAGTGGAGGGTGGTTGTTGTTCTGGCACGTCCCGGGAGACGGGTTCAGCCGATGTCATGCCGACGCGCTTGCCTTGGGCCATGAGCACCTCCTTGTCGATGTCAGGCACGGCCAGCGCAGGCGAGAGGGCAGCGTTCTTTTCGGCCTCGGTGCCCTCCAACATGGCGTCGTAGCGATACTGCATGAGCGTCTCAACGAGCTTCTTGTCCGTCTCGGTTTTCAGCAAGTCGTCCACCAGGGCCCGCAGTTCTTCCTCGCCCATGAGCTTGGGGAGCAGTTCAATGCACGCCCGGCGCACCCGAACATCCGATGAACGAGCGCCGGCCAGGATGAGGTCTCGAGCACGGCCGTGGCCACGGTTGAGTCGCTGAATGGTCTTGATGGCGGAGAGACGGACGTCGGCATCGACGTCAGCAATGGCACGCTCCGCAAACATCGTCCCCATGCGCACGTCCTGTTGAGCGAGGCGAGGCAGGGACTTCGCGACCGTCTTGCGAACCTGAGCGTCTTCGTCGTTAAGCGCCCACGAGACGAGGTCCCAGACCGCTGAGGTCTTGCGGGAAACGATGGCGCTGATCATCTTAGCTGCTCGGCGGCGCAGATGGACATCGGGCTCGAGCAGGAGGGAGTCAACGTGGTCGGCCACCACGTCCGGCCATGTTTTGGTCAACGCCTCCAATCCACTCCAGGCGGCTTGGCTGCGTTCTTTTGATGGGGAGCGAAGTTCATTCTCAAGGGAGGAACGAACACCAGATGGGAAGGTAGGGGCAGCACGAGCAAGCGCAGCACTGGCCGCCTTGCGAACACCCCCGTGCTCGTCGTCGAGGAGAACCGACAACCAGTCAAACAACTCATCTGAACGACGAACGGCAAACTCGGGCAGCACATCAAGCGCAGCGATGCGCACCGCTGGACTCTCGTCTTCGAAGGCCTTGAGGAGCAGGGCGTGTGCGGGCCGAATCATGTGCTGCGGTACGTGGCTGAGGCCTCGGACGCCGTGTTGCCTGCTCATGGTGAGCGTGTCGTTTTTCCAACGAACCTCTCGCTGGTCGAGTGTTCCTTCGGCGAGGGACATGATGTCGTCGGGATGGAGCGCACACCACGGCCCCTGAACCGGTTCGTACGACGCATCCGCCTTGGTGGACTGGCTCACCTGAATCGGCTTGCCCGTCCTCGGGTCTCGTGCGATGTACTTCTTGGCCATAAGGGTCCCATGTGCGCGCAATCCTCCATCCATCAAGAAGGTATGCTGGTTGAGCCTAGAAAAACTCTCAGCGGATGATGTCCTTCACGCCTTGGCCTACGGCTGGTAGGGTTGCCACTCGTCTTGCGAGCCCTGGGTGCGGTACCAGTGCCCGTTGTCCGTCGAATACCATTCATAGCCGTGCTCGTCAACGGAGGTGGCCGCGGTGTCCCGCGTTGGTCCTGCATGGGGTGCTGATGCTTCAGGTGCATCCATGGCCAGGCCATCGTCCTCAGGGAGTTCAACCACGGCTTTGGCATCCTCAGCATCGGCCACCGCCTCGGTGAGGTCAAGAGGCGAATCGTCCTCTCTCCTTGCTATTCTATAGATGGCAAGGCCGCCGAGGACGACGGCGAGCAACACGCCGACAACGGCCGTCATGACGCCACTGGATTCTCCAGCAACCTCCACGTCGTCGCCACCCTCCGTACTCGGTTCGGAAGAGGTCCGCTCCACCGTGAAGGTGCTCGTTTCGAGGATCAACGATGCATTGAACGCATCTTCAACTACGAGCGACCACACCACGGTTTGATCAATGTCCAAGGTCGTGGCAGGCAGCGTGATGTTGACGATACCGTTGGCTCCACTTGGCAACACCAACGGGTCGTCGACCAGCAAACCTGCGGGTGCACCTCCATCGATGAGGAAGCGAACGCTCACGTCGGCCCTCCCAGCGTTCTCCACCGCACAGGACAAGAGCCGCTGATCTTCCGTCGATCGGCTCACAGCCTGGGTGGTGGTGCACTGATGGGGCGTGTTCAGAGCGAAGGCATCGCTCACATCCAACTGCATGTTGATGCTCTCGCATGCATCGACGTCGACGCCATCGCACACGGTCAGGGTTGAATTGAACACGGGCACAACAAACCCTTCCACCTCAACGCTTCGTTCGAACGGTCCGTTCGTGAGGTTCTCGGCGTACGTCCATGCTCCACTCTCATGGCTGAGGGTCAGGGTTGAGGTGCCGCTTCTGGTGGTGACATCACCCGTCAGGGACAGGGTCGTTGTTCCGCTTTGGGTCATGGACAGGTTGGCCGTGATGAGGGGCACGAGGAGCTCGAACAGGCCGTCGTGTCCGGACGCATCCGTGGCCGTGTTGCCGGCGTCGTCGTGAATCCACCAGTGGATCTCGTAGATTCCAGGTGTCCATCCCTCGGTCGAGAACACAAGGGTGGCGTTGGTGGCCTGGGTGGACAGGATCGTTTTGTTGGCGACCTCCACGCCGTCGTTGAGCACAGCGATGTTGCCCTGATAGGTCTCACCGGTCGCTCCGGTCCATGCCAAGCTGACGGTCAGCGTTTCATTCGGTTCAATCAACGTTGGGTAGGATGCCTCGGTGATGGTTGGCCCTTCGGTATCCACAAGATGAACGATGGCATCAGGTCCTGCTTGCCAACCGTTTTCCACGGAGGCCATCAGGCCGTCCGTTTCGGACATGAGGACTTCAATTTCCCATTCGCCCATGTCAGAACGAGCCGGTTGCCATTGAGCCATGTACGTCATGTTGGTTTCGTCCCACGTCATGGGGAGGTCAAGCGCTTGGCCGTTGCCGTTGGGTGTCAGTTGAGCCACCACATCGAGGTTGGAGCGATGATGGCGCTCACCCACGCTCAACGTGATGTCTGCATCGTCAACACCCCATGTCGACGTGGTGCCTGTCGTACTGATGACGGTTGGGCCCGTCAGCGCAAACGAAGCGATGTCGGGTTGTACGGGGTAGACCTCAACCTGATAGGTCGGTCGGGGCAACAATTCGTTACCGGCAGCGTCGAGGAGGCGGAAGGTCATGTTGAGTTGGTGTTCCGCATTGACGTCGAGCCCCTCGGTGTTGAGGTAGATGTAATACCCGTTAAGCCCGTTATGATGGAACATGGTTTGTGCTCCGGTGAATCCGTCGGCCTCTTCCCAGTCCAAACCGAGGAACTCCACGGTCAAATCATCCTCGCCTGCGACGTCGAACAGCACGATGCTGAATGACTCATTGACACGAAGGTCAGGGAGTTGGACGATGCCTTGACGATGCTGAACACTGGAGAGTTCAGGTGCATAGGTGTCCGTCCAAGCAAAGGAGGGGTCGTTAATCTCGAAGGTGAAAGCAGGGCTTCCAACCGGCTGCGTGATGCCAGTCAAGCTGAGTCGATGCAGGGTTGATTGTCCGAAGCAGGAACCTGCGGTGAAGGTGTAGAAGGTCCCACAATCTCCCAGAATGGCATCGTTGACGGACCCGGTCAGGTTGACCGGCACCGATAACGACCAAGGCAGACTCAGGTGGTCGTACCAAACGTTGGTCGGCTGTGAAAAGTCCACGGCGAGGTCATATGTGCTCCACAGGAGCCCGTGGCCGTCCGTCCACGTGCTCGATGGCGATTGGGCGGTCAGGTTTGCACGGTCGAGGGTGAGCATGTAACCCTCTGCTGTGCGTTCAACGGTTTCACTCCAAACCGATGTTCCGCCGAGCTCGATGCCGGTGAGACTGGCGGCAGATCCGGCCTGCACCTCGTCCCATTGCATCCAAACCGTGAGGTCGTCGCTGAACTCGGCCCCCGATGGAACATCAATGCTGAATTGGGCTTGGGCTGACGTGCCGGTGTTGTTGACGGTCGTCGTGCGACCCACCGTCAGGCCACCGAGTCCCGGAAGGGTGGCTTGACCGTCGTAGGTGAATGCTGTCGACGTCAGCGTGGTCCACGTGGAGGTTTCCAGGCTAACAGCCGAGAGACTCGGGCTGGTGCTGCCCGTGCGTGAAAAGTTGTAATCGATTTGTAACCACCGGTGAGCGGGGATCCATTCGCCCGAGAGGGAGAGCGGGGCCCATGCACTCCATTCATTAAACGAAGCATCGCTGCCGTTCACGGTGTAGCGGTACGTGGCGGTCAGTGAACCCGTGGCTGGGATGGTCGTCGTGTGTCGCACATAAGCGGGTGAGATCTCGCCCGATTGGGTGTGAATTGGATGGGTCGTGAAGCTGCCGTTGTTGGCCGTGGTGTTGCCGGTTGAGATGTAGCCGCCCCAGGTTGAGGTGGCGATCGTACCTGCCGCACCTGCTGACCCCGAGTTGCCGTCCACGCCGGTGCCGTACTTGTAGCCCAATGAGCCACCGGAGCCGCCGGCTGCGCTGACCGTTCCACCGTTGGTGTAGCCGCCGGTTTGGGTCTTGATGACGATGCGCCCTCCTGCGCCACCGCCGCCACCATCACCGCCATCGTACATGCCGAAACCGGGTCCGTTTTGGGCCCCGTTGGCGCCGTTTCCGCCTGTACCTCCGTTGGCTGAAAGAATGCCCGTGCTGGACAGGGAGAGGCTGTTGGCCTGAATGAACACCGAGCCGCCAGATCCACCACCTGCACCTGAACCTCCGGCCCCGGTCCCGCTGGATGCTTGACTGCCCGAATCGCCGTTTCCACCGTTGGCCTGAATGGTGCCGTTCACGATGACCTGGTCGGCAAAGATGCGAAGATACCCGCCACCGCCGCCTCCGTTCGCTGCGCTGTGATAACTGCTGGAGACGCTGCCGCCTTGGCTGCCGCGTTCGGTCCCGTTGCCGTAAGCCGAGCCACCAGAACCACCGCCGGTTCCACCACCAGCACCGCCAACGCCTCCGTGGCCAGCACCGCCGCCACCGTCGTTTCGGCCGTTGGTCGCTGTGGTCGTGCTGGTGCCCGCACCAAGGCCTCCGGTGGCGACATCGTTGGCCAAAACGGAGGTGCCTTGTTCAACGCGGAGGGTGTTGACGTAGAGGGTCAGGTCACCCGTGGCCACGATGCTGCCGCACGAAGCAATGCCGCACAGCAATTCGAGTGTGTCAAAGGCATGCGTACCCGTCATGCTGGTCGCGCTCAGCACCGTGGATGAGTTCGTGCCCGCTTGGGGCGGGCCGGCGCTGGAAGAGACCAACTGGACGCTGGTTCCATCGTTGACCGTTGCATTGAGGGTGCCGTTGAGCAGGCCGGAAGCCACGGTGTAGGTCGTGGTGGTGGATGTTTGTGTCCCTTCAAGGCTCAAGTTCACGCTGCCCTGTGTCATGCTGTAGCCGAAATGAACGGGGATAGTCGGGGTGATGGGTGAACCCACCGTGCCCGAGATGGTCGTCATGCTCGACGTGAAGGTGCTGTCGCTGATGGTACCGCTGCGGTGAACCTCGACGGCTGAGGATAAGGAATGGGGTGCCGGTGCAACCGAGAGCAAGATGCTGAGCAGCATGAGCGATGCAAGGCCCAGCGCGCGGTGCTTGATGCAGTTCATGGCCGCTCGTCATGAGGACCCACTATCAACTCTCCTCAAGCCTGCCGGCTCTTTTTCCACCATGCAAACGATTTAGGAGGATGTTGCGGTGGTTCTGCTCATGAGCGAAGAAGGATGGACGGTTGAAGCAGCCTTGGCAAAACTACGCGAGGCCCTCGGAGAGAAGGGCATGACGGTCGATGACATGTTTGCAGCCTTCGACGCTGACAGCGACGGCACCATCAACGGACCTGAACTCCACTTCGGTATCAAGGACATGCTGGGCGATGTGCTCTCACCCGCTCACATTTCGGACATCATCGTGGCACTGGACGCTAACGAAGACAACCGCATCGACCTCGGCGAACTCCGTTCCTCCCTCAGCGAAGAAGAGTGACCGGGGCGTGGCGCCATGTCGTTTCGAGTCTGCATTGCGTGCTACGGCATTCGTGTCTATCCCTACATGGGGTTCATGGTCGGCCAGCAATTTGAGTGCCAGGACTGTCAGGAACGCATGGTGATTCCGCTCGAGTTTGACAACGAGGCAGACTATCGAGCCTTCAGAGACGAAATGCTCGCCGATGATGACACCTCCGAAGAGTGAGGTTAGCCTCTTTCGGCCGGATGCATGCGCCTTTTTTTGACAGTAACGACACTGATACCAAAGGGATTTACATCTACCACTCGTGGTCGATTCATGAAAAGAACGACGGCCTTTTTGATGGTTCTTCTTGTTGCAACCCTCTCCCTCTCCGGCTGCCTTCGAAATGGAAAAGGTGGCGAAGGCGAAGCAGGGCCGGAATACGAGCAGGGGCCGTACGGGGTCGTGACCTACGAGGACATCGTCTACGCCAGCGGCCTGGCCCACACGGCAACGAGTACGGAATCCAAGCCCGTTTCGTTGAAACTCGACGTGTACTGTCCCGACACCAATTCAACCGACCGACCGGTGTTGATGTTCATCCACGGAGGTGGCTTTACCGGAGGCATCAAGCATAAACCCGAGATTGTGGAAATGGGGAACTATTACGCATCCCGGGGGTGGGTGTACGTCTCAATCGACTACAGAACGACCGAAGAATTGGGTGACTTGGATGGAAAATCTCAGCAAGAGATCCCTGAGTATTACCGCGGCATTGCGCCACAGGAATGGGTGGAAAACACCTTTACTGGAGCTGAAAGCAAAGAGCAGATTCAACAAGCCGTTGCGATGTACACCGCTCAGCGAGATTCCAAAGCGGCGCTCCGCTGGATTGTCGCCAACGCAGACACGTACGGTATCGATACTGGTGAAATCGCAGTGGGTGGCGCCTCGGCTGGTTCGATCACCACCGTTGCACTTGGGATCACCGACCTCGGAGACTTCAGAGATGAAATTTCAATCACCGACGATCCAACACTCTCAACGACCAACCTCAACGAAACCTACGAGGTGCAGAGTTTGGTCTATTTCTGGGGCTCAAACCTCAAAGTCGAGTTGTACAATTCAGTGTATGATGTCAACCGATACGACGGGGGCGACCCTGAATTGTTCATGGCCCATGGGGATGGAAACGACCCGGTCACTCCCTACGAGGGAGCACTGGCTCTCCAGGACATTTACAATTCACTGAACATCCATAACGAACTTGTGACGCTGGAAGGCCACGGGCACGGTGCTTGGAATGCTGTGGTTGATGGAAAAGGATTGTTCGATTTGTCGTTTGAATTCTTGGTTGAACGACAGAATTTGACGCTTTGATTCTGGAGGGTTGTTCCGGCTTTGGCCCGTGTCTGCACCAAAGGTCAAAAGCCACCGTGAGGACGCGGTGTCATGGCCAACATGGACATCGCCAACCCGAGCGAAGAACACCAAATGTTGCGAGAGATGGTCCGTGAATGGACCCAAGAGCACGTCGAGCCTCAAGCGTTTGAATACGACCGTGATGAGAAGTTCAACCTCGAACTCTTGCGAAGCATGGGCGAACTCGGCTTGCTGGGCATCAGTGCGCCCGAGGAATACGGCGGTGCCGGTTTGGATGCCGTCGCCTGCACCATCGTTCATGAGGAACTCTCGGCCTCCGACCCGGGCTTTGCCCTGGCCTACCTTGCCCACTCCATGCTGTTTGTGAACAACCTGGCCTACAACGGGAACGAGGAGCAGAAGGCTCGCATCCTTCCCAAGGTGTGCTCGGGGGAGTGGATCGGCGCCATGGCCATGTCGGAACCTGATGCAGGCACCGACGTGCTTGGTTTGTCCACCTCTGCCGTGCAGCGAGACGACGGCTCGTGGGTCATCAACGGCCGAAAAATGTGGATCACCAACGGGTGCATCGACGAAGACGGCACGCCTGCCGACGTGGTCTGGGTCTACGCTCGAACCGGTGAAGACGAGCGAGGTCGCGTGCAGATGTCGACCTTCCTCGTTGAGGCCGGCATGCCAGGCTACAGTGTGGGTCAGAAGATCTACGACAAGACCGGGATGCGCGCTTCCAACACCGCCGAACTCGTCTTTGACGATTGCATTGTTCCCGCCGGCAACCTGGTCGGCGGCGTCGGTGAATCGCTCATCCACATGATGGGCAACCTCGAACTGGAGCGCCTGACCCTCGCCGCCATGGCACTGGGCATCGGTCGCCGTGCGCTCGACGAAATGAACCGCTACGCTACCGACCGAACCGCCTTTGGCTCCCCCATTCGAGACTTCGGTCAAATCCAGCGCTACATCGGCGAGAGTTGGGCCAAGTACCGCGCCATGCGGGCCTACATCTACGACACGGCCAACAACCTGACCATCGGTTCAGCCGGCCAGCGCCTTGACTCTGACGGCGTGAAACTCTTCGCCACGACGGCGGCCAAGGAAATCGCCGATGCGGCCATGCAGGTCATGGGTGGCTACGGCTACGTCGGTGAGTACCACGTGGAGCGCCTGTGGCGAGACGCCAAGCTCCTCGAAATCGGCGGTGGCACGCTCGAATCGCACCAGAAGAACATCACGCGAGACCTGTTCAAAGACGGCGACGCTGTCAACCGATGATGTCGCTTTCGTCGTTTGGTGTCAAGACATCTTTGGTCGTTCGCCACGCACTGGCAACCAAACTCGACGACACCAACACGGCCACGGCGATGGCCGTGCCCCACGTCCACACGCTTGACATTGTTGAGATGGTGTCGTTGGACAACAACAACGCCATCACCGTCGTGATGCCAACGGCCAAACCGGTCTGAATCAGCATGGGCTTCGAGACACGGAGGAAAGGTGCTGTCTTGCCAATTTGATGCAAGACAAACATCACCCAGGAGCCTGCACCCATTCCCCACACCGGAATTTCTGCGGGATAACTTGAGAACACCATCACTTCGTTTGAGGCAAGGTACCGGTCAAGCCCCGTGAGGAGGACGACCCAAACGAGCGATGCACCGAGGAGACTGAGGGCGGCTGTCATTCCCCGAGAAGTGGTAGCAGGTACCTTTTCATTCGTCGAGGATGACATGGGTGCGTCCAGTTGTCGATTCGCTTTGTCCTCAATGGCCAAGGCCTTGTAGGTCTGTTCGAGTTGGTCGACACGGCTCGAAAGCGCGTGCATGTGGTCGACCAAGTCCACCAAAATGTCGTGTTCCTCGGCCATGAGAGCCATGCGTTCTTCCTCAAACTCTGGAAGTGTGATCATGGCTGGCGTGAGTGGGATGTGGCCGTCCTGTTTGAGTTCCGCCTTGGTGTCCTCAATTTTCTTCGTGAGTTGCTCGTCTTTTTTCTCACGACGGGCCTCTTTTGCATCGGCCACCGCCTTGGTGGTTTTTGCAGCTGCCTCTTTGCTTGCATCGGCGACCTTGCCAGCAGCCTCTTTGCTTGCGTCTGCGACTTTGGCCGCTGCGGTTTTGGTGGCTTGTGCGGCTTGCTTGGACAATTCGGCAATCTTGTTGCCGGTCATTCCGAGACGGTCAGCAAGGGTCTTGGGCGGGTCCCGGGGCGAAAGCGGGTCTTCGGCCATGTGCAGGTGAGGGACAGGGTTTGATGTCAAACCTTCGCCTGTTCAGTACTCAACGGGCACCGGGTCGAGAATACGCCACAAGTACCACGCCGCTGCGGTCCGGTAGGGGCGCCAACGCTCGGCGATCTCCCCCACCGCTTCTTTGGTTTCAGCTTCCGGGACCAAGCGCTGTGTCCCTCGGATGAGGCCAATGTCGCCCAGGCTGAAGACGTCAGGGCGAAGGAAATGGAACATCAGTAACATTTCGGCCGTCCAAGGACCAATGCCTCGAAACTTCACCAGGTGATTCATGATGGCCTCGTCACTCATGTCGTCCCACGGTTGATGGAGCAATTCCTCCGCCTGTTCGGCCAGCCCGTGGATGTAGCTGGCCTTTGGTCGAGTGACACCGCACGCAGCGATGCTCGGTTGGTCGGTCTTCAGCACCGCCTCCGGGGTGACCTCGCCGAGGTGGTCCACGAGCCGTCCCCAAATGGCGTCGGCCGCCAGGACGGAAATTTGTTGGCCCACAATGGAGCGAACCAGGGTTTGGAACAGGTCGTCTCGGCTGGTGATGCCGTCCGGGCCAAATTCTTCCACCACGGGCCCGAGAAGCGCATCCTCGGCCAGAAACTCGAGGGCGTCCTGCCACCATCCCGGAATTCGGCCGCTCATGCTGGTTGTTTTGGGGGTGAGGTTTTCAACACGCGCTTCAAGCCTGCACCATGCGAGACACCCTGATGGCCTACCTCGGTCTCAAAGACGTGCTGCGTCAGGGGTGGGTCAACGCCGGAGTTGATGCGCCCGAGTCCGTCGCTGCCCATTCGTGGGGCATGGCCGTCCTTGCCCTGAAACTCTGCCCGGAGGACTTGAACCTCGAGCACGTGCTGAAACTCTGCTTGGTTCACGACCTTCCCGAGGTTATCGTCGGCGATCTAACGCCCGCCGACGACCGTTCCACCAAAGCGGCGGATGAACGAGCCGCCATGCAGGAACTCGCACCGGAGTGGGTTGGCCTGTTCGACGAATACGAGCAGCAATCAACGCCGGAAGCCGTCTTCGTGCGTTCGCTCGACAAGTTGGACATGGCACTCCAAGCAAAGGTCTACATGGAACGGACCGACCTTGACCTCCATCAGTTCATCGAGAGCGCCCGCAAAACGCTGGGCGACCACGACCTGCTTCGCTGAAGGCAAAGCCGACAAGAACAAAAAGCGGAACCGCTCCGTCCGGCTTACACAGCCCGATAGTGTAGGGGTCCATCATGGTGGGTTTTGGTCCCGCCGACCTCGGTTCGAATCCGAGTCGGGCTACCTTTCCTCACGATAGGCCTGATTTGAAAGGAACTGTACGACGAGGCCGACGATTAGGAACACGAGGACCAGGCTGGGCCGTGGGATGCTGTCGCCCAAGAAGAACCCGGTGAACTGGTCAGAGAGCAACAGCAACGACGCCACCTGGACCAGAAGATAACTCGCAACCACGCCACCAAGGGCGATTGCAGCGCTTGGGACTTGGATTTGAACCGCAAGGTTGTACCGCTCGGCGGTCATGTCGATGACCCCCATATCGTCAAGTTGGACGGCCACAGCGCTTACGGTATGCGCCAATTGCACGATGACGCTGGCAAGGACGAGGAGGAAAAACAGCATCCCCAACACGGCGATGAATTTCATGCCCTCGGTCTGGAAGATTTCAATCCAGTCCAAGGTTTCACCTGCGCCAAAGAAATTTAGGTGGATGCCCAGTGGTCGCAGGCCGAAGATTTCACCAGCAATGAGCCAGTTGAAGAAGTAAGAGGCGAGCAATCCTACACCGCACAAAGCACTTGAGACGAGGGCCACCAAGGAGGCCAGGTACAGCGGGTTCTCAACGGGCTCACGCAATTCAAGCGGAATGTTGGACAGGAACATGACGGCCCCGACCGTTAGGGCCACAGACATGAGCAGCGACAGCCATACGAACAGCGTGTAACTGGTGTTCACTTCTGGGCCTTCAGCGAAATCATAGGCAAACGAGTACGTGGCTTCAAACGAAGGTGTGATGAAAATGAATAAAATCGTGGCCAAGAGCCATAATCCACCCGCCGGAACAATGGCGAATCGCCCAAAGCCGTAGAGCCGTTCAAATCCCTCAGCTGAGGTCACCATTCGTCCGCCAGCGACGAGACCCACCAAGCCACGTGCTGCAAAGGACAACCCAACAAGCACGGCTGAAACCCCGACCATGAACGTGTAGATGTTGCTGGCGAGGTTCCATCGACCGAACCCGCTCATGGCTTCATCAAACAATTCGCAACCACCACCTCCAGCGAAAACACATGCTTCCTTGAGGGCCTTCAACGAATCCATTACTTCGCTGTACTCTGTGTCGAAGCTTTCGTACTCGTCGTCAGAATGGGTTTTGAAAGTGGTTGTGCTATAGTCCGCCACCGCTGCACCTTCTTCGGTTTCAACAACGTACATTGTTGGGCCCGTCAGGCAAAGAACGAGGAATGCAAACATGGCGATGTGGACCGCTTCGCGGGCAACCTTCAACCCGCTCGCCGAGAAGGATGGACCGCTGCTTTCCTCCTTCAGGGCGCTTGAAGACGATCCCCTCCGCTTGGATCGTTTTGGTTTTGGGTTGACGTTCCACTCGAACTCACCGTCGCAGTGGGGGCATGCAAATTCTCCGGAAGCGTCGTCGTCGAGTTCAATTTCTTCCTCGCAGTGCGGGCAGAGAATCTCTACCATGAAATCACTATGGCATCACAGAAGATATTCCTTTCCCCGACGCCGTCAAAAACCTCTGACTACGTTCGCAGAACACGTGCTATACCAAGCAGAAGAATACTCAACCCCCAAAATCCAACTGCAAGGGAGAGCAAAAAACCAGCACCAGCAATCCCCATCATCACCACAACCCCGATGCCACCCAGATTGTCTGTTGACCCCTCGCCAGCCGCACCCCATAGTACAGAACTGAAACCAAATCCGACCATACTGGCCACCAAAAGGGCGAGGCCGGTGAGAAGCAGGCTACCAGAAAAGAATCCACTTACGAATGTAAGCAGGAGGCTACCTGGCTCGTCAAATTGTTCGACCTCTGGTTGTATGTTCCACTCGAATTCACCTCCACAGTGGGGGCAAGCGAATTCGCCGGAAACACCGTCGTCGAGTTCAATCTCTTGCTGGCAGTGGGGGCAGAGAATCTCGACCATACGGCAAGCACACCATCTCAAGGAATATTCCTTTCCCCGACGCCGTCCAAACGAATACGCATCTTCATGAACGGCATGCCTGTGCATTTGAGCACAGGTGAGACGATGATTCAGACCATTGGCGTGATTGGTGCAGGACAAATGGGTAACGGTATCGCACAGGTCGCCGCATGTGCGGGCTACGATGTTGTGATGATTGACATCAAGGACGAGTACGTTGACAAGGGCCTCGGCACCATTCAGTTCTCGCTTGGGAAACTCGTGAGCAAGGAGCGCATGACGCAGGCGGACGCAGACGCCGCCCTCGGCCGCATCACGACGGGCACCGACCGAAGCCTGTGCGCAGATTGTGACCTTGTCGTGGAAGCGGTTCCCGAGATCCTCTCGCTCAAGCAGGAGATCTTCACCGAACTTGACAGCCTGTGCAAGCCGGAAACCATTCTGGCGTCCAACACCTCGTCCATCTCCATCACCACCATCGCCGCTTCAACGCAGCGACCCGAGAAGGTCATCGGGATGCACTTCATGAACCCGGTTCCGATCATGAAACTCGTTGAAATCATCAACGGCGCCGATACCAGCGAAGCGACGAACACCGCCGTCGTGGAAGCAGCCGAGAAGATGGGCAAGACCGCCCTTTCGTGCAACGACGCCCCTGGCTTTGTCTCAAACCGCATCCTCTGCCCGATGATCAACGAAGCCATCCTTACGCTTCAGGAAGGCGTGGCCGAGCCCGAAGCCATCGACGGCATCATGAAACTGGGCATGAACCACCCCATCGGCCCGCTGGCGCTGTCGGATTTGATCGGCAACGACACGGTGCTGCACATCATGAACGTCCTCTACGAAGGCTTCGGCACGGAGAAGTACGCGCCTGCACCGCTGCTGGTTCAGATGGTTGATGAAGGCAAGCTCGGCCGAAAGTCCGGCCAAGGCTTCTACACCTACTGAGGTGGGTTCGTGGGCGAACTCAACGGCCAAACCTACCTTGTGACCGGTGCCTCGAAAGGCATCGGCCGCTCCATTTCCCTTCAACTGGCCAACCACGGCGCTCAAGTGATTCTTCTGTCGAGGGCGAGCACGGAACTCGACCAAACCCTTGCCGATGTCCAGTCATCGGCTCCATCCTCCTTTGCCGTCGCGTGTGACCTCGGCGCGGCTTCCTCCATTGATGCAGCTCTTCGCCACATTCTCGCCGAGGTCAGCGAACTCCACGGATTGGTGCACAACGCCGGCGACATTCATCCCATCAAGCCGCTGTTGGGCGCTGACACTGCTGACTGGACACGCTCCATGATGGTCAACCTCGTCGGCGTTCAGCATCTCACGCAGGGGCTTGCCTCGGCGCTCCAGGGCGACCACCGTACTCGAGTCACCACCATTTCAAGCGGCGCTGCCCTCCGCCCGCTGGCGTCGTGGTCAGCGTACTGCACGGCCAAGGCAGGCTTGGACATGTGGACGCGCTGCCTGGCCGAGGAAGGGGCGCAACACAACATCACGGCCGTCTCGGTCGCACCGGGCATCGTCGACACGGGGATGCAAACGGCGATTCGCTCGGCAGCACCCGAAGATTTCCCGCTGCTTGACAACTTCGTCGGCTACCACAAGAACGGCGATTTGTCCGATGCTGACACCGTCGCCAAGGCGCTGCATGACCTCATCACGGCGCACACGGAAGCACAGTCAGGTCAACGATTTGACGTCAGGGATTTGTAGGAATCCAAGCCTGTTTGGGCGAAGGGTGATAAGCCAACACCTTGACAGCGGCGTTGAGGGATACCATGCCAGGCACCGACCGTGTTGAGATTCGAACGTTGAAAGTTGGACGATTTTGCGTCGTTGACGATGAAGCCTACAAGATTCTGAGCATCTCGAAGTCCAAGCCAGGAAAGCACGGTTCCGCCAAGGCTCGCCTCTCCCTGGAGAGCATCTTCACCGGCAAGAAAATCTCCCACGTTGGCACCGTCACCGATTCCATCAACGTCCCCATGATCGAGAAAGGAACGGCCACCGTCACCCACATCGAAGGCGCAGAAGTTCACGCCATGAACGACCGAGACTACTCCATGATGATCCTCCCTATGCCTTCGGCAGACTCGGGCATGAACATCGACGCCGGTCAGAAGATCATGTGGCAGGAAGCTCTTGGCCGCTACATCATCATCCGAGACCACTGATGGCGTTTCCACGGCCGGAGGCAATCCGGCGTTGTTCTCGCCAGTGGCGGGTATGAATTCATAAGGTGATTGAACCATGCTCGCTCATGGAAGGGGCAACAGCGACGATTGAGAACGACCAACGAGTGCGTGGGTATTGTGCCTACGATTGGGGAAAAAGTGCATTTGAGACCTCGGTGACCACCGCCATTTTCCCGGCTTGGTTCGCTTACTTGTTTGCCGAGGCCAACGGCATCTCCACGAAACTTCTGGGAAGCGAATGGACGGCCGACGCCATGTATTCGGCCGCCGTGATGATCGGTGCGCTTCTTGTGGCCATCTGTGCCCCTTCCCTGGGTGTTATCGCAGACCGGCGCATGATCAAGATGTGGTGGCTCAAAATTCTCACCATCCTGGGCTCGGTTTCGTGTGTTCTCCTTGCGCTCTCTCCCTACCTCGGTGTATCGGCGGGATGGATATGGGCGCTCATCATGTTCATGATGGCCAACGTTGGTCTCAACGGTGCCGGCGTCTTCTACAACGCCCTGCTCCCTCACATGGGTGATGAATCTGAAATGGATTCCATCTCCAACAAAGCATTCGCTGCGGGCTACCTCGGCGGCGGTTTGCTGCTTGTCGTCCACCTCGCCATGGTCATGACGCTGGAAGGCTCTTGGGTCATTCCGTTTGCCATGGCTTCCTCGGGGATTTGGTGGCTCGGCTTCGCTCAAATGACCTTCCGCATGGTGCCTGAGCCTCATATCGAGAACGAGATGGAACCCATGGGTCTCATCCCCTCCACCAAGATGGCGCTTGGTGAGGTCAAAGCCACGCTTTCGGACATCAAGAGTTTCCGAACGCTTTTCTTCTACATGTTGGCCTACTTCTGTTTCATCGACGGCATCAACTCTGTTACGGCCTTGGCCGGCGTCTTTGGTATCGTTGTGTTGGGCTTGACGACGACGGGGCTCATCTTGACCATCCTCATCATCCAGTTCGTGGCGGCACCTGCGGCCATCGGCTTCACCAAGTTGGCCGAGAAGTGGGGCACGAAAGGTGCCCTCCAGTTCTCGCTGGTGTGCTGGTGTTTCGTCATCGTCGGAGCCTTGTCCTTCGCCCCGCTCGAACTCGAAAACCACGATGAATACGACATCCAGTACACCTTCAACGAAGGGACGGGCATGTACGACGCCATCGCTCGAGAAGGCGTGAACCCCATTGCCGCCATGCCCGGTGACGATGAACAACAGTGGGCGCTTGACCACGAAACCATCCTGCCCGTTCAACAAAACAAGGACGTCAAGCGAGATTATGCCGTTGAATGGGCCTTTGACAGCGACGGCAACGCCGTGAGCGTGCCCGTCAACTTGACGGCTGAGGCCTTGGCGGCGCTTGAGGCGACCATGGACGAATCTCGGTTCTCCTACAGCATTGAAGGTGGCGAATTTGCCAACACCACCGGCCTTGGCGTGAACCACCCCACCTCGCTTGGCGACGGGAAGTTGGACTTCATTCCAAAGACCGCCCGTTCGTTGGTATGGGCGCCACTCGGCATGTCGGTCTTCTTCCAGTTCTTGCTGTTGGGCGTCTTCGGTGGCGCTCTACTTGGTGGCTCCCAGGGCCTCGCCCGCTCGATGTTCGGCCAAATGGTTCCAGAAACCCGCTCGGCTGAGTTCTTTGGCTTCTTCGGTTTCTTTGGCAAGGTCGCAGCCCTGCTCGGTCCGCTGATCTACTCGGTCATGACCGTCTGGTTTGACTCGCGCGTCGGGATTTTCGCCATCTCGCTGCTCATCGTGGCCGGTGCTATCATGCTGCGCAAGGTCGACGTGGAGGACGGCATCGCCGTCGCACGTGCAGAAGACGAACGCAACCGCCAAACGGATGCAGCGACGGCTTGAGCATCGCAACGGTCATGAAGTGCCTCACCAACCCGAGGCCACGGCGCTGATGCGTCGCGGGTGGTTGTGATGTCCAGCACAGATGTTCCGGGTGAAAAAACCGTCCAAAAATCGGCGTACCGCCAGCCGGTCACACCCGAGGGTCTGAAAGCCATCGAAGCTGGTACGCTCACCTGGCTTGACGACGAGATGTACAACAACCTCAACACCGGTGTGCTCGAGCAATACCTTGAGGAAAAGAACCTCCAAGAATCCTTTGAGGTCTCCCACTGGAACACCCCCAAAGTCCTCATCGGCATTGGTATCGGTGCGGTGTTTTCGGGTGTCACGGCTTACATCGGGCTGAAACTCGGCCTGGCTATTTCCGCTGCCTGGTACATCGCCTACCTGCTCGGTATGGCCCTCAAGTGGTCGCCGTCCGAAGTCAACATTGCGACCTCGGCCACCACCGGTGCAACCCACGCCTCGACCGGGTTCATCTTCACCTTCCCGGCCATTTTCCTCCTGGCCAGTCAACCGGCCTACGCGTTAGCCGACGGTCCGCTGGTAACGCTGGAAGACGGGGAAGCCTTCACGCTCGCCTTCATCGGTATCGTTGCTTCCATGTTTGCCGGATTCCTCGGCGTGATGTACTTCATCATCTTCCGACGTGTATGGTTGGTTGAAGACCCGCTCCCACTCCCCGGCTTCGAAGCCACCCTCAAAATGCTGGACATCTCTTCGGACGTCAGCACGGGTGCGGTGGAACACGCCCGTGATTCCCTCAAGACCATCGGGGTGTGGACCGTCATCACCATGGTGGGCCTTTTCCTCATCGAGTATCCCTTGATTTGGCTCAACGACCGCAAGATCGCTCTGCTGGATTTCATCGCTGAATCGGTGCACTACGGCGACATTGGCTTGGCAAGCTTTTACTCTCACGGCAAAATTCACCAGCCTTCGGGCACCGTGGACGGCATCTCGCTCAAGCAAACGCACTGGTCTGAGGAATCTGCTTGGAACCCCTTCGCTTACACCTACATCGGCGTGGCGTTAACGCCGTCGATGTTCGCCATCGGGTGGTTCATGAAGGCCCGTGTCGCCTTCCTCGTCAACTTGGGAACCATCGTGGGCTGGTTCTTCCTCGTGCCGCTGGCCGTGTTCATGAACGTCCCCATTTACGACGCCACACAACAGGCCAACGTCCCCATCCAGGACTACGCCAGCGGTGGCTCGGCACCGCTCCAGATGATCGCCTTCGCCAAGACCATTCGAACCATTGCCATCGGCGCCATCGTGGGTGGCGGCATGTTCGGTCTTGCCAAGATGTGGCGCACCTTTGCCAACATCTTCACCGACATCGGCGCAGCGTTCAAGGGCGACGGCAGTCAGGAGTACATGGAAGGCAAGGGTTGGTACGAATGGCCGCTCAAGCACATCCCCATCTTCATGGGCGTGACATTCTTCGCCATGATCATCATCTTCTCCATCGGCGGTTTCTCGCCGCTCTCAGCGCTGGTCTTCGCCTCCGTGCTGATCCTCACGACCTTCATGCTGGGCGCCATCGCCGTTCGCGTCATGGGTGAAACCGGCATTGAACCCGTTTCGGGAACCTCGTTCATCGTGCTGTTGATGCTGCTCGGTGTGTTCCTCAACGCTCAGGACCTGCTCGAACTCAACACGCAGGACGCCGTCCTGCTCGGTTTGGTCGGGACCACCGTGTTCGGCTCGGCCATTTCCATGTCGGGAACCGTGATTGGCGACTACAAGAACAGCCTCTACATTGGCAACCGACCCTACCACATCTCGAAAGGGAACATCATGGGCGTTGTCCCAGGTGCCATCATCGGGGCTGGTGTGGCGATTTTCCTCTCCATTCAACTGGCCGAAGGACGTATTCAACTCATTGCACCCCAAGCCAACGCCTTTGCTACCTTCTCGGTGATTTTCGCTGAAGGTCAGGGCGACCTCGTCCTGCTGGCCCTTGGTTTCCTCCTGGGGATGTTTGTCGAGTGGGCCACCGGCATGGGCACCTCCTTTGGCCTTGGCATGTACCTCGACGTGCCGCACACGCTACCGATGCTCATCGGCGGTGTGGCTCGAGACCGCTGGGAGGACAAGAAACTCCAGCCACGCATCGACGCCCTCAAGGAAAAGGAAGGCACCACGGTGGCCGAAAAACAACGTGCACTCATCCTCCTGAGCACCTTCATGGTGGCTGCCGGCTTGTTGACAGGAGAAGCGTTCTTCGGTACCGAATCCAGCATCCTCTCGTTCGTCGATTCGTTGTGGTACGATGACAACGGTGCGCGCACCGTGATGGGCATCGAGAACTTTGCCGATTCAGGTGCTTGGTACGCCATTCGTATGGCCAGCCTGATCCTCATCAACGTCGCCGTCGGCGCCGCCATTTACCTGTTGTTCAAGCGGGCGGGCGTCATCGGTGGCGACAGCAAGGCCGCTGAAGCCTGAGCGTGAAGGCATGTCAACCACCAGCACACCTCGCTGGGTTTGGGGGCTTCTCGTTGCGGCTGTCGTGGGTGTCTCGAGTGCTGGTGCATTGTTTCAGCACGTGGATGCCGTTCCACCGCTCTTGCGCGCCTCTTGGCGCCTCCAACTGACGTCCCTTGTGCTCTTGCCGTTCTTTTTCTACCAGCTCACCGGCATCGCACCCGAGGTTGCCACCCAATTTCGGACGAGAAGAACATGGGTGTTGTTGACAGCGAGCGGCGTTGCTCTCGCAGCTCACTTTGGTGCTTGGGTGGCCAGCCTGGACCAGACCACGTTGACGCATTCCCTCCTCTTCGTCACCGCTCATCCGTTGGTGATTGTGATCGGCATGGCCCTGCTGGCGTCCGTGGTAGGGGCGGTTCGCCCACCGCGTCGCAACGAAGCCTTTGGTGCGCTCATCTGTTTCATCGGTGCGGCCATCACCCTGCTCGATACCGGTTCTCAGCAGGGCGACCAAACAGCGACGGTGGTGGGGGATGCTCTGGCCTTTGGCGGTGCCGTGTTCGTCGTGGGGTACATCGTGGTCGGGCGTATCTTGCGTCCATGGCTCCCGATTTTCCTCTATGCCTTCCCGGTCACCCTCATCGCTGCGCTCTTGCTGCTTCCGCTCTCGTACATTGTTGAACCGAGTTTTTCTGAGTACGGGGTCTTCGGTTGGACGGACAGGGCGTTCTTTGGCTGGTTTTTGCTGCTGGCCTTGGTGGCAGGCTTGCTGGGTCACACCGGTTTAAACACCTGCCTGCGCTACATTTCGCCACTCGTCGTTTCGGTCTCGGTCACCCTCGAACCCGTGTTGGGCTCCATCATCGGCTGGTTGTTCTTCGAGGCAGGTGTCCCCGGCAGGTGGACCTGGTTGGGTGGCATGGTGCTCATGGCCGGTTTGCTCACGGTGGTGGTCGCTGGTGAGCAAGCCTCGCAGGAAGCGAACAATCAAAACGAATCAGCATGAGGAATCACCATGACTCCTGAGCGTGGATGGTTGTTGCTCACCAACGACGACGGCATTGAGGCCATTGGGTTTGAATTGCTGGTCAAAGCGCTTCACCAAGCTGGCTACCCGCTGGCCGTCTTGGCCCCGTCAGGCAATCATTCTGCCACGGGCATGCGAATCAACCTCATGAAGCCCATGGCCTTTCGAGGCCGAGAAGATTTGGTGGCCAAGTGGGGGCTTGACCCTCACGCTGCCCCCGTTCATTTGTTTGAATTGGACGGGACGCCGTGCGATACGATGATCGTTGCCCTTGACGGCGGCTTGAACCACCTCGTCCCCGGGGTCCACCCTCAGTTGGTGGTCTCAGGTGTCAACCTTGGACCCAACCTCTCGCAGGATTCGTACCACAGCGGGACGATGGGAGCTGCACGTGAAGCCGGTCTGTATGGCGTACCGGCCATCGCTGCGTCGTTTACCTCGTTTGACCCGCAGGGCATGGAACGAGCGGTCGATGCCACGCTCGAGGCCGTAGCACACGCCACCGCCGTTCTGCCGGTCCGGGCCCCTAACCTCGGCAGACCGAACGGCGCTCTGGATACGGGCTATTTCACCGCGTGGCCCGAACCGACCACCGATGACCGTTGGCTGGCCAACCCCGAGGAGGCCTTGCTGGAGGCCTTCACCAACGGCGACCTCATGCTCAACGTGAACGCTCCTGCGACCTGGGACGGAACGTGGGCCAGCACCCGCCTTGGTGTTCGATGGTACCGCAATGCGGTGCACTTTGCTGATACCAACGAGGATTCCACGGCCACCTTCACCATCGGTGCTGCTTCGGTCGACCATGCGCCCGTCCCTGCCGGTGACTGTGATGCGGTTGAGGAAGACAAAGCCAGCCTTTCGTCCTTGGCGGTTTGGCCACAGAGCCATCCGTTTGCGCTGGATGAAGACCTTCTCGCCCACGGATTGGAACACACCGTTGATGGTTGGCCAAGGTGGCTCATCAAGAATTGATGGCGACGCCCTCATCGAGGAGGAAATGGACGATGGCAATGGCCATGTGTCCTTGGAGCCATTGACTCCCAAGCGAGCGATGGATGATGCGTTCACCGACGATGTCGCCCAAGGGCTGGTCGTCGCTCAGAATGAAATTAATCGCCGTTTCACTGGGCTGACTCTCCTCGGGCAGGATGGCGTCCTGGGACCAAAGACGGGGTGCATCGGCATCGAGGACCACCGTCGGGCCGTCTTGCCATTCTCGCAGGGTCGTTGAGAGGTCGCCCCCGCTGTGGGTGATACCGACCGTGATGGGTTGCCAGTGCCCAATCGGCGGGAGGGGTGTAGCGATGACCTTACCAACGGTTCCCGCTATAGAACGCTCGTCTGCGTGAAGTCCTTTGAGTTCAGCACCGTCAAATTTGATGCGCCGAGGTGGGCCCGGACCGCCCAGCAAATGGAGGACCACCTCGGTGTTCGTTCGAAGCCCGTGGCTCGTGAGCAACCCCGCCATCAAGGCCCGGACGACCACATCCATGCGTCCGCCCGCACCCGCTAAATCGTTCAGCGGTAGTTTTCCCTTTGACATGGCACGGTGGCCAACCACCGCAAAGCGTCGCACGCTCACGCCCCCGTGCCCCGTTCAATCAGGGTTTGGACGGCATCGTTGAGGTCGTTGGCGGTCTGAAGAACGAAGTGGGCGCCTTGTTGGTCAACGAGATAACCTCGAGGCTTCCCTTCGACGCCAAGGTCTTCGAGTCGGTTCGCCACCACGGCCGTCATGCCAGCTTTCTGAATCTGAGCGTAGGCTCGGTGAATCAGGTCGGTCTGCTTGATGCCGGATTCGAGCTTGAAACCGATCCGAACCGCGTTACTGCAGGCTTCTTTGAGTTCCATGATGTGTTTTGGGCTCTCGGCCAGTGGTAGGTTGAGCGTGCCTTGCTGGCTGGCGAGTTTTCCTTCGGCAGGGCTTTCAACCACGTAATCCAGCACAGCGGCTGCGTGAACCCATGCATCAATGGGGTCGTTGGTCAGGGCCAAGCACTCCTTGAGCATGTGTTCGGGTGTCGGGCACGAAAGGACGAGCGGAAGCCATGACGGTGCTGGCGACGTGGTGATGCCGACCACGCAGGTCACGTCGTGCCCGTGCTTGTGCAGGTGGTCGGCCAGGGCCCAGCCCGTGGTGCCGGAGCTGGTGTTCTGGATGAAACGAACATCGTCCACCGGTGATTGGGTGGCGCCGAGGGTGATGACGACGTTCCTTCGCTTGGGTCGTCCCTTGTTGACGAGGTGGGCCAGCGTGGCGACGATGTGGTCGACAGCAGGCGTTTTTCGCTTGCCTTCTTCGTTCGGGCCCCAAAGCACCTCAACACCGTGGTCTCGAAGTTGTGCCACGATCTCGTCGGTCACCGGGTCCTTGGCCAAATCGACGTGCATGCTGGGCACCATCATGGTCGGTGTGCCACGGGAGCGTGCGACGGAGAGGGCCATCATCAACGGACCGTGTTGCAAGCCGTGAAGGTGGCTGGCCATGACGTCCCTCGTCGCAGGTGCAACCAAGACCGCATCCGCTTCATTGAGCGCCGTCAAGTCGCCGTCCCAGTCGGTGATGACCTCGGCTTGCGACGCCCAGCGAACCGCCAAGGGCGTGATGATGCGTTGTGCGGAGGGCGTCATGATGACGGTCAACAACGCACCTTCCCGCCGGAGGGCTCGAGCAAGACGTACCGTTTCGACGGCAGCGATGCCGCCCGTTACACCGAGCACCACCTTGCATCCGTCCAGCGAGGTGCCGGTCGGTTCAACGTCGGTGTCCCGGAGGGCCATGGTGCGGGGAACCTGCTGACGGTCAAGACATCTTCGCTTGAGGCCGTGCGGTGAAACAAATCATTCAAATGCACTCGGCCCGAGGGAAAATCGTGGCAAGCAACCGTGCGGATGAGATGGTGCTGGCAGGCGCTGCCCCCACCCCGGCTCCCGGAAGTGACCCGGTGGCCCATGTTCACCGCGGGACCAGTTTCATCGTCCTCGTCGACGGTGCCATCGTGGTGTTTTCCGCCTACTTGCTCATCGGAGCGCTCTTCTCCGGCATCGTTGTTGACGTGTTGCTTGGTGGTTTGATGCTCTCCACGCTCCTCATCTATGCAGGGTACAGGAATCGTAAACCTTGGGCGTACTGGCCAAGCGTCGGCATCTTGATGCTGGCCTGTTTGGTGTTCATCGCCAACGCCCTGTATTCCCTCGTCCTCCTCCTCGCTGGCGGCTTCGTGTCCAACCTGCTGTTTGTGGCCCTCTTCGCCTGGGCTGCCCTCGGTTCTGGCCGGCGGGCGCTCTTCCACTGGCATCCTGGCTACCGTGCCGGCTACCTGCGCAGAGGCCCCCTCTCGGACTTCAACCTCGAAGATGGTGAAATGCTGGCGGCCTGTCCATCGTGCCTGGCCGTGCTTGCCATCCGTCCCACGATGCTTGGCGATGCTGACCGGTGTCCGCATTGCGGCGGGGCGTTGGTCAGTCAGTCGCTCATCAACAAGTACAATGACGAAGAGGCCTGAGGCTGTAGGGTCGCTTCCGTGCAAAGGAGGCTTCTTGAAGGGAAGCGCTCACGCACCCCTTGAGGAGGCACACCCATGTCATCGGTTCAAGAGCGACTCCAACAACTGTTGGACGGCGAACTTGATCCGTCGGAAATCGCCGACGACCCAACGCTGGTGAGCCTCGCTGACCGCCTTTACGGCATCAAAATCGCCGCTGTTCAACCGGTGAAAGCGCGAGACGCACAGGAATTGCTCGGTGGTGCTGCTCCGGTGACGGAAGTGGCACCTCCCACCGACATGCTGGTGGAGGTCATCGGCACGGTGGGCGCACCCGCCGTGGCGGCCCCGGTTCCCCTGCCCCTACCAGAGGTGCAACTCGACCTTCC
>JBMZXF010000017.1:0-27495 GCA_049627345.1 Candidatus Poseidonia sp. | reverse complement strand
TGAACGTCAAACCAATCCCGGTCGTGGTTGGCAAACTGCCGCACGAACGGGAAGAGGGCGTCGTTAAGTTGCGGCGCAAAGGCCGGACCCTCACCAAGACGAGCATCAAGGTCGCTCAGGTAAGCAGAAGCCAGCGTGCGATGTTCCACCTCGTCCACGGCATCGTAGCGGTTCGGGTACTTGTAGCGGTCAAGGTGGAACTTGAATTCCTCATCGTTGCGTGCCACCCAGTGCGCCTCCTCATCGCTGAGGTCCCAATCCATCACGTGCTGCATGATCTCAAGGCTCTCCTCGATGACCGTGCCGTCGGGCAGCAAAAGCACAGGCACCGTGCCCTTGGGTGAAATCTCCATCATGTGGTCGGGACGGTCCCGCAGAACGACTTCCCGAAGTTCAACCTCGTAGGCTTCCCGAACGATGGACATCCGCGCCCGCATGGCGTAGGGGCAGCGACGAAAGGAGTAGAGAACGGGCAGCGACACGGCGACCCTTCCTGTCATCACTCGGGCGGCGTGGGCGGGGCGTAGCCGCCGTCAACGGCTTCCTGCACAGTCGCCATGTCGGCGTCGACCATCATCTGAACGAGTTCCTCAAACGAGGTCTTGGGCACCCAGCCGAGTTCCTTTTCGGCCAAGGCCGGGTCGCCGATGAGCAAATCCACTTCGGCGGGACGGAAGAACTTGGGATTGGTGCGCACTCGCACGACGCCGTTCTGGTCGGTGGCGATGGTGTCGACGCCTTCACCCGACCACGTCAGGTCCATGCCGACGTGGGAAAAGGCGAGTGAAATCATGTCGCGCACGCTGTGCGTGCGACCGGTCGCCACGACGTAGTCGCCGGGCGTGTCCTGCTGGAGCATGCGCCACTGCATCTCGACGTAATCCCCGGCGAAGCCCCAGTCTCGCTTGGCATCGACGTTGCCGATCCACAGACATTCGTCAAAGCCGTGGGCGATGCGAGCGGCGGTCATGGTCACCTTTCGGGTGACGAATTCAAGACCACGGCGAGGGCTTTCGTGGTTGAAGAGAATGCCCGTGCAGGCGAACATGTCGTAGGATTCACGGTAGTTCCGGGTGATTTCGAAGGCGAAGACCTTGGCGCAACCGTAGGGTGAGCGAGGGTGGAAGGGCGTCAATTCGGTTTGAGGGACGTCGCGAACCTTGCCGTACTGCTCGGAGGAACCGGCCTGGTAGAAGCGGCAGTGAGGAGCGTGCTTCCGAATGGCTTCGAGGCAGCGCAGAGCGCCAAGACCGGTGATGTCGGCGGTCATCATGGGCGAGCGCCACGATTCGGGGACGAAAGACATGGCACCGAGGTTGTAGAATTCGTCGGGTTGGGTCTGGTTGACGGCGTTGTCGATGGAGTTCTGGTCGGCCAAGTCGCCGTTGAGGAGGTGGAACTTCTCGTTGCTCATCAGGTGGTTGATGAGGCTGCGACCCGAGGTGGGCTGAGAGACACGGCGCACCAGGCCGTAGACGTTGTAGCCCTTCTCGAGAAGGAGTTCTGCGAGGTAGGAGCCGTCCTGTCCAGTAACACCGGTAATCATGGCCGTCTTGCCGCTCATGCTCTACCGTAGATGCCTCCCTTTTTCAAACGGTCGCGTGCCCCGTGAATTGGAAAAGGGCTCCTCAGCCAACATCGGAGGGTGGATTTGAAAGGGGAGAGGCAAGGGTTCCCATCGATGGCTCACGACGAGGGTGAAGCGACCAAGCGCCCTCGTGTGCTCGTCGTCCGTGGCTCGTTTGCCGCCTTGGGCGGGGCCGAACGGGAGCTGCTCCAACTGCTGCGAGCCGTCGACAAGCGATGGGACGTGAGCCTCGCCACCCTTGACTTCCCCGACCATGCCAGGGAACTGCTGGCCGATGCCGACGTTCGCTTGTTATCCCCGGCCCAACCCCTTGCATGGCCCACTGGTGCGATGGCTGAGATCACCGCCGCCGCCAGCAAAGCTGCTCAAGCGGCATGGGCCGATGTGATCATCCCGTGGGATGAGTTTGACGCCGTTCACCTCTCGGTGTGCAAAGGGACGCTCGAGATCCTCCCCCATGTTCCCCCGCGCATGACGGTTCACTACCACTGCCTTGAGCCTCCCCGTTGGCTCTACGAAGACGTGCTCCACCGACGCCTTGACGGGCGACCCAAGCGACCCCTGTGGTTGACCCGCCTGTTGTTCACGAGCCAGCGCCGACGGGACCAAGGCCTGGTCAAGCAACTGCTCCAGCGCCCCAACGCCGCCATCTCCGGCAATTCGATGTGGATTCAGCGCCGCCTGAAGGCGGTCTACGGCGTCGCCTCCGACCCCACCAAAGAAAACGGCGAGCCACCTCAACGCGACGAGGCTGGACGCCCGCTTGAAGCGACCCACGTGATGCATGTCATCGACCTCGAAGCTTGGCCCGTTGACGCTGTCCCCGACGAAGCCAACGACCTCAAGGGCGCGCCCGCACCTCCTGAGCCCTACGTCATGACGGTGGGTCGCATTTCTCACGTCAAGGGCACCTGGGAAACCCTGCGCTCGTTGACCGGTACCGGCTACGGACTGGTCCATGTCGGCGGCGGTGATGCGACGGACAAAGCCGCCCTTGAGGCCGAAGCCAAACGACTTGACGTGCCCCTCGTGTGCATGCCCCGTCTTTCACAAGCCGCTCTGGTCGGTTTGGTTCGAGGTGCCGCCGCCATGGTCAGCCACGCCCATCACGAACCCTTCGGCCTCACGCCCATCGAAGCCATGGCGGTGGGAACGCCAGCGCTCATGGTGGACGAAGGCGGGTTTCAGTGCACGATGTCGGGCGTGGAGTGCGGCATGTTGCTTCGTCGGGACCAGCCCGAAGCGTGGCGCGAAGCCTATGCATCCCTCAAGAACCCTGAACAGCATCAAGCCTGGGCGACCGTCGGTCGTCCGTACGTGGAAGCGAACTTTACACTGCCCGTTCAAATCGCTGCCCTCGAGCGCATGATGAGGCTTTGAGGCTCCTTTTTGGATACTTTATAGCCACTGACGAGCCATCTCTTGTATGAACGAGGAGCAATCGCCACGAAACCTGCTGCTGGTCGGTGCTGGAGGCATCGGCACCCAACTGGCCGAACTGCTGGTGGCCGCCCTTCGCAGGGTCAACCTGCAGGGCACCATCACGCTCATGGACGCCGACATCGTTGAGGCGTCCAATTTGGGCCACCAACGCTACACGACCGAAGACATCGGTCACGCCAAGGTGAGCGCCCTGGCCGCCCGACTCGACGATGCGGACTCGAACCTCCGCGTCAAGGCCGTGGAAGAAAACCTCCGCTCGGCCGACCAGTTCGACGGCCACGACCTCGTCGTCGTGTGCGTTGACCGCCCGGAGCCTCGCCGCCTCGTCCATGGCCTCGATGTTCCTTGGCTCGATGTTCGCTGCAGCGGGGACGGGTGGATGGTGCTGTCCTCCGCGTCCGACCCCGCGCTCCTCGAGCGCATGACGCCCGACCACGAACCTGCCAGCTGTCAGGTGGCCGGCGCCCTCGAGGCTGGTAACTTGGAGTTCGGTTTTGCCGTGGCCGCCGCCTACGGCGCGCAATGGGCGCTCCAGCAATGGCGCGGGCACCACGCCCCCGTGCAGTCGATGGGCAGCCTGACCTACGGGTCGCTGGCTTTCCCGGAGGTGAGCGCATGATCGGCCTTCCCGATGCAGCCGACCTCCCCTTGGACGACGAGACCTGGGAACAGGCTTGCCTTGCCGCCGAGGAACGCTGGGTGGAGAACGAGCATTTGCTCACCGCTCAGCGCATTCTCGCCCAGGCGGGTCGATGGGACGGCGTCTACGTGCTTTCGGTCATCGCCGGTCTCGAAACCTCCGTTCTCATCGATGCCGACGACAAGGTGTTCATCGACTGGGGGACCGCCGGCCAAGTGACCCTTCAACCACCGGTCGGTGGTCGTTTGCCGTTCAAGCTCTGGGTTCACACCCATCCTCGGTTTGCCGCCTACTGGAGCGGGACCGACGTCAACAGCCTCAGCCTCGGCGCTCGTATCCTCGAGTCCGCCATGGTGCTGGGTCAACCCGGACCCAAGCACAGCAGCAACCGCTCGCTGGTGGAGGTCAACACGACGGCGACGCTCGCTGAGGACGGTCCACTCCATCATTGGACGGACGAAGAGCCCGTGCCATGGTCGGATTGGTACACCCTCAACGACATCAACACCGAGGTGGTCGAGTGACGGCGCGTGGACCCAAGGATGAGGAAGAGCGATTCAAAGCGCTCCTGGCCGTCCTCAACGGCCGAGGGCGCAGCATCGCCGACGTCATCGAGGAGCTCACGGGCGAAGCGCCGAGCGAGGAGACCGTTGACGCCGTCAAGAACCGCCTTCAAATGGCCCAAGAAAGCGGGGAACAGGTCGACATCCTCGCCGTGGTTCAGGCGATGAACGAATTGGCCAGTCAGTGGGCTTAATCACTGGTTGGTGTAGGTCGGTCGTCGGTTTTCGATCAGCGCCGAGAGCCCTTCAAGGGCGTCCTTGGTCGCAAAAATCGTGTTGAGGCCGTCCAACTCCAGTTGGAGACCTGCCTGCAAGTCCGTGCTGGCCGTCGCATCGATGAGGTCGCTGGCCATCTGAAGCCCAATGGGCGCCGTGAAGGACAGGCTCTTGATTTGACGAGCTACGGTCTTCTCGCCTTGGTCAAAGCCGTCCGGGCATTCACCGTTCATCAACACGGGCATGTTCTCGTCGGCAAAGAACGAGGTGGCAAACTTGGCCACCGGTGAGGACGGGTTGGCGGGCTGACCGGGGTACTTGACCGCCGGCTTGCCCTGTGAAGCAAGCGCAGCAATGCATTCGTCCACACCCGCCACGTCGACGAGGTGCGTGACCAAGCCGAGGTCAGCTGCCGTGGTGGCGTCCATGAAATTGCCAGCAAGAACCGCCCAGCGAGCCACGGGGATGCCGCAGATGCGAGCGGGGCGCTGAGAGCCACCCAAGCCCGGGTAGATGCCAATGGAGGTCTCGGGGAAGCGGAATTGGGTGCGGCGGGTGCCGATGCGGTAGTCGCAAGCCAACGCAAGTTCGAGGCCACCGCCCAGCGCCAGTCCGGTCGTCAGCGCCACGGTGGTCTTGCTGGAGGTCTCCAGCATGTTGAGCAGTTCGTGGCCTTCAGCGGTGAAGTCGTAAATGTCGGGAATGGCGTCGGCACGGATCTTGTCGACGAAGAATTTCACGTCGGCGCCTGCCACGAAGGCCTTGCCTGCACCGTCGAGCACGATGGTATGAACCGCATCGTTGGCGTTGGCAGCGGCGACGGCCTGCGTCAACTGATTCACGACGGTGACGTTGAGCGCGTTCATGGCTTCGGGGCGGTTGATGGTGAGGGTGGCCACGCCGTCGTAGACACGGCTGTCGACGTAGGAGAAGTCCCAAGCGCCATCACCCTGGTCGGAAAAGAAGGCAGGTACGTTCCAGCCCTCACCGGCGGTTTGAGCGTAGGCCTTGGCCATGCGGCAGGCTTCGCCAACACCGATTCGATTCATCATCTCAAAGGGCCCACGGGCCCAGCGCAGACCCACTTTGGCACCGCGGTCAACGTCTTCCATGCTGCAGATGTCTTCTTCCACGATTTGAGCGGCGACACCAAACACCACGCCGAGCAGGCGCTCGGACACGGTCGTGTACTGCTCGTCGGTGTAGGTGGCCTCCTCGGAGACGTCCCACTGTTCGTTGGCTTCAACCAGCGCACGCAGGTTGGCAGCGCCCGTGTAGCGAGGCGTGTTGAGTTGCTCGGCGAGGTAGTCGGTGGAATGGAGCGCAATGGGTGGCCCGGTCAGGTTCATCAGACCGAAGGGACCGAGACCGATGCGGAAGGCTTTGCAGGCGATGGCGTCGATTTGGGCGGCGTTGGCGGCGCCTTCCTCGAGCAGCAAGCAGGCCTCGTTGAGCCATGGAACGAAGAAGCGGTTCACGACAAACCCGGGTCGGTCAGCGCACACGATGACCACTTTGCCGAGCATCTTGCAGTACTGAACGACCTTGTCGATCGTTTCCTGACTCGAGGCTTCGGCCGGGATGACCTCAACCAAACGGTTCTTGGCAGGGTGGTAGAAGAAATGCAGACCGACAAAACGGTCGGCTCGGCCGGTGGCTTCAGCCAGCGCATTGACGGACAGCGAGGACGTGTTCGAGGCAAGGATGGTGTCTTCTCCACAGGCTTCGTCAAGGGTGTTGAACACGGCGGTTTTGACATCGAAGTCCTCAAACACGGCTTCGATGACCAGGTCGGTGTTTTCTGCGGTGTTTTCCACGCCCACCACGCCGGTGATGCGCCCTTGAATGGCCTCAACTTGTGCGGGCGAGAAAATACGACGCTCGACGGCTTCTTCGAGGAAGTTGGCAATGATGGATTGGCCGCGCTCAACCCACTGGAGTTCACGGTCAACCATTTGGACGTCAAATTCTTCCTGAGCGCTTTTCTGAGCGATGCCGGAGCCCATGTTGCCTGCGCCGACCACGGCCACACGTTGGATAGGTTGCATGGTTCGTCCGAATTCAATGCACTAAATAAAAATCCGTCATTGTGGTGTTGGACGGTTCAGGACGTGGTCGTAGGCAGCGTTCATGCGTTCAACAAACGCCTCGCTGGAAAAGGTCCGAGCATGTTCCATGAGGGACTGATCGGGCGCCCAAGCCTTGCTCTCGTCCCACGAGCGGTACGCTGCTTCGACGGCCTCACGCCATGCTGCGATGTCGCCAGCAGGCAAGCAGCTGCCCTCTGGCATCAGTTCGTTGTGAGCGGGCAGGTCAGAACACAGCACGGGGCAGCCAGCCGCCATGGCCTCAACGGGCGGGTAGCCGAAGCCCTCGGCGGCACTGGGAAACAGGAGCAAATCAGCGCCATGGCGCACATCCATGAGCGCCTGGTCATCGAGGCGTGGATGAACCACGACCTCCATCTTGAGCGACGAAGCCATGGTGCGAGCCTCCGGGCTTCGGTCGCCCACCACGTGAAGCACCGAATTCGCCAGCACATCGTCCTTGCAAGTGCGGAGCACCTGTTCGAGGAACGAGCGCCGCTTGCGAGGGTCGGCGGAACCGACGTAGAGCATCGTGAACGCCGGGTTCTTGTCGCGCCCTGGACCGGGTGCAAAGGCCTCCAAGTCCAGTCCCAACGGCACCGTCACCGAGGCGACGTCGGGGAAGGCCGCCTCGCAACGCTGACGGGTGTGTTCCGAATCACAGACGAGGAGGTCGGCTCTGGCCAATCCGGCTTTGAGCTTCTTGAGATCCCGGCGCCGAATCATGCCGGGCCGCTGGTCGCCGACAGCGACCACGGAGGTGCCCACCGATGCCTCACCGTCGGTCAACGCAATGCGTTGCTTAGAGGGAAACAAATGGAACACGTCGTGGACGGTGACCACCACCTTCGGTCGCTGCGAAGAGCGAGGCGGCACCAAGTGGGCTTGTTCTTGGTCGGTGATGTGAAGCACATCGGTCGGTCCGAGAAGGCGCTTGCAAACCTCTGCCACCCGCTTGGGATGCTGACTCCAGCGCATGCGAAGCCGAGCGAACGCAGAAGATTGAACGGGGTACTCCACGACCTCCCTGAGCGATAGGGAGGGAAACCGTCCGTCCCGGTGGTGTTCCACAAGCGTGGCGTGAGCACCACCCAGCCCCGAGAAGGGCGTCAGGGCACCACCACGCACCAGGACGATGTGCCCGGTGGAGGAGGTTGAGCCGGTGGACTCCATGGTGGATGCAGGCGACGCCTCCTCTTCAAGGGATGACATTCTCGGGTTGAGCACAGACGCACTTGGGGTGAACGAGGGCATCAAGTGTGGAAAAGACATCAAGTAGTCCAAGGGATTCGCAGGAAACGAACCCACCATGCCAGAACCCCCCATGTCCATCCCCAGCGAATCGTACGATGCGATTGAAAACGGCATTCAAACCACGCTTGAAAGTGGCCGATCTATTCGCCACCTGCTGGCGCAACACTCCAACCAGGGGCCCTACAACGCTGAATGGGAAGTGGAAGCCGCTGTGGAAGCCCTCCATGTTTTTGCCTCAAGGTGGACCATTGAAATTCTCGCCACCCTCTACATCACCGGACCTCGCCGGTTCAACGAAATGAAATCCATGCTCACCGGCATTTCAAGCCGAACCCTCTCCGACAAACTTCGATTCTTGACGGAAGAAGGGTTGGTCCTGCGGGTGGTTACCGACGGACCGCCGGTGAAGGTGAGCTACGAACTCAGCGCCCACGGCTTGACCTGCGGCCGCTTGCTCTCGCCGCTGGTGGCCCATCTCAAAATGGTGGCCGGCTCCGTGGTGAAGGCCTAGGCCTCAACCCGATGTTGCTGAACCACTTCACCGGTTCGAAGGTTCATCGCCGTCAATGCGCGTCGGTCGGAAGGACCGTGATACAGGCACGTGTCCAAACCAATCGCTGCTGACCGCCCGTCGGCCAACTTTACGCTGCTGTGCCAGACCGTCCCCCAATCGTCAGCCGTGTGGCCTGGAAGACCCGCGGTCGGTGTGTGGCCAAACACGATGGTTCGTTCGCCGTCGACCGGGGAGACAGCGTGATGAAAGGCACCTCGAATCCAAAGCAAGTCTTCGTCCCGCTGCTCGTCCAGCGGGACGTCGGGTGAATAGCCTGCATGAACCAAACGCCAGCGGTCGAGAACGAGGTGGGTCGGCAAGGTGGCCATCCACGCCGTGTGCTCAGCCGCCACGCGCTCGAGCGCCCCCTCGTCCACCTCACCCGCTTCGTTTCGAACCGAGTCCATGTAGGACGCCACGGTGGTGTTGCCCCCGTTTCGCATCCAGAGCATGACGTCAAGGTCGGGTGTGCGGAGCTTCTCCATCGTCAATTGGCGGACCATCATGTCCTCGTGATTGCCACGAACCGTGCAGTACTGTGGATGATGCATGACATCGTGGACCACGCCGAAACTGTTCGGGCCGCGGTCGATCAAATCCCCGAGAAACACCACCCAATCCCCGCTCCGGAGATTCAATTGAGCACACAATTCGTTCATCGACTGGAAAAATCCGTGAACGTCACCGACCACCCAAACGTTACCGCCAGCATCCAAATCTGCCTGTATTTTTTCCTCCAATGCACGGTCTCTCATGGCCTCCATCTCCTAACATAAACAAGTACCTGCGAGCCTATTTAACCGACAAAAGAGGGTTGGTTGTGGTCAACGAAATGGCCACACAATCAAGCGATGGCTTAAGGGAGGAGAAGGCGAACCACACTCCATGCCTCTGCTCGCTCAGTGGACCCGCCAGCGCCCTTGGTTGGCGGCGGGGCTCACGGGTGCTGCCAGTGGCGTGGTCGGCATCGCAGGCGGCCTGGCCACCTTTGCTGGCACCGTCGGCGCCATGGCCATCGGTGGCATTTCGACCCGTGCTGCCAGTTACGAGCACCCGCTGCGCCGCCGTATTTTGTCCACCCTTGAAGCCCGACCGGGGCTCTGCTACCGTGAACTGCAGACGGTGATGAACACCGCCAACGGCACCCTTCGCCACCATTTGGACGTGCTCCAAACTCGCCGTGCGGTCACCGTCATGCCCGTGAACGGGCGCACGTGTTACTTCGCCGGTGGACCGAGCCAGGTCGAAGTGCTGCGCAGCAAAGTGGTGGGCGAAGAGCGCATGGCCCAACAGTTGCCCATCGGCCTGTCGCCGGTCCAACGGATGATCATTGAGAACATCGACCGTGAAGGCGTACCACGTTCCCAAGCCGCCCTTGCTCGACGACTCGGGCGCACCCGTGCCACCGTCCACAGCGCGGTCAAGGTGCTTCGACGCCGAGGCATTCTGCGCGAGGACCGAATTGAACTGATGCCGCACATCGACCTTGAAATTTACAGCCGACCGTCAGGCGTGGACTACGACTTTGTTGACGAGCGACACCCGTCCTCGCCTTGAAGAGACGATTACGAAATCTGTCGCTTGAGCGACAACTGTTGCACAGGCTTCAAAGACCCTTGACAGCCCCCGAGCATCATGTTCTCTGTCCGGCTTGTTGAGCACCCGTTGCCCACGACCGAACGTGATGTGGACGGTCTGATCGCCTGGATGATCGACACGCTCTCGCTGGTGAGAAAACGCGGGGACGCCACCGCCGACCACGGAAGAGCAGGACCGGTTCATCGTTTGCTTCGAGACCACTTGTTCGGCCAACCTGAACTGAGTTGGGACGCACAAATGTTGGCGGACGAACTGGCGCTGATGCCAGCCTCCCTCAACCATCACCTCGGTCGTCTGGTCGAAACCGGGCTCATCGGCTTCACCAACGAAGGGAAAGGCTGGCGGAAATACTACCTGCGAGGGGGCTCGCTTTCCAACGCCGTTGCTCACCTTCAACAGCACAGCAGCCTCGTGCTTCAGCAACGCTTTGAATTCATCAACGCCGCTTGGACTCGCACGGGTGAGCCGCTCCCCGTGGAGCTACCCCAAGACGAGAGCGCCCCGTTCTCACTCGGTCTGGTCGACCACCGCCCCATCCCCACCGAAACCGATGGCAGCGTGCTGTCCCATTGGATGAACGACTTCGGTCTGCTCGGCGAGCGACCCGGTGCTGAACTTCGCGCTGATTCGCTGTCCGTTCGGCTGTTCGAAACACTGTTGGAACGAGACCTTCCACTGTCCCTTGACGAAGCAGCCGAACAACACGGCGGTCAAAAAGCGCGAGTGGGACGTATCCTCGACCGGTTTCGTGCCACCGGCATGGTGGAGCGCGTCCCCCGAACAGACCGACTCAACACCGCACTGTGGACCGCCATGACCACGCAACACCAGCGAAGAGGTGAGGATTGGATGCTCAAGAAGGGGGGCTTTCAACGGCTCCTGAACGAACAACAGCAGGGTGGACTTCTCAAGAAACTCGCCAAGAACGCCCTTTCGATTGACGACGTGGCCCACCTCCTCAACGGCGTTGATGCTCGTGAACAGATGCTGCTGTTGAACCTCCTTGGCGGTCGGTTGCCCATGGGCTACCGCATGGCAGGGCCTTCGGCCAGCGCTGTTCAACGCCGGGTTCAGGACCGGCTCGACCGTGTGCTGCGACGCATGGTGCGGGTGGCGGGCCTGCTGGATGAGGCCATGGCGGCCAACGCCGACGAGTGAGCGGTGAGCGCATGTCCGACTTCATCGGGAAAAAACGAGGGCCGTGGGACGGCGAAGAACGCCCGTTGTACCTCGCTCCGATGTCCGGCGTCACCGACCTCCCCTACCGCCTCCTCGCCAAAGAATGCGGGGCGGACGTCACCATCACTGAATTCACCAATTCAACGGCGCTGACTCGGGAAGCAGCCACCTCATGGCGACGCATGGAAACCCACGAAACAGAAGTTCCCTTCATTCCCCAAATTTTCGGTGGCGACCCCGGCGACATGGCCACGGCCGCTGAAATGCTCGCTCCGGCTGCCGATATCATCGACCTCAATTTTGGATGCCCCGCCCCCAAGGTCACCAACATCTGTGCCGGTGCAGCCCTGATGGGGGAACCCGAGCGCCTTGTCAGCATGGTGGAGACCATCGTTGAGCGCGTCGATGTTCCCGTGACGGCCAAAATGCGACTTGGAACCGGCGGTGGAAGGGCCAACAATTCCACCGAGATTTGTCAGCAACTCGAAGCGGTCGGCGCCCAACGATTGTGCATCCACGGTCGAACGCTCAAACAGCGATATTCGGGAGAAGCAGACTGGACGAGCATCAAAGAAGCGGTGGACGAAGTCGACGTCCCGGTCGTGGCCAACGGCGACGTGGTGGACGCATCCTCTGCAGCCGCTTGCCTCACCCATACCGGTGCTTCCGGTTTGATGATCGGACGTGGTGCCATCGGCCGACCGACCGTGTTTTCCGACATCAAGGTCGGTTTGGGGTGGATGGAAGAAGATGACCTTCCGTGGGTGGCCCAACACGACGACTGGCACGGGTTGAGCGACATTGGACGCGTCTTCGTGTCGCGAAAATGGTGCTGGGACCGGTACATCGATCTCTCCGAGGCCACCGTAGGCATCCAAGGCAAGTGGATGCAACGTCATGCCATCGCCTTTACCAAAGGGCTCCCTGGTGCGAAGAAGGTTCGCACGCTGATGCACGAACAAGACACAGCGAAAGCCATGGCTGAGGCCATTAGCGGATTCCTTGCGGGCGTTTGAGCCTCAGAAGGTGGATTCCCAGTCTTCGAGGTCGTTGGCTTCAGCCCAGGCCTCGTCGGTGGTTTCGCCACGGACCTTCAGCACTTCACGGGCGAGAAGCCAGTAGATGAGCGCGAGGGAGCGGCGACCCTTGTTGTTGGCAGGAAGAGCGATGTCCACGTTGCGGAGGTGGTTGTTGGCGTCAACGATGCCAACGATGGGCAGACCGGTGGCCACGGCTTCGCGCAGGGCTTGCTGGTCGTTGGCGGGGTCGGTCACGAACAGGATGTCGGGCTCAATGTAGGAGCGGAGGGCTGGGTTGGTCAACGAACCGGGGATGAAACGGCCGACGGCGGAGTGGGCGCCAATGGCTTCAGCAAAGAGGCGAGCAGGGCGTTGTCCGTATTGGCGAGCGCTGACGACCATGATGGACGGTGCGTCGTAGGTGTTGAGAAGGGCGGCGATGGATCGGATGCGGGCGTCCGTGGTGGGAATGTCGAGGAGGTAAAGACCGTCTTCACGAACACGGTCAATGAAGCGGCTCATGTCGGCACTCTTCTGTTGAGTACCGATGTTCACGGCGTTTTCCTCGTAGGTTTCGGCGGACACGAGCAAACTGGCTTCTTCGGACATGTTGAACCACAGCAAGCCGCCCACAAACCCCCTGTATTAAACCGCTTCGTCGCTCAAGGCCACGGTCATACCGGCGAAGATTGCTCGCACACTGCGGAAAAGGACTCAAAAAAGAACACCCGATTCGCCCGAATATGGCGAAGGAGGGAACGGGTGGAAAGGGCTCCCCTCCGACCCATCCGGACGCTGTTCAAGGCGCGAACGGGCGATGGTCCAACGCCAACAACACCCCGCTTCCCGTGAGTGCGAGCGACCTCGAACGCTACACCTACTGCCCGATGTCCTGGTACCTCGCCACCAAGGGCGTCAGCGGTCAAAGCGAAGCCATCGAGAAAGGAAAACAGCATCATCAAGCCATCCACGAATCCATGATGGACCTCAAAGGCCATCAGTTTGAAGCCAAACGAAACCTGCTCATTTGGCAGTGGTGGTACGCCATCATCGTGGTCTTGCTCATCGATACGGTGGCCATGCAGTACATCGATGACCTGGGACTGAACGTGATGGAATTTTCAAAACTCTTGGCCGCTGGAGCGCTCTCGTTCCTCGTGGTCGGCATGCTGGCGCTCCTCGTGCCGTGGCGGAAAGCCATCGGCTTGAACGAGCCCTTTCTGCCCACGCTTGAAGGTGGGGTGGAAACCATCGACCCTGTGTTTGAACCGCGTGGGTTCATGGGTGGCTGGTTCCAAGGCGGCATCCTCGAGGCCTCGATGTTCGTTTCAGCCATCCTGTTGGCCGTTCATTCAAGCGCCCTTCTCTTCGCAGAAGATCGGCAGCAAGCCGCATACGTGCTGGCCATCACCACCTTGAGTTGGACGCTCCTTGCTTCCGTGGTCCTGCGCCGAGCGCTGAAGAACAACGACGAAGCACGGCGCATCGCCACGGAAAACGACCTGAAGGTGACCGACGAAATCTCCTATTCGGACGACGAGGAGAGCTCGCAACTGCTGGTCGACAAGGACACGGGCCTGCGCGGTCGACCCGACCAAATCGTCATCATCGATTCAGAGTTCATTCCCGTTGAGCAAAAGACGGGCAAAGTCCCCAAACGACCTCACGATTCACATCGGCTGCAGGCCCTCGCCTACGCACGCTTGGTTGAGGTGACCACTGGCCGCACACCGCCGTACGCACTTCTCCGGTACGGCAGCGACCACCTCCACCAACTGCCATGGGACGACGCGGCGAAGGAAGAGCTGGATCAACAAATCACAGCGGTGCAACTCGCCATGGCGCAAGGCGGTGCCACTCGAAACCACGAACGCCCGGGGAAATGTCAGCATTGTTCACGCCGCCATGCCTGCGATGAGCGCTTGGCTTGACTCAGTAGCATTCGTCAACCAACGGGTACTGGATGCAACTGTTGGTGATGGTGACGATGATGACAAAATTGTCTTGAATGGAGCCAAAGGTGCTCTCTCCTCCACCTCGAGCCTGAATGTCAAGTTCCCACTCACCCTGGGCAAAGGAGGGGTTGGGCAACAGCGATTCCTCGAGTGGGCTGGCGTCTTCGCTCACGTCTTGTTCCCACTGAACGTTGCCCTCAGCATCGGTCAGTGTGGCGCGAACGTAGTGGCTCTCGTTCTCTAAAAGAACGGTGGGGAGGTTGCGCGATGCCTCGAATGAGACCTTGAAGTAGACGTTGATCTCGTTGGTCTGCTCGTCGACCATGAACGTGGAGCGGTTCGTGTATTCAGTGAAGTAGTCGTCAAGGTTTTCAAAAGCGTGAATCACCGTGATTTTCTCGTTGTTGAGGTCCTCGTACGCCGGTTCACGGAGTTCCTCGACCGCCTCGCGAGCAGCGATGAGACCCATGCACCCCGACGTGGAAGCCATCAGGACCGCCACGAGGAGGGCTGCACCGAGGCCTGGACGCGCCATGCCATCACCATCGGCCACGACCCTATGAAGCACACGCTGGAAGGTGCGTGCATTTCAAATTCACATCACGCATGGGAAAGGCGTCTGAATGAAGCGATTGATGGCCGAGCCACGGCGATGACGAGCCCTATGAACGCTGACAGACACTCAACCAAACTTCGCCCCGCAGGTACCGCATTCGGTGGCATCAGCAGGAAGATCTGCGCCGCACGCGCCGCACTCATCGGTTGGGGCCGCAGCTGCCTCCTCTTTCTTGGGTTGCCTGGAGGGGCGCCGTCGGGCTGGCTTTCGTGTTCTGGCAGGTGCAGCGGCTCCTCCGGTTTCAGGCGAAGCGGCCGGAGGGTCGTCCTTGGCATCGTCAAACGTGAAGTTCGCCGTCGGCTCAGCGACTTCGTTGCCTGCGAAAGAGGAATCCGTCAGGCGGCTCATGCCGATGTTGACCTTTTCACCGGGAAGAACACCCTCTTCACCCGTAATTTCGAACAATTGCTCTCGAATGGAGGCGTCTGAAGCACTGAGCTCGCCGGTCTCTTCGCCCAAGGACTTGAGTTCGCCCTTCTCGGAGAGGAAGGAGTCGAGCCCTTGCTGTTCGTCGCCGCGACGAGCGTTCAGGGTCGTCGTGACCTGTTCCTTGTAGGCTTCAATCTCCTCCTCGGTCATGTCTTCCATGGCCATTTCGTCAGCAAATCGGCGGTCGTAAGCGGCCTCCACCTCGGCCTCTGCGGCCTGGATGTTGGTGTCCCACTCTTCCTCAAGGTGTTCCTCGTCAAAGCCGAATTCCTTGACCGTATCAGCGAAGTTTTGAGTGCCGGTGACGATCTCATCTTCGTCGTCTTCGGGAAGGGCCACTTCTTCCTTGACCACTTCACGGCGCTCACGTCGCTCTCGACGTTCAAAGAACGACGACACATCTTGGTAAGCGCCGCAGTAGGCGCAATTTTCCATGAGGTCCGGAATGGATTCGCCGCACTCATGGCAGTCGTGGAACTGATTCCTTGCCTTCTTGAGGTTGAAGGAACAGTGAGGACATCGATCTTCGGTGCCTTCCAATTCACCGTCGCAAGCAGGACAGTATTCGTAGATGTCTCGCTCGACCTCCTCCTCACGTTCTCGTGTCAGGATGACGGCGGCCACCAAGGCACCGATGAGACCAACGGCCACCAACGCAAACAAGGTCACCGTTCCTGCTTCGGATGAACCACCTGCGCCTTCATTCCCCGTCGTGGTGGCAAGCGTTGCGAACGAGCGGGAGAAGGTGGAACTGATGGACGCATCCTCGGGGATCAGGCGGACGGTGGTGGTGGACGCCGTGGCGGTGAAGGTGCACGAGAGTTGCCCTCGGTCCCCACGGTTCTGGATGTCGACGGCCATGGTGGAAAGGACGGTGTTGCTGCTGTCCTGACAGGTGTAGTTCGCTACGCCGGTTTCCTGGCTGGTCAACCCGATGCTCAAGGTGTAAGCGGCGCCATCGGCCAGGGGCATGGTCGCTACGTTGTTCTCCGCATCGAGAAGTTCCAGCGAGGCGTATTCCCACTCGAGTTTCAGCTTGGATTCAACCAGCACCGAACCGGTGGCGAAGGAATTCTGTTTGTTGGCATCCCAACTCCCGGACGCGGCAACCCACTGGCCCTCAAATTCAGCGGTGTGAGCGCCGAGCGCCGTGGGAAGTTCAACGGTCCACGTGAAGGCCTCTCCTGCATCCAAGAGGATCGGCGGGGACTGTCCGGTCAAACCATCAAAGGTGTACTGAATGTTGCCCGAAACACCGATGTCGCCGGTGTTCTCCATGGTGACCCGCCATTCAACGTCCTCGCCGGATTGCACCGATGGGACGGTGGGCAGGGCGTTGGCGTCCACGTAGACATCGGGAATGGGGTAGATGGTGAGCACGCCCGAGGTGAGGTCGTTGTCGGTGGACTCCTGCTCAAAGCCGGGAGCGTTGAACGGGTTGATCTTCGCCGAAACCACGTGATCTCCCTCGGGCAGTGAACTGAGCGTGGTGGCGTTGAGTTGTGCAGAGAAAGCCTGCTCGATGTAGCCCACACCGGAAAGCGCCACGGTGAAGGGTTGGCTGGTGATGAGCCCGCCAGATGGCGTTTGAACTTGAAGCCAGACCGGGACGTCGGCAGCACCGGTTCCGTTGGTTCGAACCATGGTGCCTTCGACGGTCCACGGGCCTTCGAGTGCGCCTTCAGCGGTGGTGACGGTCAGGCCGTCTTTGAAACTCAAATCCATTCGTGTGGCCACCACCAACTCGACGTCCTTCACTTTGTTCATCTCGGAGGCTTCTTCGACGATGTTCTCAGCGTCGGGCGTGACCTGAACGGTGTGAGCGCCGCTGCTCGGAGCGACGATGGTGGTGTTGACCCAAGTTGAGGAGCCCGCCGTCAGAGCGGGCGTATCGAGCAGGACGTCGCTGGATTCAGGCACCTCGAGCAGAAGTTTGGTCGCAGGAGCGTCCACCGAACCGGAGTTGAGAACCAAGGCCGAGAGGGTCACGGTGTCCCCGGCGTAGATCGTCGACGAGGTGTCCAGTTCCAGCGTGTCAACACGTAGGTTGGGCAATCCTGCAACGGTGAACTCCTTGTTGAATCGGGCCTGAATGTCGCCTCCTGCTGAGAATTCAAACCAAACTTTGTGCACGCCCTCCGTGAGCCCGGACCACGTCGTGCTCACCGTGTACCAGTCTTCGGCCGGCACGGTGACTTGGTCGAGGAACAAACGATTGTTCGCAGCGATGTTCTCCTTGTAGAACGCCACTTCGACGTTGAACGCATCGCTTTGTTGGCTGTTGTACAACATCACGCTGATGTCGACCGAACCGCCCATGACGGGGTCGCTGGGCGTGAGCGACATGGTCACGGCGGACGCCTGTACGCCACCGCTCTCTTCGGCGTGCGCTGCCAGAGGCAGGACACTGAAGAAGAGGAGACCGAGGAGGACCAACGCGGTTGCTTTGCGCTCCATGCCTTGCCTTGGTCGTTCAAAGCACTTGAACCCATCTCCAAATTGCCACCTCAAAGGGCCCTGCTGCTCGTGATTGGGCGGAACCCATGCAGGTGGTCGGGAACCTCCGTTCCTCCGGTTTGGGAAGGGGAGAGTTGAAGGCTCACCGAAGGTGTGGAAGTGGCATGGGACGAAGCAGTGCGGCCGTGTGGCTGGTAGCGCTGCTGATGTGTTCCTTCCTTCCCGCCACCAACCCGGTCGTCCCAACAATCCTTGAGGACGCCCCGGAGACCAGCCAGAGCGGCGCATCGGGCCTGAACATTGCCTTCTCAAACGGCCCATCCCAAGACGATGAGATCAAAGGAACCCATGCGGTCACGTTCAGCGTCGGTGGAACGGGAACGTTGGCCTCCTTGTTGGTCGAGATCACCACCGATGAATCCACCTGGACCACGCTCGTGAACTTGACAACCACCCCGTGGATGTACCCGTTTGACACCACCTCGATGACCAACGACACCTACAAACTCCGTGCGTCGGGTTGGGACAGCGACAGCGAGAGTTTCGCCTTGGCAGAAAGCGGCTGGTTTGACATCGTCAATCAGGTGCCGGCCATCACCACGTTCACCGTGCTCAACCCCGATGCTGGCACCGGTGCCAGTCTCTCCGACCGAGCATGGTTCAACATTGGTGCCCAGGACACGCTCTCCTTCCGCTGGGGGGCCAGCGATGACGACCTCAAGCAAGCCACGCTGTCCAATGTCCCCGGACCGGGTGCACCGGCGACCGACGGCCCCACCTCGTTGAGTTATGGCTGGGATTGGGCAAGCGGAAACATGCAAGAAGGAACATGGTCGCCACGCTTGACCGTCCAAGACAACTCCGGCCTGTCCAACACCTCAACCCTCTTCATTGGCATTGACCGAACGGGCCCGACCATCGGCACGGTGACCGTCGGCGACGGTGATGCGTGGCAGCAGTCCACCGAGGTCGCCATCAGCGGGTTGCTGACGGAAGCCGATGACGGTCAAGGCTCCGGCGTTGCCAGCGTGGATTATGCACTCAACGGCGGTGCGTGGACCACCACCACCAGCGACACCCTTGACCTGACGCTCACCGAAGGTGTTCACAGCCTGACGTTACGAGCCACCGACCGCGTCGGAAACACCGGCGCCAACAGCACGGTGATGGTGCGCGTTGACCAAACCGCTCCCATCGGCTTGTCGTGGTCGGTCGACGAACTGACCACCAGTCGCCTGGGTGCCGCCAACGTGTCGTTCAATGCAGAGGACGCCGATTCCGGCATCGACAACTCAGCGTCCTACATCCAGTACGGCTTCGATTCCAACGGCGTGGGTGAAACACCCGACCTTTCCGGTCGCTGGTTGACCTTGGGCGTGAACGGGCTGTCGGGTCAGGTCGGCTTGGCCAGCTGGGCCACCAAATCCCGCCAACACCTGATGTTTCGGGCCGTTCTCGTGGACGAAGCGGGCAACTCGTTCACCACGCAGGCCACCTCGTTCCAAATCCTGCCCGGGCTTGACCTGTATTGGAACGTCAGTGAGACCAACGTCGACCGACTCGTTGTGCGACCCGGCGAACAGACAGGGAACATCACGATCACCAGCGTCCTCGAATCCAACGAAGACTACGGTGGCAGCGTCATCGTTCGTTTAGAGACCGCTCCCGCCGACCGTTCGTCAACCGTGGACTGGACGGTCATGGAAACCCGCAACTTACCCGCTGGCACCCTGTCAAACAGCAGCGAGACCATCGTGTGGCAGTACACGGTTCCCCGAGCAGGACAGTTTGACCTGCGGTTGGTCATTGATTTCGCCAACGTGATTGACGAATACGACGAAGGCAACAACAACAACTACCTCTACGTAACTGGCGCTTCCCTCGATGCACCCGGTCTCGTGCCCTCGTTTGCTCCCTCGCTCCTGCTCATTGTCCTCGTTGGCTTTGCCCTCGCCCTTCTCCAGCAGAGGACAAGGGATTGAAAAGCATCGGGCCTCACGGCCGGTCATGCGCCAGTCGCTTCCCCGTGTCCCAAAGGACCGCATCGCGGTCATCATTGGTGCCAAAGGAGCGACCAGCAAAGCCATCCGAAAAGCAGCGGGCTGTCTGAAATTCATCATTGATTCAGAATCAGGCGACATCGAAGTGGAGTGGGGAGAACCCGGCACGTACGACCCGGTGAAAGCCATGAAACTCCCCGACGTGGTCAAGGCCATCGGCCGAGGCATGGCGCCTGATGCTGCCGTGAGCTTGCTCGATGACGACCACTTCTTCGAACTCGTTGACCTGCGAGATTACGTTGGGAAGCGTTCCAACCAGCAACGCCGTATCCGTGCACGCATCATCGGTCGTCAAGGAAAGATTCGCAAACTCATCGAGCAGCTGACGGACACCCAGATCAGTATCTACAACTCCACCGTGGTGTTGGTCGGTGAAGAAAGCGGCTTGTTCGCCGCACGGCAAGCCATCGAAATGCTCGCCGGCGGCTCAGAGCACGGTACCGTCATCGGTTTCCTCGAACGCGATCGCAAGCGTGCCCGCCTTGAATCTCGATCCCTCGACGTTCACGAGGAGCGTGCTCCCACGGCCACCTCGTCCTCTGGATTCGAAGGTCTCGTTCCCGGGCTGGCTGAAATCTCACAGGAACGACGCAACCGTCGCATGAAGGCTGCCCAAGTCAACCCCGAGGATGAGGAAGCCGTCGCCGAGATGATGGAACTCGCTGAAGACGAGAACATTCAGTGGGAAGAGGAGTGATCAGTCCAGCAACTCGACCTGCTCCACGTCGGACAGATCCATGTTCAGCACCTCGTACATGGCGCCCGCCAAATCCACGTCAAGGCCGTTCTTTTGACCCCATTCAACCAGTCGGGTGACGTCCCGAACGAGGAACTCCTGCGCCTTGGGGTGGCTGTCAACCACCCCTTGCCCGACGTCGATGACACAAGCCCGACCATCGTGCCACAGAATGTTGTACGGTGAAAAATCGCCGTGAACGAGGTTCGCTTTCTGCCAGGAAACGGCCAAGAACTTCAGCAAATCATCGTAGACGACCTGGGGCTCGTCGATGGCGACGTCCCGAAGTTTAGGCGATGGCGAGGTTGCAGTACCCACATAATCCATCACGAGGACGTTCTTGTGCACGCCGTGAGCACGCGGGACGTTCAATCCCCAGCGAGCCAGGCGGGTCAGGTTTCGATGTTCTTTGCGAACCCACACCTCGACCAAATCGCGATGCTTCCGTCGCAGGCCAGTGAACCGAGGGTCGCCCTCAATGTACTGAATGAGGTTCTTGAACACGGCATTGGAGGTATGGAAAATTTTCACCGCCACGGGCTCACCTGCCAGGTTTGTGGCGTGAAAGACGTGGGCTTCCTTGCCACGAGCGACGGGGAAATCCAGCGTGTCGATGACGCCGGATTTCATCATCTTGTAGAGGGCCATCAGCGTTAGACGGTCAAACACCTGGTCGAAGACACGCCGGTCCACCCAGTCGTAGGTTCCCGTGCCCATGGCGCCCTGAATCTTGGCTTCGATGTCTCGAAACATCGTGTTGTAGCGCTCTTCCTTCATCCATTCATAGCGACCTTGACGGTCGTTGAGGCCCTGCAGAAACTTGTTTTGTTCTGCCCGATGATGCTCGTGGTCGAGACGCTCAGCCTTGGTCTGGTGCTGTCGCTTCTTCTTGGGTTTCCGTCCTTTGCGGGGACGACCGGCCAATTCGTCCCAGTCGTCATCACGGGCCATGGGGCTTCCTCATGGACTCATGCGAACAGGGCATCGATGTCGTCGTCATCGTCTTCATCATCGCCTGCAGGTTCTTCTTCGACGTATTCTTCCACCGGTTCTGAAGGTGCTTCTGTTGCATCTTCGGCGGCGGCCTCCACCTCGGGCTCATCCTCAGCAAACAAGTCGTCGCTGTCATCGTCGTCAGCGAACAGGTCGTCTTCGCCGTCATCGGCAAACAGGTCGTCGCTGTCGTCGTCAGCAAACATGTCGTCGCCATCGTCTTCGGTGGCGTGTGGTTCGTCTTCGACAGCACCGGAAGCGAACAGGTCGTCGTGCTCACCATCGTCGTCAAGAGAAACGCCCATGCCGAACATGTCAACGTCGTCAGGCAGCACGCCTTTGCGGGAGAGGTACATGGCCTGGGTTTTGGTGTAGCGATGCTTGACGTCGGCCTTGGAGTCTTGGAAGTCCCAGGGCCAAACGATGATCAAATCGCCTTCACGAACCCACTGTCGGCGGCGCATCTTTCCGGGAATGCGAGCCATTCGGGTTTCACCGTCTTCGCACAGCACGGTGACACGGCGTCCGCCGAGGATTTGAGAAGCGAGTGCGAACATCTCGTTGACTTTCTTGTTGGGCATTTTGACACGGATTTTACCGTCACTTGCATTTTCAGGATTCTCAAGACGTGCGAGTTCTTCGACGTCCACTTTTTCCTCAAATCTGCGACCCAATCAGTCTCACCTGCCCAACCCAGTGGCCGACCCTTCTTGAAGGCACCACCCAAAACAGGGGCAGAAACGGGACCCGAGGCTCACCAAGCGCCCACGAGGGCGTTGGCCGCCGACTCGCACAACGCAATGAGTTGCCCGGCTCCGACACCGAAGTACACCGTCGTGATGAGACAGGCGATGATGGCAAAACGAACGGGCGTGCCCTTGGGCAGCGGACCTTCTCGGCCTTCTTCAGGTTCGTGGAAGTACATCACGAGACCGACTCGGAGGTAGTAGAACACCGAGATGGCCGAGTTGATGACCATCAGGAGAGCGAGGTACCACACCCAGTGAATGTCGCCGAAGGCCAGGTCGCTGTTGACGGTCACGTCAAGCAGGGCGACCTTGACAATGCCCATGATGACCAGCAACTTGGAGACAAATCCGGACAGGGGTGGCACACCGGCCAGGGACATCATGAAGATGAACATGGCCACGGCGAGGAACGGATCCCGCTTGGCCAGACCGCCAAGGGATTCCAGCGTGTGACCGCCCTTCTCCGACTCGAGGAGCGAAAGCACCAGGAACGCACCGAGCTTGAAACAGACGAGCACCGTGAGGTGGAAGATGAGGGCCGTGACAACAACGAGTGCTGCATCGTTGCTCATGTCGATGTGGCCATCCTCCCAGTTGAGCGCTCCAATGGCCGTGATGGCGGCCAACATGTAGCCGGCGTGAGCGACCGAGGAGTAGGCAAGCATGCGCTTGGGGTTGGTCGAGCCGAGCGCAGCGAGGTTGCCCCATGTCATCGTGATGACGGAGAGCGTGCCGAGGGCCACGAGCCAAACGGCTGAGCCGTCGGTCGCTTCGGGCGAAGCGACCACGAGGAGGATACGGAGCAAGCCGAGCACACCCATGGCCTTGCTGGCCGTGGCGAGTACACCGGCGACTGGGGCGGTGGCACCGGCGTAGGCATCGGGTGCTGCAAAGTGGAAGGGTGCAGCGCTGACCTTGAAGCCAAAGCCGACCAGAAGCATGCCCAGTGCAATGAGGGGCAGGGCTTCCATGCCGTTTTCAGCAAAGGCATCGGAGAGGTCCGTGAACTGGAGCGAGCCCGACCAAAGGTAGAGCAGCGACAGGCCGTAAAGGCCAACGCCAGAAGCCACGGAACCGACGATGAAGTACTTCATACCGGCCTCGGTGCCTTCCTTGCTTTCCTTCATGAAGGACACGAGCACGTAGGTCGAGAAGGATGCCAACTCAAGCCCGATGAAGAGCATGAACAGGTCTTGGGCGAGGGCCACGACCGCCATGCCGAGCCCCGTCGTGATGAGCAGGATGTAGAAGTCAACCTGGCGTCGGTTGTTGTACAAGCCGTTGAGGCTGCGATCGGCTCGGCTGGTCGCCGGGATGCGGTTCACCGAGGCGGCGCTGGCCAACGCGAGCGCACCGAAGAAAATCAACTCGAACATGCGGCTGAACTCGTCGATCTGAAGCATCGTCGTGCCGCCGGGCGTGATGATTTGCGTCTTGTTCATGCCACCAAAGAAGGAGACGAGCGTCAACCCGAAGGCAATGGTGAAGAACACCGTTGCGAACAAACCGGGCAACCGAGGGTCGCTGTCGAGCTTGCCGCGCTGACCGCCGAGCAGCCATGGAACACGGATCTGGGTCAGTGGAATGCGGAACTTGGCGTTGCCCATGTTGGGGACGATCATCAGCGTAAACAAGCCGATGACAAGCACAAATTCGGGAGCCAGGGCGAGGACAAAGCCTTCCTCAAAGGGTTCAATTTGCTCCATTTCAGGCACCTCCCAAGATTGGAATCAAGAGCGTTTCAAAGAACGCCACCGTCCAGCCGTTCATCATGTCGAGCGCAATCCACGGCATGACACCAAAGAGGATGGTGAAGGCCGCCATGATGAGCATGGCCACCTTTTCGCTGTCGCTGATGTCGGGAACGGGTTGGCCCTTCAGGCTCTCCGGAGGTTGCGTTTCGTCGCCACCCTCGAAGATGGTGCGCTGCATGGACCACAGGTAGTAGGCGGCGGTGATGGCGAGCACGAAGGCCGGACCGACCATCCAGAGCACGCTCCAACCCTCGGCGGCCAAGAAGTGCCAGAGGGCGAGGAACATCATCAGCTCAGCCACGAATCCAGCGAGCAGAGGAAGACCGAGCGAGGCCATCCAACCGAACATCATCGAAGTCGCAAGCCACGGTGAGTGCTTGGCCATGCCCCGCATCGAACCAATCTCCATGCTGTGGTAGTGGTGCTTGAAGGCACCGCAGACAGCGAAGAGCATGGGGCTGATGATGCCGTGAGCGAACATCATGAACAGGGCAGCGGCCCAGCCGAGTGGCTGCATGGTGGCGATGCCGATGAGGATGACACCCATGTGGGACACCGAGGAATAGGCGACCATTTTCTTGAGGTTGGTTTGTCCCAGACACACGACGGCACCCCAAACGAGGGAAATCATACCGAGGGCCAACAAGGCGAACTGGAAGTGCTGAGCGGCGTGCGGGAAGAAGGCCAGCGGCAATCGGAACATACCGTAGGCACCCATCTTCAGCATGACACCCGCCAGCAGCATGGAACCGCCCGTGGGTGCCTGAACGTGAGCATCGGGCAGCCACGTGTGGAAGGGAACCGAGGGCAACTTCACGAGGAACCCGATCATCAGCATGACGAAGAGAATCTTCTGCAGGCTCTCACCGAGGAACCAGGCACCACCAGCGTTGGCCGATTGAGCGTGGGCCGTCAAGGTGGGGATGTCAAAGGTACGCCCCGTCCAAGCACCGGCGTAGGAGAGGTTCTCCGGCTGAAGGAAGTAGACGGTTACCAGACCCAAGAGCATGATGACCGAGGCCGTGAACGTGTAGATGAAGAACTTCTGAGAAGCGTACTTTCGGTCGTAGCCACCCCACTTGAGGATGAGGAAGAACATCGGAATCAAGGTCAGTTCCCAGAACACGTAGAACATGAACAGGTCGAGGGCGACAAAGACACCGATGAGCGCACCACCCATCATCAAGACGAGCGGGAAGTACACCGCGGCGTTCTTTTCGTTCCACGTGGCAGCGATGGTCACCGGCAGGAGGAAGGTCGTCAGCCAGACCATCGGGAAGGACAGCGCATCCATGCCGACGCTCCATTGAATGCCGAGGGATTCAATCCAAACATAGCGGAACTCGTAGTTGAAACTCCCAAAGGAAAGCGAGGCCCAGTCGATGGTTCCCTCAATGTACTCGCTGCCGAAGAACATGGCCGTCGTGAGCGCCAACATCAACAACGAGAAGACGAGGGTCGCCATTCGAATGGACGGACCCATGCGCTCCCGAGCGGCAGGCGATGCGTAGGCCACAAAGGCCAGGATGGCGATGCTGCTGACAAGCGGCAAGGCGACGAGCGGAATGGAAATCCAGTCGGTCGTCATGCGACCACCCCCCAAATCAAGGCAAAGAGACCCAAGGTACCCAACGCCGCCATCAAGATGTAATCACGGGCGGAACCCGTGGTCAACGAGCGCAGTTTGGTTGAGAGTTGCTGCGAGGTGCGCTCGACCAGCTTGACCGTGCCGTCAATGACGCCGGAATCGGCTTCAGCGGCCTTGACCGAGAAGGCAGCCACGATTTTGAGCATGGCCATGTCGTAGTAGTGGTCGAAGTACAAGCGATTCTCAAGGGCCGTAGCGAAGCCGGATTGGCCGAAGGACGAATTGTCCCAGTGGTAGCGGCCCTTCACGAACTGGTTGAGGGCCAGTACCGGACCGAACCACGGCAGGGTGTTCTCGCCTTCGTCGAGCTTTCCACCGTAGAGGGAAAGGGCCAGACCGGGACCGACGATGGCGCCCAGCAGAATGGCGATGTAGGTCAGCACGAAGAAGAACGAATCGCTGTTGGCAAAGGCGTGCTCCATCTCGTACACGAAGCCTTCGAGGAAGCTCTTCTTGCCGTCAAAGAACGGTTCGTAGTACTTGTCGGGCGCCCAGTGGGTGAAGCCCATGCTGGCGAGCACAATGGCGCTCAGACTCATGAAGGTCAGGATGAACAGCGGCGTCTTGATCCACGTGTTGGTAGGATGAACGTGGGCTGCCACCTCGGTCTTGGGTGAACCGGCGAAGGTCTTGAGCCACATGCGAGACATGTAGAACCCGGTCATGGCTGCACCGAGCAGCACGCACATGGCGGGGTAGAAGAAGCGAGGGTCGTCAAGGGCCACGCGCCAGGTGTTAGCGATGATGCCTTCCTTGGACCAGAAGCCACCGATGAGCGGGAAGCCCATGATGGACAAGGAACCGACGAGCATGGCCGTGGCCGTCAGCGGCATCTTGGAGGCCAAACCACCCATGTTCTCCATGGATTGGGCGTCAAACTCGTCGTGGTGGTCGTGGTGGTCATCACCGGCCAGCGAGGCGAGGTGAACACGACCGAGGGTCAGTTCCAACTCCGGGACGTTGATGCGTCCGTTACCGTCCATGTCAACGGCCTTCATGAGCCGCTGCATGTCCCAGGGTGGGAGGTCAGCGATGTCGGCCTTCTTGAGCGCCGTTTGGAACTCGTAGGTGTCGATGTCACCCGACTGGTCAAGGTCGATGGAATTGAAGAAGCCGAAGACGGATTGCCCGCTGTCAGCCAAGTAGTTGGCGAGCATGAGGAGTTCTTCAGGGTCCTCGTCGTGATGGCCGTGGTCGTCGTCGTGGTGGTGGAGGTGATGGTGGGCGTGATGCACTTCGTGGATGACCGCACCGCTGGCCATGAAGAGCATCCCCTTAGCCATGGCGTGGTTGAACAGGTGGAAGAGCGCTGCACCAAAGGCCACGACGACGATGCCGTGGTTGACGTAGTAGTCGGGGTTCACCGTGCCGTCAGGGAGGTACTTGTGCCAGTAGAGCGTGTTGGCAAGGTAGAGCGCCGCACCCAGTCCGGTGAAGATGTAAGCGAGTTGGGACATCGTCGAGTAGGCGAGGACCTTCTTGAGATCGTGTTGTACAAAAGCGATGGCCGCTGCCATGACCGCCGTGGTTCCGCCGATGGCGGCGATGATGAAGGCCAAGTCGGCCAACTCTCCGTGGAGCGCATCAGCACCGAAGAACGGGAACATGCGGGCCACGAGGTACAGACCAGCGTTGACCATCGTTGCGGCGTGGATGAGGGCAGAAACGGGCGTTGGCCCTTCCATGGCGTCGGGCAGCCAAACGTGAAGCGGGAACTGAGCGGACTTGCCCACCGCACCGATGAACATCAGGCCGAGCGCCCAAGCGAGCGTGCCCGAGTTGTTGGCGGCCACTTGCTCAATGTTGCCTTCGTAGAACACAACGGCGTAATCCAGTGCACCTTGGTCAGCGCCGGCATAGGGGTGGAACAGCGACCACAGGATGGCCAGACCGACCATGAGGAACACGTCGCCAACACGTGTGGTCAGGAAGGCCTTCTTGGCAGCGTAGGCAGCGC
>JBMZXF010000016.1:0-27605 GCA_049627345.1 Candidatus Poseidonia sp. | reverse complement strand
TCGCTGAGCGAAGCGATGACCCCGCTCGGTGTCGGCCGTCCAGACTGAACCGGCCAGTCCGTATTCTGTAGCGTTGGCCATCTCAATGGCTTCGTCCTCGTTGTGAAAGGCATGAAGCGTGACCACGGGCCCGAAAATTTCCTCGGTGGCCGTGCGAGAGTTGTGGCTCAGGCCTTCGATGACGGTTGGGCGCAAAAACGCGCCCGCTTGCGAAACACCCACGACGGGGGCATCGCCTGAGGTCCCACCGGTCAAGACTCGCCCGCCCTCCTCGACAGCCAGTCGGATGTACGACTCCACCTTGCCTCGATGGTCGTGAGAAATCACCGAGCCCATGCTGGTCTGTTCTTTGCTCGGGTCGCCCACTGTGATGCTTTCGACGGCTTCGGTAAATTTCGATTTGAACGATTCGTAGATGGAGGCGTCCACCAAGATTCGGGAGCCACAAAGACACACTTGCCCCGAATTGGTGAACGATGCGCGCACCAGACCGTCCATGATCTCGTCGAGCGGGGCATCGTCCAAGACGACGGTTGCATTCTTGCCTCCCAATTCAAGGGAGAGTTTCTTGAACATGGGGGCGGCGGTGGCAGCGACGATTTTCCCTGTGGCCGTGCCACCGGTGAACGAAACACCTCGAATGTCGGGATGCTCAACGATGGCTTGGCCGACGTCTGGTCCGAGACCGTGAACGAGGTTGAACACGCCGTCCGGGAAACCAATCCGCTGCATCACCACGGCGAGGTGATTGGCCGTGAGCGGTGTGAGCTCCGAGGGTTTTGCCACGATGGTGTTGCCCATCAGCAGGGCAGGGGCCACTTTCCACGAGAGCAGGTAGAGCGGAAGGTTCCATGGCGTGATGAGGCCAACACAGCCGATGGGCGAGCGATGAAGATGATTGATAGCGCCGTGGTCGGTGAAGGTCGGGTCGCTGTGTTGTGCCCCGAATTCAGCAAAGAAACGGAAATTGGCCACCGACCGAGCAGCATCAACACGGCGTGCGAGGGCGATGGGTTTGCCCGTGTCCGTACTCTCGAGTTGAGCGACGCTTTCACGGTCCTCTTCCAGTGCGTCGGCGATTCGGTGCAACCACGCAATGCGCTCCTCCATGGTGGTGGCCGACCAAGCGGAGGCTGCCTGAAGGGCGGCCGTCGTCGCTGCCTCGACGTCGCTGGTGGACGATTTGGGAAGGGTGGTGATGACGTCGCCTGTCGCCGGATTCACCGTGGTGAGGGTGGCACCACTCTGGGCGGGAACGAAGGCACCGCCGATGAAATTGAGCACCGGGTCCATCACATCACGTCCGGCTCGTAGTTCCAACGGTCCTTGTCGGGGTCCCATTCATCCCACGTCGGGACGGTTTCGAGCACCTCAACGTAGTGATCGGGCACGATGCCCGGCACGATGAAGGCCTTCTGTCGATGCAGCGGGTAGGGGTTTCGCAGGTTGATGCCGAGCACGCCGAGCAGGGCGCGAGCCACGTACCACGTCGCTTGGGAATTCCAACCGTGAGCGATTTTCACCACGATGCCGAGTCCTTTGGGGAAGTCGGGGTGTTCGATGGCCATGCCCAGCAGCCCATCAGCGCCTTCCTTGGCAATGACGCGTCCCTCGCCGGCCTTGAGAATGGTTGAGTCAAGCCGGTTAAACCCGCCCACGAGGTCGGGATGACGAACCATGGCTTCCCAAATCCAGTCGTCGTCTTTGTCTCGGACAAGTCCAGCGTAAATTTGTGCCAGCTCCGCTACGGTGTTGGACACGGTGGGCAGGCCACAGCCGTCCTTGGCGATGCGGAGCGGCGTCCATGCTTCACCGAGGTAGGTGCGAAGTTGCTCCATGTAGGCGTGAAACACCTCGTGGGTGGGCAGGGTGTAGCCTGCGCGTTTCCATCCCTTTTTTCGGCATCCTCGGAGGATCGCTGCATGCTCTCCCGAACAGGTGTGGAACCAGCGGCGAGGGCGGCGAACTTGACGACCGAACTGGATCAGCGGGACATCAAGCGGTGTGAGCATCAGCGGCCACTCGGGTTCGGAAAGGAGGGATTGTGCTGCAGCAACGTGCTCAGTGTCGCCGTTGTGGGAGGCCACAGCAATCGCTTTCTGCTCCCACGAACAATCCTCGAGTTCTTCGGTGAAGGCTTTGAGCATGAAGGGTTTCATCATCGAGCGGCCATAGCACAAGACGTTGCCACCGAAGGAGTGGATGACTTCGTCGCCGTGCGCCCAAGCCACTGCCCCGTGGATGGTGGTTTCGGAAACGCCGTTGCGCCGGTAGTCCACCAGCGGTTCCCATGCCACTTCACGTCCGGTAGGGATGCCCTCGACTTGTTCGCCCAGAGGTGAATCTGGGTACATGGCCGAGCCCGGTTTGCCGGGTTGGACCGCTGAATACGTGTCGTGGTGAATGCCCATTCAACCGTCCTCCAGCATGGATTCGACCAACGGGACGACCTGTTGCATGTAGGCGGTCATGTTTCGACACACCCTGTCCGAATCGTGATTGAAGAAGTCAAACCAAGCCATGATGCGGTCCTCGGGATGGAACCGTTCGACCATTTGGCGCGCCACTTCTTCCACGTTCCCGATGAGGGCGTTGTTGGCTGCACGGCTCACCTTGTCGGGGTCGATGGTGCCTTCGAGGGCGTTCCAGTAGGCGGACAATGCCTGGTCGGCTTCGGCCTGGGCGGCCTTGGATTGTTCCTCCGAGGTGAGCCCTTCTTCGGCGTTCAAAAACACAAAACTGGTTCGTGGCATGTCGCTTCGCTTCCACTGTCCACCGTCTGCGTGGTACACCTCTCGCATGCGCTCATGGGTCGCGTCAATGACCTCGGGTGAGGTGATGGAGAGGTTGAACACCTTGACGGGCAGAATGGTGTTGACGAAGGTCTGGGCGCGAGGGTCGTGGGTGCCGGCCACCAGCCGAAGCAAGTCTTTTCTGAACTCGGTTGGGATGATTTTGAGGTCCTCAAAGACGTAACGAGAGGGGATTTCAATGGCTTCAGGTCGCTGGTCAAGCGCTTCAAATTCAACCGCAGCGTCCTGTACCGTCTCCCAGTCTTCGTCGCTTCGGAAGTTGTCGCGTGTCAGGACGGTGGAGCGAATCATGTCGGAATTGATGACGTCACCACGGAGTAAGCGAAGGAAAATCTCAGCGGCTTCCATGAAGATCTGTCCACGAAGGGCTGGCCACGCCGCATCCTCGATGGCGTTGCGTGGCACGACGCCGTAGGGACGCGCCATGAATTCAAACCGGCCGGCTGAAAATCCAACGTGCAAGCATCGATGCTCGTTTTCATCGAGGCCGTGCAGACTGAGCAGGTTGGCCATGCGTTCGGCCTGAGCGATGGGGCCGCCCGAGGCGAGGATGGAGACGACGGCGCTTCCGATTTCGATGTTCGTCGTTCGCCGGAACGACTCCAGCGCCAGTTGCGGGAAATCAGTGCACAGGCCGACTTCGCCCTTCCAGTGGGGGACCACCGGCTTGGTGTTGGATTTCTGCGTCTCCGTCGACAAGTGGGCTTGAGCAATCCATCCCACGCCAAAGCCAAGTTCGTCGGCGCAAGCCAATTGCTGGAAATAGTTCCGGAGCATGGTGGCTTCATCAGGAATGTGCCCGTGTTCGTCGGGCGTCTGCGAGATGGAGAAGAAGATGTCATGCTCCACGGCCACGCACCGGTTCGCCCACGGCGCCATGGCTCATAATGATGGTGCGCGTCAAGATTCGGATGAACCTTCGGCTGGCTGGTTCCTGAGTTCGGTCAGGTCGTGGATTCGCTGACGCAGGGGTGCGGGTGCCGGGCTGTTGGCAGCGATGAATTCGTGGAGGGCATCGGACAGCACGAGCATGGCTGTCTCGTAGTCCTGCTCGATTTCAGCCAAATCGGCAAGCCCCCATCGGGCCACGAGTTGGCCCGAAAGGATCTCCATGGATTTGGCCAGGTCGAGGGACCGTTCGAACAGGTCCCGTGCTGCACCGAATTCACCGATGGTCGCCTGGCAGTGGGCGAGGTCAGCCAAGGCTTCCATCTGCCCCACATCGTCCTTCATGGAGATAAGGAGTTCCAGTCGCTCGGTCCCGACCGCAATGGCCGTGTCTTCGTCATGCTGACGCTTGGCAACGGTCATCAGCAAGGCCATGCCGTACGCCATGCCCTCCTTGTCCTCGATGGTTTGGCGGATCCGGAGGGCGTGCTGAGCGGTGGCTCGTGCTTCGTCGAGTTGGCCCTCTGCAAGGTAGAGCAGGGCAACGTAGTGATTGACCGCAGCGGTGAGGGACGATGCCCCTTCCATGCGCTCAGCATCTTCTGCGAGACGGAGGTAACTCTCGAGGCTGGCTTCGACCACTTTCAAGGCTTCAAAACGAGCCCAACCTTGCTCCTCATCCGTCTTGGCCACGGTGCTGGCGTGCTCGAGCAACTTTTCCACGAGGTCTGAATCTTCCAACGCTTGGGCCAGCGGGATGAGGCGGAGCGCCAATGAGGTGTTGATGTGGTCCATTGACCCACCGCCGGTGAGCATGCTGAGGACCTGTGAGGCCATCTCCGGCGACATGTCGGTTTCCATGGTTTCACCTCAAATGGAGCGCAAGCGGCCACCGTCCACGGCCAAACTCACGCCTCGGATGCCACCCGATGCAGGGAGGCAAAGGTACGTGATGGCGCTGGCGGTCTCGAGCGGGTCGATGAGGCGGCCGATGGGGACTTGGCCCAACCAGCCTTCTCGGACGGCCTCGGCGGATTTGCCCGTTCGTTCCTGAATGGACGCCGAGAGGTTGCCAAGCCGTTCGGTGTCGGTGAAACCCGGCAGGACGTTGTTGATGGTAATGCACGGGGCCAATTCGTTGGACATGGACTTGGCCCACGAGGCCATGGCCCCACGGAGGGTGTTTGAGAGGCCGATGTTGGGAATGGGTTCCTTGACCGAGGTGGAGATGATCTGGACGATTCTGCCGTAGCCTGCGGCCTCCATGTCCGGGACAGCCGCCTTGACGAGGGTGTGGGCGGCGTGAAGGTGGCGCCTGAACGGGGCGTCAAAATCCTCGACGGCGTTGTTCAGAAGTGGGCCGCCGGGTGGCCCACCTGCATTGTTGATGAGGATGTGAACGGGCCCCAAGGTTTCAGCGGCCGAGGCGAAAGCACCGGCCAACCCCTCGGTCTCTTCGAGGTCCAACATGAGGGCCTGATGCCGTCCATCGCCAAGACCGGCGAGTTCTTCGCACAGCGCCGTCAGGGCAGCGCCGTTTCGGGCGCAAACGGTGATGTCTGCTCCAGCCTTGGCCATCATTTTGGCCGTGGCTTCACCGATGCCCTTGCTGGCACCGCACACAAAGGCGTGCTTGCCCTTGAGGGCGGTTGATGAGAACGGGTAGTCGTCTCCGAGGAGGTCCATGCTTCGGCGAAATCGCCACAGGTCATAGCCCTTGGGTTGAACCCAGCCGAACGAGGAAGCTACGGTGTTGGCGTTTGGGCTGCTCTGGGTTGAGGTTTGGGTGAGCCGTGCGAGGCTCGGGTGCCATGGACGGACTTCGGTTGCCGTGGAGGCGTCGTAGGGTGCGATAAACGAGGCTCGGTTGCCATGGGCGGAGCTTCCGCTCACAGCCAGTCGAGGATGGTGTTGAGTTGCACCAACCAGTCATCGGAGGCCACGTCGATGATGTCGTAGTGGTCGCCGGGCAACCACACCTTCTGCACGTCGGCCCCTTTGGCCTTCATGACCCGAGCATAGGTTTCTGATTGCTCGAGCGGCACGTCCACGTCGTGCTCACCGTGGAAGAGCAGGACGCTTGTAGCGGGAGGGTGGTCGACGGGGTTGAGTTGCCGCCATACCGCTTCGTTCTCTTCGGGTGATGAACCGATCCATCGACGCACGGCGTCACCCTCGTCTGAAAGTTTGGCGTGGTCGGCACCGATGAGGTCGGTGATGGGGGCTTGGGCGATGGCGAGCCAGGGGTGTCGCTCGGCTTTGGCACCCATCAACAGGGCCAATTGCCCACCGGCGGAGTGACCCATGACCATGGAGCGCGTGATGTCGATGCCCGGAATCAGCGAAAGGTGCCCCCACGCTCTCAACACGTCGGAGAGGGTGTCCATCCACACGCCATCCTGCTCGGGTGACCACCGCTTGTATTCGACGTTCCATGCGGCCACACCGGCTTCGGCAAGGTCCTCAGCGATGGGTTGCATCAAGTCGAGGGTGTACTGCTCTTTCCAGAAGCCACCGTGGATGAGCATGACGCAGGGGATGCCTTCGTCTTTCTGAAACGGTGAGGGGTCATCGGGCATGTAGAGGTCGGCGAGTTGCCACGCCTCTGCGCCCCATTGGACTCGGTCAACCGCCATCCTTCTCGCTCCGTTCTTGGTTGACCGACGCAGGTCTGTTTATGGCCCTTGCATCAGGGGCAGTATCGACGGAGATCGCGTGGGAAGAGGACCGTCTCTCGGACGTTCTTGGCTCCTGTCAGCTTCATCAAAATTCGCTCAACCCCGAGCCCCCAGCCCGCATGGGGCGGGACGCCGTGGCGGAATCCAGCGACGTAGAATTCGAATTCTTCCGGGTCGAGGTCCATCGTTCGGAGGTTCTCAACGAGCACGTCAATCCGATGTTCACGCTGACCGCCGGAGGTCATCTCGTCCCTGCCAAAGTTGAGGTCAAAGCCACGGGAGAGTTGTTCGCCCGTGCTTCCGATTTCACCTTCGATTTGGTGGATGTAGAACGGCTTCAGGGACATGGGCCATCGTGGGAGGAAGTAGAACTGCGGCAAATCTTCGGCCAGCAGGTCCGAGTTCTCAGCGTCAATGTCGTCGCCCCACTCAATGGTGCCACCTTTTTCCTTGATGATGCGAATGGCGTCGTCGTACTCAACACGCGGGAACGGAAGTTCGGGGACGATGACTTCCACCGGTTCCTCACCTTGCTCGGCACGGTAGGCGTTGATGGTGGCGATGAGGGTTTGGGATTCCTCCTCTTCTGCCACCGATTTCCAAATGTGGTGGAGCATGCGCTCGAGGACACCCATCACGTCGTCGTCGTTGGCCCACGAACACTCGATGTCAAAGGAGATGAATTCTGCCAGGTGGCGGTAGGTGTCGCTCTTTTCCGCACGGAACGCCGGGCCGATTTCGAACACGCGCTCAAGGCCACCGCTCATGCAGAGTTGCTTGAACAACTGAGGCGACTGGTTCAGGAAAGCAGGGCGGTCAAAATACTGCATGGGAAACAGGTCTGCACCGCCTTCGGTGGCGGTGGCAACGATTTTCGGCGTGTGGGTTTCAAGGAATCCTTCGGAGATGAGGTGCTCCCGACCAAACTGAAGGACCTTGCCTCGAAGGCGGAACATGGCGTTCACGTGGGCTCTTCGCAAATCGAGGAATCGGTTGTCAAGTCGAGTGTCCAACTCCACCTTCACGTTGTCCGTGACCCCCAAGGGCAGCGGTGCTTCGGCACGGGCGATGACGTTCACGGAGGTCGCCAGCACTTCGTAGGCGGGCGGTGGTGTGGGTTCACCCTCCTTGACCTTGGGCGGACGCTTCAGGGCCACGGTACCGGTGAACTGGAGGGTGGATTCTCGGGTCATGCGTTGAACCATGTCGAGCGCCTCTTCGCCCACGTTGTCGGCCTTGAGAAACACCTGAGCCGCACCCGTTCCGTCTCGGAGGTCGACGAAACAGATGGCACCCTTGCCTCGGTTGGCTTCCATGAAGCCGATGACGGTCACTTCGGTGTTCACGAGGTCGGCACCGTTGGCTTGGAGTTCGCCGAGGGTGTGGGTTCGGTATGCGGTGGGGACCCAAGTGGTCATGCCCCGTGGGCTGTGGCGAAGAACATGAAGCATTCGCTCCGTCCAGCACCCAGCGGTGACCACCAAACATTCACCGTTCGGGTACGGGACCTCCTCGCTGTTCGCCGCTTCATGAGGGTGAAAGTCCAACGGCTGGAAGTGGGATGCTCCCGAAGTCTCTTGAACAGCGTCGCACTGGTTCTGCCATGTCCACCCGCGCTGGTCGTGCTGTGTGTTGTGTCCTCGTCCTCTTGACGATGAGCCTCTCACCCATTGTGGCGCCAGCGTCGGCGCATTCCTCCATCTTGTTGAGCGTCGACGTTCAACACGCCGTCCTCGAGCCCGGTCAAAGCATCAACATCACCCTCTCCGTGGAAAACAATGCGTCGGCCATTGAGTCGTTCAACATCAGCATCGACGAGGGGAACCTGGCTTCGGTCTGGACGGTCCTCCCTGTGGATGACACCGTCGACAACGTCTTCCCAACGTGGACCAAGAACACGACCTTGGTCGTTCGTCTGGCCGAAGGCGCCACCGTGGCGGACAGCGGTTCGTTCACCGTCAACGTGACCGAACCGGACAGCGGCGCCACCTCCATGATCACCGTCTTGGTGTCGGTCGCACCTGCCTACCATCCATCGCTGAGCGTGGACGGCTCGCCCTTGGTGAACATCGGGGCAGGTGGAAGTACGAACATCACCTTCACGGCCCACAACCTCGGAACGGTCACCGATACCTTCCTGCTCGATGTGGAGGTCCAGCCCGACCTCGCCTCGTGGTGGGCCAACCACACCAACACGAGCACGGGCAACACTTCAGGAAATTCCTCCGGTGGTGGCAATTCATCGGACAACAGCACGGGGAACGGAACGGGTGGCGGCACGGGCTCGAACGGGACGAACACCACCTCCCTCACCGTCCTCATGATGGGGAACAGCTACACCGGCGCGAACAATTTGGCCACCCTCGTTGACGGCATCATGGACGCTGACGGCTACAACGCCACCCTCGGCTCGTTGAACGGTGGTGGGATGAAGTTGCCACAGCACTGGTCCAACGTCAACACCTCCGGCAACCAGTGGAACACCACACTGCGTGGTTCCCCCTGGGATTATGTGGTGCTGCAAGACCAGAGTCAGGTTCCGTCGTTCCCCTCGAGCGACAGCATGTGGCAGGACAGCAAGAACGCGTCGGTCTCGCTGAGCGATGCGATTGCCGAAGAAGGCGGCGAAACCGTCCTGTTCATGACATGGGGCTACCGTGATGGCGATTCCCTGAACAGTTTCAACAACAACTTCACCGCGATGCAGGAGCGGCTGACGGAAGGTTACACGCGCTACGCAGAGAACATTTCCAATGCCGGCAACGCAGTCTGGATCGCACCGGTCGGCCTGGCGTTCAAGACCGTTCACGATGGCGTCGTCGCTGCGGGCGATGACCCCACGGTTTCGGGGAACCTCTTCCATGACCTCTATGCCGCCGACGGCAGCCACCCATCGCTATCAGGCTCCTACCTCGCAGCCTGTGTGTTCCACGCCACCATGACGGGAGAGACCTGCGTCGGGAGCACCGATGCAGTGAGCATCAACGCCAGTGTCAAGTTGGCGCTTCAACAAGCCGCCGACGATACGGTGTTCAACCAAACTGCGGGGATGTCCTACTACCCGTGGGAGGTTTCGGGCACCGCAGCCTTTGGTCTCGGCTCTTCGGTGCCGCAAGGTTGGTACATTCAGTGGCAGGACGACGAACTCGCCAACATCGCTGCAGGTGGCTCTGCATCAGCGACCCTTTCCATCACCGTTCCATCGGACGCCGCCCCCGATTTCTACGGCTACCGCTTAACGATCGGTTCCACCAACGGGAACATCACCTCGTCCACCGTCTTGGTGGTTGAAGTCGAGTCTGAGCCCTCCGTCGCCATCGCCTTCCTGCGCCAAGACGATGTCTTCCTGCCGGGCTCAAGCACGCTCACCGCTGTGCAGGTGGAGAACACAGGCAACACGGTCCTTGACATTGATTGGGCGTTGGTTGCCTCCACCTCAGCTGGACCAAATCCTTGCACGGGGTCGCTGGTTTCTTCCATGTCGGCCGGGCTCGCACCGGGTGGTCTTGAGGAAGTTGAGATGCTCATCGATGTTGACGAAGACGTCGACAGCACGGCCTCGTGTTCGTTCACGCTTACGGCCAGCCACAACGTGGACGGCACGACCGAATCACTGGATGAGTTCGACTTCACAATTGACGTGGACGAGGCCGTCAATTTCTCCCTTGCAGGTCCGCTCGCTGCGGTTGAGATCGTTCCAGCGGAGGGAGCCAACTACGAAGTTCGGTTGACCAACCACGGCAGCGATGAGGCCACCTTCTTCCTTGACGTTGAGGGCTCGGCCGGCCTGACCACGGTGCTCGTCAGTTCATCAGGCATCACCGTGCCAGCAGGCGAGGTCGGAACGTGGACGGTGAACACCAAGGGTGATGCTTCCCTCTCCGGTATGCTTCAGCAGGCCTTCTCAACCTCGTACAACGGCCAGACCGTTTCCCTCCTGGTGGACGTTCACCTGGTGGAGGTGGACGGCGCATCGCTGCTGCCACCCAGCGAGGATCGTGTGCTCGTCGCACCCGGCGAATCCTCAACGATGTCGCTCTCGCTGGTGAACGACGGAACCTCCAACCTGACGTTGCTTCCCACCCTTTCGGGCTTGCCCGTCGGCGTGGATGTCACCCATGACATGAGCGAGGTCGTGCTCGCCCCCGGTGCACAACAGGAACTCGCCATCACCTTCTCCGCGAGCACCGGTGCTACGCCTGCATCGTCTCCGGTCGTGCTCACGTACCAGGACGGGCCGTTCAGCGTCTCGTACACCTTTGATGTGGTGGTTATTGACCGGGAGGAAGTCGTGGTGAACAGCGTTCAACAGCGTATGTTTGCCAGTCCGCTGACGACGTCATCGATGAACGTTGAAGTGGTCAACCTGGGCACGGCGTCCGACCTTTTCCTCGTTGAATGGTCAACTGAAAGTCAAGGAAACTGGTTCGAATTTACAGTCTCGCCCACCTCGTTCCAACTCGCACCCGGTGCCTCGCAACAGGTCACCATCACCGTCCGTGAAGCTTCCACCGGTGCACCAGACAACGGCGTGGTCTACACCCTGCGCAGTACCTCAACCTCCAACGAAGCAGTCAGTGATGCCGTCAACATCACCATCGAGCCGGTGTTGGCAGGGGCGACCCTTGACGTCCGTGTCGACAAAGAGACTGCAGCGCCCGGTGAGTCCGTGTTTGGCTCGGTGGTGCTGACGAACACAGGTAGCGCTGAGGACACCTTCAGCATCACGACCGTCGGGGAAGATTGTGGTCTTGATGCCTCTGTTACGGTTGGCGCAGGCCTGACTTCGGAGCCGCTCGGATGGTCGTGTGTTGTCGCCAACGATGCCGCAGCAGGCCAGCGTGGGGTGTCCTTCCGTGCCGTGAGTGCCGTGCGCAGCAACGTTGCCGTTCAACAGGTTGCGCTCTACACCGTCGAGGTGGACTGGCCGGGCGATTCGCTTGTCGCCCTTTCAGTCTCGGAAGGACAGGTGTCGTTGGGTGTCGACAGTTCCACCTCGGTGATTCTCACGGTGAGCAACCTCGGCAACGCTGAAGTTTCAGGCACGCTGGACGCATACGGACGGAACACCGGCCTCGTGCTGCTGGAATGGCAACGTATGAACGATGATGTTGTGACGAGTGATTTCTCGTTGACGTCCGGCTCGAGCGTTGATTTCTTGCTGACCATCACCTCCAACACCGCCCGAGCCGCCACGTCGGACATCACTGTGCGAGCGACCTCCACCGGCGGCGGCGTCTTGACCACTGACGAGTCGGTTCCCCTTCCAATTACCATTGAAGGGCCGGCCCTGCCGCCCAACGGCCTCTCGTTGCCGCTTGGCGTGGAGGTCAGTCAATCGGCTGCACTGGGCGCCATGGGAGCTGGCTGGTTGTTGGCGATTGTTGCGATTCAACTCCTTCGCCGCCGTACCCGTGGAGATGACGCATCGAGCGACGAGGTCGACGATGAGGAAGAGGGCGAGGCTGAAGAAGAAAAGGAACTGCCCGAACTCGGCTACAACGAATGCCGTCTGGATGGAGAATCCAAGGTAAACTGCCCAACCTGTGATGCTCGGCTGGGTGTTCCACGAGGGAGCACGCCGCCGTTCCGATTCACATGCCCGCAATGCGAAAACAAGATCCGCGTGGTCGAGTGATTTTCGGTCATCCAGCAATGAATCTGTTGGGGTTTTTGTCGTATTGAGCGTGCCCCTCCTCACCGGAAGCGGGATTCCATCGGTCGGGGTTGTCGTCTTCATAATCGCTGGGCGACCAGCAGGAACGCCGTGTGGCCAAACGGACCGTTCACGGGCCGCATGCCGCCCTTTGAGGCGCGGCCCCATTCGCGTTCCATCAGTTCCCCTGCCCACTCCACGGTCAAACCTGCTGCTTCACAGGCTTCCCACGCCCGTTCCAGCTGGGAGGACACCGGGCAATAGCAAGCCAAGCGGCCCCCGGGAAGCAGGAGGGATGCGGATGCTTCGATGGCGGGTGGATGGTCGGGAAGGTCAAGGATGACGGCGTGAAAGCCTTCGACGAGTTCGCCTGCCTCTGCAGCCCGCTCTTCCAGCGTGCCTTCGAGGTGATGATGAACGGGATGTTGACGCCACGATGCGCTGGCACGACGCAGGTTTTCCAGCGCCACATCGGCGTGTTCTGCCCGCGGCTCGACGGTCACGTGAACGCCGTCTTTCCCGAGAACGCGCTGGATGTACAATGAAAGTCCACCGCTTCCAATCCCCGCCTCAAGCACCGCATCGTTGGGGCCCAGACCGAGTTTGGTCAAGAAAAAACCCGCGTCCTTGCTGCCAATGGTTTGGGCGCGTCGAACCATGCCTTTGCTGAGTTCCGGAAGACGAACAGGCATCCGCTTCAGCTCCTTTTGCCCGATGATGACGGACTGGCCGATGGTGATGCCCTGTAGCGTTTGATATGGATTAAAGACGCCGAGGCCCTTGATCTTCTGTTGCTGGTCGACCAGTTCAACAACGTAGGTTTTCCCGTTTTCCTCGATGAGGACAGCCCATTCAGTTGAGGTCACAACTCCGCCCAGCGGCCGCTTCCTGTTAAGGTTCTCCACGGTGATATTATCGCTGGACTGCAAGGACTTCTCAAGTTGCTCGTTCAGACATCAGTCCGTTTGTTTCATATACTCTCTGCTTCGTGCTATTAACATGAACACCGCTGTGCGTAGCCTTGCTTTTGCCATCGTCGCCATCTTCCTCGGAAGCCTCGCTTCAGGGATGATGGGCGAACTCTATCAAACACCGCTCGAACTCGAGGACGAGCCGGTGGTGCAGCAGAACTCCCAAGCCACCAGCCCCGGCCACGTTGTGTTTGGTCAGTACATCTCCTCGGACAACTGCGGCCACTGTTCCAAGACGGGCGGCGGTTCGGATGCGCACCACTCCATCAAGCAGAATCACCCCGATGAGTACGTCTACGTCACCTACATGTCGGCCTCGTTCGGCACAACCAATACGGCCCGTGCCGGCAACGTCGCTCCGTACAACTGGGCCTGGACCACCGGCGGTGCGCCCGACGCCTACTTCGGCGATCGAACCGACAAGCGCCAAAGCGGTGCGAACGCCCAGTACACCACGTACGATAGCCTGTTCTCGAGCGGTGGCGGTATGCACAGCACCGTCAACGACTACGGCATGTCCGCAGCGATTTCTCAAAACGGTGGAACCTACGACATCAGCATCTCGTACAAGTACAAGGGTTCGGGAACCCCTGCCTCCAACATGAAGCTCTACGCCGCCCTTGTTGACAAGGACTGCACTGGCTACTCTTACTCCTCGGGCATCCCCCACGGCTACAACTGCTGGATGGCTTGGTTGACCACCGGTGATACCTACAAGTCGAAGAGCGGTGGCACCGGATCCGCCTTCCACAGCGTCACCGTTTCCTCGACCGAAGCCACGGAATCATGGACTTCCGTCCCCACCTCCGTCGTCCCTGGCGGCATCAACAAAGCCATTGTCGTCGCTGCACTGATGAGCGGCAACCAAGTTTCTGTTGGCGGCAGCAGCCCCCACGTCTACCACGCCATCGACTCAACGATGGGCCCCAAGATGGACATCGGCGTATCGGGCATGACGGTCAACAACGCCCAAGGCACCTCCTCTTACGTCCGTGGCGACACGGTGACCCTGCAGGCCGACGTGAAGAACACGGGCGACCTTGACTACACCAACGGTGGTTCGCTGGAATTCTTCTACAAGAACGGCGCCACCACCACGGCGATCGATACCGTGTCCATCCCTACCTTGAACGTGGCACCTGGTTCCCCGTTCCTCACGGGCACGGCCTCGTTTGACACCTCCAACCTGCCAAGCAACGTCTGGTCCACCAACTTCGGTGCCCGCCTCGTGGGCGTCACCGGCGACATGGCTGCCAGCAACAACGTGGCTGAAATCGGCGTGGACCACGACCGTGTCCCGCTCGTGAAGACCCCGCAGGTGATCGGCTCGGATGTCGTTCAGCGTGGCGATTACGTCTCCGTTCTTGCCAAGGGTGATGCCAACGACAACGTTGACACCATCGACAGCATGACCTTCGAGGTTGAGGTTTCAGCTGCAGGCGAAGACCTCTGGGATGGAAGCATCGTTTCCGGTGGCGAAAACGTGCTCTACCGGGATTCGGCTCAAGAAGGTCGTGAATACATCATCACGCCGAGCATGGCCATGAGCGCCGGCGAATATGACGTGCGTGTTCGCACCGTGGACAGCCGTGGACAAACCAGCGACTGGACGGTCTCCGAAGGCATGTTCGAACTGGCCAACGGTCGTCCCATCATCGTGGCCGACCCTGTCCCGACCGTCATGTGCGACTTGAGCACCAAGGTCAGCATGGACGGCCATGTGAGCGACCCGGAAACACCTCTGAGCGACCTCATCATCTCCTCGAGCAGCGACAACTTCGTTGCATGGCACCCAGCCACCGAAGAGATTGAAGTTCTCTTCCCTTACGACAACGGTTGTCCCCTCGGCCAGAAGGGCATTGAAATCCGTGTGGACGACGGCGGTGACTACTCCGACAGCGGTGAGCTTCCCTACGGCACGCTCCTGTTCAACGTCATTGAGAACGGCCAGCCTCGGTGGGGCGGCCTGCCCATTCAGGTCGTTGATGAAGGCAGCAGCGGCGTTCTTTCCCTCGCTGAGTACCTCTCCGACACGGACGATACCGGTCAATCCGTTGACATCTCGACGCTCTCGCTCCAGATCATGGACAACTCGAACCCCGAACTCATCAACGTTGAACTCCGAGGCAACACCCTCGGCTACGAGACGGTTGACGACGACGTCAACGGCGAAACGGTGGTCACCCTCCGTGCCAGCGACGGCGAGCAATACTCCGACCAAACGGTCACCATCCGCATCAACCCCATCAACGACGCGCCTCGCCTCGACATGACGGACATTGAGGAGTTCTCCCTCAAGACCAACCGCCAGAAGGTCATCAACCTCAACAGCCGCCTGACGGACGTGGACAGCCCTCAGGGGACGTACTGGGTCAACAACCCACAGTCGACCGAAACGGGTTCCGCCCGTCTGGTCACCGGGGACTTGATTCTGAACTTCGAGGAAGTCGGTATCCACACCGTCACGATTTCGACCACGGACGGCTACGCCACGAACAGCTACGAAATCACGGTGAACGTCTTTGACGCTCTTCCGTTCTACGTCTCGAAGACCGATGATGGCTCCGGCCACCTCTACGTTGACATGGTGAACTACACCTACGAGACCCAAACGCCAACCGCATCGTTTGCCTTGACCGATGGTGCGCCATCTTTCACGGTGATTTCGGTCACCTGGTCCTTGTGCAACGAGTTGTCCGGAACCTGCGACGGTTTCTGGGAGTACGACTTGGACATGTCCCGGTCCAGCACCGGCTGGATACAAGAGATGAACATCCCCTCCTCCTACGGTGATGGCGGCTACGCCCGCACCAACGGCATGCGAGACATGGATTACATCGGTCTCACAGTCCGTGCTGTCGACGACCTCGGCCAGGAGTACAAGACCAGCGACACCTCGAAGTGGATGACGACCGAAGAGCTTCCAACGCCTGCCGAGATGGAAGAGGAACTCCTTGACTGGCACGTGGCCAAACTCGTGGCTGAAATCGCCGAAGTTGAGGCACAGTTGGCCGATGACGCCAACCAAGCGGACAAGGTGTCCCTTGAAGCGCGTTTGGCTGAACTCAACACCGACTTTGGCATTGCCTGCGACGACCCCCGTGCAGACTGCCCAACCGAAGAAGTTCAGAGCAACGGCGCCGATGACGCTGAAGGCGGCCTCAACATGAACGTCATCCTCATCGTGATCGGCGTGCTCATTGTGGCAGCCCTCCTCGGCTTGATGTTCATGCGTGGTGGCGGTGGCCAGCCCGAGGAAATGAAGTGGAACGCTGAAGCCCTCCCCATCCACGACACCGTGGCCAACTCCATGTACGGTGGCGCTGGTGATATCTTCCAGCAACCCGTGGCGCCCGTCGCTCCCGCACCGGCTCCTGTCGCTGCTCCTGCACCCGTGGTCGCCCCTGCTGCTCCACCCTTGCCCGCCGGGGGCCTCCCCGCTGGCTGGACCATGGAACAGTGGAACTACTACGGCCAGCAATACCTCGACCAACTGAACCAACAGTGATGGAGTCTTTTTGACCCCTCGCCAGAATTGCCCCAAAAGCATACCCCTAAAGGGGAGTGAGGAGAGGAAGTAGCGTGGCCGAAGAAACCGTGACCCCATCAGAGGAAGCCCTTGATGAGGGCCTTCCCGGTCTTGAGGAGGTTGCCGATGTCGCCGAGGAGCCCACCACGACGGTGTGGTCACCCGAGCCCACGGGTGCCGATGAAGTGCTCAACCAATCGGTTGAAGATTGGATCGCTGAGGTGTCGTTCGAGTCAACCGCCGACGTCCCCATTCCCGACCGTCTGGTCGACCAGGTCATCGGTCAGGAAGCCGGTTCTGTCGTCATCAAGAAGGCGGCCGAACAACGACGCCACATGCTGATGATCGGCGACCCTGGAACCGGCAAGTCCATGCTCGCTCGGTCCATGACCGACCTGCTTCCCAAAGACGCCCTCGAAGACGTGCTCGTCTACCCCAACGAGGATGACGAAAACGTGCCTCGGGTTCGAACGGTGCCCGCTGGTCGAGCCGAACGCATCGTCAAGGTGCAGAAGGAAGCCATCCGTCAACAACGAGAGAAATCTCAGCGTATGCTCTTCATCGCATTCGCTGCCATCGGTTTCCTCTTGCTCATCGCCGCCCTTCAGTCTGGCGATTTGTTCACCCTCCTCTTCGGTGGTTTCCTCCTCGTCTTCGGCTACATGTTCATTCGAAGTCGCCTCGGTGCCGTGGATGACAGCCGCATTCCCAAGGTGTTGGTGAAGCACGACCTCAACGAGCTGCCGCCCTTCGTGGACGCCACGGCCACGCTGTCTGGTTCACTTCTCGGCGATGTTCGCCACGACCCCTTCCAATCGGGTGGCATGGAAACCCCTGCTCACGACCGTGTTGAGCCCGGTGCCATCCACCGAGCCCACAAGGGTGTGCTCTACATTGACGAGATCAACCTGCTTCGCCTCGAGGAGCAACAAGCGCTGCTCACGGCCATGCAGGACCGTGCTTTCCCCATCTCCGGTCGGTCGGAGCGTTCCTCCGGAGCCCTGACCAAGACCGAGCCTGTGCCGTGCGATTTCATTCTCATCGCTGCAGGGAACCTCGACGCCATTCAAGGCATGCACCCCGCGCTGCGAAGCCGTATCCGTGGGTACGGCTACGAGGTTTACGTGAACTCCGAGATGCCCGACACCTCTCGAAACCGTCGCCGTCTCATTCGTTTCATCGCACAAGAGGTGTTGCGCGACCAAGACACGGTTCGTGAAATTCCCCACTTTGACAAAAGCGCCGTGGCCATCATCCTTCGAGAAGCCCAACGCCGTGCTGGTCGCCGGGGCAAACTTTCCTTGCGCCTCCGTGAACTTGGTGGGTTGGTTCGCATCGCTGGTGACCTGGCCGTGGAGGCCGGTGCCCCGTTGACCTCTGCCGAACACGTGCTCGGTGCACGCAACATCGCCAAACCGCTCGAGCAGCAGGTCGCCGACCGCATGATTGAGCGCCGCCAAGACTACGCCATGCTGGTCAACAGCGGCCAGCGCGTGGGTCGGGTGAACGGCCTGGCCGTGCTCGGTGCGAACTCCGGGCTCTCAGATTTCAGCGGCATCATGCTCCCCGTCGAAGCCCTCGTCACGCCGTCGCAAGGCGGTGGTGGAAAGATTCACGCCACCGGCGGTCTTTCCGACTTGGCCAAAGAAAGCGTGACCAACGTGAGCGCCGTCATCAAGAAACTCACGGGCAAGGACATCTCGGACTACGACATCCACATTCAGTTTGTTGACACCCACGGTGTTGACGGCGATTCAGCCTCCATCACCATCGCCACCGCCATCATTTCTGCGCTGGAAAACATCCCCATCCGTCAAGACCTGGCCATGACCGGTTCCCTCTCCGTGCGAGGCGAAGTGTTGCCCATCGGTGGCGTCACGGCCAAGATTGAGGCGGCTGCTCGTTCCGGTGTCAAGACCATCGTTGTGCCCAGGGCGAACATGCAGGACGTGCTCCTCGACGACCGCTTCGAAGACATGGTGGAGGTCGTCGCTGTTGACACGCTTGACGAAGTCATGCAGTATGCCCTCATCAAGCACGAGCAAAAGGCAGGTCTCGTCGAGCGTCTTGAAGCCGTCATTGACCGATTGACCCCTGAAGTGCAGAGCAAGATTTCCTTGGTCTGAGAAAACACCCTTCCCTGCGGGATTATTGGGGTCGCTTACTAATATCATCCGTGCCTCGGAAGAGATAATGTCCGATGCACATCATCGCGATGCTGGGAAGGGCGCCTTGTTGGTGCTGTTCCTTGTCACGATGATCGACATGATCGGTTTTGGCATCATCATCCCCTTCCTCACCTACCTCGTTCAGGATCTTGCAACCGAGGAGGGCGTCGTTCGAATCGGGTTGTGGGTCGGCCTTCTTATGACGGGCTATTCCTTTGGTCAATTCCTGTTCTCTCCGATTTGGGGCTCGCTCTCCGACCGCATCGGCCGTCGACCCGTGCTGATGATTGGCCTGGTGGGCAACACGGTGTTTTTCACCGCCTTCGGACTTTCCTCCACCCTGTTGTTTGCCCTTGCCATGCGATTCCTTGCTGGGGTGTCCAACGGCAACATCGCCGTCGCCCGTGCCTACATTGGGGACGTGAGCACACCCAAGCAGCTCGCCACCCGCATGGGGCTCATCGGCGCAGCGTTTGGACTGGGTTTTACCATTGGACCGTTCATCGGCGGGGAGTTCTCCAGCCCAGCCGACCGTTGGGATGTGTTTGCCGACACCGTCTTCGAGACCTCCCCGTACCTGTTGCCGTGCGTCATCGCCAGCGTGCTTTCCGCAGGCTCGCTGGTGTTGGCGTACTTCAAATTGCCAGAATCCATCGACGTTGAAGCAGCACAACCCACGGAGCGTGCGTCGTGGGGTCGCCAGTTCGTTGACATGACCCGCAATTCCGTCGCGATGTTGGGCAAACCCGGCATCGGTGCCATGATGTGGGTCGCTACGCTGTTCATTCTCGGTTTTACCATCATGCACTCGGTGTTCATCCTCTACACGGAAATGGACGCTGCCTCTGGAGGTCTCAGCTTCTCCGAACAAGACAACGGACGCATCTTCGCCATGATCGGGATGCTTGGGATTCTGACCCAAGGCGTGCTCATCGGCCCACTCACCCGTCGATTTGGAACCCGTCGGTTGATTCCAATGTCGATTCTCCTCACTGGCTTGGGCTTGACGCTGATTCCCTACACGCAAGCCAGCATGGCGTGGATTCAACTGTTTGTTGTTGTCACCTGCATGGCCATTGGCAACGGTGTGTTCCAGCCGTCCTCGAGCACCTACCTCACGCGCCTCGCAAGGAACGACGGGTACGACTTGGGTGTCGTGATGGGTGCTCAAGAATCCCTGAGTGCGTTTGCGAGAATCTTCGGTCCCCTCGGCGGGGGCATCGTTTGGGAATTGACCGTGGGTCGTGGCTTCCCCTGGGACTACCATACGGTCTTCCACGTGTGCGGTTTGTTGATGGTCATCTCCGCCGTGCTGACCCTCCGCATCCCTCACCTGCCTGAAGTTGACAAGGCCGAAACCATGCCATCGACCCCGGAGATGAATTGAAGAGCCCATCAGTGGTCGCCCACCCATGGAAACCTCCTCTCCTGCGTGGACCAGTGAGAATTTTCGTCAACGGGTAACCCTGCTGTCCCACGCTGCGGTCATCATGACCCTCGTCACCGTTTGGTTGATTCAACTGGTCGACGTGCTGCAACCCTTGTTCATCGCTTTGGGGATTTACTTCGTCCTCAAACCGGGTGCAGACTACCTTTCCGCCAAAGGTTTCCCCATCATGCTGTCGTACATCACGATGCTCATGTTGGCCATCCTCATCGTGCTTTCTGCCGGTTTCTTCGCCTATCAGCAGGCGGATACACTCCTCAGTGACGAGGAGCGAATGGACGAATACACCGAACTGTTGAACGAGCGATGGAACGACGTCAAAGGCATGCCGCTCATCGGGAAATCCATCCTTGATTCGGGAGCTACCCTCAACGGCACCTTGGATGATGACCTCGCCAGCATGGGGTTGCTCGAAGGTGGCTCGGGGGTTTCGGACGCCATTGGCGGGTTGCTGTCAAGCGTGGGGATGTTCTTTGTAACAGGTATCACGGTGCTGTTCTTCTTGCTGTTCATCATCTTTGAAGCCAGTCTCTTGCCGGGTCGAATTGAGCGTGCGTACCCCGGAGGCGCCAGCGAGCGCGTCCACATGATTCGGGACCAAATCGAAGCCAGCGTCAACACCTACGTGGTCGTCAAGACCGGCGTTGGTTTTGGAACCGGTGTGTGTGCCGGATTGGTCATGCTGCTCTTTGGCATTGACCTTTGGTTCACCTGGGCCTTGCTCACCTTCTTGCTGAACTATGTTCCCTACATCGGTTCATTGCTGGCCACCATCCCGCCGTTGATGCTTGGGTTCATTCTCCTCGACCCAACGATGTTGCTGATTCTGACCGTCCTGTTGTTGACCAATCAGCAACTCTGGGGCAACGTCATTGAGACACGTTGGGCGGGTCGTGCCCTCGACATCTCTCCCGTGTTGTTGCTGGTCGTCACCGCCTTCTCGTTCTGGGTTTGGGGCATCATCGGCATGATCCTCTCCATTCCGCTCGTTGTCATTCTCAAGATTGTCCTCGAGAACATCGACGCCACCCGCCCGCTGGCCATCCTGCTCTCGGAGCGGGCGCCAACCCTCGAAGAGGCGTGGCGTGAAGCGATCAAAGACGGGCGCATCACGGCTTACGAAGAGCGCATGTTGAACGAACTCCAAACCGTTCTCGGCTACACGGACGGCCAGGTGAAACTCATCTCGGCCCGCATTGCGGCGGAGTATGCCTTGCGCCGAGGCCGCTTGAGCGTGGACCAAATCGAGTTGATCCGTGTTGGCATTGACCACATGCCGCTGCCCCAGAAATGGAGCGACCAACTCGGAGAAATCGTGACGGAGGGGAAACTCTCCGTGAAAGAGCGGCTGTTCCTCGGACGTCTCGTGTTCGCCCTCGACGACGACGGGTCTGAAGAAGAGTGAATCAAAGGACCTCGGTCAAGATTCGCTCGAGTTCGGTGTTGATGGTCAAGATCAGCGTGCCAAACTCAGGTGGAATGTTGGGGTCCTCGTAGAGTTCCTCCAGTTTTGACTGGGCCATGGCAATGCGGACATCGAGTTTCTTGCCTTTGTTGAGCAGCCATTGCTCACAGGCTTCTTTTGCTTGACGGCGAATGTTTCGTGGGACTTTGGGGTCATCGATTTGATTGATGACCGTGGCAACTTGTTCCAATCGTTCTTCGATGTTCATGTCGGTCACCTTGATTCACGCATCTTTTGGCTGGTCGGCGGCCGTCTTTAAGTTGATGGCCGCCTTGGTTGAACCATGGAGGCGACCAACGAGGCCATCTTGGGATGGACAAGGGTCGCTGTCCTGCTGCTCGGCATGGGTTGGGCTGCATGGATGGACCACCGAGAGCGAAGGGTGGCGAACGAACACTGGATCGTTTGGGCCAAGCCTGCCATTTTCATTTGGGCCCTTGATTTGATGGTCCAGGGTGCGGATTGGACGATTTACCTCACGGCGGCGGCTGTCGTGGCCTACGCCAGCGTTGCGGTGTTTGGCCGCCCGACCCTCAAGGACGCCCTCAACGGCTCATGGATGGACCGCACGTTCCTGTTGTGGTACGCGGCAGGTGCAGTCGGTGTGGTCGCTGGTGCACTTCGCTATCAGGCCACGACCCCTGTGGAGGTGTTGCTCGACAACGGTGATGCGCTCGGGATGCTCTGGTGGCGAACAGCCGCCCTGTTCTTGGTCATCTTCTTCATCGACATGGCGTGGAGACTTCGGTTGCTGCACGGCGGGGCTGACGCGAAAGCGCTGATGTGGGTGAGTTTGGTGTTTCCAACCTGGGCTTCGGTGCCGTTGCCCTATGGCTCGGTCGGTGAAACCACCGTGGTGGCGCTTCCCGTGAGCATCTCGCTGCTGATTTGGGGCGGCCTTGCGTTCCTGTTCATCCCGTTCATCATGCTGGCGCTCAACATCAGCCGAGGCGATGTTAAGCGTCTGGGCGATTTTCGCATGGCCTGGCACGCCTCGATGTTGGCCGTCGATGAGGTGGCGAAGCGCCACGTGTGGTTGTTGACGGATACGATGGAAATGCCCACCGGCGAACATCGGGTGGTTCACGCTGCTCGGGCGCCACGGACCACCCCCACTGCCGAGGAATTGGAGGAACGCCTGCACTCGCTCAAAGGCCACGGCGTGGACCGTGTCTGGGTCAGCCACAAAATGCCGTTGCTGGTGTTCTTGTTCCCAGCCGTGCTTCCGCTCGTGCTGATTGGCGACCCGACCACGCTGCTGTTGCAGTGGATTGGATGATACGATCAGTTGCCCTTGCGCTCGATGTTCTTGGGACGAAGTCCCTTGTAGCTGCACTTTCGGCAGCGAGCGGCACGAATGGCGTTGCGTGCGTTGCAGCGCATGCAAATCTTGCGGTGAAGCAAGCGGGCTTCTGCTTCAGGGAATCGTGCCATGGTGGGGCGACCGAATCCCCCTATTTAACCGCAACCACCCGGTTTGGGTATGTTCAAGACGGGCCGCGGGATGGGCAGACCATGAACGTCGTGAGGTTGCCCGGCATCCATCACGATGGCAACGTGGTGTTGGTGACCGGTTCGTTGGGCAACCTGCTCATCAACGCAGGGACGTCGTGGTACCAAGCCCTTCAGGTGGAACGCATCACGGGCCAACTCGGGCAGCGGCCCCTCGACCGCATTCTGCTGACCTCTCGTCGATTCCCCGTGTCGGGTGGAGCATCCCACGTCTCAGCCGCTTTTGGCGATGTCCCGGTCCACATTCACAGCGACGGCCAGGCAGCCCTTGAAACGGGGGATTTTTTCACCACGTGGGCCAATCGATACGACTCGGACATGCCTCGTACCCTTACCGAGGCGTTGTCCGAAGAGGACGTGTTTTCCCTGGGCGACGGGGAGGTGGTTCCCGTTCATCTCCCCGGCCACACCAGCGACGGCATGGGCTTCCACATCCCGCATCTCTCCACGCTCGTGGTTGGTGCGTTGCTGCCGAGGGCGGACCGGCCCACCCGATGGGACCTGCCCGGTGGTTCGCTGGTCGATGTGGTGGCGAGTCTCAAGCGCATCAAGCGAATGAACCTGACCTCCATCGTGCCCTTGCAGGGTCCGGCCATTCGTGGAACCGATCATGTCGCCGACGTTCTTGAGCGACACCTGGCCTTCTTCGAGGAGGCCGTGTCCAACGACGGCCGTCCTCCGGCATCGTGGGACCGACCTGCACCAACGGCCGTGTGGCTCACGCCTCGCTCACCCTGGCCGCTCGAGGAACAAGAGTCGGTTTAGGCGGGGTAGGGCAGGTAGTAGGTGTCGCTGAGGCGTCGCTGGCGTCGTACGGGGTACGCCTCTGCTGTGTTCTTCACGTCGTGGGAGGTGCCGTCCCAGGCCCGGACATGGTGAATCCAGCCACTGCGGACGTGAACGAGTTCGCCTTCAAGGTGGAGGCTGGAGACGGGGCCGTCGATGGAAAAGACGTGTTCGCAGCGTTCTGTGCGGGTATCGCACAGCGACCAAACCGCACCGTGTTGGGTCCCAACCAGAAAGTGAAACGCACCGTTTTCCACCAGCGTGATGGCACGAATGCCGCCTGACTTGAGGGTGAATTTGGCCACCACTTCCAGTCGGGGAAGCGTGAGCACGAGCACGTCGCCAGCAGCGGTGCCCACGGCAGCAGCATCCACGGGGCCCATGGGGCCGCGAAGGGCCAACAGGACGGTGGGGAGGTCGTCGAGGGTCGTTCGCGTCGGGCGGCCTTCAAGGGGTTTCCAAGCGACGCTCCCGTCGTTCATCGCGATGAGCGTGCCGTCGTTGGTGGTGAGGCTGCGGACGATGGTTCGTTGTTGCATGACTCACAGGAATCGCTGAAGGTACACCTTGGTTTTGCACACCCTTCACATGAGAAGTGAAAGTGAAAACACCGGTGGCAGAAGGAGTCACCCGAGTTTGGGTTGCTGTGGGTGGGCGAACAGGAGGGGCGACATCAGTACATGTCGTCGTTCTTGTTTTCCTTCTTCCACTTGCGGTAGCAGGACTTGCAGACCCGGACGCGCCCTTTGCGCATTTCGTAGCCGCTGGAGCCCCACATGTCGATGGCATCGTCCACCGAAAGGGAGCGTCCACCGTGCGATTTGTCGGCAAAGTTCTCGCAGCCCTTGATGCCGCAGGGAATCTCACCCTCTTTCTTCGTAGTCTTGGTTTTGGTGTCCTCTTCGCCGGCGTCCTTGCGGTGCTTTCTCGCCTTGGCTTTGAATCCCATGGCACGGGGTCGTTGGCCCCGTTCATCAAGGTTCGCTCACTGAAGGTTCTGGTACTGACGAATCTTGTCGAGCAAGCCATCGATGAGGCGCAGCAATCCACGAAGGGTGACCTCGGAGACGTTGGCGACGGCGCAGACCTCGGATTGGGTTCGGGGCGTGCCGGCCGCCGTGGATGCCTTGTAAATCAGAGCCGCTGCGACCCCCATCGGTTTCTTGCCCTGCCAAACGTCGTCGTGAGGCTTGATGGTGTTCCAGAGCTCGTCAAGGGGTGTGCGGATGGACGGTTCGAGCCCAAGGTCGGACATGAACTTGTCAAAGTACTCGTCGGGCGCCGTGATCTTGTGCATGTTCAGGCGTCGAGAGACCTGGCGAATCAAGCGAGACAGATCCTTCTCCGTGATGTCGAAGGCCTCGGCGACCTCGGGAATTTGTCGGGGCAGGCCTTCCTGGCGAGCCACGAGGTAGGTGCAGGCCGCCGTAACACCGGCGATGGAGCGACCGGTGACGAAGCCTTCGCCGGACAGGCGACGGTAGAGCCGAGCCGCCTCTTCTTGGAGGGGTGCTGGCAGTCCAGAGCGGTCCCGGATGAACTGGTTGGCCTTGACGAGGTTGCGCTCACGGCTCTTGCGGGTCTTGGAGCGTTCGTCGATAACACGGCGACGGCGCCAGTCTCGGCGAGCCTGCGAGCTCATGCCGTGGCGTGAGGCGATGCCGGTGTTGAGGTCTCGAACGTCGATGGTGGTGTTGAGGCCTTTGTCGGCCAGGGTGTAGGTCATAGGGCGTCCGACACGGGAACGGTCTTCGCCGTTGTCTCGGTTGGTCCACTCTGCGCCGGGGTCGGGGACGTTCTCTTCAGCCACGAGGCCGCAGTCACCGCAGGTGATCTCGCCGCGGGTGATGTCGAAATCCCAGTTGACGGCACCGCAATCTTCGCAGGGTCGGGTGTGGCCGTCAAGGGTTCGCCGGCCACTGCGGTCGTTGTTCAACCCGGGGAGGGCTGAGCTTGGTGCAGCGGTGGTTTGAGCGGTGGGTGTGTTTTGCTTCATCTTCTCAACTCCTTGTTTAGTAGTGGTGGCCGATGTTATATAAATTCGTGGTTTCCTTGCAGATACTTAATCACACTCAATGCACCACTTTTCCGAACATTTGCCCCCGGTTTTCGTGCTGAAGGTTTACCTGTGAGAATATAAATGGTCGTTCACCTTCACGGCGACTTTTTCCTCACCGGTCTGGCTGAGGTTGACGCGAGGACATCACAGGGTTCAAAGGCGGCCCGCGGTGCCGTGACAGCGGAGAACATCATGCCAGCCACCGTGATTTTGGGGGCCCAATGGGGCGATGAGGGCAAGGGAAAACTGGTCGACCGTTTGGCTGAACAAGCCACGTGGGTGGCCCGTTTTCAGGGTGGTAACAACGCCGGACACACCGTCGTGCTCGGTGAACAGGTGCTGAAGTTTCACCTGCTCCCCTCCGGTATTACGCGGAAGGAATGTCACCTGGTGCTCGGCGACGGGATGGTCATCGACCCGTGGGTCCTCCACAAGGAACTGACCGATTGGGAGGCCACGGCCGGCGAAGACCCACGCGGTGACCGTCTCTATGTCAGCGAGCGGGCCCACATCATCCTCCCTTACCACCGCTACATGGACAGCCTCGACACCAAGATCGGCACCACCGGTCGCGGCATTGGCCCCACCTACGCTGACAAAATCAACCGTGTCGGGCTTCGCTTTGGCGACGTGGCGGAAGTCCTCGGTGATGAGGACTGGACCAACGCCACCGTGGCCCGCATGAACGCCTCCTTGGAAGCGGCAGGTTCAGCAGAGCGAGTGTCGGCGGACGGCTTGGCTGGCGACATCGCATGGATCCACGAGAACTACGCCTCGTGCATCGCCAACACCGGCTTGATGCTCGACAACGCCCTCAAACTCGGCGAACACGTCATCCTCGAAGGCGCTCAAGGTACGCTGCTCGACATCGACCAGGGGACTTTCCCCTTTGTCACCTCCTCCATCACCTCCCGAGGCAACGCCACGCACGGTGCAGGTATCCATCCCGGTCACGTGGAGGACGTCATCGGCATCACCAAGGCCTACATCACCCGGGTCGGCCACGGCGCCATGCCCACCGAACTCGACGACGAGGCGGGCGAACACATGGGAACGGTCGGCAAGGAATTCGGCACCACCACGGGTCGTAAGCGCCGCTGCGGTTGGTTTGACGCTGTGGTCATGCGCCAGGCCCAACGCATCAACGGGTTCACCGGTCTCGCCCTGACCAAACTGGACGTGCTTGGTGGATTGGATGAACTCAAAATTTGCGTGGCTTACGAACTCGACGGCAAGGAGATCACCGAACTGCCCTCCACGGCTTCTGCCCTGGCCCGCTGCAAGCCGGTCTACATCACCATGCCCGGTTTCCCTGAACTTCCGCTCTCCGAATGGTTGGCCATGGCGGTCCATGCCAACGAGTCAGGCAAAGGCATCGCCGTCCTGCCTGCAGCCGCCCAGCAGTACATCGCCAAACTCGAAGCCTTGGTGGGCGTGCCCTGCACCAGCGTGGGGGTCGGTCCCGACCGTGATGCGACCATTGACTGCGTTTGATGCGCTGTCCTGCACAGGTGAAGGCTCAAAAGGGAGTGGCTCACCGCTCGGATTACAAGGGCGCTTAGCTCAGTTGGAAGAGCGTCTGGTTTGCAACCAGAAGGTCGCAGGTTCGACCCCTGTCGGCTCCACCATTTAA
>JBMZXF010000015.1:0-28891 GCA_049627345.1 Candidatus Poseidonia sp. | reverse complement strand
AACATGTGGGTGAACAACATCCCGCTCGACGGGAAAACCTACGCCAACCACTGGCACGTACTCCGCTTGGTCGCTCAACTTGGCATGATGGGGCTTTCCTTCCTGATATGGCGGTCATCTCACACCACCAACAACAACTGATTTGGTGCCTTTATACTATGTCATCTGCTTTGTATGGTGATGTCCAGCGTCCAAACAACCTACGGGGAGATTACTTTCCCCGACTTTGTCACCAAAAAGCGTCGGGCCGCCATCCTTCGAGCGCTGGGATGGTGTGAGCAAATTTGCATCGAAACAGGCGCATGGTCTGCTCAACCATCAACACACGGGCAACGCCTCGTGCGAACCGTCAACGGGCATGAACTGGCCGTTTTTCCTTTGGTCGCAGCAAAGTTGGATGCCGGTCGAGCGGTTGGTGCACGCTTTGAAAACCGGCATCTGCCAGTCGAAGTCAACGGACGTAGGGTGTGCGTCGCACCTGTTGCGGGGCGGTTGAAGGACCTTCACGCCGACATGGTGGCGTGCTTGTTGCTGCTCTGCGGAGCGAAGGAGGTTGAACCGGAGCATCTTCCGAGCACCCTGAGGGTGGCGCTTTTTCCTGAGCGCTACTCCTCGGGCGGCCGTGTCCGTTTCGATCCGGTTGCTGAGCAACGGCGTCGTGATGTGCAAGCAGCCTTTCTCACTGTTGTTCATTCTCCGGAACAGGCGGTTGAGCACGCACTGGAGACCATCAGTCGCGACGATTGGGTCCTGTTACGCAGCACGTTTCGTTGGCCGTATTATCGCGAGGCAGCGCGAGCGATTGCCCAGCGCCTCCTCTACAACCACCGCGAACATCATGAAGACGATGTGATTTGGGCCTTGACTCAACTCCGCCTGGGTGATGATTTGGAGCACGCTGCCACCGTCCGCTCGTTGGTTTCAACCTCCAACAACACCGATGTCATTCGCGCTGCCTTGGCAGCCTACCCATCAACGGATGCTGAGATGGCATGGAACGATCTCCACCCGCTGCTCAGCCACCCCGTTGAAACGCTTGCTTGGGACGTCCACGGTCGATTGGCCAGGTTCGGAGAACTCGAGGAGCGACTGGTGGAACGTTCCGACATCATGCTTGAGGAGAGCCCGAGTGCATGGTTGGAACAGCAACTCGTCGCTTGGCTTTCACACCGCCAAAACATGGACGTTTGGGTACGACGTATCCTCGAGGAATTGCCTCACCACGAAATGGGTCGCTTCTTGCAACGGATTCGAACGCACGGCGCATGGTTTGAGCGATGGGCGAAAGGGAAGTTGTCCTCGCCCTTGGAAGGTGTTCAAATCGGCATCGTTGAGGCCTCAAAGCGAAACATGGCGGTAAACCACGGTCAACTTTGGCTTCCGCTCATGAAGAACAGTTCGGGTGAAGTGAAGCGTGTTATCTTGTCCGGTATGCGCGACATCAATGACGAAGACGCATACATGCTGGTGGACGAAGTCTGGCATTCCCCTTGGCGCTTTGTTCTGCGAGCTGCCTACATGCTTGTCCCGCACAATTTCCCCAACTATCCAAGAATGCGCCAGATGTTTGAGGCGGGCCTCACTTCACCCCACGCCCGTATTCGAATCACGGCACAAAAGCGACTCAATGCCTTGGACGAAACGAGCGGATCAGCGAACTGAACCCGTAGTGGCCCGCGCATCAGCACGTCACAGAGGCTAGGACAGCGAGATGGTCTCGATTGGTGATCAAACGGTCTGAGCGTTGCCAAAGGTGTAGACGGTCATGCCTTGGTCCTGGTAGATTTGAGGCATGTTCTTGTCCTTGGCGTAGCGGAACAGCGCCACCACGGCCACCTGCTCGGCAGCGTTGGCCCAAGCGATGAGCAGGCCAATCAGGACCGCACCGAAGAGCAGGCCAACGGGACCAGCCACGATGAACATGCCGATGGTCAAGGCGACGATGGGGATGCCGAAGAGGAAGGCGATCGCACCGATGCCCAAACCCGAGACGATGTTCTCGCCCCACGTGTCAAAGAAGGTGGCCTTGCTCGCTTTGAGGGCATCACCGATGCTTTTGTTTTCCAAAATGAGGTGGGGGATCATGAAGAAGGTCATCACCCACCACGCCAGGCCGCCGATGAAGTGAATCACCATGGCGATTGTTCGTGCTGCGGGGTGGTCGCTGCTTTGTGCGACGCCTTCGAGGAACTTGAACAACAGGCCAACGGTGCCGGCGATGATGCCCCAAACGATGATGATGGGCAGGCGCTTGAGGGCTGCGTTCACGCCGTCAGCAAACTTGGGGTCGCCACCCGTCAACCGGATGTTGGCGTTGGCGATGATGGCGCAATTCCAGAACACGACGACGATGCTCAGCACCATGTAGCCGACGAAGCTGAACGTCAGGTAAGCGGGTGTGAAAGACCCGTCGGCGTTGACGGCCCAGTCCATTTCAAGGAACTGCGGCATGCTCATCCCGATGAGGCAGGCCAAGCTCATCACGCCTGAGAAGATCATGTAGACCATCAATTCGGGGTCTTTCTTGACCACGCTCATGCTCAACTTGCTCATTTCCCAGCCACGGCCGATGGTTGCAAAGAAACCCATGCCCGCAGGTGGCCAACCTTGCTTTAATTCAGTTTCCCAGCGATTGGCGCTGACGAAGGGCTTCCACGGCCAAGACGCTCACCGCCACCTGGAGGTTGTAGGATGGGACGAACCCGTCCATGGGGAGTTTCACCACGGCGTCCGCTGCCGCCAACACCTCCGGGCTCACCCCGTCGCGCTCGGCGCCCACCACGAGGATGACGTCGCCCGTCAGGTCCTCGTCCCACGGACCGTTGGTCCCGACGTCTTCGGCGGCCACGATACGGACGTTGTTCGCCTTGGCTGCCTCAAGGATGGCCTCGGTGGTCGTGTAGACCACGGGAATAAACCGGTCGGCTCGCATGCTGGCACGGCGAATCGTGCGCCGCTCCTCATGGGTCTTGCTGACGTTGAGCAGCACGGCGTCAGCGCCCGAGACCTCAGCGGTTCGGATGGCAAAACCGAGGTTGGTGGAGTATTCCACGCCGTCAAACAGCCAGACGCAACCGCCGACGGCCATGACGTCCTCGAGGGTCTCGCTTTGGGCGCGACCGGTCATCGCCAACGCGACTTGGGCGCCGTCGGCCGACATGCGCCAAAGGTCGTTGGTGGAACCTTCCTCAAGTGGGATGCCTCCGGTTTCGCACAGGACGCGAAGTTCGGTCGTGTCGTGGGCGCGGTCCACGAGCACCCGGTCGATGGCGACGCCGCTTCGGAGCGCCTCCATGACGGCCTCGAGGCCCGTGATCTGCCCTGCCATGCTGGCCGGCTGGTGCGATGCCCTCAAGAGGCTAACCCATCTGCGAAAATCATGGCCAAGAAGCACAGCCCGAGGTTCCTCGCCATCGTTGAGGCTGCACGCAGCGTTATCGGTGAATGCGAAGCCCACGACCTTCGGGCGATGATGGACGACGGTGAGCCGCTGGTCGTCATCGACGTTCGGGAACGCCACGAGTTTGAGGCCGGTCATCTTGAGGGCGCCGTGCACATTGGAAAGGGCGTGCTCGAGCGGGACATTGAGAAGCAGGAACTGGCGGATGACGTGCGCATCGTGCTCTACTGCGGTGGTGGCTACAGGAGCGCCATCGCTGCCAAATCGCTGCAGGACATGGGCTGGACCAACGTTCAATCCCTGTGGGGTGGATGGCGCGGCATTCAAGCCGAAGGCCTCCCAATGTGGGCCCCGTGAGGGTGCTCAAAGCGCGTGGGCAGGCTCATAAAGGGGAGATAGGTCGGCAAGACGCTGAGAAGCAGAGGTGAACACCATGGCACAAGGATTGTACCAACACGTTCGAGACACCTGGCGACGTCCAAAAGACGCACTGCCCCACATGTACCGACAGCAGCGCATGGCCCAGTGGCGCCGTGAACCTGTCAACTGCCGCATCGAGCGCCCAACCCGTCTCGACGCTGCACGTCGCATGGGCTACAAGGCCAAGCAGGGTGTCATCCTCATCCGCACCCGTGTTCGCCGTGGTGGCCTGCGCAAGGGCAAGATCCACATGAAGCGCAAGCCGTCCAAGGCCGGTATCTCCAAGATCACCATGGCCAAGAACACGCAGCGCATCGCCGAAGAGCGTGTCAACCGCCACTTCCCCAACTTGGAAGTGCTCAACTCCTACTGGGTCGGCCAAGATGGCAAGCACAAGTACTACGAGGTCATCATGATCGACACGCACCACCCTGCCATCATCAACGACAAGCAGCTCGGTGTGTTCTCCCGAGCCAACGGCAAGCGAGCCCACCGTGGACGAGCCTACCGTGGCAAGACCTCCGCTGGCAAGCGCGGTCGTGGTCTGCACAACAAGGGCAAGGGCGCCGAGAAGTTGCGACCTTCGCTCCGTGCCAACCTCAACCGTGGCAAGTGAGTTCCCATCATCGGGCGCACATTGGCGACATTTTCACGTGCTTGAGCCGTGGCTTTATTGAGTCTCAGCGAAAGCGGCCTGCATGGTCAAAGGTGTTGAGGTCATGTCCCACTGGACAGGGCTCGACGTCTACCTGCCCGACGGGCGAAAACTCGGCATCGTTCACGACGCCGTCATCGACGCTGAGTCGCTTCACTGCACCCACCTCTTCGTACGGGGCACGCCCGAGCATCTTGTGGAGGGTTCCATCCCGCTTGCTGTGCCTTGGCGTTGGATTCGGGCCATTGACGACATCGTCCTTCTTCGGTGGTTCCCGCCCACGCCCATCCCGATTCAATCCTGAGGTGATGTTGCATGGCGCTTGACGTTCACGTGCTCGGTACGGCTTCTGCACGCCCCACGCCCGACCGCGCCGTCAGTGGAAGTTTGGTCAAAGGCCCGGACGGCATCGCCGTCATCGACGCCGGTGAAGGCTTCCAAACACGCTACGGCAAGCAGCGTCGCCGCCTCAAGGCCCATTCTCTGGGCGAGACGCTCAAACCCCGCGACGTGGACGTGTTGGCCTTCACGCACGGTCATCTCGACCACACCTGGGGGGCCCTCCCGTGGTTGCAATCCATGGACTTGGAAAACCGACCACAACCCCTTCTCATTCTCGGACCCACATCATCCGCAGCCCTCAACGCATTGCTCGAGGGCACAGCGATGCCCGACGACATTTCACCTGCCGACCTCGCTCGCCAGTGGTTGGCGTGGTTCGCTCTTGGCGGCAGCGGTCTCCGTTTTCCCGTTCGCTGGGTGCTCGGCGTCGTGGGCGAGGACCGTTGGGCCGAGGTGGACCCCCACACGGGCACGGCGACCTTGTTGGACGGGATGCCGCAGCCCGAGGGTTGGTCCAACAGCACCTTGACGCCACTGCCCACCACCCACACCGTGCCGTCGTGCGGCTGGATGATTCAGCAGCACGCCAAGGCTGGGAAATTTGACCGTCAGCGTGCGGACGACCTCGGGCTGACGACCAAAGAACGGGCCATGCTCGCCCGAGGCGAAGATGTGACCACCGCGGAGGGTGAAACGCTTGAATCGGCGTGGTTCCGAGGCGGCGAGCGAGCACCGGTCAGCGTGTTGATCTCCGGTGACACGGCCACATCACCGCCGGCATGGACTGAGGAGGTCGCACCCACGCTGCTGGTCCACGAAGCAACCTTCCTCGACGAGCAACACGGCAAGGCGGAGGAACATCAACACTCGACGGCCACAGGCGCCGTGGCGTCTGCATTGGCCGTGGGCGCAGAAAGCCTGGCCCTGACCCACTACAGCAATCGCATCAAATCCTCGGATGAACCGCTCGGAGAAGCCAAATCAACGGCCGGTGGACTGCCGGTGGTGGCCCTGAACGACAGCGACCGCATGGTGGTGGAGGACGACGGGCGCGTGAACCATCTGTCGTGGAACGGTTCGGGTTGGGCCTCCTTGAACATCAAACCCAATCGTTGAAATGAACCGTGGAGATGGAGCGGTTATGCGTTGGCACGTGGCGATGGGACTGGCCCTTCTCCTGATAGCGGCCCCGCTCAGCGTTCAGGGTGATGCAGGTCGAGCCGCACCTGGATGCCTAACTCAAAGCGCAACTTCCCTTCCACCCTCGCTGGCCATTGACCCGGACGTGTGCGTCATCGTTGACCTCGGGGTGCTGACACCGGGCGACGTTTACGACCTGAGCATCATCGTCGTTGACGACGGGATCGACCTCCTCTTCTTCGATGAAAACAGCATCCAACCCTACGAATTGGGCCAATCGTATCGGTCACTGATGGCCCAACCAGCCAGCACGGAATCGGCGCTGGGCGCGTATGAATTCCACTGGAAGGTGCCACCCTCCATCGCCGCCAAGCGCTGGTACATGGTGCTCGACAACACGGCCCACGACGGCGATGCCGGCCAGGGCGACCAAGGCGGGTTGCGAAGCACGGTCTCCGCCTCGGTTGACCGGCTCAACGAGGCGTATTGGACGCCTTACCACAACCTGCTGAGCGTGGAAGCGGGGGGCTTCGAAGTCCTCCTGTCCGGTGACGACCTCCGCTTGGACGCCGGAACGACCGTGGTGCTTTCAGCGTGGGATTTGAGTTTCGTCGGTGATGTGTACCTGCAAACCCGAACGATGCACGACCGCTATCAATCCGGTGGCATCGGCGTGCAGTTCATTGACGGCGGTGCCCTTCAGGCAATTGAATCACCGCAGTCGCTGACCTGGCAGGTTCCGTCCACGCTCGAGGGTGAAGAATTGCTGCTGGTCGTGGACAACACCGACTCTCCCTTGGGAGGTGGGAACGGAACGGAGGCCTTGCGCATGACGGTTCGGTTGGAATTGGACCCTCCCCTGACGCCGACCGTGACCGACGACGGGATGGGAAGCGTTGCCCTTGGGGAAACGATTGAACTCGATGCCTCCTCTACGCCGAACCGACTTGGCCAACAAGGGACCTTCGTCTGGGATCTTGACGCCAGCGTTGACGCCAACAACGACGGAAATCCAACCAACGACAACGACGCCTCAGGCGTGAAGGTGGAGGCGAGTTGGGACGTGCCCGGCGAGAAGACGATCACCGTGGCCATGACCGCTCCATCCGGACAACAAGCCTCCACCACGTACACCGTGAGCGTCAACGATGTCGTTCCACCGGTGCCGCGAATTCAAACCGACGGCGTGCCGGTGGCCGATGGTTGGCGCGTGAACGTCAACAACGCCATCGTCCTCAACTGCGCATCCAGCTCCGACGACCATTTGGTGGCTTCGTGCGACTGGACGGTTGACGGGCAAACCACACAAAACGCCAGCACGTTGACCTTGAATCCCGACGGCGTTCGAACCTATCAGGTTGAATTGACGGTCAGCGATGCCAGCGGTAATGCAGCCAACACGTCCGCCACCATTTCCTCGGTCGACCCTTCCGTGCCCTACTTCGAAGAGGGTTACCTTGACCTGTTCCCCACCAAGGCCAACGAGGGCGACGAACTGACGTTTGAGGTGGCTGTGGACGACGATTACGACGGTCTCGCTGCGCTGCGCGTTCATTGGGACCTTCTGCCGAACAAAGACACCGATGGCAACGGAGACGCAAGAGACGACCCCGACCTCGTCGGCCTCAACCCAACGCTTTCCTTTGACCAACCCGGTCTGCAAGAAATTGTCATCACGGTGTTTGACGCATCCAACAATTCAGCCACCCACGCCTTCTCCGTGACCGTGAAGGCCACGCCAACGGAAACGCCGCCTTTGGCAACCGGGGCGCTGATGGTCGGTGTTCTCACCGTGGTGGTCGTTGCCGGTCTGGTTGGGTTCCGTACCCTTCAGCGAAACAAGGGCTTCAACCTCTTGATTCAGCGAGGCCTCAACGCCGAAGAGGCACGCGCTCACATGGCGAGGGTGGCGCAACAACACAAGGTCGGCTTGTTTGCACCTGCCGAGGCTCACGCTGGTCTTGACGTGGGTGCGGACGTGGTTTCTGCCGAGGAGCGTCAAGCCGCCGAAGCCCAAGCCGAAATGGAGGCCATCTACGGCACGGCGACCAGCGTGGATCCCAACGCAGGCTTCGCACCACCGGCCTACACCCAACAACCGCTCTCCCAAGCCAGCAGCCAAGCTGCCGCCGAAGCCGCTGCGTTGCTGAGCGGCGACGAAGCCCCGGTGGCTGGCGGCGACCCGCTTGACAGCCTCGTGGAAGACATTGCAGGGGCCGCAGCCGTTGCGGTGCCTGCCTCGCCGTCCGTTGCCCAACCGGCCGTTTCCACGCCGTCAGCCGCTGAACCGTCGCCGAGTGTTGCGCTGCCTTCCCAAGTGGCGCTCCCTGAAACACCACTGGCCGTCACGGTGCCTTCCTCGCCACCGACCATCACCCAACCTGCCGCATCTCCATCGCCAACCGCTGGAGCTGCAGTGGCCCTCCCCGAGACGTCAACGACGGTTGCCCAACCCACAGCACCCACGCCGCCTGCACCTCCGGCGCCCACCGTGGTGCGTCACACCTGCACGTCCTGCAGTGCAGTGTTCGAAATCGACCTCCCCGCGGGGTTGACCAAGGCGTTGGTCGCTTGTCCGGGTTGTGGCGTTGACCAAACCGTCACGCTGAACGCTTGAACGGTGAACGAACCTCCGATTTGCGAGGCAGAACGGCGAATGCTTCTCAAAGGAGGAGCCTTGAGGTGAAGGCATGGATGAGCCTGCGCTACGTCTCTTGCGCGTCGGGCTTCCACAGCCCAACCGTCGAGGGCGAATGGCGGTCTTCCTCGTGAGCGTGATGCTGCTCTCCATGATGCAGCCCGTGTCCGGCAACGTCACCGTCGCCCGCGATGATTTCGGTGTGCTCGATGCCTTTGCCGCGACGCTTGAGGACCGTGCGGCTGAGGGGGAGTCGCTCGTGGCCATTCAAGGGGCACAGTCCGCCTTTGCATTGGTCGACGCCAGCAAGCGCCCGGTTCAGTCCGGTGATGCGTTGGCCGACGCCGAGAACGTGCTCAACCAGGTCGAACTACGCGATACATCGCCGTTTGAGGAAGATCACCCCCGGCCGTACGAATTCCTCACCGACGTGGCGACCCACCCCGATGCATGGCCCTACAACCTCTGGCAAACGCTGTTCTCGATCGAAAACTTGGGGCTTGACAACCTGTTGGGCATTGGCATCAACACCTACGCGGTCTACGTCAACTTCTCCTCTCGCAACAACGGCCCGTCCTACGAAGCCTGGGATAAAGGCACCTTCACCGGCGAACTGCTCGTCGGCACCGACCTGGTGCTGTTTGAAAATTACATCGACATTGACGGAGACGGTTCGGATGATCTGTCGGTCGCACTGACCCTCGAAGGATTGACCACGCTCGGCGAGGGTTTTGGCATTGAAACCTCGGACAACCCCATTCCCGGCGCACCCGGCGTACCCACCGAGTTGTGGATTCGGCCGACCTTCCAGTGGGCTGTGAGTGCCTTGAACATCAACGACCCACTCTGGAACGAACTCGAACATCTCGAAGTTTCGCTGATGAAAGGGTTGGCCTTTGACATCACCCTTTCCAACTCGGAATCCTACGCCATCGTGGTGGACACGCGGTTTACCCAGCCGCCTTCGGACGTGACGCTGGGCGTTGGGATTGAGCGGATCTCGTTTGACATCACCAGTGCCGTCACCTTCCCACAAGATTTCATCGCCTCCCTTCTCTTGGGCAACGTCAATTCCAGCGACCTCTCCCTGACCGGCATCACGGCCCCTTACGCCGTCCGCCTGAGCAATCCCAACGCTCCGGGAAGCAGCGACCAAACCGACTGCAGCGAGACCCTCAACTACGACCCAGCCACGGACTACGAGGCGGCCAGCCGAGAACACAAGTGTGGCATTGGCATCGGCGTGGGCTACGTCCACTTTGACGAGGTGAACCCCGACCAATCCGTGGACATTCTCGAATACGCTTACCTCGACGTTGGTTTCCACCCCGAAGAGGGGAGCACCATCATCCCCAGCGAGGTCGATTTGACGCTGCGCAACGACAACCTCGGCGACAACAGTTTCGACACCATCGAGATCTATTCTGATGTTGGTACGGATGTCTACATTCACTACTTTGAGGACCGCTCCAACGTCCCGGAAGGGGACAGCCCGTTTGGCAACATTACCGATTCTCGTTTGTGGATTCGTGGCCTTCCTTCGGGGTCGCTCCACGAAGATGAAATTGCGGCCATCTTCACGGTGATGGGCGAAGCACCCGGTTCGGTGAACCTGCCAGGTCAAATCCCCGACAGGTTGTCGCTGATGATCGCCATCAAGAATTTCTCAGCCGACAACACCAACAACGTTGACGACCCCACGCTCCCCATCAATCCCGCTGAACCACCCAACACCATGCTGCTGATCGCTGGGACCTCGTCCATCAAGGAATTCAACTACGCCTCGACCTTCAAGCGAGGTGGGTATTCGGGTGACAGTTCGTCCATGCTCGTTGAGATGGAGGACCTTCCTCGTGTCATCGTGATTCAAGGCAGCTTTTTGCTCTCCTCGACCGGCATCAGCCGTGTGAATTTCGACAATCCGAACCTCAACACCATCGCCCAATTTTTCGACAACGCCTTGCTCACGGTGGTTGAAATCGTCCTTGACATCGGCGCCATCCTCAACGGCTTGCCCACCGCTGTGGTGGGCACGGCAGGTTCGACGGGCGGCGTCATTGATATTCAGTGCTACAACCAGGTCAAGAAGAGCCTGCCTGACAGCAACCGCGAGGCGATGGAGATCTCACACATGCGATTCGCTTTGGCCAGCAGCCCCCAACCTTGGTTGCCCGATATGGACCACATCTTGCTGTCCGAAGACACCAGCATCGCCATTGTTGACGGGCGGCTTGGTCCGGTTGAACCGCTTGTTCCCGTAGCGATGAGCATGCGAATCGGCGGCATTTCCCATGTTCGTCACGACTTCGACCCCATCAACGAAGTGCGCGACATGCAACTCGATGGCTCGGCCAGCGGCTCGTTGCTCATCGGTCACATCAAACACACGGAGGGCGATATGGTCAGCGCCATCAAGCAGTCGGCCATGGTCTCGAATCGACCTGCCCAGTTCAACATCCTCCAACAGGCAGAATCACTCGAATACGAGGCGAGCGAGCCCATTGGCACCATCACCTACGGCGGCCAGTCCGGCGAACAGCGCAACGCCATCCGACTGTCAGGCCTCCCTGCCTCGTTCACCTTGGTGTTGGGCGACACGGTGGGGTATGTCGCCGACGGGCCCATGGAGAGCATTCAGGTGCAGATGACCAACGCCACGGTACCTTTGACCATGGACGGCGACCACATGCGGTTTTGGGTGGACGAGGACACCGCCGAGGCCAGCCTCAGTCTGAAACTGTCCGACATCACCTCCATCGAGCGTCTGAGTCCACTCGTGCCGGGGTCAACCGGTCCTGAAGGCAACTCTGAGGTACGACTGGTTCGCAGTTCCTCCTCACCGTTCAGCGTGTCGTTTGAAGACCAATCCACGCACGAGAACCCCTTCATGGGCCTCAACGGCGACGTGTACTTTGACCCGCTTCCGGCCAACATTTCCCTCACCCTGCCCTCTGATGTCGATTCCGACGGGCTTGAATTACCCACCTTTGGCGAGGAAGAAGGCATCGAAGGTCTCTCGTTCTTCCTCGGCGACCTGGTTGACTTTGGCAGCGTGGTCAACGATTTCGTTCACGCCCTCACGGTGAACGTGGGCGGTGAGATTGGTGAAAGCGAGAACATGAGCCTCGGGTTGAACCTCTTCACCGGTGAAGCGTTCAACATGACGGTGGACCTGAAGAAGGGCTCGAACTTGGAAGCCTCACCCGATTGGATGCACGGTCTGGGCATGGAAGCGCTGGAGCAGACCCGCCTTGAGGCCAACCTGTCACGCATGCCCGCCTTTACCGCCACGACACGAGGCCCCATGGAAGCCATCCTGGCCGACGGGCGTATCGACGTGTCCGAGCGTGTCGAAGCCATCACCATTCTGGAGGCCATCAACATCACCCAAGCCGTCTCGCTTGTCGATGCGATGGAAGACGGACGGGTTTCCGACGATGAAGCGGCGAGCATGAACCTCGTTCAACTCGAGGAGGAAGGCTTGACCCTTCAGGACATGCGAGCGTGGCACTTGCGGGCGTGGTTGCCCTCGCTCCCGGCCGGCGAAATTGAACTCGTCTACGACTTCCGAATGCTGGCGGGCGTACCAACCTACGAAATCGATCTCAAGATGTCGCAGTGGCAACCGAAGTACCCTCAAATCACCATCATCGCCAACGGGTTGGACGGCCAGGACGTTGAGTTGTTCATCGACGGCCTTGACACCACGATGCCTCGCAACGTTGAGGTCAACGCCCTGTTTTCAACACAAGAGAACCTCACCGTTCCCCGTGTCTCGGTGGACATGTTCTATGACGCCGGTGTTCGCTTGAAGTCCGCTCATGCCATTCTCATTGACAACAACGCGCTCACGCGGGTCGAGGCGCTGGTCGTCGGCATCCCCCAGTCCACCGATGTGTCGGCGGTCATCGGTGACGTGCTGGTTCTTGATTTGGTGGTCCCCGAAATCCATCGTATCAACGGCCACTCGGCCGATTCCCTGATGCTCAAGCAACTGCGGTACGTCGACGGTTTCTGGTACCCTTCCACGGCGTTCATGCGAGATCTGCCCGGTGAAATGCACCTTGCCACCGAGCCCGATACGCGGTTCAACATCCGTGAACAAACGGCGTTCCAAGGGATGCGAACGCTGGACTACGCTTCGAACACCGACGACATGGACCTCTACCTCGAGGCCAGCGGCCGGGCGATCGAGGCAAAAGGCGACGTGCTGATGCTAGCAGAGGACCTTCCAACACGGTTCGTTCTCGAGCTGACCGATGACTTTGGCATGCGCGTCGAATCTTCGGGTTCGGGTGTCAAGCGGGTCTATGTGCGACAAACCGATGTTCCTGCGACGCCGGGCGTGATCATTGAACGGGTTGAGTTCGTTGGCCAGAACCTCAAGGGCGCCACCATCCACATTTATTCGGGGCCAGAGGACTATCCGCTCATCATCATCGACGACATCACCGACGGACGCTTGGTCGCCACGGCCGAGGCCTACGTTCAACCGGGGCTGGTTGAGCCCTGGCTTTACCCTGTCTTCGGCGACTACCAACTGGAAGGCCGAGCCGTGTTGCTTGATGCGCAGTTTACGGGCATCGTGCCCACGGCTTCATCCATTGGCGTCAATGGCATCGTGACCGACCTTTCCTTGGTGGGTTCGCTGACAGGTGAGTTCGTTGAAACCCGCCACGTCATGGTCATCGACCCCATCAGTTCTGCGTTTGCCAGCGGTTTGGCCATGATATTCGGGTGATCAACATGGTGGAACCAACGGCTGAAGATCTGCGGCAGGGCGGCTCCCCGCTCGAGGGGCAGGAACTTGATGACTGGGAGGCCGCACAGGAAGCGGCCAAAATTTTGACCACCCTCAAGCGAGAAATCACGCCGGCCCGTGTTGCCATGGCGGGTGCCGTGTTGTTCATGCTCATCACGCTCGCCGTTAGCGGATGGTACTGGGTGCTTCCGCGAGATTCAGTGACCGTTGAAACGCACTACATGCAACGTGGTGGCCATTTGATGATGGCTGAACTTCACAACGATGGCAGCCGAGCCATCACCGATATCGTTCTTGAGATTGAATTCCAAACGCTGGACGGTACACTCATCGACAGCATGTCCTTGGAATTGGACATCTTGGAAAGCCACTCGTCCATCTCAGGCGACGACTTGGAAATGATGGTCATCGGCTACACGGTTTGGGATGAGTACAACCTCGTCGTCGACTTGGAGTACCGAGACTACACCGGCCAGCTCCGTCAGCCTGACACGTTTGTCCACCAAGTGGGCGAATGGTCGCAAGAGATTCTCATGGACAAGGCCGAGCGTCATGTCTGGCCCCTTGATTGAGTCCTGTTTGGACATCAAGACCGAACCGATAAAGGACAGGAGCCTGAGGCTGAACCATGGCTGGAGTTTCCAACCGCCTCAGTGCAGGCGTGTTTGTCGTGCTCCTCCTGTTTTCCACCACGAGTTCACTCCTTCTCCCAACCCATCAATCGAATGAGGTTGAGACGTTCAATCCGGAATGGGTTCGTTTCGATGTCCGCGAGGACGTCTACCGTGACGCCCAGGGCATCATGGACACCAACCTCGCTTCGGAACACCGAGACCAGATGGCACGAACGACCATCGGTGTGTTCGACCACCTCGGCTTCACCTTGGACCGGCCGGTGCCTGAGACCTTGCTCGAGCCGCGCTTCGACGTGCTGATGCTCATCGTGTCCAATGACATGCGGCTTCACGACGTGCGAAATGAACTCGACCAGCAACCCGGTCTGGCGGTTCGCGAGTTTGTTTCACCCTCGGGCCTCATCGTCCAAGGCACGCCTTTGGCCCTCCAACAGGCCGAACGCCACCCGGGGATCGCGACCAGCCACGCGGTGCCCCTTGCCATGTTCCTGCACAACGACCTGCTGGACCTTGCCCTTCTCTCGGACGGTGAAGCTGCGCTCCAGAACACCTTGCTTCGTTTGGACGGATGGCGAGACGATGCCGGCCCTGTTGAAACGGTCACGCTGACCGACAATGCGGGGGTCCTGCTCGAGCAACGGCTCGGTGAAGTGGCTCGCCAGGTCATGGACGACCCGCACGCATGGGACGATGGCCGGTACGAAGGGATGCTGACGACGACGGACCTCCCCACCTTGCTTCGCCAACCGGCGCTCATGCAGCTCCGACCCGACCCTGCCTTCAGCGCTTTCAACGACCAGTCTCGCGGGCACATGGGCACGAACACCATGACCACCTATTTCACCACGGACTTGGATGGCTCGGGTCAAACCGTGGCCGTGGCCGATGCCGGCCTTGACGAAGACCACGGTGATTTTGGCACGCGAGTCGTGGGGAATTACGACGTCATCGGCGACGGTTCCACCGCCGACAAGCACTCCGGGCACGGCACGCACGTGGCCTGCACCGTTCTGGGTGACGGATTCCGAGGTGGCTACGGTGGCGTGGCCCAGGCCGCCGATCTATACTTCCAAGCGATGGAAAACGACAACACGGGCAATTTCCAGTCGCCTTCCCTCAACAACCTGCTGAACACGGCCTACAACGCCGGCGCACGAACGCACACCAATTCGTGGGGTTCGTCCGCTGCCAGTGAACAATCCAAGTACAACTCGGAAACCGAGGACGTCGACGACCGAGCCAACTACTACGACCGCTACTACAACGGTGTTCAAGGTCTGACCATCCTGTTCGCGGCAGGCAACGACGGGCCGGGCAGCAGCACGGTCTCGCCGCCCGCCACCGCCAAGAACGTCATTTCCGTTGGCAACCACAAGAATCGCTACAACAACGCCCCGGACGTGATGATGAGCGGCTCCTCCCGAGGGCCCACCGAGGACGGTCGCATCAAACCCGACCTCGTTGCCCCCGGCGGGTATGTCCGCTCGTGTCGGGCCCAAGAAGCCGCTGACACCGGTGGTGCAACGTGGAGCAACACGTACTACCTCGAATACACGGGCACGTCCATGGCGACGCCCAACGCCGCCGGTGCCGCCGTCATGGTGCGTGAATACCTCGAAGAAATCGCGCAACGCCCTTCGCCTCAAGGTGCGCTGGTCAAGGCCTTGCTCGTGCTTGGGGCTCAGGACATGGGTGCGAGGGACATCCCCAACGACGACGAAGGCTGGGGGCGCGTCAATTTGCGAAACAGCCTCGCCCCTCCGGGCGGTCAAGGCATCTGGGTGGACGACCGCTCGGTGATGTCGGGTACGGGCAACAGCAAGTCGTATGCGTTCAACGTCTCGCAGTCCTCAGGGATGTTCAAGGCCGTCTTGACCTGGTCGGACGAGCGTGGTTCTCGGTTTTCCAGTGCACAACTCGTGAACGATTTGGATTTGGAAGTCACCGCGCCCGACGGCACGGTCTATCTCGGTAACGATTTCGCAAACGGCCGGTCAGCCACCGGCGGGACGCGAGACAGCGTCAACAACCTCGAAGTCGTGCTCATCGATAACGCCGCTCAGGGGACCTGGACGGTGAAGGTCAAGGATGCTCAACACAGCGGTGGCAAAACACAGCCCTACGCCGTCGCCGTGCTCGGTCATGGCGTGAACGACCTTCGCCCCGACCCGAAGGTGGTGCCCGAGGACTTCCAGATGGACGTGGCGATTCCACAGGTCGACGATCCGGTTCAGTTGACGACCTCGTTCTTCAACTTTGGAAACGTCAAAGCCGAGGTCTTCCCGATTGCGTTTGAGGTGGACGGCACGGAACTGTCGAGGAAGACGATTGAACTCGGCGCAGGGTCGTCCAAAGTGCTCGTGTGGCCGTGGACGCCTCAATCTGCCGGGACAAGCACCCTTTCGTTCATCATTGATCCCGATGACAACATGGAGGAAATCCGGGAGGACAACAACCGTTTGGACGTTCAAGTCAACATCACGGCGCCCGGTGTCAAACTCCAAACCGCCACGCCCGTCCAAACGCTGAGTTCCAGTACCATCACGACGACGTCCTGGAACGTGTCCCTGACCAACACAGCGCTCATTCCCACCAACGCCTCCATGCAAACCGGCGAGGTGCTCCACGTCGAGTCCGGTCAAACCATGCCGTGGTACATCGGAAGCACGGAATCCAATTTCTCCATGGAAGGTCAGGCCACGGAATCCATCATCGTCACCCTCGTTCATCCCGACCCGCCTGCGCCAGGCACGTACCGGGTTGACCTCTTGGCCTTGGACGTGGACAACGGCGTCGACTACCCGCTCAACCTCGACCTCATCGTACCCGATTTGCCCGACGCCGATGTGGCGTTCGACTACCAAGTTGTGCCGGTTCATCCCTCCGACCCCACCAACATCACGGTTCGATTCTACAACAACGGCAACGCACCCATCGGTTACGACTTGTTCCTTGAGGCTCCAGCAGGATGGCAAGCCGGGTTCACCAACCTCGGCAGCGAAGCAGGGGCCTCTTCCGGTTCAACGGGTCTGATCAACAGCGAGGCCTTCCGTGCGGTGGGCCTGATGTTCACGCCGCCCCAAGTCATGACGGCGGCCGGTGCCGAGCGTGTGGTCAAGTTGACGGCGGTCAGTCAAACGGAAAATGCGGAACTGAAGGTGTTTGACATCCCGATTCAAGTGATGACGGTGGAAGAGGTCTACGTCAACATTGAATCCAATCTTGGGACCCTCCGTCCTGACTCATCGTTGACGTTGCGGTACTCGCTTGAACACAAAGGCAACGTTGACCTCGATCTGACGCCGTCGTTCGAACTCCCCGGCGGATGGTCGGTGGCCACTGCGCTTGAGGTGGTTGACCTGCCGTGGGCCACGAGCAAAAACCTCCTGTACACCCTCGAAGCGGGGAGCAATGCCCGCTCCGGAACCATCAAACTCCACCTTGACAACGGGTCAAGCCGCTTTACGTGGACGGGTGAACTCAACGTTGAGGCCTTGGCCGAACCAACCCTGACCTTTGTGAGCCTGGAACTTCAAGACGGCACCACCTTCCCCAACCCCCAAGGCACTGGCACCCATCCTTCGGGGGAGAACCTCAAGTTCACCTGGTTACTCGGTAACGGGGCTGACACGGAGTGGAGCCCGAGTGCAAGCCTCCGATTGGATTCGGGGTTGTTTGGCGATTGCACACCCGTTGAGTCCGTGGGCAAAGGCGAGGTCGTCCCCGTGGTCTGCAACGTCGTCATCGACGGTGAGATGGCGCCGATGTCGGAGCCCTCGTTTACCGTGGTCCTCAACGATGCAGGCGTGGAGCAATCCACCACGGTGGGCCTGCTTGTGGCGGTCAACGAACAGGTTGCCTGGGACCTCGGCGCCGTTCCGCTGTTCACCACCGGGCAGGAACGTCAAATCACGCTGGAGATCACCAACACCGGCAACACCCCGCTTCAGCGCCAGTTGCTGGTCGATGCACCCTCTGCTTGGAGCGCTTCCGTTGACGGCACCGACATCGTGGACTTGGACCTCGGCCAATCCGTCCTGGTTCGCCTCGACGTGCGAGCGGACTCACCAGGTGAAGCCTCCATCTCGCTCGAACTGGCTCAAAGCACGGCGTCCACCGCTTCGTTTGCGTTCACCGTGTCGTCGACGGGCGAGCCCATCGGAACCTCGGGCGAGAGCGGCCTGAACACGCCGTTGGCCATCGCGCTCCTCGGGGCCATTCTTCTGGTTGCCTTTGCGTTCCTGGGCGTCCAGGTGTTGCGAGGCAAGGACGAACCATCGGGTCCGCAGGCGATGCCAGGCGTGCTCCCCATGCCGCTCCCCGGTGCGACGCCCCAACTTCAGCCTGTGCCTGCTGCCCAAGTTTCTCCAGCCATGGCCGTCCCTGCAACCGCCGTGCCTCCCCCACAAGCGACGACGCCTGCACCCGCCGTGCAATCCACGCCTCCACCGATGTGCTGGACCTGTCGCCAACCGGTCACCACGGCGATGGTGGGCTGCCCCTCGTGCGGAGCGAGGTACCACGCCGACGGTTTCAACGGGTGCAGCGCTCAAGCCATTCCTGCTTGCGTCAACTGCCAGGCTCCCGCCTCGTCCTTCGTTCAAGCCTGAGCCAACCGCACAGCCTGAAGCACGTGGAGCATAGGGTTTTGATAGGAGAACGCCGAGCGCAAGCCATGATGCCTACGGCAAGCGCAGTAACCGCTTCACGCCGGACGGCCATCCTTCTCGTGCTCGTGATGTGCGGGGCCCTTCTGCCGCTGGTCAATCCAACCGTGAGCGCTGACGGCGGTCGAGCTGCTTCGATTTCAGTGACAGGTATCCCTGGTAGCCTTGAGGTGAATCCCGGTGAGGCAGGTGAATACACGGTGCGTGTCAGGAACACGGGTTCGGACCCCGTCACCGTTCAACTTTCTGCAGCTCAAGAAGCCACGGAGGACTGCAACGGCTTTTCGTCATCAATCACACAAATCCCAGGTCAAATCGACGCTGGCAGCTACGAGGAGGCCGCCATGAACGTCAGCGTTGCTCAAACGGTGGAAGCTGACACCGCCTGCGACACCACCATCACCGCCACCATCACGGCTGTCATCGGTGCACCTGGTGCTGAAATTCCCGAACCCGCCACCGACACCGTGACGACCACGGCAGCGGACGGCTCTGGTAGTGCGCTGTTTGGTGTCGACCTCATCATCACCGAATCGGACCGAAGCAAGGACTGGAACGGCGAAGAGGAGCTCGACTATCGCATCGAGGTGGAAAACACCGGTCAGACCAACGAGACGATCAACCTCGTGGTGAACGAGGGCAATGGTCCCGGTTGCGGCTCGGCTTCTTCGTTCACCGTGACCCTTAGCGAAACCTCCGTCAACGTGGATCAAGAAGAGTCCGAAATCGTCTTCGCCACGGTTGAGGTACCCGAAGGTGCTTCGGCCGACAAGTACTGCTGGGAAGTGACCGGCACGGTGGCCAACGATCCGTCCCAAGAAGCCAAGGACACGGAAGACTTCGATTTGACCGTCCCGTTGCTCAAGAAGTGCACCCTCTCGCTCAGCAAAACATCCGTGAGTGTGAATCCCGATGATGACACCAAGATCACAGCCACGTACGCCAACGACGGCAACGCTGACTGGACCGTCTCGGCCTCGGCGGTGGGCAGCAAGTCGGCTTGGGTTCAGGTCGACGGTGCCTCTTCGGGGCTCTTGCCCTACGACAACGGCAACGGTGAGCGTGCGTTCGACTTCGTCGTTTCACCCGACGATTCGGTGACCGCCGGCTCGGAAACGGTCGTGCAAATCGTTGGAAAAGACGGGAACAACGGCCCCATCAAGTGTCAGGCGGACCTTCGCATCATCGTTGGTCAGTCTCGTGGGGCCAGCATCTCCGTCGCCAATTCCATTCTCTCCAACATCGAGCCCGGCAGCAACAAGTCCACCACGCTGACCATCACCAACCAAGGTAACGGGCAGGACAACCTTCGCGTCGCTTCCTCCATCGCACCCAACGGTTGGGCCGTCCAACTTGACGCTTCCTCGGTGTCCGTCGGCTCTCGACACGGCAACGAGAAGTCTGCGAATGTTGGGGTGACCGTTCGCGTCCCCGTTAACGCCCTGGCCACGGAAGAAGTCGAATTGACGTTCAGTGTCCTTCCCTCCTCCGGCGGCACGGCCTACGACACGGTCACCCTCCGCGTGACCGTGGCCGCCATTCACGGCATGGAAATCGAAACCCCGGCGACCGACCAAACGGGTCGCTCGGGCACCGAAGTTCGCTTCCCCATCGAGTTGGTCAACGAAGGCAACGTTCGGGACACCATCGGGCTTTCCGTGGTGTCGCAAACCGCCAGCCCGGCTTGGGGCACTTCCTTTGAGAACGAGGAGGGTATGCCGTTCACGGAAATTGACATCGAACCGCAAACCACCACCACGGTGTACCTCGTGGTGAGCATCGACGGCGAGGAGGAATTGGAAAACACCCGCCTCACCGTGCGTGTTCGCAACAAGGACGACCCGAATTCCCAAGACCGGGATGGCGACGGCATTCCCGACAACCAGCGCCAGGGTGAATTCCTCGCTGTGCTGTCCGACCGAAATTTCTCCATGGATCTCCGTCTCGAGAACACCGATACGGCCACTTCAGCTTCGGTTGTGCTGCCGCCCAACGGCCAGCACACCATCGGCATGTGGGTTCGCAACACCGGCGACGGCAACGATGACGCCGTGTTCACGCTCGGGGGCCTCGAAGGCATTGCAACCCGGTCGATGGTGGCGTACAACCTCCCGGTGACAGGTGAACTCCCCGTTCCCAAAGGCTTCGGCATCTGGGACCTGGCCAACGGCACCTTCGTGATGGACGCTGACACCCAAGAACCGTTGCTCGGCAGAGACGAGGTCGAAGCGGACAACATCCGGTTCAACAACGACCTCATGGAAGGGCACGAAGTTCGTCCGTTCGAAGTCTACATCGAGCTCACCCTCAGCGTCAATCCCGGTGCACAAACGGGGCAGGGTGGCCTTCTGGAGATTCTTGCTACGAGTGTTTCCAATGCAGCCGACCGGTCAGGTTTGGTGACGATTTCCCTCGAGGTGAGCATCATTCACGAGATCGAATTTGTTGAAGCCGGCGAGCGACAGGAGCTCGACGTCGTCTACGGACAACCCGCTGTGACCCAAGAAATCAGCGTCGTCAACACCGGCAACATCCGCAGCGAGATTCGCGTTTTTGCCTCTGAGAACCTCCGTGGTTGGTCCGTCGTGCTCGACAGTGACCACCCCGGCTGCTCCACGGAAAACAGCGACCTGCTCTGCACCGTGGACGAAGGTGAAACCCTCCTCGTGGAGGTCACCGTCCGAGCCCCCTACGGCGCCGAAATGGATGACACGTACAAGTTCACGGTGTCGGCCGAACCAACCGAAACGGGTGTCCTCGACCGCCAGAACATCGAATTCGCAGCCATAGGTGCCGCTCCTGAAGGCGTGCTTGGCTTGTCCAACGCCATGGTCGCACAAGTGGCAGGAGCCGTGCTGGTCGTGCTTGGCATCGCCGCTGTCCTGAGCCGCCGAAGATGAGCGCAACAACGCACCGCCAACCTTGGTGAAAACGATGGGCTGCGCCCATGCTACCGGCGACCCGACACCCCTGTTGGCACCGAGGCGACAGACAACGCTTATGGAGGGGCCTCAAGTCGGTAAAATCGGAGAGCGTATGCGTTCTCCGGGGGTGAACCAATGTCGGGACTTGAATCCGTGCCAAGCGCCTACCTTTCCATCGGTTTCTTGACCGTGGTTGGCATCATCATGCCGCTGACAAATTTCCTCATCACGTGGGTCGTTCGCCCCAAGGTTGACCCGGCTCGACCCCACGTCACTCGCTCCTACCTCCTCGAGGGCTACGAGCGAGACCACAGCCTCTACCCTCGCCGCTTGACCACCTTCGAGTGCGGCAGCGAACCCGTGGGCGAGGCCATGATTCAGTTCCACTTCCAGTACTACTGGTACGCCATCATCTTCCTCGTCTTTGACGTTGCGTTCATGTTCCTCGTGCTGGGGGGCATGGTCGCATCCGATGCCACGGCAACCGACGTCGTGGACCGGGAGGCCGCCGTCGCTCGTGCGACCGACGCCCTGACGATTCTCGGCATCTTCTTCGCTACCATGTCGCTTGGCGTGTGGTACGTGTTCCGCAAGCGAGGCCGCATTTACATCTGAGGTGATTGAACATGGCAGGACAAGACGAAAACTACGCCGCATTCAACAGCCGAGCCCTCGTTGAGATGGTCGGCGATGTCACCGATGAAGCCCTCAAAGCCACCAAGATCAAGCAGTTCCTGAGCGTTCTCGCCGGCCGCTACTTCAACTGGGCAGGTCGCAAATCCTTGTTCACGCTCCACTTGGGCATCAAGTGCTGCGCCATTGAGATGGCCGCTGCTGCTACGCCTCGTTTCGACGGCGACCGTTTCGGTGTGCTGTTCCGCTCTTCGCCTCGTCAGTCCGACGTGCTGCTCGTCAACGGCCCCATCAGCAAGAAGTTCGCCGACAAGATCGTCCGTCTCTGGGAGCAAATGCCCGAGCCCAAGTACTGCATCGCCATGGGCGAGTGCGCCATTTCCGGTGGCCCATACTTCCAGTCCTACAACATCCTCGAAGGCGTGGACACCGTCATTCCCGTCGACGTTTACATTCCTGGTTGCCCGCCTCGCCCTGAAGCCCTCATCGACGGCTTTGGCCTGCTTCGTGAGAAGATCATCCGCATCGGTGCCGCACCCAGCAGCGGCCGCAAGGGCGACAAGCCCATCATCGTCGGGGAGGACTGACCATGGGCATGCGCATCACCAACGCTCAAGCCGACGCAGCGGCCGAACACGCCGTTGCCAGCCTTGTCGACCGCTTTGGTGGCTCCGATGTCGCCGCTTCGGTGGAGCACCACGCCAACGCCTACAAGATGGCGTTTACCCGCGTCAACGTCCCCGCCCAGCACTGGACGGCCGTGGCCAAGCACCTTCGTTTCGACCTCGGCGTCAATTACTGTTCGATGGTCACCGGCACGCACTACCCCGAAGGCGGCGCCGACCGTGGCTGGGAGGTCGTCTACCACTTGATGCGCCAACCCGTCGTGGACCAAGCACCTCACACCAACACCGTCCACGTGGCCGAGGAACTCGCCGGCATGGACATCCCTCTGGAACTCGAAGTCGTCATTACGCTCCCTCAGGGCGAAACGCCCACCGTCCCCAGCGTTCAGAACATCTGGGTCGGTGCAGACTGGAACGAGAAGGAAACCTGGGACCTCGTCGGCATCCAATTTGAGGGCCACGAAAACATGCATCGCGTGCTCAACCCTCACGACAGCCCCGATGGGTTCCACCCGCTGCAGAAGCAGCACAAAATCCGCTACCACGATTTCAACGAAATGTACGACGACGCTCAGGGCTTCGGTCGAAAACCAACCGACGAGGGTCGCGTGAAGTGAGGTGAAACCATGGCACAAATGTGGATTACAATGGGCCCCCAACATCCGATGACGCACGGTCTGTGGACCCTGCGCGTAAAGGTCGATGGTGAAACGGTGGTCGACACCGAAGCCGAACTTGGCTACATTCACCGTGGTGTGGAAAAAATCGCCGAATCTCGTGATTTCACCCAAATCACGCCGTACTGCGACCGCCTCTGCTACGTGAGCGCCATGACCTGGGCCAACTCTTACATCTACGCCGCCGAGGACCTGCTCGAAGTCGAGGTGCCTGAGCGAGCAGAATACATCCGTCTCATCGCCGCTGAGTGCCAGCGACTGGCCTCTCACCTGATGTGGCTGGGTGCCTACGGTCCCGACATCGGCAGCCTGACCCTCATGACCTGGTGCATGCGAGACCGTGAGATGTTCCTCGACCTGCTCCAAGAGCTCGGTGGCTCCCGAATGCACTACAACTACCCCCGTGTTGGCGGCGTGAAGCGCGACATTCCCGTTGGCTTTGCCGATCGTTTGATCGCCAAGGTCAAGCTGTTCGAGCACCGCATCGACGAGTACGAAATGATGCTCGACGAGTCCACCATCTGGCTCGTTCGCCTCCAAGGTGTCGGCTACGCCAAGGCCGAGGACATGGTCAACGCCGGTGTCTCCGGCCCCAACATCCGCGCCGCCGGTGTGAACTACGACGTGCGTTGGGCTCACCCCTACTCGGTGTACGACCAGGTCGACTGGGAACCTGCCGTGGAGAAACCCACCTCGGTCAAGGGCGCTGACTGCTACGACCGCTACCGTGTTCGAATGGAAGAGATGCGCCAGTCCTGCCGCATGATCCTCGACGCCATCGAGAAAATCCCAGGTGGCAAGAACACCAACTACGCCAACGGCGACGAGATGATTCTGGCCAAGGCTCCCACCCGTGCTCCCGAAGGTGCCAGCGGGTTCTCCCACTACGAGTGCACCCGTGGGGCTTCACAGTTCTACATTCAGGGCGGTGGCGACGGTCGAGGTAAGAACCCGTACCGCCTGTCCATCCGCTCACCGATGTTCATCACGATTCCTTACGTTGCCAAGACGATGATTGGGTACAAGGTGGCCGACATTCCTGCCATCATGGGCAGTTTTGACCCCTGCATTGGAGAGACCGACCGCTGAGGTGAAATCATGGATGACAAGTACGATTTGGTAGGGTTCTTTCTGAGCAAGGACGGCTTGCTCCGTTCCGGCATCATCGGTCTTTTGGAAGGCACGCCGCTCGAAGAGAGCGCCGGCAGCCTCTCGTTTGCCATTGCGACCTTCGCCGTGGTCAACGTCGTGTTCCTGATGCTCTTCTTTTCCCAATTCGCCATCCTGTGGATTGAACGCAAGGCGGTGGCCCGTATGCAAGACCGCTACGGTGCCACCACGGCGCTTCGCTCCCTCTGGGTTGGTGAAAACGGCGTCACGGCAGGTGAATGGTGGAACATGCTACCGTTTGGCTTGGGCAAACCCATCGGCGCCGTCAACAAGTGGCTGAACAAGAATTTCGGCAACCGCGACGAAAACTTCGCCACCGTTGACCGTGTCAACAACCGTTCGTGGATGGGCAAGACCATCGTGCCCGGCTTCTTCCAAAACGTGGCCGACGGCATGAAGTTCCTCGTTAAGGAACACATGGTCCCTCAGCGAGCCGACCGCCTTATCTTCGAGGTGTCGCCGTTCCTCATCGTCTCGTCCACGCTCTTGATTTTGGGTATGATTCCGCTTTCCAGCGGCATTTACGCCACCAACCCCGACCTCTCCATTCTCTACGCCATCGCCATCTTCGGGATTGCGCCCATCGGTGTGTTCTTCGCCGGTTGGTCATCCAACAACAAGTACACCCTCATCGGTGGCATCCGTTCGGCTGCCCAACTCACCGCTTACGAGATTCCACTCTTGCTCACCTTGCTGTCTGTCGCCATCCTGTCGGGCACCTTCAACATCATCGAGAGCATTCATTTCCAGCATTCCGCAGGCGCCTGGAACATCTTCCTGATGCCGCTGGGTGCTGCGCTGTTCTTGGTGACCATGATCGCCGAAGTCGAGCGTGTGCCCTTTGACATGCCCGAAGCCGAGGCCGAACTGGTCGAAGGCTGGTGGACGGAATACGGCGGTATGCGATTTGGTATGCTGTTCATGGCTGAATACATCCGCACCTACGCTGCCTGTTTCCTGTTCACGCACTTCTTCCTCGGCGGCTGGCACTTGCCCTTCCACGGCACGCTCGCCTCCCTGCCGGTCATTGGCGAGGCCGTTCCGTTGATTCCCGGAGCCATCGTCACGCTCATCAAGTCGTGGTTGGTCTTCCTGATCGTCTTCGTTTGGGCCCGTTTCGCCCTTGCACGTATTCGAACCGACCAAATCCTCGAGTTCGGCTGGCGCATGCTCTTGCCGTTGGCCGTGCTTCAGGTCGTGCTGGCCCTCGTCTACCGTCTCTACCTCTTCAACCCTGACGGCATGTCGGCCCAGAACGAGCCTGCTGGCGGCATGGCCTGGGACGCCTTTGGCATTCCCTTCCTCGTGCCCGTGCTCACCACGGCCTTCTGGCTGGGTGTGTTCTTCATCTATCTGAACGACGAAGACAAGTCGGTCAATCAGGAACGTATGTTCCACGTCCATACGGACAAGCCCGCGGGGACGGTAACCCCGGGGCAGGAGTGAGGTGATACCATGCCCATGCATCCACACGCACAGCCCAACTTCCGAAACCTGTTTTGGTACCCGTTCAAGATCACGCTGATCACGGCCCTGCGCACCTTCCCGTTCATCGGCAAGCGTTTCGGCAAGCGCCTCGGTGCCTACCACAACACCTCCCACCCCGAATTTCTCGACGACGGAAGCCGCGCTCGTGCCGCTTCCTCGGCCGAGATGAACGACATCACCCGTCAGGAATTCGCCCCCGACCGTGTGACCTCTGACCTCAAACCAACGCTATGGAAGCCTCAGACGGTGCAGTACCCGTACGAACGCCTCGAGGACATGGAGCCTTGGCTGTTCGTGCCGGGTAACTACAACGGGCGAATCGGCGTCATTTGGGAGACCTGTACGGCGTGCAAGATGTGCGTGAACATCTGCCCCAACGACTGCCTCCACATGACGACCGAGCTTCGAGTTGACGTGCTCGACAACGCTGAAGGCGAGCACGCAGGCTTTGGTGCTGAACTTGAGGTCGGCAAGTTTGCTGCTGTTGAGGTCCCTGAAGTGATGGCTGGCTTGGACACCTTCAACCATGTCACGGCCCACACGGCACCGCCCGAAGAATGGCGCTTTGCCGAAGTGCTGGACCTTTCGGGAACCTCTGCCACCGTTCGCTGGAACGATTCAGGGGAAGAGGCCGTGGTCTCGACTTCGGAACTTTACCCCGCTGACGACCAAATCGTCTCCGGTCGCATCGACCTCGGTCGCTGCATGTTCTGCGGCCTGTGCATGGAAGCCTGCGGCTTTACCTCGTTCTTCATGACCAACGAATACGACGGCATGTCCGGCTTTACCCGGCAAGACCTGTGGTTTGACGCCTCTCGTACTCGCGTGCTGCCTGGCGTCCACCAGGAAGCCGTTGACGCCGAGTTGGCCAAGCGAGCCTCCAAGGAGCGCGACAAGCGAGCCAAGAAGGCTGCCAAGGAAGCGAAGGCTGCGGCTGAAGCGCCCCAACCCGTTGAGGCTGAGGTCGAAACCGTCAAGCCCGCCGAACCGGAAACCACCGAAACCAAAACACCCAGCAAGGAAGAGAAGAAACAAGCCGAACTCGAGCGTGTCAAAGAACGCTCAAAGTCGATTGATTTCACCGTTCTTGGGACGGCCAACGCCAACGAGAAGGACGATCTTCAGACCATCAAAGGCGTCGGACCGTTCATCGAAGAGAAATTGAACGCTCTTGGCATCTACACCTTCTCCCAAATCAGCAAGATGACCAGTGAGTTGGAAGATCAAGTCAACGAAGCGATCGAATTCTTCCCCGGGCGTGTCAAGCGCGATGAATGGGCCAATCAGGCCAGAGCGTTGCTTGAACAGACCGTGAAGGGGGATGCCTGAGATGGACGTGGCCAGCGCTGCCGAAACCGGTGTGTTCTTCCTGTTCGCAGCCATTACGCTCGGTGGAGCGCTTGGTCTCATCTTTGCTCAGCGTGTGGCGCACTCGATGCTCTCGCTGATCTTCTGTTTCATGGCCGTCTCCGGAATTTTCATCCTCTTGGGTGCTGAATTCTTGGCTGCCATCCAGATTCTGGTCTACTTGGCCAGTGTAGGGTTGGTGGTGCTGTTCGGCATCATGCTGACTCGACGTCAAATTCTCGAGGAGGACTTCGAATGAAGTTCACCTCGTTGTTCACCCGTCTTGGCTTGTTGGCCCTCGGCTTCATTCTCGTCGCTGTGCTCAACGACGAAAGCGTGTGGGCCGACCCGGCCACGACCACGCCCACGACCGCTGGCTTGGCGGATTCCCTTCTGTCCGAGTGGGGCTTCGCTCTTCTCGTCCTTGGTTTGCTCATGGCCATGGCCATGATGGGCGCTGCCTACCTCGTTCGTGATGAGCGAATGGAGAACCTCCTCTGGGAGTTCGGAGGTGAAGAAGAATGATCGATCCAGCGTGGGTTTCCGGTTTGTCAGCCCTTCTGTTCGTCATCGGCTTGGCCGGAGCGTTCACCCGAAAGAACGCGATCATCGTTCTCATGTGCATTGAGCTGATGCTCAACGCCGCTAACATGCAATTCGCTGCCGCTGCCGTGCACCACGGCGATACGACGGGATGGGTCTACACCATCTTCGCCATCGCCATCGCTGCTTCGGAGGTGGCCATCGGATTGGCCATCTTCCTTGCCATGTACGGCCAACACGAATCGATTACGCTGGACGACGTCAACGTCCTGAAGAACTGAGGTGAGATGATGGCAGGTTCAGGCAGTTCAGAAGCAATTCAAAGCACGGCGTTGGAATACGCCCCCTACATCCTCTTGCTCCCCATGTTGGCCTTCCCGGTCATCCTTTTCTTCGGCAAGATGTTCAACGGGAATTCCATGTGGAAAAACACGCTCAAGGAAGGCGGTCTCATCGCGCTCCCGGTCATGGCAGGAAGCCTCCTGCTCTCGCTGTGGCTCATCACCGATTTCATCGGTGGCAACGGCTCTGCCGACACCGACGGGTGGACGTGGTTCACCTCGGGGATGTGGGATTCAGGCCAAACCACCGTCACTGAAATTTCACTTGGGTTCGGCGTTTACATCGACCACGTCACCGTGATGTTGTTGTTCATCGCTTCCTTCCTGTGCTTGCTCATCAACACCTTTGCCATCGGTTACATGAACACCGATCCCATCAACGACAATCGCAACCACCGTTTCTACGCTGAGTTCGTGCTCTTCTGTTCGGGTATGCTCGGTATGGTGCTCGCCGACTCCTTCCTCTGGCTGTTCATCTTCTGG
>JBMZXF010000014.1:0-32479 GCA_049627345.1 Candidatus Poseidonia sp. | reverse complement strand
TACTCTGACCCCGACAGCGGCTGGACCACGGCCAACGGTGCGGATGCGTTCATGTCCGACAGCACCCAATGGAACGACACGGACGGCGACGGCTACGGCGACAACCCGGCCGGCTCGCTTCCGGATGCATGCCCGACCACCTACGGCGAATCGTGGCAAAACGGCACGTACGGCTGCCCGGACGGGGACGAAGACGGATGGAGCGACGACCAAGACACGCACCCCGGCGACCAATCACAGTGGGCGGACAGCGACGGGGACGGCTACGGCGACAACCCCGGCGGCACCCAACCCGATGCCTGCCCGAGCGTTTGGGGCAACTCCACCCAAGGTAACCGACTGGGCTGCCTGGACAACGATGGCGACGGATGGGACAACACCATCGATGCCTTGCCCGACCTCGCCACGCAATGGCTCGACCAAGACGGTGATGGCTACGGCGACAACGCCACGGGCCTCCAACCCGATGCCTGTCCCGGCGAGGCTGGGACCTCGACAACGCCCTACGGGTGCGTTGACGATGACGGCGACGGTTACGCCAACTTCACCGACGACTTCCCCAACGACCCGACACGCTGGATTGACAGCGACAGCGACGGCTACGACGACGCAGAAGACGCCTGTCCACTGCTCGGCGGAAACTCCACCCAGGACCGCCTCGGTTGCCTTGACAGCGACGGCGACGGTTTCTCCGATCCGACCCTACCGGTCGGCAACACGAGCGGATGGAACACTTCCGACGGCGCTGATGCCTTCCCTGACGAAGTGACTCAAGCCGCAGACAGCGACGGTGACGGCTACGGCGACAACGCCAGCGGTGTTGAGCCCGATGCGTGCCCCAGCGAAGCCGGCACCTCTTCGGCCGACCGGTTTGGCTGCGTCGATGAGGACGGCGACGGTACATCGGACGCCAACGACGCCTTCCTCGGAGAGGCAACGCAGTGGACCGACAGCGACGGTGACGGCTACGGCGACAACCCCAACGGCACCCAAGCCGACGGTTGCATCAACACATCGGGAACCTCAACCCTCGACACCTTCGGCTGCCCTGACGGCGACGGTGATGGTGCCAGCGACACCAACGACCTCTGGCCAAACGACGTCACCCAGTGGTTTGACAGCGACGGTGACGGCTACGGCGACGAAAGCCAGGGCACCGACGGCGATGCCTGCCCCAACGACCACGGAACGTCAACCTTGGGTGGAACGTTCGGGTGCCCTGACGCCGACGATGATGGTTGGTCCGACCAACAGGATGACTTCCCCGAGCAACGAAGTCAACACCTCGACAGCGACGGCGACGGCTACGGTGACAACGCCACGTTGGGTGCCTTCAAGCCCGATCACTGGCCCAACGACTCATCGAGGAACTCTGCAGAAGCGAGCATGACGTGCACCCCGCTCAGCATTGAGGTGGACCTGGCAGCCAGCGGTTGGTTCAGCTTCACCTGCACCGTCTCAACGGCGATGAGTTCGGCCTTTGCGGCGAACGTTGCATGGCAGGCCACCTCGACCATCGTCGGCGAATCGTCTGAACATTTCCTGACCTTCACCACGGCCAGCGGCAACTCGCAAACGGTCACCTTTTCGGGAAGAGCGACGGATGTTGGCCGCCACCAGCTGCTGCTTTCCGCCGCAGAACCCGGGGCAGCCTACCCCATGGATACGGTGACCGTCGTCATTGATGCCTCCGATTCCAACGCTCCGGTCGAGGTCAGCGATGATGCCGAAGGTTCGCTCCTCGAGACGGTCAAGGACAACACGCTCCTTCAGGCAGCGCTGGCCGGTTTGGTCCTCTTCGCTCTGATGGGCACCTTGATGATCCGAGGTCAGAGCCGACGCCACCGAGACCAAGAACGACGAATGATGCGAGCGGCTGAACTGCGCCAAACCCGAGGTTTGGGCGAACTCCCAAGGCGAGACCTTGTCGCTCAGCAGCCGGCGAGCCGTCGGGAACGAACCAACTCCATGTTCGATGAATTCCGCCGTTCACGGTGAGGCACGAAAGGCGACCGATTCCCTCAAAGGGGAGAGGCTTGTCGCCCGACCTGCCACACTGCGGATATGGTGAAGTGGTTATCATCTGAGGTTTCCAACCTTATGTCGTGGGTTCGACTCCCGCTATCCGCACCTCATCACAGCGCTCACAGTTCGCACTGGCGCACCGCTTCAACTCGCAAGCATCAAAGGCTCACCTTGCGAGGGAGGGAACGAGAACTTCGGTGATGGCATGGATTTCCTCTCGCTTTGTTTGCTCACCTTGTGGTTGTACCTCCCCGGCTTCCTCGCCAACACCTTCGCCATGATGTGGGGGAAGTGGCTGCCCAAAACGGGCTACGGACCGTGGCCCATCGACGGTGGACGGGTGATGGCCGATGGCAATCGCATGCTCGGCGACGGCAAGACGTGGAACGGCCTCATCGGAGGTTCGCTGACGTCCGGCCTGCTCTGCATGGTGCTGGCTTCGGTGGTCAGCACCGGCGACATGGCAACCGTGTTTGATGACGGAGCCACCGTATTCGCCCATCCCCTCATCGGTGCGGAAGAGGCATGGTTCTTCATCGGCGGTGCCAACGGTGCCGCCTTTGTGCTGGGCACCTTCCTCGGCTTCGCCTGCTTGGTCGGCGACAGCACGGGCTCGTTCTTCAAGCGCCGACGCGGGCTGAAGCGCGAAGGTGACATCTCTTCGAAAGCACCGCTGCTGGATACGCTTCCGTTTGCCATCATGGTCTTCCTGTGGGGCCAACTCTTCCTCGGTCCGTCCGTGCTGGCCGCAGAGGAACTGCGTCTGCCGATGGTGGCGTTGATCGTCATCACCCCGGTGCTTCACCGCTCGTTCAACCTCATCGGCTACAAAATCGGATGGAAGGACGTCCCGTATTGACCTCGCCTTGGGCCGCGAAGGCCAAGTCCTATGAAGGCCAAGCCAGCCGTTGGGTCATGCAGGGCAGCACCCATGCAACCCTCCGGGCGCTTCTTCTCGTGTTGTTGATGATCATCGCTCCCCTTTCGGGCTGCTTTGGCGAGACCGAAGAGGTCGAATCGGTTGACCTTGAGGTCGCCCTTACCATCGACGGTTTGGCGCCCTCTGAAGCGATGTTCCGAGCCGGTGAATGGCACGACATTCTGCTTATGGGCGAGGACTTGCGAATCTCAGCACCCGCCCATGACGTCTTGTTGTTTGTTGACGGCGTCATCGACATCGACAGTTCGGTGCCCGTGGAAGGCGACCGCATCAACCTCAAACTGCTGACCACACCCTACACCGAATTTGTTGAACTGGTGGTCTACGCCAAGGACGGCACCAAAGCCGTGTTCAATCAAACCGCAGGAAACGGCACGCCCATCATCAGCGGTGAGGCGTGGTACGAAAAGATGGATTACATCACCTGCGACACACCCTCGGCCGACTGTGGCTCCTACAACTTCCGCTGGATGGGCAGCCCCAACGCCCAATTCGAGCGTGCTGCGTCCTACTTCCAGGGCCACTTCGAGGGCTTGGGATACGACACCCACCTGATGCGGGTGGTCGACACCCTCAACCCGACCCAACCCGAGTCCCTGAACGTCGTTGCTTGGAAGCGAGGTTTGCGTGACGACTGCGTGCAGGGCATGGGTGCCCACATGGACATTGCACCGCCAGCCGGCCCACCCGGTGGCGGAACATGGGAAGGTGCCTACGACAACACGGCTGGCACCGTCGCCGTCATGATGTACGCCCAAATCCTTGTTGACCTTGAAGTGGAGTGCGACACCTTCCTCGCGTTGTGGTCCTCTGAAGAAGAGGGGCTCCGTGGCTCCAACGCCTTCGCCAACAACGATTGCGACGCTTGTCTACCGCAGGACAAGGAACTTCGTTTCTACATCAACATGGACATGATGGGCATCTCATGGCCAGCCGTCAAGGAAAACGGCGACCCCTTCCCCTACCACGCGTGGTCCGGACCCGACATTGACCCAGAAGTTCAGGACGTGGCCATCACGAGCGTGCTCGACCACGTGCACAGGAACATCCTCAAGGCCCCGATGGACCTTCGCATTGACGGCAGTTACGGTGCCGGCTGCGATCAACACTGGGACAACCACTCGAACCTCGTCATGGACGTCCACGAGGACACGTTCGGGCGCTCAGACCACGTGACTTTCAGGGACCTTGGGGCCCAAACAATCTTCCATCTCGGGGCCTACGATGAGGATTACTCCGCCTACCACTCGCCGCAAGATACGCTCGAGAACATGGTAGCGGTTGTGGGCGGTCAGGAAAACCTCGAGGAGAGCATCCAGTTCGTGTTGTGGGCGGCCTTCCTTGAGTTCGTGTTGGCCGACCAGGACCCTGAAGTCCGCAACGTCAACGCCTGAGGCCTTGAACGAAACTTCTTGTAGAAAATCAAGGCGTTTTCTATCATGGAAGAGGCGACACCGTCACCCGATGTGTCGGTGAACAATCCCAAACGCTCGCTGCATCCCTGGGCCATGTTCGCTGGTTTCCTGCTGGCGTTCAGCGAGATGGTGCTCCGTCTCCTCTCGGGAAAGGACATCGTGGACGCCGTCTGGCCCCATGCCGTTCGTTCCCTCGACTGGACGATGATGCTTCGCGGTTCGCCGACGTTGACCCTTTCCATCTTCGTTCTGGCGGGTCTATGCGGCTACGGATTGAGAAAGGGCGTCGCCTCGGCAGAGCAACCGCCCTCCTGGCTGGTGCTCCCGTACGGTGGTCTTGGCCTGCTGCTTGGCCTTCTCACCCTCCACTTCCTCTTGGATGTGTTCTACCTGCGCGGGGCGTTTTTGCTCCTTCCAACCCTCATGGGCTGGACGCTGGCTTGTTTCTTGGTGGCCCTTGGTGGCCCTCCCACACTCCGAACGGCGGGGGGCGATCGTATCGTGGCCTCGAGGGTTGTTCACATGATGGGTGTCTTTTTTGCGGCCTGGTTGGTCATGCCGGGCGTCCCAGCGGTCATCGGTTTCGCACCATCGCCACCCGATGCACCTGCCATGGGCTACGGCTCGTTTCCCGGTCCGTACACGGTGGAGCAGTACCGCTTTCCTTACGACCTGCCTGAGGACGTGAAATCGGTTCAAGGGAACCTCGAGGATGATGTCGAATGGAGTGTTTACATCACCCTGCCCGAACTCCCCGTAGACTCTCCCGTCACCCATTTGCCGCTGGCGATTCTTCTTCACGGTTTCAGCTACCCCGACATCAACGCCTACCAAGGGTGGATCACCCACCTCACGGCCAAAGGCATGGCCGTGGCCTTCATTCAGTACCCTTCGGACCTCCGACCCGCGGGCTACGAAACCCACGAGGCCGCCTACGAAGCAGGCATGTCGGACTACCTCCAACACACCTACCGAGACCTCGCCATTCGAGCCGGCATGGATCACATCCAAGACATCCTCCTCGAAGCACCGCGTGCATCCGAACTCGAGGACCACCTTGGCGAGGTCATCGTTGATCCCACCACCCTTTGGGCTGGCGGCCACAGCCTGGGTGCATCCTACACCTTCCTCACGCTGAATTCAGCCTTTGAACGAGGTTGGGGTTCCCACGCGTTGGTGGTCGCCTTGGAAGCACCCGCCAGTCGCCCGATGCAAGCCAACTTGCAGCCAAACCTGACGGGCATGCCAAACGAAACGCTCGTGCAAATCGGCGTGCCTCAAGACGACATGAGCGTCGGCTTGTGCCCTGGTGCCTTCCACCAGCAAGTGTTCGCGGCTTTGCCAGAGGAACGGAACCAACTGCTCGAGATTCAATCCGACCTCTACGGCTTCCCACGCCTCGTCGCCAGCCACTACCTCCAAACCGACCCAGCCCGAGACACGCTGTCCGACTGGAGTTTCATCCGACGTATCGACGCCCAGGCCGACTATTTGGTCGCCCATGGTCGCAACGACACCTTCACCGCAGACTGGGCCTTCCAGTACATGACCGACGAAACCATGCTGACCGGCATGGGTGAATGGTCGGACGGGACGCCCGTTCTCCCGCTGATTTGGCACCGGAATGCCATCAACGACGTGAGCGCGTTCAGCGATTGCACATGAATGGAACACATGTTCATAGGTCAACGAATGGAGGAAAATTTGTGGAAGATGCGTCGGTGTCCAGCGATGTGAAGTCGCTTTGGAAGTGGATTGGAGGTTCAGCCTTCCTTGCTTCCATGTGCTGCTTCCCCAGCGTCGTGCTGGTGTTTTTCGGTCTGGCAAGCGTTTCCAGCGCTGCTGCCCTATCGAACGACCTGTACTGGGGCACCAACGGCATGGAGTGGTTCCGTCCAGCCTTGTCGGCGATCAGTGTGGCGCTTGTGGTGGCCGGCCTGGTGATGTATTTCCGAGGCGAAGGCATCTGCAGCCTCGACGAAGCGAAGCGGCAACGAAAGCGCATCATCAACACCTCCATCGTGGTGCTTTCCCTTGCGCTCGTCGCCTATATCGTGTTCAATTTCGTGATCCTCACCGAACTCGGTGTCGCGCTCGACCTGCCGTGGGAGAGCAGTCGGCTCTGGACGTGATCAAGCATTCTTGCGGGTGGTCTTGCAACCCACGCCCCAATCCGGATCTGCTTCCATGGCGGACCGTGTGGCTTCCAACAGGCGGTCTTCAGGCGTTGGCGTGACGGCCTTTGCTGGACCCGTGGCCAAGGAGCAGTAGTAGCCTATTTCATGCCAATAGTCCAATTTAATTTTTGAATTTTCAATTGAAATTTCTGACGAATCAATTCCAATTGGAATTTGGATATGACGAGGGTTGAGGTGCATCCCCAAACCCAGACATTTCTGCACGGCTTCTTTCCCGGTCCACGCCTGAAACACATGCGAGGGTGAAGCCCGAAGACGTTCCAGTTCCTCGCCCTTGGCCATCATGTCGTAGGCGTTCTCGGCCAGTGTGCGCTCGAGCGGTTCAGCGTCAAAGCCCACCGACCATCGCTCGTTGGCAAGTGCAACGAAGACCGTCCCCTCGCTGTGAGCAATGGAGATGTTCGGGAGCGGCGTTCGCTTCCATACGCCGTGAATGTAGGCGAGAGAAGGCGCCCGGTGTTCATCTCGAACGACTTCGAGGACGGAGAGGTCATCAACGCCCCATCGCTTCAAGGCTTGACCGAGCAACCACCGGCCGCTCAAGTGCTCCTCTCGCCGCTTGTCGGTTGCAAAGGTGGCCACTTCTGCAGGCTGTGCGAGTGGAACGTCCTGCACCTCCCACGCTTGGACGTCGGTAGCGAAGAGGTCAACATCGGACAAACGAGGCGGCGTCAGCCGAACCACCTGCGGGTGCATCGAGACCACCTCATCGTTCAAGCGTAAAGCGTTGGTCTTCGGCGACGTTGGCCATCGCCTTCAGACGAAGCCCCTTGAGGGCCATGACAGGAGCGTCGTCGTCACCGACGATGAGCACGTCATGCACGGTGGTACCGTCGTCCAAGTTATCGAGTTGAACGGTGCGCAACCTGAGCGTTTCGTCTTGTTCGGGAACACGGAGCATGGTCGACCATTCGATGCCGACGGGAAGGCTGCTGTACCCCAACACCTCCATGGCGACGAGGCCGGCGTTTTGGAAGCCCGCCTCAATGAGCATGGGCAAGGCTTCGAGCAGGACCGCTTCACCGTCCTGCTCAACAGCAAACTGATCCGCAGCAGGAAGCTGGTGTCGCATCAGCGCCAGGCCGTCAATGCCGGGCTCGTTGGCATCTCCAGCACCGCCCAGCACGCCGCCGTGCGATTGGAAGCGAGGCCCGTGGAAGTACCGGTCGTAAATGAACGAGGCGGGGTGAAGCAGGTCGGCCATGGGCGGTGTGCCGATGGCTGGCAACATACCGACTTCTCGCTCCAAGAACGGGCGCAAGTCGTCTTGCTTGGCCACCAAACGGACCGTGGCATGATGATGCTCTCGCTCACCGAACACTTCGCCCTTGGAGTTCATCAAATCTGAAACCAATCGGCAGCGGACCCAGGTGAGATCACCGTCGGTGCGGTCCATGTCGGCTTCAACACGCACCGTCATCGGCCCTTTCATGAGTTTGACAGGCAGGCCAAACGTGACCTCCTCAAACCCAGCGAGGCAGGACGATGGATGCAGCAACAAGGAGGCTTGAGCGAACATTTCCAACGCCATCACACCTGGGTGATAGGGGACACCTTCGATGGCGTGGTCGACAAGGAAGGGGTGGTCGGAGGTGGAGAGCGTACTCTGCGTGGTCAAACGCTGACCTTCCTCGAACGCCACCACTTTGTCAACGAACGGGAAGCGTGTGGGGTCAGCCATGACCGCCGCCATCTCACCCGGAAGTTTGAGCGGTGCTTCTCGGAAGGAGGAGAAGCGGTCCATCAGGCCCAGCGAACCGCAACCAAGCACACGACGTTTTCCACCACGCAACGCTTCGTCGACGAAAATGGCCACGCCGTCTTCGACCGCCAAGGTCTCAATGCCGGCTGCGGCGAACACCGCCTCGATGGAGCCACGGGTGGCCATGCCGACGTCTCGCCAGCCGGTCCAACCGATGGCGACACCGCGACCATCGTGGGCCGCTGTGAAGCGTGCCATTTCGGCGTCGAGGACCGAGTTGGCCGCAGCGTAGTCGGTTTGTCCGCCGTTGCCAAATCGGCCGGCGACGCTCGTGAAGCAACAGGCGAAATCCGGCGCATCACGGCCGGAAGCCTTGACCGCCGACAACAGGGATTGCCAGCCATCGATTTTCACACGAACCACGCGGTCAAACACATCGTACCCCTTGTCGGCCACCAGTTTGGAATCCTCGAGACCAGCCCCGTGGACCACACCCGTGATGGGGCGTCCGAGGTTGCTGCCAAGGGTTTCAAGGGCCGCACGGTCCATGACGTCCACCGCATGGTATTGTGCATGGTTTCCTGTTTCTTCAATGGCCTTGAGCGTGAGGTACACGTCTCGGCTTCGAGTGAACCGCTGCCAAGCCCGGTTCCATTCCACCATGGTCACCTTGCCGCTGTCGCTCGCATCGACGAGGCGTTGGCGGAGGGCGTTCTTTTCCTCGCCCAGTTGCTCGTCGGACCAGTCAACCCACGCAGCCGTGGATTCGATCAGGGTGGAGCGTCCGAGCAACTCAAAGTGCGCTCCCGCACCTGCACTCGCCGCTGCAACCCCAATCACCGAAGCAGCGGTTACACCTGAACCGCCACCGGAGACCAACCAGGTGTCGTCGGCGGTCAAAGGTTGGAGATCTTCGACGACGTCTTCAGCGAACGCCACCAAGGCCCATCGGCGTCCGTCACGGTCCAAGCCAACCTCGACCTCTCCGTCCAAACCGAACACATCGTCTTCGATGCGCTGGGCGGCCGCCGCCTCATCCAGTACGAAATCGGGATGGAGGTCGAGGGCACGACAGCGCAGGTCAGGTCGTTCGAAGGCGTAGGATTTGGTGATGCCAGACGCCGCACACTGGACGGCGTTGAAGCGGTCCCCGAGATTGCCGTGCCGGCCGTCGAGGGAGGTCACCGAGGCCACAAAGCCGGGTGCATCGGATGGCAAGGTTCCACCGAGCTCCTTGAGCAGACCGAACCAGCCATGGGCGGCCAGAGCGATTTGCGATGACGGATAGGAATCTTCGGACCACTGTTCTGAAGCCAGCTTCAGCGGCGCCATGTGAACGAGTCCAGCCAGCGTGGTGCCCTCGAGTTGTTCGGCAATCCACGCAAGATGCTCAGGCTGTTCTGGGTCGGCTCGATACACCGTGCGTCCACCTTCATCATGGCGGGATGCATCCCGAATTCGGCTTTCAAATCCAACGCGAACGGCCGAGAGGCCGCGTGCTTCCATGCGCTGACAGAAGGCTTCTGCAATGCCCCAGCCATCATCCGAAACCACCACCGTACCGGAAACGGCAAGCGGGGATGGTTCACCCGGACAGGCTTCAATTTCAACCTGCCAGCGGCGAGTGCCGGCTTGGTGGGACGCTGGTCGATCTGTGGCCTCAGCAGGCGTTGATTCAAGGGTGCTCGAAGCCGATTCAACCTCGGCCTCCGAGGTTCCACCTCGCATCTTGACGATGTAAGCGGTAAAGTGGTTCAACGTTGGATGGTCGGCCAACACGAAGTCCTCGTCGACGGGGAGGGCGAAGCGGTCACGGATTTCAGCCATGATTTCGGCTTGCTTCACGGTATCAATCCCCAACTCACCTTCGAGGTCCTGGTCCATCTCAATGAAATCGGCAGGGTACCCGGTGTGGTCAACCACAACCGAGACGAGCACCTCCTCAATGTCGCTGTGGGAGCCCGCCGAGACTGCAGGAGCGGAGGGTGTGGCTGGTTCAGGTGCCGGTTGAGCGGCTGGTTCGACAGCAGGAGCCTGTGGGCTGGGTGCTGCTGCAACAAGTGCGGGAGCAGAGCCGCCGCCTTTCATGCGCTGGATGTAGCCGATCATGTGGTTCAAGGTCGGATGGTCGGCCAGGACGAAGTCCTCGTCAACGGGGAGGGCGAATTTGTCGCGGATATCGGCCATGATCTCCGCTTGCTTCACCGTATCAATGCCCAATTCGCCCTCAAGGTCCTGGTCGAGTTCAATGAAGTCAGCCGGATACCCCGTGTGTTCAACCACCACGGCCACGACCGTGGCCGTCATTTCAGCGTCGTCAACCACCGGTGCGGCTGAGGGCGCTACGGGTGCAGCAGGTGCATGCACGGGTTGAGCCACGGAAGCAGTGGGTTCAGGAGCGGGAGACGTTGATGTCGGAGATTGAGCCGAAGAAGGAGCGGAGGCCGCTGGTGCGGGAGCCACAGGGGCGCCATCACCGGTCATTCGCTGGATGTAGCCAATCATGTGATTGAGGGTTGGGTAGTCTGCCAGCACGAAATCCTCGTCCACGGGAAGGCCAAACCGTTCACGGATGTCCGCCATGATTTCGGCCTGCTTGACCGTGTCAATGCCCAATTCACCTTCGAGATCTTGGTCGAGTTCAACAAAGTCCGCCGGGTAGCCGGTGTGCTTGACCACGACGTCAATGACCGTGCTCACCAATTCGCCGTCCTCAACCACCGAGGCGGCGGGAGCGGCTGCCGCCGGCGCTGCTGGCGTGGGTGGAGCGGTCGCTGGAGGTGGTGTTGGTGCGGGTGAAGGCGCTGGCTTGGGAGCAGGTGCGTCCACGACGGTGGCCTTTCCTTCCCACGCTGCCGTGGCCGGCCATGGTTCACCTTGAACGCCGCCGTGGAGGTTGTCATCACCGTTCACGTAGGCCACGAGTTTGTTCTGAAGCACCCGCATGACGACGTCGTCGGTTCCGGCGAGGCCTCGGGCCCACGCCAGTAACTTTGCACCGTTGATGCGCTCGCCTTCAACCGGCCATCGACGCATAAGCGAGAGGGCGATTTGCGAGCCAAAGCCTGCGGCAAACCGCAAACCGTACTGGAGTTCGGGATAGTCACCGCCTGTTGAGAGGTTGAGGTCGCCCAGTTCGGGGTCCTTCTCCTTGTGGTTGGCAATGGGCGGAATCCGTCCGGTCTTCAATCCGTAGAACATGCTGGCATCTTCAATGCCGACGGCCATCGGGTGGCCGGTGAAGCCCTTGGTGTTGGCAATCACGAGCTTGTTGGTCGAATCGCCGAAGGTGTCGCGAAGCGCCTTGACCTCCGATTGGGCCGAACCGCCTCGAGCCGGCGTGTAGGTTTCGTGCGAGAAGAACACCGTGTTGGGCGCCATGGCGTGGCGGTCAAGGCCCCAACGTCGCTCCATGTCGGTGATGAAGCCGTTGACGACTTGACCCACGTGCTCAACATCGAGGCGCGTGCCGTGGTAGGCAGAGTTTGCTGTGGTTGAACCGAGCACCTCTGCGATGGGTTGGACACCGCGCTGCTGCGCTTCAGAATGGCGTTCGACGACAAAGGCGGCGGCGCCCATGCCGAGGATCAAACCGTTGCGGCGGCGGTCAAACGGCAGCGCCGTTTCCTCAACGACGTTGTGCGTGGCCGCTGCACCCGAGGCAGCAAAGCCGCCGGCGATCCACTCCCACAGGTCATCGCCCGTGACATCGTCACCGCTGATGATGACCACGCGGTCCACTCGTCCAGCGTCAAGCCAATCCTCTGCCACGCCAAAGGCCGCTGTGGCCGAGGCGCAGGCCAGGTTAATCGTGGTGTTTGGCCCGCGTATGCCCGTGTATTGAGCGAACTGAGAATGCCCCATGTTGAGGGTTTGGAAGAGGTAGCGGCGGTCAAACCGGCCCTCGCCGTCATCACCGTCGGTCTTGGCGTGCTTGATGCCCATCTGGAGGCCTGGGAAACACGAGGAGAACACGATGCCGGTCCGTTCACGCTGAACTTGAGGGACCTGCCAGTTTCGAATCAAACGGAGGCCGCCTTTGCCCACCTGCTCAACAGGGGTGAGCGGGATGCCCGCATCGCGCAGCGCCAGCAAACCAGCGGCCACGGCCAGTTGCGTGCTGATGTCCCAAGCGAGAATGGCCTTGGGGTCAATGCCGAACTCCTCAGCCAGATCAAAGGCGCCTTTCAGGCCGGCAAGCTGAGGGATATCGCCAAACACCTTGGCTTGGTCCATGTTCACAGAGCCGTCGCGGCCCTTGATGAGCCGGACGATGTTTTTGTCCAAGAGTCGCTGTTTGTATTCGTCCGACACTTCGCTGATGCAGGTCTCACCGCGGACGAGTTTCTCAAACGCATCCTCGGAAAACACACGATCCATGCCGGGCAAGCCCAGGGAGATGCCCGTGACAACGTAGGGATCGACATCCCGCCTCGAGGTCGTCTGAAGAGCCGAAACCGTCTGGACGGGCGTCGCCTTGAGGGATGCCGGCGAGGCCACCGAGGTCATGGGCGCCCAAGCTGAGGGTGGGGCGGTCACCCAGCGATTCAAATCGCCCGCTGTGATGGCACCGGATGCATCGTATTCGGCATCGGTCGTGGCCTCGACGGCGATGGTGGCCACGACGCTCTGCACCTGCTGGGGGGAGAGGCCGAGCCCGTCGGTCAGCGAGACGTGACCGTGGCAGAAAGAAGCCGGGTAACCGCTGTAGGCGGCGATTCGGTCACCCACGTAGGCTCGAATGGCCCGGTCGCGTGCATAATCCGAATCCATTGGCCCGGTTTGGACCACGGTGGCAGGGGCCACTGCACGGGTCGCGACGGCGGGTGCGGCTGCACCGCTGCCCGGAAGAGGGCGGGCGCGAACACGCAGTGATTCAAGTTCAGCCGTGCTGGCTGCAGGTGTCGGCGAGGATGCTGTACGCGCCTCAATGGGACCGGCTTTGAACCCGTCCTGGAGTGCAGCCGAATCCAACGATGGCCAGACCGGTGGGCGCCCGGCGAGGGCCAGCGCACCGATGGCGGTCAGCAGGCTTGCAATGCCACCTTGCTTGGGGTGGTTGGTCATCACGGGAACGTGAGGTTTGCCCTCGAGGATCTGCATGGCGAACATGGTCAACGCACGCTTCGGGCCGACCTCGACAAAGACGCGGCCGCCTGCGTCGTACATGGTTTCGACCTGTTTGGTCCACTCCACAGAGGAGGCCATTTGAGGCGCGAGTTGCTCCAATATCGCCGCTTTGGAATCGGCTCCTTCCATCGGATAAAAGGCACCGTCGACGTTGGCGGTGATGGGGACCGATGGCCAGCGAATCTCCAAGCCTTCCAAAAATCGGCGAAGGGGTTCGTTGGCTGGAGCAACAATTCTGGAGTGGAACGCATGTGAGGTAGCAAGGGCCACGCAGGAGAAGCCCTGCTCCTCAAAGCTCGCCATCGCTGCCTTGACCGGCGCTGTTTCACCGGCGATGACCGTCATTTTGGGCGAATTCTTGTTGGCTGCAATCACGTAGCCTTCCGTGGCCTCAAGGACGGCTTCAACGACCTCATACGGCGCAGTGACACTGGCCATCAGACCTTTGTCATCGATTTCGACCGCACCCATCTCCGTCCCACGAGCGGCTGCTGCACGGAGCGCGCCGTCCATGTCGAGGATACCCGAGGACATCAGCGCGGCATATTCGCCAAGGGAGTGCCCGGCAACCATATCAGGCGTGTGGCCGAAGGAACCAAGCGTTCGCTCGATGGCCAAATCCGCCGTGAGCATGGCAGGTTGGGTGTATTCTGTTTGCTTGAGTTTGTGCTCTGCTTCCTTAAGTTCGTCCTTGGTCAACGAGGAACGGAGGACAAATCCGGAGAGGGTTTCGCCGTCGAGCACCTCGACCATGGTCTCGTCCGCTTGTCGCCAGACCTCTGCTGGAGCGGTGAAGCGTTGAACCAAATCGGCCGTCATGCCGACGTACTGGCTGCCTTGGCCCGGATACATGTGGACGGTTTTCGCTTCCGCCGGCATGGCTGGCTGGTCGGTGACCAGGACGCCTTGGGCTTGCAAAAAGCCCCACTTCTCTGCGTCGAGCATCGCTTGACCCGCCAGCGTTTGGCGCTTGGAAAATTCAGCCCACGACGTCGCCACCAGGGCCATCCTGTACGGCGCCTGTGAATCGAACGCTGCGCTGGCTTGCTGGAGCGCCTCTGAGAGGCGGCGACCACGGGGGTCGTCATCAAACAACGGCCCGTCAAAGGAAACAGCGGTCACGGCCGCCTGCAAGGCCTCGAGCGACGACGCAGACAACAGCAGCACGCCACCCTCCACCGCCTTGAGTTCATCATGGGTCATGGTGGCGGGAAGGGTGCCGTCAAAGATGGACGGGGCGGAAACAGGTCCTTGGCCGCTGTAGGCGGCCCACCGAGCATCCCACTCCGCCGCCATGGGCGCGTGGTAGTCCGGCTCGTAGCCTTCCAGCGCAATGTGGAAGTTCGTGCCGCCGAAGCCAAAGGCCGAGACACCAGCACGGCGTGGATGCGATGAAGGGCGGGGCCATTCGAGAGGAGCGGTGGGGACAAAGAACGGAATGTTGGACCAATCAACCGTTGGGTTGGGCGTTTCGAAATTCGCACTGGGAGGGATGGTTCGGTGGTGCAAGGCCATGACCGACTTCATGATGCCAGCGATGCCGGCTGCTGCCTTGAGGTGCCCAATTTGGGATTTGATGGAGCCTACGGCCACGTTGCCAGCCCCTTCAACACCGGTCCACAATCGGGAAAGTGTGGACAGTTCCGTGGCGTCGCCCACTTTGGTGGACGTGCCGTGAGCTTCCACGAGTTCGACGCTGGAGGCGTCGTACCCTGCCTGGTTGTAGGCGCGGGCAATGGCCTGAATTTGGCCCCGCTGACTGGGGGCCGTGATGCCCTTCCCACGTCCGTCGGACGAGCCGCCAATGCCTCGGATGACGCTGTAGATTTCGTCGCCGTCTCGCATGGCATCGCTGAGACGCTTGAGCACGAGCACGCCGGCGCCCTCGCCCATGACGAACCCGTTGGCACGAGCATCGAACGGCGAGGAGTGCGTTGGCGAAAGCGCACCGATCGCTGAAAATTTAGCAAAGGTGGCCGGGTCCATCGTCCGGTCCGAAGCACCGGCCAGCATGACGTCGACCTGTCGAGTTTGGAGAAGACGGCACGCGTCCAAGACGGCGGCCATCGACGAAGCGCAAGCAGCATCCATGGCGTGGTTTGGCCCCTGCAGGTCGAGCAGGTTGGCCACACGACCGGAAACGACGTTGGCCAGTTCCCCGGGCATGGTGTCCTCATCGATTCGAGGGGTGCCGTCCGTCATCGCTTCAGCGAACGCCTCCACCTGGTCGTCGGTGAGCCCGTGAGCCTTGGCCACGGCACCGGTGTGATGCGACCACACGCGAAGGTTGGACAAGTTCCTGTTTTCACCGCCCAGCGCATTGGCGAACACAACACCGGTTCGGGTTCGGTCAATGTCGTTGGTTTCGCCGTCGTAGCCTGCATGCTCAATGGCGTCGGCCGAGACGGTCACGGCCCAAAGTTGGCACGGGTCGATTTGTGGGAGCGTGCCGGGCGGTTGCCGCCAACGCCGCCAATCAAACGCCGCATCGCTGACCACCGCCCCGATTTTGGCGTAGGAAAAGCCCTCTGTGTGGGCACCCGGTCCGCCTTCTTTCCAAAAATGGTCCACCGGCCCGGGCCAACGCCCTTCGGGCAGTGTTCGAATGCTGACCTTGGCGTCCAGAATGTTTTGCCAAAAGGCATCGATGTCATGTGCGTCGGGCATGAGCGCTCCGAGGCCAATCACCGCAATCGGTTCAAAGGGCCCCTGGTCAATTCCTTCGCAAGGTTTGCCGTCTTCGGTTGTCAACGTCATGGTCTCACCTCAGTTCATGATGCTCTCTGGCACCATCGTGATCGAATACCCTGCATCGACGTAGATGCACTGGCCGGTGACACCGGCGGCGAGGGGACTGGCGAGCCAAAGCGTTGCACCCGCAACGTCGTCCTGGCTGACGTTTCTTCGAAGCGGTGCATTGGCCTCAACGTGGTCGAGGATGCGGTCAAATCCGGGAATGCCGCTGGCGGCGATGGTCCGAATGGGGCCCGATGAAATGGCGTTCACACGATGACCCTCCGGCCCGAGATGGCAGGCCAATTCACGGGTCCAACACTCAAGGGCGGCCTTGGCCATGGACATGATGCCGTAGCTGGGGACAAAGCGATTGGAGGCAGCGTAGGTCAGCGTGATGGTGGAGGAGCCCGGATTGAGGTAGGGCAGGGCGTGCTTGAGGCAGCGCTGCAGTGAGTTGGCAGAGATGGTCATGGCCGTGTTGATGTCCTCGTCTTCGACAAACAGGACCGGTCGGTCAAAGCAAGCACGAGGCGCAAAGCCGATGGCGTGAACCAGAATGTCGGCTTTTTTGCCGGGGTGTTCGGCGGCAAAGGCCGTGAAGAATTCCTGCGTTGTGGCGTCCGAAGCAACGTCGAGCGGATAGAATCCCCCGATAGCGGGGAGTTGGTCCTTGAGCTTGAACACACGACTCATGAATCGCTTCTGATACCCCAAATACAGGGTGACCCCAGCAGCAGCCAACTGCTTGCAAATCGCCCATGCGATGGAATCTTCACTGGCAACGCCAAACACAAAGGCCGTTTTTCCTTCTAGACCGAGCATGAAAAACCTCCGTGGGGATTAGGTGTAGTGCGCTACACCAAGCCTTTGAGTGTTCCTCATGAAATCGTGTCACATCGGCCGAGTTGAGGCGTTGAGGCGAAGGGCCAAAATTGGCCCTCAAAGGTCGGCGAAAACGTCGTCGAACTCATCCGCTTCGTCATCAGAGAACAAATCGTCAAGTTCAGAGAAATCAAGATCGTCATCCTCGTCTTCATCGTCCTCAAGTTCAACCGGTGGGACGTAGGTCGGTTGGGCGTTCGCACGGCGACGCAAGGTTCGAGCGAGCGCAACAACGAAGATCAAGCCGAACAAGACTGCTGCACCGATGCTGCCGTACATGACGAGGGTGTCCTTGTCCACCTCTTCCAAACCACCTCCCAAGCCACCTGCCGCAGCACTGGCTTCGAGTTGGAGCGAGATGCTGGTTTCACTGACAGGGGCCTCGTCGTCGTTTTCGCTTTGAGCCTGGAAGGTGATTTGATAGCGAGCGTCCTCAAGGATTTCAGAAGGGGCCCGGACGGACAATTCCCTCACCGTGGAGACGCCGTCCTCTGCCACATCCTCAGCCACAAAGGTGCCACCCGGGAAAGAGAAGCCGGCTGCTTCCAATTCAGCGGCGTTGGTGATGGTCACACGAATTTTGTCGTCATCGTTGCCGTTGTTCTGGAACTGGAAGTTGATCTTGACTTCATCGCCCTCGGCCATGGTTCGGGTGCTCTTGTCAGAAACATCAAGGTCAACCATGCCAAAGGTGGCGATGTTCAGGTCACCGCTCACGGTGGCGTTGGAGGCGAGGGCCTCGGGCCAGTCCAGCATGCCGACGTTGGTGACCGTGGCTGAAAGGGTGAAATCATAGGAGAGCGCAGCAGAAAGGCGAGTTTGACCGGAAAAGGTAACCGTGAAGTCTTCTTCTTCATCGGGGCCGAGCGTGAAGGTGTCCTCCTCAAGCATCATGTCAACCTCTAGACCGTCCCATTCCTTTTCGACGCTGATCGTTTCTTCAAACGAAGAGGGGTTCTTCACGGTGCAAGTAATTTCGACCACGGGGTCGTTGAGGGGGTGGACATTGAGTTCCGGTTGCTTGTCGTCGCAATCGATTTCAACGCCCGGTGCCGTGGGCGTCTGCGCAGCGGCGACAGGGAGAAGGCAACACAGCAACAGCGCTGTGAGCAGTGAACCAAGTTGGCGTCGCATCAACAACTCCCTCCTGCCTCTACGTGTTGATTCTCTTTCATGAATGTGATGGGGCGTTGCGGTGAAGAGGGTGGTGTTCCACATCCATCCTCACGGCCCGTACACCGCAGCCGGCAATTCACTGTGGGTGTTCCACATGACCTCCTCGTCCACGCCGGCCTCGAGCAGTTGTTGTGTTCGCTTTGGCACGGTTTTGGGCCCGAGAACCGCGCCCGGCCGCCTGGGGTCGTCCATGTAGTCGGTCTCGAGGAAAAAACCGTGCTTGGCTTTCTCGTGCGTCTCCACCAAGCGCTCAAGCGCCCCCTTCCCGCACAACACACTGGGCGTGAGGCCGTGCGTGTTCTCCGTCCGCACATCCGGTGGCGAGTAGTGCCGGACGAGTTTTTTCAAGTCCATGCCCTGGCGTAGTGCTCGCTTGGCAAGGTCGGGGTAGGTGTCATCGCTCTCACCTTCCACGTGCAGTTGCAGCGGGATACCCTCTTGGGCAGCGAGGTGCATGGTTTCGTCCAGCAACTCATTGGAAAGGTCCCAGATTTCATCGGATACAGGCCAGTGGGGCCTTCCGACTTCGCCGATGGCGTGGGCGTGACCTTCGTGAACCAACGCGAGGGCGGCCTCGATGCTGTGGCGGTAATTCTCGACCGCACGATCCTTACCAGCAGCACCCTCATCGCCGACCCACCGCTCAAACTGATGCGCGAAGGCCGCTGGGTGAGGGCCAAGCACCACACGAACGCCCAAGCCAACGTCCTCCCGAACCGATTGCGCCATGGCGACGGTGTCCCTGTACGCCGCTTCATGACCCGCCAGCGTTTCAGGTGGTGCAGTGAAATCAGGGCAGTGAACCAGCACAATGTCCGTCCCACCAACCCGTTGGAACGCACGAGCGGCATCCAGGTACAACCCTCGGCGATTGAGGTGGAAATGGTTGTCCAAAATCGGACCGTCGTAGACCATGCGAGCCCCTCAAATTCGTTGCACGAACCATCCTCGCTCGGCAAACACACCCTTCCAATAGACAGCGGCCATCGCCACCATGTTGGGGTGTCGTGCGTCGGCAACGACACACTTTCCGTTGGGCCAAATCTGAACGGTCAGGCTGTGGCGAGTATCGGTCAGCGTCGTGCATCCCAAGCGTGCATCGTATTCGGCCGAACCCGAGGGGAGTGAGGCCGGGATGGCTTCGAGGTTGACGGACTGCTCAAACTGGAACGAGACAACGACAGGGCCCATCTCGGCCACCAAACCGCTGTCATCCATGCCCATGCGGAGGAGCAGTTCCTTGGCGGCGGCACGAGCCGCTTCGACGCGGTGCGTACCGTGAACGACGATGCGCCCCTCTTCGTCGATGACGAGGGTGGCTCGTGGCCGATCCATCGCTTTGATCACCACGCCACTGTTGCGTTGACCGCCGACCTCGGCGACCACACGATCGTGGTTGAGGGGCGTTGGACAGACAAACCGGACGAGTTGGTTTTCAACGCGTACGTCAATGCTTCCAGTGGCCATCTCACTCTTCCTCCGTGTGGGTGGAGGTAGCGGCTGTTGATGAAATCTCCTCCACCGTCGTGTTTGCATCCAGCGCCTTCACCATGGCCGCTGCGTGAGGCTGGTGAACCACGAGCAGCAGGGTGGCGTCATCCCCAAGGTAGGACCGAAGCGAGGCAAGGGCGCCCCGTACACGCGCAGCGTAGCGCTCATCGCGGCGGCCCGCGAGAGCGGGCGTGCTCAACCACTCGGAGAGTTCCCACCACGCAGCGGCCAACACGCTCGCTGTCGAATAGTCCACGGATTGCCCCTTCGGGGGTGGTTGGGCGTTGAACAGATGTTGCTTGACGCTCTTTTTCCATCGCTTCCCCACGCGGACCATGCCAAGTAATTTGCGCCAGTGGGAGACAGCTCTGGCTTCCTGGGTCAGATAATCGCCCCAGTCCTCATCATCGGCCAGGGGTTCGATAAAGAAGACCGCCCGGCCGTGTCGGTCGGCGTTTCGTTGGAGACGACGAGGTTCAGGATCGGGAAAACGGCCGCCCTGAAGGCCCTCAAGCGTCTCGATGCCTTCGATGTATTTGCCGAAAGCCCCGCCGGAGAGCAGCGCATGCGTGAGGTTGATGCCTTGTGATTCCGCTTCATCCGCTTCTTCCTGAATCCACAGGTCGACGACATCGGGCGATTCGAGCAGCGCCAGACCGTGCCAGGTCGCCCGTGGCCGCATGGCGTTGGGGTACACCACGGTTGGCATCGTGCCGTGAACGATGACGCGTCCGCCGTCAGGGTCCTCCCAGACCGTATCGGTCCACAACGAGGACATGCAGGGGCCTCACTGGTTGTTGACCCAGTCCTGAAGGGACTCAATGTTCCATCCTTGGTCAAAGTAGCCTTGGATTTCTTCTTGAGTCCACTGCGGGAACTGCTGCATGGCTCGTGCCATCTCGGGATCAACATCGGCAGGGATCTGTGCAAGGACCTTGGTTTCGCCATAGCCCTCATCATCGTCCTCTTCCTCGTATTCATCGTCAAGCATGGAGGCACCGCCGCCCCGACGGGCGAGCACGAAGACCAGCGTACCGAGGACGCCGACCACGGCGACCAAGATGATGACGATGAGCAACAGGTTGGAATCGTCCTCTTCTGCCTGCACCTTGACGTTGAACACGTCGGCCCACTGGCCTTGGGAACCATCGTAGATGCTCTCGCTGGAACCGTTGAGGCTGATGGTGTAGTACATGCCCGTGGTTTGAGCGGCAAACGGAGCGAGGGTGACTTCAACCCAGTCGCTCACTTCTTGAATGCCCAGTTCGGGCGTTGAGACCGTGTCTTCAACCACCGGGGTACCGCCATCGGTCACCGACTTGATGACCAAATCGGCCACGCCGGCCATCGAACCGGTGTTCTTGACCTTGATGCGGAGTTTCATGCTCTCGCCAACACGTGGGTCTTCACTCAGGAGCACGTCCTGAATCTCGAACGTGGCCTTCTCTTCGATGAAGGTGTATTCGGACTTGTGCTGGGCCTGACCGGAGAAGATGGGCAGCACGCTACCGTCCTCCTGCGCTCCACCGCCCAAGCGGACGGTCGAACCGGCGGAGTCAGCGCCTGAAATCCAGAACACGACCGTGGGCTGGTTGGCTTCGTTGACCTCGGCGTCAAAGACACGTGGCTCGTTGTCGGACAGGGGCCACAGGTCAAGGCAGGTTGCCGTTGCCAGGTAGCCACCGCTGAGGGTGCTCAACGACAACGTGGCCGAGGAAGGTTCGAATCCGAAGTATTCGGCGTATTCGGACCACGGCGTGTAGTCAATGGTGTTGCTGTAGAACATCCAGTTGACTTGAAGATCGCCGGGGAACATGGCTTCCTGCTCCTTGATTTGGGCCTGAATGTCAACGCAGTGGTAGTTGGCCGTGGACAGGGTGTTGGCGATGATGCGGTCGTCCGCACCGGTCGGCAGGGCACCCTTCTCAGCAAGCCACGTGTTGGGCAACACCTCGGGAGGGGTTCGGTCAACCTTCAGGGTGAACTCGCCGCAACCGTAGGAGGTCGACGTGGCGCAAAGCGCTGCCGTGAAGTCTTCAGCTCCGTCGGGCAGGTTGATGAGCTTGTACGTGTAGGTGTATTCGTTGGTGAACACAGGTGCTGTGATGTTGATGTCAAACACACCACCGGTGAAGGTGTGCGTGATGACCTCGCCGGGTGTGGCGATGTAGCCCTTGTTGAAATCCTCTGCAGCATCCGCACGGGTGATCTCCAGCGTCAGTTCAACTTCGGGGTTGATGTAGACGCTGTCAAAGATACCCTCGCGGAACGCAAACTGACCGGTGAACTGCACGGTGTCGCCGGCAAAGATGAAGCCTTGACGGACGTCGCTGGTGAACGGTGCACTGGCGTCTTCAAACATCGGGGTGACCATGAGGTTGTTCACCTCGTCGGTTCGGAAGTCAAGTTGAATGCCGTCGCTGTATCGCCAAATCTGGATGTAGCGGCCCGGGACACCCGAAAGCATCGTGTAGAGCGGGTTGTCAAGGTCCTGCATCTGCAACTTGGGCTCAATGTCCTTGCCGTCAAGACCAACGATGCCCCAGTCGATTCGAATTGGGATGTTCAGAATGAAGTCGGATTCGAAGGGGTCGATGAGGGCCGTGTTGTCCATGGTCAACATGGTCGGTGCGACGTCCTCGTCGTACACGATGTCGATGTGTGGGCTGTCGGTCCACGCGGTTTGGTTGCGTGGGAAGTACCACACGGTCATGTCATCAGCAGTCTTGTCGAGGTTAACTTGGAAGAAGTCAACGTCTCGCCAACCGTTGTCGTCGCTGGCCTCAAGGATGAGGTGGTAGGTGTTGCCGGCGTACATGGTTTGGTTCCACGTGCCGTCCCACTGAAGTTCGTTGGAGTTCAGGAAACTGCTTCCCTTTGAGTCCTCGATGAAGAAGTTGCGAATCACCGGCGTCTTGGACGACATCGACACGTAGGTGACCTGGTCGTTGTCAAAGCCAGGCCCGCCACCGTCGATGGGGTTGCCTGCGAGGTCGTAACCTTCAATCCAGAGCGATACCTTGCCTTCCAGACCTTCGTTGGCCAAGTCGTTGTAGTTGCCAGAATAGTTGGCCGTTGGTGCTTCGCCGTCGCCGTTGAGCGTGATGGTGATGTATTCATCTGCATCGGGAAGACCGTCGCTGTTCGCATCGTGGTCGTTCTCAACCCAAAGGTGGAGGTCAAGGGTAGCCGGCGGGCTTGGCAGGTCTTGGCTCGACATGCGAATTTGCTGGTTCGCCTGAGGAACCACCCAGGTGTCGTCAAGCAGGGTTCGCCAGTTGGAGTCGACGTTGGCGTCGGTTCCGGGGCTGAGCACCTGAAGGTCGAGCAGGTTCGGCTCGTAGGTGTCAATGGTGATGTCGAACGGAATGGCGCAGGTTTCGTCGGGGTTGTACTGCGAAGGCGGGCACAGCAGTTCACCGCCGTCGTACCCACGTGCTGCGAAGCGGTAGGTTTCGCTGCCCGCTGCAGCACCAAGGTCAACGTTCCAGTTGAAGTCGCCGCCGATGACGCCAGAGCGGTTCGCCACCTCTTCCCACTCCACGGTGATGTTGCCGTCGGTCGTGTTGACGTGCTTCAATTCAAGCGTGAGGAAGTAGGAGGAGGGGTCGGGTGCTTCGTTCAGGTCCTCAAGGCGGATTTGGCCGATGAGGTTGATGTCTTGTCCCGATTCAGCTCCACTCAAGGACTGCGGTGCACCGATGCTGTTTTGCAACTCGAAAGAGGTGATGCCCGCATCGTTTTCAACGGCGTTGCCGACCGAGGGTTCGAGCAACACAGCGTCGGGAAGACCGTTGACACCGTTGGTGGCCGTGAGACCAGCGTACATGCGAACGGCAGGCGTATCATCCCAGGTTGGGTTGACACGGAAGTGCCAGGTGATCTCCTTGCCGTTGGTGATGTCCGCCACCGAGGACGTGGACTCAAGTTGGATGTGGTCGTGCTCGTCACTGGCTTCAGCGAAGGACATGAAGTCGCTCCACGAGAGTTTGATGTAGCCAGATTCGGACTCGAAGGTCAGCCAGGCCTCAGCCAGTGCAGCGCCGGTCAAGGGGTCAACGGCGTGCGTGGTGACCACTTCGTAGATGTCGCCGTTCGGGTACAGGCCAACCGGGTTGTCGGTGAGGGTCAGCGTGTTGCTGTAGCCGGTGCTGGACGAGACGCTCAGGTCACTCAGCATCACGCCGCCACCGGTGGAACTGTACACGGCGACAGGAACGGTTGCGGTTGCGCCGCCGGTCCATAGGGCAACGCCCTGGTTGAGTTCAATGTCGAAGCCGTCGGTCTCGTCGAGGGTGGTGGCGTAATCGTAGACGATGTCGAGGTCGACGAGGTCCAGCTTGGTTCCTGACGAGGCGTTCGGCGAGTCAACCATGAAGCGGAACATGACCCAGTAGCGGCCAAACTCGTCCTGATGCGTGCCCGCAACGGAAGGATTGGTCATCAGGCTCTTCAGAGCGCCGACGAAGTCCATGGGCTGGTTGAGCATCTCCTGAACCAGCGTGGTGCTGTTGGGCATGTCGCCGAGCACAACGGATTGGGAGCCGGCCATGAGCGAGAGTTCGAAGCCCTCGGTCGGGTCACTGTTCGAGCGGATGGAAATTTGGTCCATACCGAAATCTGCGGCCGTAATGTCGGCCCCTTCGGGCAGGAGGAAGAAGCCGCCGGTCGCTTGCCCGTTCACGCCAAGGGTGAGGGTAGCATCATCGGCAGCGTAGTTGACACCGTCAACGGTGCCCGAGACAAATTTGGTTTGACGACCGAACATGTCAAACGCGGGCTCGGTGAAACCGTAGTCGACGTCGCCGTCGTTGGCCACGTCGATGACAACGTTCTCGGCGTGGTGTCCAAATTCCAAGTCAAACCAAATTCCACCGACGTCACACGGTCCTTGGTACGACGTCACGGCGTTGAAGCCGAACAACGGTTCGTCAAAGGTGGACCTCACGCCGTCTTCGACGCTGACCCTGGTGGTTTGGCCGGTGGGCATGATCTCAATGGACGGGGATTCGCTGCAGTCGTCTTGGATGACCGGCGTCATGGCGGTGATGGGGTAACTGAACTTGCTGCGCTCGAGTGCAGGGCTGTAGGCGTCCCGTATCAGGTTTGGAACGTAGATCATGGGCTCTCCACCGCCCATCGTTTGCCAAATCCCGCCGTCGATTTGAAAAGGGCCAATCGCCGAGAAGTTGAAGCCAGTTCCCACGCGGGAACCGATGCTGAAACCATGGAGAACCGGTGTTGAGAGTCGGTCGGGACCCGAGTCGAAGTTGAATTTCAGGTTGACAGCACGGTAGTCCGCCGTATCGATGTTCCACAATTCAATGATGTCACCCGAAAGGCCGGTCATCATGGAGCCGTCCTTGCCCGTGACGGGGTTGTTGTTGGTGTCGAGAACGTCAACGGTCAGCGTAGCAGAAAGGGACGTCTCGGCTTCAACGGTCAAAATGCCGTAGCCGTTGGGATGGTTTTCGCCACCCAAGGTTGACGGCGTCATGCCGCGAACGGTCATGCTGGCGCTCTGAGGCAAGAGGTCGCCCAGTCGGAAGTTGTCGACGTACCAGCCCGACATGTTGTCGTCAATGTTCATAGCGGAACGTGCGGTGTGGTCGAGGACGAAGCGAAGTTGGACGTACTCGTCGATGTAATCCGTCAGGTCGACGGCGATGTTGGTCCAGCCCGTGGGGTTCTGGGCCGTGGTGGAGGAACCTGCAAGGCCCCACTCCCACTGGCTGCCGTTTTGCAGGCCACCGCAGTTGCTGGTGATCTTTCCGTCCCAGTTGCTTCCAGAGGCCCCCCCCCCGCCTTGGGCGTAGTTGGTGCCGTACACCAAACCGGTGCTGGCTTGCTGGTCGATGGCGATGTACTCGAAGCCGGTGTTGTCGGGTGGGAAACCGGGATTTGGCGAGGAGCGGATTTCAAGGTAGGCGCAGTCCGAGAAGCGCTTGCTGTTCTGTTGGGAACCGAGCGACGTCTCGAGGTTGTGCCAGGAGTCGAAGTACGCCGTCTTGCTCTTGAGGAGCGGGTCGACAAACAATTCAGCACTCGTCATGGAGACGGTGAACGGCAGGTAGGAAGGTGGGGTGTTACCGTCGTCGTTGTCGTCGGTGTAGTTGGTGTCGGCGAGGTTGGTGCCCCAGCACTCTTGTCCAGATGCGCAGCCGCCGGGAATGTCGGTCGTTGAGAGCGAACCGTGCTCCCAGCCGATGCCGCTGGACGGCATGAGGACGGGGTCCGTTGAATCGGTGAAGCCTGCAGGGGTACCTTCGAAATCAGTAAGGAAGCCTTCGGAAACCAGAGAAATGGCCGTCGCTTGATTTCCGTCCTCGTATTGGAAGAGGGATTCATCGGAAAAATCCGTGAGTTGGTTGTTGTATTGGGGGTTCCAAACACGCACCCCGGGCCCGCTTCCAACATCAATTTCTGCGTCGATGCGGGAGTGAGCGCCGTGCTCAACCATCTGGGTGTGGATGATCATCGAAGCCCCGGTGACCGTTTCACCGTCGGGAAGGTTGATGGCGCCATCGACCAGATTCTCGAGGTCGTTGCCGTCTCGAATTTCGATGTCAACCTCCGAACTGCCGTCAGCGAACGTGGTAACGTTGGCGGAGGCAAACGGAGCGAGAAGCATCAACAACATCAGGAAAATTGGCTTTGTTTTCGGGTGCGTTTGATTTGACATGGTGTCACCTGCGCCTCTGCGAAGGTTTGTCCCCCTAAAATCTCGTCGCTTTCAAGACATCCTCCCCGTTTTCTGCATATCTCCCTCACCTCGTCAAGATGAGTTATGAGGGTGAACGCCTTGGAAGGACCATGGAACCCTACTCAACCGAACCGGTGACCCTCATCGAAGAAGTGTTTCCGCAGGACACGAACGCCTACAATACCCTCTTTGGCGGTCGACTTCTTTCGCTGATGGACAAAGCGGGAGGCATCGCTTGCGCGAAGTTTGCGCATCGGGAATTCGTCACCATCTCCATCGACACGCTGACCTTCATCGCTCCGGCACGGCAGGGCGATCTTCTCGAGGTGTCCGGGCAAGTGGTCTACACCAGCAGCCACACGGCGTGCACCAAAGTGACGGCCTACACGATGAGCAAAGCGACGTGGGAGAAAAGCATCATCTGCGAAGGCTACTTCTTTTTCGTCGCCATTGATTCCATGATGCGACCCATCCCCGTACCTCAATTCACCCCCGAATCCGAGGAGGAGCAAGCCGAGTGGGCCAAGGCCAAGGCCATTCGGGACAACATGCTGGCACAGAAAGCCAAGCGAGAAGCCTAGGCACCCATTGGTTCTTCAATCGCTGCCATCTCGGCGCTTCATGGTCGTGCTCAACGTCGCTGTGATCGCCTCCGATGAACTGGCTCGAAGCATCGCCAAAGCGGCTGACCAACGGGACGTCCACACCTACGTGAACAAAGAGAGCGGCCCGGACGGCGCACGCATTCTCTCGCTCATTCGTCCCGCCAAATACCCCGAGCGGCTCCCTCCGTTCCTCAACGCCCTGTCGACCTCTCACGCCGGGATCATCGAGGTGACCTCCGTGGACGCCTCGCTGGGTGAGGTCTTGGTCGCGTTTGCCAGCGCTGGCATCAAGCGAGGCTTGGCCGTGGTGAATCCGCCTGAAGGCGGTTGGGTCGACGAGGACCAAGTCAAGATGCTGTTCAAACAGGCCGGACTTGAATCGTGGACGTTTGAACGCAACGACGGCGTCCACCTTCGCGAGCGCATGTACGCCCTGATGGACGAGATCCAAGGGGTATTGGAAGCCAACGCCAACGCCCCCCTCGTGCTCCCCGTTGACCAGCACTTCAACGTCAAAGGCATCGGTTTGGTGGCCATCGGCTACGTTCAATCCGGCAAGGTCAACGTCCACGACGAGGTGTTGCTCCTGCCGGCCAACGGTACAGGGAACGCCAAATCGCTCCAGGTCATGGACGACGATGTCGAGGTGGCCAGCGCAGGCGACCGAGTCGGTCTGGCGCTTCGCAACGCCAAAGAAGAACACCTGACGGGAGGCACCATCATCGTACATCCACCGGTGGAGGACAAGCGAGCCAACATCTCCGTGCCACTGGCCGTTGAACAGCATCAACGGTCGACCGTCCAACTGACGATTTCGCCGTTCCAAAAGCGGGTGCTCGCCAAAGGCGACGTGATTCACGCCAGCGTGGACCTGCAGTTTGTCGTGGGTCGTGTGGCCGATGCATCCGGTGAATCGCTGGTGGTCGATTGGGACCAGCCCTTGTTCATCCGAAAGGACAACCCGCCCTCGGTGCTCATCGCCCAACTCGACTCAAAACCCCGCATCATGGGTTCGGCCGTTTTGGTGCGAGACGACGTCTGACGGCGTCCGACCCCACGCCGCTTATTCCTGCGGTCATGCCGGACCATCATCGGTGGTTTGATAACCCCAAACGACCGGCTCGGATTTGGGATGCGCGAGATTGGGCAGGGGACTGCACCAACCAGCGAGATGGAACAGGAAATCTTTCTGTCCCTCCGGTTGGCAGAGCCTTCAGAACGGGTGAAAATCACCTTGGATGAGCGCATGCTGAGCATCGAAGGCAAGCGGAACGCCACCGTGGACATGCGACTTCAGGCCATCACCACCATGCGCCACCACTCCACGAACCTCGTCCCTCCGTGGTTGGTGGTGCTCGGCCTGGCCTTGGTCTGGATTGGCTATCGGCTGGTGGTGCCGCCCACCTACAGGCTGGGCTTCATCGGTGCAGGAAGCGCCCTCATCGTCGGCCGGTTTTTGACGCGAAAACCCACCCTGAGCATTCACACCTCCTCGGGAGACTCCCATGTTCTGTTCGGCAACGAACGGGACCTCAACCGTCTCAGCTTCATGTTCCATCATCTCGCCAACAACAATTCAATGGCCGAGGTACGAGCCAAACTGCAAGCCATCGAGGCGGAAGGCGGCACTTCATGGCGAGAGGCACAGGTCCCACCCGCCCCACTGTTGCCCAATCCGCTCCAAGCACCGCAAGCCCTCGAGCGCTTCCTGGCCGCTGACGAAGGCATCGAACCCGTCGAACAACAACGGGAGATTGAGCCCGAATGGATGCCAACGCTCGAACCTGAGCCTGCGCCCCCTCAGCCTGTTGTTGGCTACATTTCCAGTTTCCAACCTGTTCACGGTGCCGTGCAGACCACGGCCTACCCCCCTAACCACCGTCCCGCACCCGTGAACAATCCGGTGCTGATCCCCCATCCCACGCCGCCCATGTACCAGGGAATTCAGCAACATGGATCCGGTTCCTTCTTCCCGTCGTTTCTCAATCAGTACGGCGCCCACATCCCCGGTCAGCAGCCACCTGAAGAGCCTGAGCCGACCGAGGACGACCTCGTGCTGGATGCAGACATGCTGGACGGCCTCTTGGACGACGTGGAAGAAGTACAGGAGGGCATCCAGGGCGCACCCCAAGCTGGGCCGTCTCCCGTGGAACAAACACCAACGCTGCTGAGGCCAAAAACGCCCACCACCATCGAAGATTCGCCATTCCGCCCACGCCGAACCGAAACTTTGCGGCCCAAAGCACGGCGGGGAGGAACAGTGTTTTCCCGAATCCGAGACACCTCGAGCAGCGTGCTTGAGCGCGCTTCAACCTTCGTCCGGCCAAGCCCGTATGCGACCACGGAGACCTCGGGTGCGCTTCGAGAGCAGACCGAAGCCTCCACACCGCCCAACCGCACGCAACACGTCATGAATTCCCTGTCATCTGAGGAAGGGGGCGTGATGGCACCCGAAGAAGCCGCACGCCTCAGCGAAATCGGGACGCAACTTCTCGCGACCGCCAACGAACTCAGCCAGTCCGAGGAAGGTCGCTTGGCGTCCATGTCCTTCAGTGACCTTCGCTCCAGTACGGCGGAAGACGAAACCGTTCACGTCCCTCGCTTGGACGACGAGTGATCAGTGGCCAAGCATGGCCTTGTATTCGGCGAGCCGCTGCAGATAATCGCTCTCACTGACGTTGGTGAGCGCCCCTGTACCAAACGCTTCGAGGGTAAAACTCGCCATCACGGTGGCGCCCATCAACCCTTCACGAAGTTCGTCAAGGCTGACGGCGCCCTCGCCTCCTGAGAGGTGGGCTGCCAACGCCCCAGCGAAGGTATCGCCGCATCCCGTGGGGTCAACCACGGCCGCCGTGGGCACGGCGGGCAAAGCGAGCATTGCACCGTTGTGGAGGGCGACCACGCCGTGTTCACCACGCTTGACGATCAGGGTCGGCGTGTTCGTTTGCTCGGCCAACGTATGCATGGCTCGAATGAGGTTGTCGTCGCCCGTCAGCATGCGAGCCTCGCCGTCGTTGATGATGACAAGGTCAACAGCACCCATGACCTCGAGCAGCGATGGCTTGGCGATGGTGATCCACAGGTTCATGGAATCGAGCATGGTCAATCGCTTGGCCTCGGTTTGGTCGATCACGCTCCGCTGAATCTCCGGGTGCAAGTTGGCACAGAACAAGACCGCCGGTGCCTGAAGCCCGTCGGGGACCGCCGGCTGGAAATGTTCGAACACGTTGAGGTAGGTGGCACGAGTTTCTGCCTCGGCCATCGAGCCCTGGTAGGCGCCTTCCCAACGGAAGGTCTCACCGGGTGCGACTTCCAATCCTTCGAGGTTTAACCCGGCCGAAGCGAGCAACGTTCGGTCTTCGGGTGCGAAATCTTCGCCTACGACACCGACCAAACCGGTGGTGCCCGAACCGTGGAGGGACTGAACGAATCGGCATGAGAGGCCGCCGTAGGTGGCCGAACCTCCGAGTGCCCTGTCGACGGAACCGGCGGGCGATTCCACCGAATCGTATGCGATGCTACCAACGATCAGGACGCTCATGTTCGCTCACCCCAGCAATTCTTGGTGCATGTCGATGTACTGAATCGTAATGTCGCCGTTGTTGAAATCTTCCTCGTCCATGATGCGGCGATGCAGCGGAATGAGGTGTTCAACGCCCGTGATCATCGTTTCATCCAGCGCGGTTTTCATGCGACGGACGGCGTCTTCACGGTCCCGACCCCACACCAACAGTTTGGCCAGCAGGGAATCAAAACAGCCCGGCATCTCGTAGCCTGGATGGGCGTGCGTATCGCAGCGAATTCCAAATCCGCTGGGGAAGTGACACTCCCAAAGGCGGCCAGGACTGGGAACAAATTCACGCGGGTCCTCGGCGTTCAATCGGCATTGAATGGCATGGCCTCGCCAAGTGATGTCCTCTTGCTCCATCGGCAAGGCTTCACCCTGAGCGACTCGGATACCGAGTTCCACGAGGTTGTGACCGGTGATGAGTTCGGTGACCGTGTGCTCGACCTGAACACGAGGATTGACCTCGAGGAAGTAGAAATCGCCGTTGGCGTCCCGAAGGAACTCAAAGGTGGCCAGGCCCTTGTAGCCCACGGCTTCAGCACCCTTGCAGACCAAAGCACCGATTTCCGCTCGCTTCTCATCGGTCAGCCAAGGCCCTTCTTCGACCAACTTCTGGTGACGGCGTTGAATGGAACAGAAGCGCTCGCCGAAATGGATGGCCTTCTTGCCGTCGGCCAAGACTTGGAATTCGACGTGCTGCGCGCCCTGGATGTACTTCTCGACGAAGACACGCTCGTCGCCGAAGGCCGACTTCGCACGCGACTGACAAAGCTTGAGCGCACTCTCGAACTCGTCGGCCTGCTGAACGATCTGCATGCCGATGCCACCACCGCCGGCGGCCGCCTTGATGATGACGGGGTAGCCGATTTCATCCGCAAGCGCACTGGCGACCTCGGCGCTGGCGATGGGTTCGGAGGAACCTTTGGCCGTGGGCAACCCCGCGGCTTCCATCGCTGCGCGAGCCTCAATTTTGTCGCCAAGCAGCGTGATCACGCCCGAGGCTGGGCCGATGAACGTGATGCCTTCTTCCTCGAGGCGAGCAACGAAGGCGGCGTTCTCGGCCAAAAAGCCGTAGCCGGGGTGAACAGCGTCGCATTCGAGTTCCTTGGCGGCTTGCACAACGGCTTCGATGTCCAAGTAGGAATCAAGCGGGTTGGTTCGGTAGTTAGGGTAGGCGATGTCCGCCATTTGGACGGGAAGCGACAAACGGTCTTCACGGCCGTGAATGATGGCCACCTCAATACCCATGTCTCGGAGGGTGCGAAGGATACGGAGAGCGATTTCGCCGCGGTTGGCAATCAGCACGCGCTTGAAGCCCATACCCCCTTGTCCGCCGACTCAATCTATGAGCAAAGCGGTGGACACAGGTCGTGAAACCCTCAACTGGTGCACTGATGCCGGGTTTCCAAGCGATCTTCGACATCCCGGAGGATGGTCATACATAGGTGACGGTTCGTGAGAAGAGAAGCCGCCACAATTCGATGCCATTAGTACCGTCATCCGCTGAGAAGTAAACATTGGTCTCATGGACATGAATTTTGTAGATGTTACCTCCCGAACCAGGATTCAAATCAATCACTTGCCATGTGGTTTGATTAATCGAATTGTATGCCCACAATTCTTCACCGGTCGTCCCATCATTTGCTGAGAAAAAGACGGTGTTTCCACGAACAGTGAGCTCGTTTGGTCCACCCGTTCCAGATGTTGATTGTATATCGGTGACCTCCCAGAATGACGAGTTGGTGACCTCATAAGCCCACATTTCGAAATGTTGTCCTGATGTTGCTTGCAGGTAAACTCGTGTTCCTAATACAACCATTCCTGAAGGTGCACTTCCTGCAACCCCGGGTCGGATGTCTGCTGCGAGCCATGTCGAGTTGTTCGTTGTCTCGTATGCATACAGTTCAG
>JBMZXF010000013.1:0-33459 GCA_049627345.1 Candidatus Poseidonia sp. | reverse complement strand
ACCAGCTCAACCTCCAAATCATTGCTGAGGAACGGGAGGGCAGCAGACCATCCCAACAGGTAGGCCATCAGGGCAAAGAGGGTGTGTGGTGTGAGTTGCCGAGGGCTGAGCCACGTGAGGTTCCTCCGGTGATGTTCAACGGCCATCATCCAACCAACGCTGAGGAAGAATGCGAGGGGTTGGATGCCGCTTGTCTCGTTTCTATAGATTGATTGTACCGGTACTTCCGCCAAGCGATAACCCTTCTTCGCGAGGTTGATCAACCAAAAATTGGGATAACCATAGCCCGCCCAGGACCGTTCCCAGTCCCAGGATTTCAGCACCCCTGAGGACGTGGCCGTGTATCCGCATTGCGGGTCGCCGATGGGTTGTCCGGCAGCGAGGGTCGTGAACCATGAGAGCACCGCCGTCGCCCGTTGCCGCTGTTTTGGCATTCGGTTGTATCCGTCGGGGTGGAGGTTCCGGTTTCCCTTGACGTGGTCCGCTTCATTGGCCACAATGGGTTGAATCAAGGCCTTCATGTCGTCAGGGTTCATCTGTCCGTCCCCTGCCATCACCACGCTGATGAAGGGAGCATCCCACGTGCTCAGAAGATGCTGATGACCTCGGTCGATGGAGGCGCCCACGCCGTCGCCGTTCCCCTCCAAAACCACGACCTTACACGGCGCATCTGCTTGGCTTGCAAGCACCCCCGTCCTGTCTCCGGACCCGTCGTTGACCACCACGGCCAAATCAACCATGTCAGGAAGGGTGGCCAACACAGCCTCGATGTGTTCCTCTTCGTTGCGAGCGGGGACGACCACGCCAAGGAGTCGCCCGTGGTGCATGGTTTCCCCGTGCAGGCGGCGGCCATCAACCTATGCGTGAATCACCCCTTGCCAGCCGCGAGAGAGAACAGGTTTCATAGCCTTGGAGAGGTCGAACGATTCCGTGAAGGTCCCCCTCCGTCGTGTTGTTCTCGTTGGTGAGAACATCGAACTCCGCATCGTCTCGTTGGTGGTTCGCTGCCGTGAGGTGGCGGAAGATGTGGTGCTCTTCGACACGGGTTCGACCGATGAGACCACCCATCTGGCCGAGGAAGTGCAGACCCAAGTGATTCGCTACGATGATGCCTTGACACCACAAGGGCTGGCACGTGCGGCGATCGGTGCTTCCCTCAACGACGGGTTGACCTTGTTTTTGCCCATCACTTCCATGTGGAAATTGTCCGCCTTACCCCTGAGTGTTAACAGGGCTCGGGAAGGATGGGACATCCACTACCTGTACCGGGAAGACGCATCGGGTGATGACAGCCTGCCGCAGGTCATCGCTACAACATCAATGGGACATCTCATTGCGAGTCAAGCTGGGATGGCTCACCTCGCCGAACTTCCCGACGAGGCCACGATGGAGGATGTATCGGACGATGTGCGAGCGCGATTCATCAAATCGGATGCCCCTATCCAACTCCCTCAGCGGCAATCCCTAGCAACGGCATCTCGCTTTGCTCAGCTCTTCTACTGGATGTTGGAATCAAAACACCCCCTCCTGTTGTTCGGTATTCCCGGGGTGGTGTTGTTTGTGTTGGGCTACCGCTTGTCCGGGGACCTCGCGACCATGTTCACGGAGTTGAATTCAACCTCCATCGGCGTGACCCTCATCACCATCGCGATGACCCTTATCGGGTTGTTTGCCATGATGGTGGCGCTCATTCTGTACATCATGGGAAAGCAGGTCGCTCGCATCCAAAACCAATACAACTGGCCGAAGGGGCGTTGAACACATGTCGTATCTGGTCTGCCTCGACATGGACCGTGTCCTCGTCGACCATCTTTCCACATGGCAATTTGTCTACGATGGGTTGGGCATCTCAAACGATGAGTCCTTCGCCCTGTACAATCAAGGGCTCCTTGATGAGTGGGATTGGATCAAACTTGATTTGGCGTTGATCAAGTCGGCCCCATCCGGCAACATCACCGATGAGCGTCTCCGTGGCTTGATGGAAGGCATGCCGATGATGAAAGGCTGGCACGGTCTGATCGATCACCTGCTAAAGCTGGGCGTCCACGTCGCCATCGTGAGCGGTGGGTTGCAAAAAACGGCCAGGGACATCGCTGCCACATTCCCTGCCGACCAACCTTGGCGTCGACGCTGGGGGGGTATCGACCGGCACACAGCACAGGAGCAATGCGGGGGGATGGATTCGAAGCTCCACGTGTTCACCAACGGTTGGTTGATGGAGTCTGGCGATGGCAAAACCCCTCCCGGTATTGGCGATTTTGGCCGCTACCAAGTTCAAATGAACGGGAAAGGGGCCATTGTCAAGATGCTTCAGCGACGTCTGGGTGTCAGCAAGGCAGGCACGGCGTCCGTCGGCGATTCAATGGGCGACGTTGGCATGTTTGAGGAATCGGCATGCTCCATTTTGTTCAACCCGTGGGACGACCGACCCCGGGAACATGCTCGCCATGTCATTGAGGAAAAGGACCTGGGTTTGGTGCTTGACCTCATTTGTGACCGCTTTGGGCTGCCAAAACCTTGATGTGGAATCTCGATTAAAGGGCCACCATGGTCGTTGAGGACGTGATGTCCATTTGCCCTCATTGCGGGTTTTTGCTGGGTGCGTTCATACCCGGCATGCCGTGCCCGATGTGCGGCGAGACGCTGTTGTGATCAGGGCGTGACCCTCCTCGACGTTCTGGGGAAGGGAATGACTTCACGAATGTGGGTGGCGCCGGCCAGCCAGCTCACCACACGGTCGACCCCCAAGCCGAAGCCGCCGTGCGGCACGCCGCCGTAGGAACGCACGTCGATGTAGAATTGGTAGGGTTCACGAGGGGTTCCTTCCTCGTCGATGCGCTGAAGGATTTCTTCTTCGGACCATGTGCGCTCGCCGCCACCGATGATTTCCCCGTAGCCTTCGGGGGCCAGGAGGTCATGACAGAGGACGTACTTGTCGTCGCTCGGGTCCACGCGGTGATAGAAGGGTTTGGCAATTTTGGGGTAGTGGGTCAGGAAATGCGGTACGTCGAAGTCCTGGGTCAGCACCTTTTCCTTCGAATAATCCAAATCTTGCCCCCATTCGACGTTCACGCCTTTGCCTTGCAGAATTTCGATGGCTTCGTCGTAGCGCATTCGTGGGTAGGGGTTGTCGGCGTAGTTGGCGATCAATTCAAGGTCCCGCTCGAGGTAAGTGAGTTCATCTTCACGTTCGTCAAGCAGGGCCTTTGCGATGTGGCGAACGACGCCCTCGCCGTGCATCATGATGTCGTCGTTGGTGGCCCACGCCATCTCCATTTCAGCGTGCCAAAACTCCGTCAGATGCCGTCGCGTACGAGATTTTTCCGCACGGAACGAGGGTGCAATGGTGTAGAGTCGCTCCAGCGCTGGCATGGCAGCCTCTGCGTACAACTGCCAGGATTGGGTCAGGTAGGCCTGCTTCCCGAAGTACGGAACCTCGAACAAGGTTGAGCCGCCCTCAACGGCACCGGCCACGAAATTTGGTGCTTGATACTCCAGGAAATCATGCCCGCGGAAGTAGGAATGGATGGCGCCAAAGGCCGAACTCCGAAGTTTGAGCATGGTCGTGGCGCGCGTGGTTCTCAGGTACAGGTGACGGTGGTTGAGCGTGTGTTCGGTTCCGCCGTAGGTCAACTCGCCGTCCTCGTCCTCCACCAGCATGTCGGCTTCCGTGATGGGGAAGGGACGTTCTGAGTTGACGGGTCCAACGATTTCAACAGCGGTGATGTCGAGTTCATGCCCGCCTTCGGCGCGTTCGTCGGCACGAACCGTTCCGGAGAAGACGACGCTCGTCTCAATGAGTGCGCCCTTCAAGGCGTCAAAGGCTTCCTCGCCAATGTTGGCTTTCTTTCCGACGCACTGAATGGTTCCAGTCGAGTCTCGCAAGACGATGAATCGGATGTTATTGTTGCCTCTGGCTCGCTTGACCCAACCTTTCAGCTCAACCTGCTCGCCATCGTGTTGGCCCTTTTGCACATCGCCTATCCATGTGGTCTTGACCATGCTCTCACCATCGTTTCCCACCCACCCTGCCTATGTGAATGTCTCCCTCACCGCACCTCAGAAGTCAGGGGCTCGGCCATCGTATCGTGAAAAGTGTCAAAACGGTCCAAGGGGAGGTGTACCCGTGAGGAAGACAGCCGTCTATGCTCTCGGGGGCAACGCCCTCCAATCCCCGGACGGTGGGCACGACGATGCCTCGCACGTGCTCGCCAAAGTGATGAGCGACGTCATCGACCTGCTCGAAATGGATTGGAGCGTTGTGATCACGCACGGAAATGGCCCCCAGGTGGGCCACCTTCTCTCCATGGACGAGCAACACACCCACGACTTGGATGCATGGGTGGCTGCGACGCAAGGAATGATCGGTCACGAACTTTCCCTGCAATTGAACGCCATTTTGCGACGTCGCCGCCGACCAGAGCGGACGGCCGTTGTGCTGACCCATGTTGAGGTCGATCCTGAGGACGAAGCGTTTCACTGGCCCACAAAGCCCGTCGGACCCGTGCTCGATGCCGAAACGGTCATGTCCGCCGATTGGGACATCGCGCAAACCGTTCATGGTCCTCGCCGGGTGGTCGCGAGCCCGTTTCCACTTCACATCCATGAGATTGACGTCATTCGGCACCTCGTCGATTTGCGAGCCGTGGTCTTTTGCGGCGGTGGCGGAGGCATACCCATGGTTGCGCGAGGTGAGCATCATCAAGGTGTTCCAGCGGTGGTGGACAAGGACCACTTTTCCTCGCTGCTTGCCACCGAACTGGGCGCTGATGCGCTGATCATCAGCACGGCAGCCGATGCCATCTACCGCTCGTATGGAACACCAGAGGCGGAAGCCCTCGCATCCCTCTCGCTGGACGAGGCCGGTCGCATGGACGAGGCGGGTGAATTCCCAAAGGGTTCCATGGGGCCCAAGGTCAACGCCTTGTGCACCTTCGTTGAGAACACGGAAGACGGCATTGGCGTCCTCTGCTCACCCGGCCATGTTCTCGAAGCCTTGCGGGGTGAAGCAGGCACCACCATCGGGCGATGAGGTCGCCTGTGAATCAAGAATCATGTTCTTATGGTTCGGGCCTTTGGGTCGGTCCATGAAGACCCCTGTTGTCGCCGAAGCCCACTGTGATGCACCATGCGGTGTGTACGACCCAGCCAGCGCCCGAATTGCCGCCGAAGCCGTCCAATCCATGACCAAGAAGATGCTGGCCATGACCTGCCCCGATACCGCCGACGGTGTCGCCATGGCTGCTTACATGAACACGATGGCCCGCTACGCCGCCGTAAAGGAAGAAGAGGCTCAGAAGTGCAAGGATGAACTCCTCGTGCTGTGGACGGACTTCTTCAAGCCCCAACACCTCGAGGCCATCCCAGACCTTCACGACACGTTCTGGCACGCTGCCAAGTTGTGCTCGGCCTGTAAGGTCGAGGTCTCGGCTGATCACGCTCAAGAACTGATGGATGCCTGCGAATCCATCCACCAGATGTTCTGGACCGCCAAGGGACGAGACGTGCCTTGGATTCGTGCCTCCTGAGGGTCGTCGATGAACCACACCCTGGATGTCCGCATCCAAGGGGACAGCATGTGGCCAACGTTCCGAAACGGTGACGTGCTCGTGTTCACGCAACAGGACCTTGCGTCCTTTGACGCCGGGGATGTGCTCCTTGTTTCACACCCCCTCAAGCCCGAAGTCCGTATGGTTAAACGGGTGCTGAGGATCGAAGCGAACGGTGATCTGTTCCTTGTTGGGGACAACCCCGACCCGTTGGCCAGCGAGGACTCCCACAATTTCGGACCGGTTCCCCGCAGACTGGTGGAAGCGCGCTGGCTGGGTGATTCGTGGCGGGCCTGACGGGGTTCGAACCCGCGACCGACGGATTAAGAGTCCGTCGCTCTACCTGACTAAGCTACAGGCCCGACTTTGCCTTCTGCCTCGTCTATTTAACGCTTGATGCAAGCCGATGGTGAAAATCTGTTCAATCCTGCTTTGTCAAGACGGTGATGCCATCGCCGGAAGCCATGACCACCACATCGCACATGTTGTTGAACAGACCAACCTGGACCACACCGGCCAGCGCCAACAGGGCAGCCTCGGTCTCAACCGGGTTGGTGATGGTCGCCCCGGTGTGGGCGTCAGCGATGTAATTCCCGTTGTCGGTCGTGAGCAACGCTTCTCCCGATGACCGCATCACGACTTCGCATCCCAACACCTCGGCGATGGCCCGCCGGGTCGTGTTGTGGGAAAACGGGGTCACCTCAATGGGAAGTGGAAACGCCCCGAGGGTGCTCACCTGTTTTCGGTCGTCCGCCACCACGACCATCCGTTTAGAGGACTGAGCTACCACCTTTTCTCGCAGAAGCGCTGCACCACCGCCTTTGATGAGTTGAAACGACGGGTCGAATTCATCGGTGCCGTCAATGACGACATCAAGCCCGGCCAGGTCGTCAAGGTTGGCGAGCGGGATGCCGACCTCCAAGGCCAAATCACGCGTGGCAATGGAGGTCGGAACCCCAACGATGCTGAGCCCTTCTTCGGTGACACGACGGCCGAGTTCGAGGATCGTGTACTTGACGGTTGAACCCGTGCCCAGCCCCACGTTCATGCCTTCCGTGACGTAATCGCAGGCGGCTTTGCCAGCCTCAGCCTTCAATGCTTCAACATCCATGGTGCTGGCTCAGGTTCGCCATCTATTGACTTTCGCTCCTCAAGGGGCAAGACTCGTGGGCCCAACCCTTTAGACCTTGAAGGGGCCGTGTCGCAGGCATGAGCACACGCCGTGACACGGGCACGCTGGCCGTCGGTTTGGTTCTCATCTTCCTTTTGTCACTGGTCCCTGCAACCCACCATGCCGGAAGCCCATCCCTCACCGCCCCTTCCGTCGTCGAGTCAACCCCGCTCGGCCAGCTGCAAACACTCACCATCGGCTCATGGCCCGACGGCGCCAATCAACGTGTAGAAGTCAGTGTGCCCGACGGCCACGCCATCAAATCGCTTGATGTCGATCTCGAGGCAGGTACCCTGAACAATCCCATGGGCAGTTCGCTCACGGACGTTGGCGACTTTGACCTCAACGCCGTGTATGACGGCATGGATGTCAACAAGTCCTCACTTCAGATCCTCCCTCAAGATTGGTCCTACGATTTCGAGTCAGGGAGTTTTGGTCCTGAGTGGACCACGTCGGGATCTTCAAACTGGGCCATCGTTTCCGACACTCGACTCGGCGGAGCCAAGCTGGCGAAGGCAGGTTCCATCAGCCACAACCAAGAATCTCGATTGACGTTGGACGTTTCTCAACTTCCCGCCTCCACCGGAACCTTCCGCTACAGCGTGTCCTCAGAGGGAAGTTTCGATTACTTGTTGTTCTGCATTGACAACACGGGATGTTCTCGCTTCAGCGGTTACAATTACCGCTGGTCCGGCACCGTCAGCAACGGCAACCAAGCCTTCACCATTCCAGCCACCGCACAAACCCTCACCTGGAAGTACGTCAAGGACGGGAGCGTAAATTCCGGTTCGGACACGGCGTGGGTGGACGACATCGTCATCACCCCAAGCGGGGGCTCCGGCAACGGCGAGGGGAACTGGACCTCGGATGTTTTCGGACCCTCCCTGCTCGGTCGTGGTGAACACCTCGCCCACGGGCTCTTGCACATGGATGCACGAATTTACCCCGGCTCTGTGTTTGAATGGCAAGTGCTTGACGCTTCGACGTCCACCCCCGTTCCCGGTTTCGAGCGGTTGACCAGCACGTGGGCCGATTTGGGCATGATCGATGCGCAGGCCTATCCACTCCTCCGATTCAAGGTCCACATGAAAGAGGCGCCCGACGGGGAGACTTCGGAGATTCGAAGTTGGTCCCTCAACGGTCACCTTCACAAGTCGTTTGACAGCGACCCAACCGACGAAGGATGGACCCTCCAAGGAGGAAGTTGGTCCAACGGGGCCATCACCAGTTCCGCTTCGGTGCTGTCCGATACGTACCACGTCCGAAGTGGATTCTCGGCCATCGACACCAACAGCAGCCACACGGGTGCAGGGATGTTGCAGTACAGCCTGGACGGCGGTCAGTCATGGCAGGGCATTGACGCAGTGGGTCGGGAGCAGTTGCAGCAACCGGCGTACATGGTTCAATTCCGAATGGTGAATGCCACGGGCGGTGGGACGTTCACGTGGAATCATTTCGAAGCTGAATTGGTTCGCACCTCGATTCCGGACGGTGTTCGGCTCGACGTTGGCCTGGACGGAGCGAATGAATGGTCGCTCGACGGTGCAGGTCACGGTGTCTTTGGGCTTCAAAACACCTTGATCACCGATGACATGTGGGCGACCTACGCCATCGAGCCGGCCAATGCCGCCTCGCTTGAAGTGGCGGTGCCCACGCGTGGTGTGGACGCCTTCTCGTTTGCCGTTGCCTCACCCTCGGGCACGCTTGCCAGCCCCTTCCTCGCCATGGCGGTCAACGGCCAAGACATTCTCAGCCGCAACTTGAACAACATCAACGACTTAGCCACCATCACGCTGACGTCCAACGAATTGACCTCACTCAACAACGCCCTTCGCCAAGCATCCCCCGAACACGGTCCTTCTGGCCTGCCCATGGCGACCGTTGAGGTTCGCATCGGGTCCTCGCTTTCTTCAGAGGACTTGCTGGTCGGCGGCGTGTTCGCACCTTATGATGCAGCGGTGAGCATGTCACTGAACGCAGGACACCCCCTCGTTCTTGGGCTGAACCATGCCCTCTCATCGGCCATCCCAACCCTCGGCCAACGCACGGTCACGCTGCCGCTTCGCCTCGACGGAACCGGGTCGGTGGCAATGGGCGTCATGGACATGGAATCGCAAGCCTCTGTCAAGGCCCTTGAGTTGATGGTCCACAACGTAACCGACACCCTGGTCCCTGGTTTGGATTGGATTGAATCGGTCGCGACTTTTGACTTCACACCCCTGGGCATCACGGATGCGTTGACGCATGCCAAGCAATCGTCGTGGTTGGTTGAACTCCACCTTTCGGGCGCCCAGCAGCAATCCAAACTTCAGTGTCCCATCGCCTCCCTCCCCATCACGTCGACCTCACTCGCCGCTTGCACGGCAACGGGCACGGCGTTGATTTGGTTTGATGAAGGGACCTCGGGTTCAATTTCCGTCGTCGGTTCGGGGCAGTTCCTCGAGGTCATGCATCATTTCCGCTTCCCCGATGGCTGGGACGATGAAGCGGCGGCCACCATGTCGGTGAGCCTCATCTCATCGTCCGGACCGCTGCTTCCCGTGTCCAAAGTCTTCGGCTTGGGTCATGACAACGGCGTGGAAAACGATGTCGAGATCAAATCTTGGTCGGTGCTGTCCAACAACGGCATCCGCTCCTCTGCAGCCCACCCCTATCTCAGAGCAGGTGAAGTGGTTCACATGGAGGTTCAACTTGGCTTCGAGGGCACCACCGAAGGAAAACCCCGTTCGGGTCAAACCCTCGTTCGATTCCTGGTCGATGGAAACGAGTACGCCACCACGACGCTGCTTCAGGACGGTGTTGCACTGTTCCCCTACACGGTTCCGACGGGACGTTCGTCCATGACCTTGGGCGTTGAGGTCGTGCCACTTCGAGGACAGAACGTTGTCAGTTCCCTCCCAGGTTCCCTCACCTTCCTGTTCGATAATGTCCCTCCAACCCTGATGAGCAGTTCTGTGGAGGAGTTTGACAGCCGGGATGTTGCACCCCGGACGCCCCTGACCTTTACCGTGGCTGACCGCCCACACTTGCCCACCCATGCCAACCTTCACCTGTGGCAATCGTGGCTGAATGACGGGAACGAAAACGGCGTCATGGATGCGGATGAGGTGGTGGTGCGTCCGCTCACCCTCCCGGAAAACTTGACCTTGCTGATGGGGGAATATTCTGCCACCGTTGACACCTCACAAGCCTCCCAAACGGACTATTTCCTGGGGTGGTTGGAAATTGCTGACAGCGCAGGGCACATCATGGAGGATGGGGGCAGCATCAGTCAACCCATGTTCAACGTTCAACTCAACACCAACGGTGCGCCTTCGCTTGGTGCCACCTCACTGGGTTGGAACGACGGTCGAGAATCACCCTGGCTCCACCCGCAAGAGACCTACGAACTTCGTGTGCCGGTTTGGGAACAAAACGGCATCAACGACCTCTCCGAAATCGTGCTGGAATTGGCTGCGAACACGGCTCAACCTGCGGCGATTCACTGGAACCAAACAACGGGGGTCTGCGAATCCACCAACGCCTATGTTGAGGTTGAATCATGCGGGCTGGTTCCAGCTGACGCCGATGACCTGTTCTCAAGAAACGGTGATTTTGTTGTTCATTTCACCGTTGAGTGGGGATACGACCCCGACCTTTCTGTGGTTCGTGTGCCGCAGATCAGTCTGCTCGATCAATCGGGGCAATCCAACCGGTTTATGCTTGAACCCTTGAGTTGGCGCTTCTCTGGAGAATTGGCCATCGATCCCGATTCCGTTCGTATCGCCTTGCCCAACGAAGCCAACGATTCCCTCGGCTACTGGGTGCAGCCTCGGACGACCTTCGACGTATCGGGCGATGTGGTGTGGTACCGAACCGGAACATCCCCGAGCCAACCCCTTGATGTCGAGCTGACGCTGGGCGAGAACAACCTCGAGGCAGAGGTCGTCAACGGCACCTTCCAAGGCTCGATGCTGGCACCGCTGGTCGATGGTACCTACGGGTTGTACGGTGACCTCAGGGATGCCCCGAACGGTGCCCTCTATCGAGGTGATGATGCGGCCTTTGTGTGGTTTATCGTCGACAACCAAGCGCCTCGTGTGGCGGCTGTTGACCGTCCTGGCTTCAACAGCATGCTGGCCGAGGAGGATTGGAAAGACCTTCAATTCGAATTGAGACTGGATGAAAATGCCCAACTGGATGAAAGCAGCCTTCGTTTGCACTGGTCGTTGAACGAAGCAGGGTTGGGGTTGAATTCCTACGTGTTTGACAACGGCAGCCTCCCACTTGAAATTCTGGGAGAGCGGCGTAATGGCGAATCCATCCCTGTTCGATGCACACTGGATGTTGATGCGCTGATGATTCCTGCGTTCAGAACCAAAGCCGTTGAACTTCGAGTGTGGGTAACGGGCGACGACGAGGCTGGCTTGTCCATCGACGCAGTCTACAACGACATTAATGCGCCGCTTCGAGTATGGAATCTGGAACAGCGCGTCCCTGTCTATAGCATCTCAACGATCGAAATGAAGCCGAGTTCAGACATTCACCAGGGCGATCTCATTGAGGTCTCTGCCCTCATCACCAACAGTGGCCTTGCCGACGGTGAGGCCAACCTGGTGCTCGAGCAGGTGGAATCCAGTGGTGCCCGAACCCGGCTTGAGGCACGTGTGGTTGAGGTCCAAGCCGGTGAGCAGATGATTTACCAATTCCTTTGGAAGCCCGGTCGAGACGGTTCGCAATGGCTCGAACTGAGCATCGTCAACGGGCCCAACGCTCAATCGCCCACGGTGCTGGTGGATGAACCTCGTTCAGACGGTGTGTTTGGCACCATCTCGACCGTGAATCCGGTCCTCTTGGTCGTCGTTTTCTTCCTGACGGTCGGTCTCGTGGCGTTGTTGGTGTTCGGCCTCCGCCGTGAGGAGGTCCCTGCACCACCCCTCCGCCCCAACGCACCAAAACAGACACCAGCGATACCTGAGAACACGCCGGCGAGCGGACCTTACGGGGAAGCGCAGGCGGCTCGCTCTCCCGGTGAGAACCCTTATCAGTGAACCTTCTCGCTGATGAGAGGGATTGAAATGTCAAGGCAACGCCCTCTGTACCGGAGGGAGTAGGAGGACCGCTGACAGAGTTCGACTCTGAGGAAAGTCCCCTCTCCACAGTGCAGGCGGCTACCAGAAGGAAGCAAACAGAAATGGTTGGGTTCAAGGCTGCAGAAACGAACGATGCAAGGTGCGTACAATGACGTTGAAAGACCGAGGTTGCCTTGTGGTCGATGAGACGAGCCACCCCGCCGGAGCAAGTCCAAACCGTCCCGTTGACGCTGCACGCCGAGGGACAGGTAGGATGCACAGTTGAATGCGGTCACCGAAAGGGAACAGAAAGGGGCTTACTCCCTACTCCCTCCGCCTTCGGTGTCCATCGTGATGTACGCGCCAGGTATGACGGCGTCCATTGGTTTCATGACGGCTGCGTCCCCGAGAGCGACGCCCTCGCCAAAGTCAATCCATGATGGATGACGGTTGATCTTCGCTCGGGCGACGTGTTCGGCCGTGATAACGGCGGGTAGGAGGAAGGTGCTGGTGATGAAGGCGAAGATGATGAGCAGGCACATCAGCATGAAGAAGTTCTCAAGACCGGGGAAGGCTGCAAGGAAACCTGCAGCGATGCCCGAGACCGTCGTGATGGTGGTTTCGAAAATGGTCTGGCCGGTTTCCTCGATGGCCGATGCCATGCCGTGGGGCGATTCCCCCTCCTCTCGAATCCGGTGCATCACGTGAATGGAGTCGTCAACGCCGATGCCGAAGACAATGGTCCCGATCATCGCCGTGAAAATGTTGACGTTCACGTCCCCGCTTTGCATCAACAGCGGCTGCCACAGGATGACAACGGCCACGGGGATCATGGTGTAAATGCCCAATCTCGGTGAGCGGAACACGAACATGAGAAGCACGGTGAGCACGATCAGCGTGAGCAGCGTGGTTGTCGATTGCGTGCTGTGGATGCCCTCGTTGATGTCAAGGGAAACTGGCAGGCCACCCGTGAGCAGGGAGGTTCGGGTGTTGAGCAGCGTGGGACCTTCAGCTAGGATCTCATCGATCTCATCGCGCAGCTCGCCTGCGACGTTGAGGTTCATGTAGGGCTGAGAAACATACACGATGGCCTTGGTGCCTCCTTCGTTCATGAGCATGGAGCGTACTTCTTTGGAGAGCGTATCAAAGGCGACGTTGACCATGTCCTTGCGGAGGGCCTCCCGTTCGCTCAGCGGGACCAAGGTCCAGCCCGCACAGTTCGGGTCGAGCAGATCCTCGCTTTCCCAGCACGGATCGTGGAGTAAATCCCAAAGTGAACCGTCCCCGATGGTGACGCCCTCGGCCACCGTGATGGTGGCAGGTACGGCCTTGAGGAAGGTGATGATGCTCGTGGTGGATGTTTCGTCAACTTGGTCCACGGCTTGCTCCATCGCATCGATGGAATCCAGCACGGGCAAGTCCCTCACGTTGAGGGTGTTGTTGTTGTTCGAACGCTGGGAGGCATCGTAGATGAACAACGATGTTTGCCCGCTGCTGAACTGCCTTGAATACTCAGCGAGTGAATTCAGCGATTCAATGCCGTCGGGGGCTTCGGATGAGCCGGTGATGGGTTCGTTCAGTTCGTCGAGGTTGGCCACGCCGTAAGCGGTGACGGAACCCGCAAGGAGGATCACGATGAGGAAGCCCTTGATGGGTGCTTGACCGATGTTTTTCCAAACGCTCGGGTTGGAGCGTTTGTTGAATTTAAGCAACCACGCGAGCGTGGGAACGAGAATGATGCTCAACACCAGCGTGGATGAGATGCCGATAACGAGCGTCACGCCGACCGAACGTATCGGGGCGATGGGGACGATGAGCGGTGCGATGAGGACCGAGAATCCAACGATGGTGGTCATGGCGGAGAGGAAGACGGCCACGCCGGTTGAGCGGGTCATTTCCATGACACACGATTTGTAGAACTCAAGATCCCATAACTCCGGGACCGGTTGTTCTGGCTGGCCACGCTTCCGCCGCCGCTCGTTTTCATCGTGGGCTTTGTCCATTTCTTTTCGCCGGACTTCCTCGATGCGGTTGACCATGTGAAGGGCATAATCCACGCCCAAACCAATGAGGATGGGGAAGGTGGCGACAATCATGGGCGTGAGCGTGATGTCCATGATGACGGATGAACCGAAGGTGATGGCGAGGGCCATGAGGATGGGCGTTCCCGTGATGAGGACCACCTTGGCCGAACGGTGCAGGGCCGTGATGACGAGCACGGTGAAGAGGACGGACCATGGTAAAATCATCAGGAGGTCTTCGTAAATGGCATCGGAGATGTCTTCGAGCACTTTCGTCAAACCGGTGACCGTGATGGTTTCGGTGTTCCTGTATTCCGACGGGCGGTTGTCAATGATGTCCTGGAAGTGATTCAACAGTGCAGAGAAATCAGCCCAATCGCCGGTGACCGAGGGGTCGTGATGCATGCCCACCACGATGGCGGTGGTGTCCCAGATGCCGTCGCCGTCCATGTCGTTGGTGAAGTTCCCGTCACCATCGCTGTCAACGGTAGGGTCCATGTCGTTGGTGTCCTTGATGAGCGCGTCAAAGGCGCCGTTGGACTCTTCGATGATTTGGTCAATACGGTCTTGGTCAGGGATAGCATACTCGCCGCCTTCGGGCAGTTGCTCGCAGTCCAATGCCACTGGTAAGCGATTGTTTACTCCATGGACGCAAAGTGAATTGTTGAATCGTCCGTCAGCGGAGTTGATCTCCTTGATGACCTGGGCTGGGGAAATGATCCACAGCACGCCGTCGTTGCGCCCGTGGTCAGTTTTGTCAAAATCCATGCCACGACTGGTCGAATCGCCCCCAATGTTGCGGTCGTCGCCCTCCAGCCAGCTGATCTCGTTGAGAATCGCTTCATCGGTGATGTTGGTCGTGTCGTTGGGATTGTTCGCATTGGGCGTCGTGATGTAGATGACCGCCAGATCGGTTGACCATTCCGTGCGAACTTCAAGCAGCAAATCGGTGGATGATGCGCCATCGGGAAGGAAGATTTCCACATCACCGTCGATTTGTTCCTGGAACGCCACGCCCTGCTGAGCAAACACGGCACTGATGATGATGAAGAGGGCGAGGATGGTGCCGGGGGATGCCAGAACCGTGGTGTAGAGGCTGTCGAGGCGTGCATTGAACGTGGACTTCGCCGAAGCGGCCATTCGCTCCAAGGCGTGGCGGAGGCCGTCCAAGGCGGATGCCTCGCTGTCCATGGTGGATGGACTCGGTGGTGGCTCAAGAAGGATTCCGCTCCGAGAGCGGCCGTTTGTTGGTTCAGCAGGCGTCGTAAGCCTCGATGAGGTACTTGGTGAGCGGGCTGGTCCAGGCGAGTTCTGAGATGCCATCCTCGCCTTCAACAGCGTAGGTTCGAATCACGTCCCTTACCCGCACGTTTCCGTCCGAAGAGCGAGCGAGAATCATCGCACCCTTGATGGGTTTTCCCGTGCCGTGGGGGTCATAGACCGTGTCGAGGGCCTCCTCGAGGAACCATTCGGCTTTCCCTCCGGGCTCTCCCTCGTACGTTTTCTTTGGTTTCTTGGCGCCGAACAACCCGCCGGACTTCGGCTTAGCGGGAGCGGGCTTGCTCTTGGCTGGTGCGGATTTGGTGGCGGCTGCGGCCTTTCCTGAGGCCTTTTTCTTCTCCTCCGGTTTTTTCTCCTCCTTGGCAGGTGGTGCGTTGGCGGCAGATTCCTTTGCCTCCGCAGCGGCTTTCTTCGCATCGGAGAGTTGGTCTTCAAGGTCCTGAATTTTATCCCGATAGGACGCTGCGAGGTGCATCAACGACGAGCGCATGGCGGCCTCAAGTTGAATCGTCAAGAGTTCGGTGGACGCATCGCTCCATTTTTTCCACTGCAGCATGGCGTTGGCGTGAATGTCTGAGCCGCATTTCGGGCAGAAACTCTTGTTGGGCGGCTGCATGATCGGCACGGTTTGGAGTGCATCGTTGGCGGGAAGGACCAGTCCCTGGGACACTTTGAGCACTTCCAACGTTGCCTGTCGACCGAGGTCCATAGCATCTTGAAACCGGTCGCCAAGTTTCTCAAACGCACCGGCGTTTTTCAGGTCCAGAATTTTGCTGCCTTCGCTCACCAATTCCACGGCTGCATCTGCCGCTGCATGATCCCACTGTGCGGCTTGGAGGCCGGGTGCAACCTCAGTGGCGGCGGGCGTCGTTGCAGCGGGTTCCTCCGGAAGTTCGCCCTCATCGGCGGCGGCTGCAATGCCGAGTTTGATGGGGTCGGCGCCGTCTTCTACCTGAGCAATCATGTCAAATTTCTCAGCCATGGAGAGGTCATCTCGAAGCCGAATCACATCCTTGAGTTGGTTAAGGTCGTGGCCAGTGGCGGTGATCGGTCCTTGTCGTGTCATGTCGTGGCCGCATGAGAGGCAAAACTTCGCCGTGACTTCAACGCCCGCTTCGCATGTTGGACAATACACGCCGCCCATGGCGGAGATACATCGGTGACACCTTTTGAATGGTGTGTTGGATGAGGCAACAAAGGAGGCGAGTTTGAAGTTCGCCCATGCCTCACAGGACCGTCGCTTGACGAATGAGCTCCATCATTTCATCGCGGTCGCAGTTGGAGAGAATGGGCGCCAACCTCGGGCCACGTTCTGAGCCCATGAAGAGTGCGTAGCTCGCACGGTACACGTCTCGCATGCCCTTTTCGCTCAGTGTGGCGGTGGCCTTGAACGCCTCCGTGATGCCTTCGGTGGTCCACGGTGTAGATTGGAGGGCCTTCTCGAGGAAAGGAAGCACACTTCGCTGGTCCTCGGTCAGTTCTCCAAGCGCCGTAACATCGGGTTCCGAACAGAGGTGGATGCGCATTTCTTCGGGAAAATGGTCCGAAGAAATCCAAGAACGCATCCTGGTGAGTCGGTCGTTGAGTTGCGGTGAAGGTTCATCGATGGTGCCCGATGTCTGCAAGCTCTCCCACACACTCGTGTCTTCCGGCTTGATTTGGGCCAGGAGCGCAAGATGACGGAAACTGACCGAGGTGGCCACGCTTGCTGATGCTTCCTCGACCACGGAGAGCTCCAAGGCCACCTTTGCATCTTCGATTTGGACACGCTTTCTACGGCTCAGGTCAGGATCGGTCAATTCCTCCTCAAAGTTCCGAGCACACAGACGTTCGTACTCGTCAGCGAGGTTCACCAAACCCATGCCCGTATCGAATTCGATGGCCTTGCTCGGCTTGGAGTTGGCCACCAAAAATCGCAGGATTTCCGGTGGGACCAGTCGAAGGGCTTCAATGGGTCCGACCGTGTTGCCAGATGACGACGACATGGCTCCTTGTCCTCGCAGGCTGATCCATTCGTAGGTCAACGGTGCGGGAGGTTCATGTCCGAACAGACGAGCGATTTCTTTCCCGGTGTCGTAGGAACCACCGGCTGCCCCGTGGTCTTTTCCAAAGGGTTCGCAGGTGATGGCGTTGAACCCCCACTTCGCCGGCCAGTCAAGTCGCCAGGGGAGTTTTCCTTCGCCCTGTTCGATGTTCGATTGACCGCTGACACCGTGCGCGTCGGTCCAATGCACGTTCGGATAGTCGTAGCCAGTGACTTTGACGCCATCCAAGGAACCTTTGGAATCCAACGGTTGCCAGGGGAACCAATCCGTCGGAAGTTCACGCCCGGACACGCGCTCGATGATTTCTCGAACAGCATCCGGGTCGTCGCAAGCAATCCGCGCAGCATGGCTGAATTTTCCGGACTGATAGGCTTCGAGATTGGGGAGGAGACGGGGCGTAACGCCAATCTGTTTCAGGGCCTCAAGAAAAGGAGTAAGGAAATGGTCACCGTAGGTCCAGCCCTCTTCGTCGAACCGTTTCCAGTCGGGTTTGCCGTTCTCGTCAGGAGCAGGAATCGAGCCGAGTTGATGGCCGATGAAGGTCTCGTACTCGGGGTCGAGGAAGGGGTAGACCTTCCGTAGCGGGTCGGCGTTATCGACAACAAACACCAATTCTGCCTCCATGCCGGCTCTGCGTGCTGCACGAGCGATCATATCGCCGGTCAGAATTTCACGAAGGTGGCCGATGTGAAATTCACCGCTGGGCGTGATGCCGGTGGCGACGATGTGCGTCTCGCCGCGCTCGGCGAGGCGTTGGGCCATGACATCGCTCCAGTGCATGGGATGACCTCAAACAGCGACAGCACGAATCAAACCACGCAGCGGGACATCATCGATTTCGTTTCGCGTGGTTTTGTTCACCAGCACGATGGCGAGCGAGACTTCGCCACCGGCGGTCCGGATGGATTGGATGGTTTTCGACATGGTCTTGCCGGAGGAGAGAACGTCGTCGATAATGACCACGCGCTTCCCTGCAACTTGGCCGTATTTGTTGGAAAGGGAGCCGCTTCCTTCGCCCTCATCGGTGGTGCGAAAGACCGTCACGTCGGACTCAAGGATACGAGCGACTTCGTAGGCAAAGGCGATACCGTTGATGGAAATGCCAACGACGGTATCGATGTTCTCGAAGCCAAGTTCTTCGTCGGCTACATCGGCCATGATGGAGCCCACGGCAGCGATGCGCTGGGGCCGAACGCCGAGCGTCCGCCATCCGATACGGACATCGCTCGGGCGCTCACCGTCTCCCGTGCCGGACAGCAACCAGGTGATGGTGTCCTGAGATAGGGAAAGTTCGTCAGCGATTTGTTGGGTGTTCAACCCCTCCTTCATGAGGTTGGAAGCCAGTGCTTTCAGTTCTTCAATGCTCAAGACCATGGTCCTCAGCGTATGCCTGCCGTTGAACGCTCATGAATGCTTTCATGGGCCCGGTTCACAGGGCGAAAGTCTTGAAGGGAGGGAGCGACGGCAGGAAACCATGGGAGACTTCGATTACGAGAGCCTTCTCGACCGAGCCCGAGAAAACATTCCCGAGGAGATTTCCTCAAGGTCACGTTGGCGACTCCCTGCCCCGCAAATTATGATCGAAGGTTCCAACACCATCTTCCGCAATTTCAACGAAGTGGTGTCCATGATGGACCGCGATGACAACCACGTGTACCAGTACATTTTGAACGAGTTGGGAACCTCCGGTTCTCGTGATGGCCCCCGTGCTCGATTCAAGGGACGAATTCCACCCAAGCGGATCAAGGGAACCATCGCCAACTACGTCAACACCTACATCAAGTGCAGTCAGTGCAGTGCACCCGATACCCATTTCGTGAAGGAAGATCGAACGACGCTGCTGAAGTGCCAGGCATGCGGTGCTACCCGTCCGGTGAAACTCTGATCACTGCAACTTCAGCGTGGCTTGCTCGTCAATCGTTCCCGAGACAAGGTGTTGGTAGACAGCTTCCAAGGCAGCCTCGTCGTTCAGGCTGTACCATGTTCCCTCAGGATACACCACACACGTTGGGCCTTGCTCGCAGAAATCCAGGCACCCGGATTTTTGCACTCGGAGGTTGAGGTCGCTTCCTTCCCTGACCCGCTGCTTGAGTTCACGCATCAGGTCGAGGCTTCCCCGGTTCATGCAGGAAGGACGAGCAGCCCCTTCGCCTCGCTGATGGCCACAAATGAAGGCATGGCGAAGGTAGCCGGCCTCGGTTCTTCCTTTGGGGTCGGACGGCATCAGGCCACCTCCAACTGGTTGATGGCCTCGGCGAGTTCATGGTCCCGCGTCGTGATGCTGTCGGTATCATGGGTCATGGTTTCCACGACGGCGTAGCCCCATCCAAAATGAAGTTCTGCGTGATGGTTCATCTGTTCGCAAATGACTGAAACAGCATCGACAAACGACTTCGCACCGGCAAAATCCTCGAATGAGAATTCCCGCATCAAGCGACCTTCAACCTCAGTCCAACCCGCGGGGGCCGACATGGCCTCATCCCCAAAGGTGTGAGTCGTCGTTGCCCTTGGTCTCTTTCTCGACCTTTTCGTGAAGTTTTGAACGTCGCTTCATGTCCTCTCGCTCAAAGGCCAAGAGCTCCTTGTCGTCAATGTAGGCGGGACGGGTGTGGGCAATGAGTTCCATCTTCACAATGACTTCGCGTGAAATGAAGATGCAACGCCCTTCGTCGGTGAGGATTTCCAGGCTTGATTTTCCAGATGAGATGAGGCGGCCACGAACGTGAGCGTCTTCTGGGTCGGCAAAGGCCTGAACGTTCAGGTGGAGTTCCACGAAATCATCGCGACGCAGCCCTTGGCGACGCTCGAGGAGGTCGCCGTTGTAGACGGGGTCCAAGCCTTCGAGTTCAGGGGAACCCATGTCTTCCCACATCGATTTCGCCCACTCGGGAAGGTCCACACTCTTCTTCTTCGCCATGGTTTGAACGAGACGGCGAGCGTACTTGAACCTCCCCTTTGCGTTCTCCACCCGTTTCACAACGGGATACTTCATGAAGGAAAGACGGTGGCCTGTTGAGTGAGGCACCACCATGAAAGTCTCTTGGCGCACGCTTGGAACGGTCCTGCTCGAGGATGAGGTCCTCGACAAGGCCTTTTCTCGAGCCAAAAAGGCCGCAGACCGAGTGGACGATTCCGACCGTGTTTTTCGAGTTCGAAAACAGATGACCCGGATGGTTCAAACGGCAGCGGACATCATTGCTACCGAATTCCAAGAGCTGGTCTCTGCGTGGCCCTCGCTTGACCAATCGCCGCTGTTCGATGTTGCCATGATCGACGCTTGCGTGGGATGCGACGACTATCGCAAAAACCTCGCCACCCTCCAATGGGCTTCGAAGCAGGTGCAACGCATTGCTTCCCAGAACGCCAAGAAGATCATCCGCACCGGCCGGACCGATTTGATGCACGAGGCTCGTCGTGAAGCCTACGGGCGCATCTCCTCGGTGATGCGCCAGGTGGGTCCCTCCTTGACCTGGCTGAGTGAGGCGCGTGAAACCCTCAAGCGCCTTCCGAAGGTTGACCCCGTTTCGCCCTGTATCGTGGTTTGCGGCGCTCCAAACGTAGGCAAATCGGCGTTCATCGCTGCCTTGAGCACGGGAAAAATGGAAGTCAACCACTATCCGTTTACGACCAAGCAAATTCACGTTGGCCACTTTACGCACCGACGGTTGCAGTACCAAATGGTCGACACCCCCGGTCTTCTCGACCGACCCATGGAGCAACGTAACCACATTGAGATGCAGGCCATCGCCGCCCTGGAGCACATCGGTTCCTTGGTGCTGTTTTTGGTCGATGAGAGCGAGTCGTGCGGGACGCCGATTGAGGAGCAAATGAACCTCCTCGAAGAAGTTCGAACGCTCCTTCCCGAAACGGACCTCATGCAGGTCAGTTCCAAAGCCGATTTGCTCGACCCACCTCCTGCGATGTGGGATGAAGTGGTGGAGCACGAAACGGCGTGGCGGGAAGCCGGTGCTGAGGGCGAACCTGAGTTGCCCCTCTTGTTGGACGGCCAGGGGCGTGTGTGCCTCTCGGCGACGGAGAACGTTGGCCTCGACGCCATGCGATTGGAAATTGTTCGCCGTGTGAAATCCGCTCGTCCAAACAACCCGATGGAACTCCCTGAGGGCTGGTACCGCCAGGACGTCTGATCACATCGTGGTGAGCGGCACCACGCCCAAGCCTTCCATGCCGGCCTTGAGCGTGGCTCGGGCGAGTTCGGAAACAGCGTAGTAGAACGCGTTGACCTCGCCGTTTTCGATGATGTAGCAGTCTCTATAGAACGAATTGTAGGCCGTGGACAAATGCAGCATGTACTCGGCAAACAGGTTGGGGCGGTGTTCACGAACCACCTTCTCGAGTCGGTCGTCATGGACGGCCAATGTTCGCAACAACTGGACCAATCCGTCCGGCATGGCGCCGCTTGATGGCGCAGCAACCGTGTCCGAGAGGAACTCGGTTCCAACGAGCGCCTCCACCTTCGACTGGATGGAACATGCACGGGTGTGGCTGTACATGATGAACGGGGCTGAGCCGGCTTCGAAACTCAAGGCGTCTTCCCAGCGGAAGGTGAAGCCTTTCTCCGGGCTGACGCTGATGATGTTGAACCGCACCGCTGAGGTTCCAACGGCTTCTGCGATGGTTTTCATCGAATTGATATCGAGGTCGGGTCGGCGCTCTTTGAGCACTTCAATGGCGTGGGCTTGGGCCTCTTCAAGCAGGTCGTCCATGAACACCACGTTGCCCCGACGCGTGGACATTTTTCCTTCGGGGAGTTTGATGAAGGAATAGAACATAACTTCGGGGCGGCGCTCGCCCAGTTCTTCAAGGGTTAACCCGACCTGTTGGGCTTGCAACTTGTGGTCCTCACCGAGGACGTTGATCAGTTCGTTGCACTGGGTCCATTTCCATCGATGGTAGGCGATGTCTCGCGTGGCGTAGAGGGAGGATCCGTCCCCTCTGCGGTAGAAGAATTCGGTCTTCCCTTTGAGGCCACGCTGACCCAAATCGAGGTATTGCGCACCGTTCTCAGCAACGCCGTTGATCTCCAGCCCACCAAGTTCCTCCATCAGGTTCGCCACGTCGCCGTTGATGACGAACAGCGATTCCTTGGTGAAGCGGTCGAAGTGGATGCCCAGGCGGCCGAGCGTTTCCAGCATCCCGTCCAACACGGGTTGGTAGGCGTCCTCAAACGAGCGGAGCACGGCTTCATCACCGTGTTCACTGGCGTGGACGAGGGTGCCGATGGCCTTCTCGATCTCCTCGGCGGAAGGGTCGTCTTTTCGCCGCAGTTGAGCGGCTTGGTACCAGCGAACACGTTGATGGTCGGCTTTGTTCGCCCATTGGGGGTTCGCCGCTTCTCGGTCGGCGAGCAGGGTTTCGACCTCTTCGGCGGTCATGTTCTCAAGGGCCCATGCCAAGACGGCGACTTGTTTGCCCATGTCATCCACGTAGTACTCTGCGGTGACGGTGTCGCCCCATAGCCGGTGAAGGCGAACCAGCGTGTCCCCCAGAATGGCGTTTCGAGCACGCCCGACATGGAAGGGGCCGTTGGGGTTGGCGGACGTGTGTTCAATCAAGACTTCACGCCGCTCATCGTTGTTGATTCGATGCTGTCCTTCCAAGAGTTGTTGCGCCAACCATGCCGGTGAGGCTCGGAAGTTGAGGTAGCCGTTGACGGCGCTGATGCTCTCCAGCGAAGGGTGATCTGGTATCGAATCAGCGAATTGCTCGGCGATGGCTGCCGGGGCCATGCCGAGGGCTTTGGCAAAGGGGAAACAGGGGAGCGAAAGGTCGCCCTGGTCCAGTTCACGGGCGGGTTGAAGCACACGGGGGATGAGACTGGCGTCCAGGCCCATGCCTTCAGCGGCCTGCTCAACCAGCGGCAAAATATCGTTCTTGAGAAGGTCCACGTGCTCACCTCACATCATGGGGTAGCGCAGAATGGCTGCCAAGCCCCCGAACCCTTGCATCAACTGTGAACCCTCTTCCGTGTCCACAGAGATGTAGGTAACTTGTGAGTTACCGTCTTCTGCAAGGGTGGTTAACGAGTCGATGATGGAATGGCTTGAGAGTTCCTTGATGGAATCGCCCGACGCACCGCAGGACGGACACGCGGGGAGTTCCTGCTGCCGAGTCAGACGAGCCTCCCAGTTGCTTTCACTTCCGTGGCCGCACTTTTTGCACTGCATGGTGATGATGTTTCCACGCAGACCTTCCGAGATGAGCAGCGTGTCGACCGCACCGCTTGCGAGCGCCTGCTTGATCATCATTTCACCGTAGGTCGCCTTCGGGTGGGCTCGAATCAATTCTTCGAGGAAGCGATTCATGACTTGACGCTCGGCGTCAAGTTCAATCTCGCCCATCAGTTGGCCAGCATTCTCCACCAGTTCTCGAACGCCTGACTCGTTGGAATAACCGACGTCAAAGGTGGTCTTGGCGATTTTTTTGGCGATTTCGTGGTGGAAGTATTCGTTCTTGACCACGAAATCCTTGGTGGCGCCCGGACCACCGATGATGACGGCCTGAATGTTTTCAAGGTGGGGCAACCAGTAGGACGAGGCGTGTTCGGTGGCCCGTTTGAAGAAATTGTGTGCAGCTTCCTCGATGAGCCGCTCGAAACGTTGAGCCGACTGACCACCTTGGCGGTGCTTACCCATGATGTTTGAAACCAAGTGCTCTTGAACGTGAATTCGTTTCCCGGAAGCGATGCCGTAGGCGGCTTCCGCTCGGTCAATGACGAAGAGAGCGTACGATTTTTTGTCAACGAGCATCTCTTCGAGTTGCGTCAGTTCAAACCTCGAATCGCAGCGGTATCGGAAGGAAATGAGCGGTTGGGGCGGGTCTTCAATGACAATGTTGACCATGCGACTTTTGTTGTTGCCGACGATGATGGAACCAACAAAGATGGCAAGTCCATTTTCTCCGGGCGTTTTGTAGCGCGAGAGGGTGGAAATGGCGGATTCAATGGCGCCCTGAACGTTTTTCCGGGTGCCTTTGGACTTGATGTTCGCCGCTTGACCGTGTTCGTTTTGCAGCATGGAACGTGCATCGGAGACCTGACGGTCGGGTGGGATGATGAGGGTGACGAGTTCGGTGCCAAAACCCTTCATTTCTCGCAGGTCTTCCAAAGCGAGTTTGAGGCGCATCCTTCGTGCGGACAACTTCGCATCGTCTGCCATGGTGCTTCCCCCCTTTGTCGGGCTGAGGCGGGGCACTTCAAACCTCGCCCCGCTTCGTTGTGGTATCCGCAATGTGTGGCCTCGGAGAGGGATAGGATGAAAGCATGGCCGCGTCGCAGGGAAACCATGAGCCCCGTGCACGTCGTTGCTCTCGGTGGGAGTCTTCTTCGTCCTGAAGAAGCCGACGCCCGTGCAATGTGGATGGGGCAGCTTCGCCAACTCATGGTCCACCTCGAGGGCAACGGGCGACGCATCGCCCTCGTGGTTGGCGGTGGCCTGCCTGCACGTGAAGGGATTGAACTGGCCAAGGCCTCCATTTCGGCCCCTCATCGCCTGGATGAGATCGGAATCGCCGGCACCCGTCTTAACGCCACGGTGCTGCAGCAAGTGCTCCTCGACATCGGATGCGATGCAGCGCCTTCGGTGCCTCACACCATCGACGACGCTCGCTCACTGCTCGACGACCATCACATCGTGGTCATGGGCGGTACCGTCCCCGGTCATACGACCGACACCGTGGCGGTGAAACTCGCCGCTGCCGTTCATGCACGGCACTGCATCATCGCCACCAACGTCTCGCACGTCTACGACAAGGACCCCCGAACCAACGACGATGCCAAGGCCCTCACCGACATCACCCTCGCTGAACTCGGTGATATCGTGGGCGTTGGTGAGCCGCTCGAGCCCGGCGCTTCGGCGGTGGTCGACCCGGTGGCCGTGGCCGTGGCCATGGAAGCCGGCTTGGATTTGGCCGTCCTCGACGGCCGGGACATTCGTCGACTGGACGATGCCCTGGACGGGAAGTTGTTCGACGGAACCGTCATCAAAGCATGAGGTGAACCAATGGTGGACGCAAAGAAGGTGAAGGACATGGTGGCCAAGAAATCAAGCCAGTTCATGGGTAACATCCAGGGCGGTGGAAAAGTCCCACCTCACAAGCACTGCCGTATCTGTCAAGAACCCATCCCGGTCAAGGCTGACCCTCGCGTCTGCAAACAGCAGGAATGCATTGAAAAGAACGAAAAGGACGAGAAGAACCAGCGAACGGTCCGCATCATGATGTTCATCTTCTTCGGGATTTTTGCCGTCCCCTACCTGCTGGTCCTGGTGACCGGGCTGTTCTGAAGCGCTCAGTCCAAGCCAAATTCACGAACGAGCAGCAAGCGCAGGAAGCGTTGCGCACTTTGGAGCACAAGGCCCGTGGCCATCAGCGAGAGCCCGAGCAGACCGATCCAGACGGCCGAGAATCCGGCACCGATGATGCTGTCAAGCTGGAGGGTGAAATCCTGCGCCGTGCGGGTTCCCATGGCGGCACCGGTCGCCAGCAAGCCAAATCCGGGAAGGCCGAGCACGAGCAGCGGTTTCTTCTGGGAAAGCGAGAGCACCGCCCAGGTCATGACGGTGAAGCCGTGGGAGACGGCCGTGAAGTTGGAGCCTTTGGGGACGTCGTAGCGAATGACGGTCGGGACCTCAAGCACCCGCAGTTGCTTTTCGTGCGCGTCCTCGAGCATTTCGAGCGACAATTCCATGCCTTCCGAATCAAATCGCAGGCGTTCAAGAGCGGTTCTTGAAAAGGCTCGGAAGCCGGACTGCGTGTCCTTGATGCCGAGGTCGCTGGAAAGGTTGGATGCAGCCGTGATCACCTTGATGCCCAACCGGCGGTAAGCGGGCATGTCCGTGCCACCTCCTCCGTCAACAAAGCGAGAGCCAATGGCAAAGTCGGCCTCGCCGTCAAGGATCGGTTGGAGCAACTTGGGAATGTCGCTGGTTTCGTGTTGACCGTCGGAATCGAGCAGCACGAGGGCGTCAGCGTCCAACTCGGTGGCACGCAAGAACAACGTTTTGAGGGCGCCGCCGTAGCCACGGTTCACACGGTGGCGAATGACGGTCGCCCCGCAGGCTTCGGCGATTCGTGCGCTGGCGTCGGAGGACCCGTCGTCAATGCAGATGACCTCGTCGACGTAGCGGAGGGCTCGGGTGACAACCGAACCAATGGTCTCCTCTTCGTTGTACATGGGCATGCCAGCGACGATGTGCGGCTTGGCCGCACTGCTCGGCTTGTCCCCTTGAGGCACGGTCGTCCGTCATTGAAGTTCTATATATGGCTGTTTAAATAAAATCAGAGAGGGAATGGAAAAGGCCGTTCACTTGCTCTTGAGCAACCGAACGGCGTTGTACTTCTCAGAGAGAAGGAACCCGGTGATTCGGCCGAGGCTTGCTCAGTCGTGGAGTTGGGTCACGGTGGTGACGGCTCGCTCGCCCGAGAGCACCTTTTGCAGGGCGCCCATCGAAATGACCAACGGGACGTAGGATTGCCCGTCGCTGGTCATGTACGTGCTGCAGTCAGCAAACGCCGCCGTGTTGATGGAGAGCTTGAGCGCCCCACCAGCGTTGCTTCGGCGGACGTAGCCCACCAGGATGTTGTTGTCCAGGTTTTCGGTTTGCTTTGCGGTTTCAGATTTCTTCATGTGTTCACCTCCCCCAAGGTTCTGGTTCCTCAGGAACCGAAGCATTCACCTCAAACAAGATAAGGCTCTTCATCCGATGACGGAGGGAACCATTTGCCTTATACGAGTGGTTTTGGTGGTCATCCCATGCGAGCCTTGGTCACGGGTGGAGCGGGCTTCATCGGCTCACATCTCATCGACCGTTTGGTGGCTCGCGGCGATGAGGTTGTTGTCATCGACAACCTCTCAAGCGGCGACCTTTCCTTCATCCAAGGTCACCTTGATTCCGGTGCCGCCGTGCTGGTCGAAGGCGACATTTGCAATCCGGATGATGTCGGCCGAGCCATGGCCATGAACATCGATGGCGTGTTCCACCTCGCCGCCAACCCCGACATCCGTCTGGGCACTCGCATCACGGACACCGACCTCAAGCAGGGCACGGTGGCCACCTACAACATCCTCGAGGCCATGCGCCTGCACGAGGTCAAGGACATCGCCTTTGCTTCAAGTTCCGTTGTCTACGGCGAGAACGCTCCCATGCCCACACCCGAAAACCACGGCCCGTGCATGCCCATCTCCCTGTACGGCGCCAGCAAGCAAGCCGGTGAAGGCCTCATCAGCAGTTGGGTCGGCACCTTCGGGCTCAAAGCCTGGATCTTCCGATTCGCCAACATCATCGGTGCACGCGGCACGCACGGCGTCATCTTTGATTTCATTCACAAACTCAAGAAGGACCCGTCTCGCCTTGAAGTCCTCGGCAACGGCCTGCAGGAAAAGTCCTACATGGAAGTGGGGGACTGTGTTGACGGTATTCTCCACGTGATGGAGCACGCCAACGAACCGCTCAACCTCTACAACCTCGGCAGCCATGACACGGCCTCTGTTCGACGCATCGCTGAGATCGTCGTGGAGGTCACCGGCTGCCACGATGCCAGCATTGAATACACCGGCGGGGACCGTGGATGGGCGGGCGATATTCCCCGAGCTCGTCTGGGTATCGATAAGATGTTAGCGAGTGGATTTGACGTGTCCATGAACAGCGAAGAAGCGATTCGGCACACCGCAACTCAACTTTTGGAAGAAATTGGACTGGAGTGAACGCCGATGATGAACAACACCGAAGCAGACGTACGAACCGACACGCTCATCCGCGTGATGGCCCTGTTCTTTGTGGCCATCATCGTGTTGGCGGTCACCACCAATCCCATTCCTTCCGGCACCGGCGTGGGTGAGCGAGCCCCACCGTTGGAAGGCAAGGCCTACAACGGCAGTGCTTGGACGGATTTCAACATGGATAGCTACCTCACCGCCAACTGGACGGCAGGTGATGCTGACGGCCAGTGGCTCCTGATCGAGTTCATGGACACCGACTGCCCGTTCTGTGTTCGCTCCGCCGGCGAAATGGGACAAAACGCCAACTACTTCATGAAAATCGACAAGGACGCCGACGGTACACCTGCTTGGAAGGGCCCGGTTGTCAACTTCGTTGCCAGTGCAACGCAACTTGACATCCCCGGTCACGAAACCAGTCGGGACGAGATTGAGGCGTTCCGTGACAAGTCCGGTGAAGAGGAGTGTGCGAGCAGTTCGTGTGCGAACCGGGATGGTGCGGCTCATCGCTTCGTCTACATTGACGACATCGACCAGGACAACATGAAGGAATGGAAGGTCCCCGGAACGCCCGCTTACTACCTCATTCAACCCGACGGCATCGTCGCTTGGTCGTCGGCTGAAAGCACGGACGAGAAGGTCGCGGATGCCATTTTCCGCCTTACGCTGGAGGACTGACCATGGTCGACCAAAACCTCATTCTCATCGGCTACGCTGTTCCCATGGCGTTCGGCCTTCTGTTGATGACGAAAGCCGGCGACGGACTGGCGGACTCGCTGGCTCAGCAAAACCCACGCTACGCTCACGCCCGGCGTCGCCACATGCTCGGCATGAACCTCGTGGCGTTCATGGGCTTCGTGGTGTCCGTTCACACCCTGTGGATTTCCAACAAGATCAGCGAAGGCGCGAACGTCTGTTCGACCGCCACCGTGTTTTCATGCGATGACGTGCTCGGTAACGCCCAGTACAACGTTGATCCCTTCTTCGGCATTTCTTGGGGCCTCATCGGCATGTTTGCGTTCGGTGCCATTTTGTTCATTACCAACTCTGTGGGCAAAGAGCCCGATGCGCTTTGGGCTGAATCCTACATGAAGTACGGCATGTACATGACCGGTGCGGGCATGCTCGTCATCGCCCTCCTTGTTTCCTACGAGGTGCGCATGGAGAAGATCTGCCAGTTCTGTACGATGGCCCACATCGCCAACGTGGTGTGTTTGTTCGGTTTCTGGAAAGCCGGAAAGATGCACGAAGAAGGCAACTGGAACGACGAAGATGGGCCGGCAGACGGCGTGAAGTCTGCGTGAGTGTGGGGTGAACGTGATGAACAAGGAATCGTTGTTTTGGCTTCTGGTGACCATCAGTGCGCTCGCTGCCATGGGCTTCCTGCTCGGGCAAAGTGACGGCGAACCCCCGTTCAGCACCGCCGACGAGCGACATGCCCTCGCCGACGAGTGCATTGGTAGCCACGAAGGTGGACTTGCAGAACACTACCACGCCACGGTTCGAATTTCCGTGCTGAACGAAGACGTCGCCGTGCCTGACGATGTCGGCCTCAACGACCAGGGGTGTTCCATGCGGCCACTCCACACGCACGACTCGACGGGGAGGATCCACCTGGAATTCAAGGAAACAGGCGTTGAAGCACCTCTTGAGGCGTTCTTCGACATCTGGGGCAAGCACATGGATTCCACAGGCTTTGACGACCATCGCATCGATGCCTCCCACGAATTCCTCATGTTCGTCACCGAGGAAGGCGGCGAGCGAACGCAGGTCTCCACCTTCGAGGACCACATCGTGAAGGACGGCCAACTCATTGAGTTGGTCTACCGTGCCATCGAGTGATCACGGCGTGTACGCACCGGTGAACATTGCAGCGTTGGGTTCCGTCTCGATTTCTTCCATGCGGAGTACGGTGACCTCGATCTCCTGCGCTTCATGGTAGGTGGCTCGCAGTTCTTGCATCAACATGCGTTGCACATCCTCCATCCCGTCGCCGTGAAGGACCGACAGGTGGTGGGTGGTCTCGCTGCCCACCTTGGCGTAGTATTCGACGACCCACTCTCGACGAGGGGTTTCCGTTTCCCAAGCGACGTCTTCCCATGTGTTTGTCATGGTGTTACATTGGCCTTGCAGTTTATCAAACCTTTGACTTCCGGTGAGGCTTCTTGCCGGAAAACGGAAGGTTTCTTCCATATCAGTGCTTGAGTTTGGACTAAATCGTAGGAAAATCTTACTTTTTCCGAACAATTGAAGCAACGGCCAACACCACGCAACCCACCAGCAGGGCGGGGCCGATGGCGCCGGAGGTCGGTTCAGGGTCGGCTCGTTCCCGGTAAGCGAGTTCAACCACACCGTAGGACGTGCTCCGTCCGCCGTTGTCCAGCGTTTCCTGTGTGGATTCGTGAATCAGCAGGACACTCCACGAAGCAAGCTCGTCAAACTCAACGGAAAACGAGGTCGTGCAGTCGTCGGCGACGTTTGTGCCCAGCAACCCAAGACTCGTGGTGATCGTGTGGTTGTCAAGGCTGCACTCAGCAAGGCCGACGACGACACGGTCGCGGTGGTCCAATCCTGGGTTGACGAATCCGTCTGGCATCGGCTTGCCGTGCTCGACCACCAGCATTGTCAACTGCGTACCTTCCAAGGTTGTGAGCGCGGCTGAGGCAACGCTCGCACGGTAGCCCTGCGCCGTGCGTTCCACCGTGATGTCAAGTCCCGAGGTGGTTTGTCGAGCCAACTCTTCGTTGAGGATGTCTCGCTGGACATCAGCCCAAGCATCGTAGCCACGACGGGCGGCACCGGCCTCCACCACAAAGGTCGGCGTGGAGGTCGACACACCCGCTTGAACGGTTTCGAGACGGTCAATGCGGTGCTGGCTGGCTGCTGGTTGGAAGGCGTCTTCGCCGTCGGATGGATGCAGCGCCACCAAGGCGATGCGAGAGCCGTGGCTGTCGGCCACTTGCAGCAGTTCGGGGTCGATTTCTGCACAACTTGGGCACCAGGTTGCCGTGATTTCCTCAACCAACATCGAACGACCTCCGCCTTCGGTGGAGATGGGGCCGGTGAACTCATTTGAGGGGCTCACGACCATGGCTTGCCCGCTGAAGCCCGCCAGAAGTGCCGTCATGAGGAAGGTGAGGACGAGCGTCTTGCCTTGTCGCACGGATTTGCTCCCTCCCTGTCCACGGCCAGCGGGTGGACCGCCTTGATTGCTTGCTTTGGCGGTGATTTGGGAAAAGGATTCATGAGGACGAGGTTCGGAGGGCGGGGTGAGGACACCTGCATGGCAGAACACTGGGTGGAAAACCACAAGCGGGATGCATGGCGGCGTCAAGCCAAGGCCAGCGGCTACCGTGCCCGTTCTGCCTTCAAGCTCAAGCAAATTCAGGAACGCTTCAACCTGGTCAGGGACGGCGACCTTGTGCTCGACGTGGGGTGCCACCCCGGTGGATGGGCTCAAGTGGCGGTTGAACTGGTTGGCGAACAGGGCCGCGTGGTGGGTGTTGACCTCATGCCCTGTGCACCCGTCGACGGTGCCGTGCTGTTGACCGGCGACATCACCGACCCCATGACGCAAGAGCGCATCCTCGCGGAACTGAACGGTGAACTGCTGAACGTGATCGTCTCCGACATTTCCCCCGACATCACCGGAAAGTGGGACATGGACCAGTCGGTGGCGATGACCCTCGTGGCGGATGTGTTCGACTTTGCCTTGCCGTTGCTGACCAAGGGCGGCGGATTCACGACCAAACTCTTCCAAGGCATCGGCGTTGAGGAACTCATCACGGCGGTTCGACCTCATTTCTCCAGCGTTCGTCGCTTTTCACCCGACGCCTCACGAAATTCTTCCTCGGAAGTCTACCTCGTGTGCAAGCACCACACGCCGTGGAAGGCCCCCAAGGCTTCGGTGCGAGAACGGTACGAAGAGGGCGTCAACAAAATCGTGGGTGGTGACGAAATCGAGGCCGACCCTGAAATCGTCGCGTCCTCGTTCCGTGTTCGCAAGAAGAAAACGAGCAGCGACCTTGAAGAGGGTTGATGCGAACTTCACGGGGCATGAACACCCCGCCCGGACTTCACTGGCCGACGCCAGCCAATCGCATCGAAAACCTTCGTCCTAACACGCCGGTGAGGCGCCTCGAACTCGTTGTGTTGCGCATGTACCCGCAACGGATGATCGCCTCCTCGTCCTACACCGGCCCAGTCGCCGCCGCCTGCGGCCGAGATGAAACCGGTTTGGTGGGCCTCGTGTTTTGGGCCGACCAGGTCAAGCAGGTCAACGTGGGCGATGTGATTCGCATTGAATCGGGCTGGTGCCGTTCCAGGGACGGAGCCCTCGTGGTCAGCACCGGAAAACACGGGAAATTGAGCATCGTGAGTCGCTTTGACAGGTGAGATGCTGCTTGTCCCTCACGCAACCATAAAGAGGGGGAGGCCGTGGGCGACCTTGCAAGGAGCCATTCCCATGAGTGAACGAGCAAAAGTCTGTACGTCTTCAGGCATCCCTCTCGCAGAAGAAGGTTCGACCACCTTCCCCTGCCCTGGATGCTTCCACCCCATTGGCCGAAGCCCCCGTGTGCGGAACCAAGGCGTGTTGTACAAGTGCCCGAACTGTGGATTCGTTGGTCCCTGAGGTGATTGCATGGGTATGGTAGTGATGACATACAAGGTGAACCCTGATTCCGATCTCGAAGACGTTGACACGGACGCCATCGCCGAAACGATTGCGACCCTCCGTGATGACAACTACGACATTCAAGCCATTGAGACCAAGCCGTTGGCCTTTGGTCTCAAGTTCGTCCAAGTTCACGTCAAGATGAACGACGGCGAAGGTCTTGCTGACGCCTTTGAAGCCAAGATGGCTGAAATCCACGGCGTGGGCGAAATCGAAGTCCTCTCGATGGGCCTCATTTGAGACCAATCTCGGATTGTTTGCCCGGTCTTACCGGGTGATTCTTATCTTCGATTCAAGCTACAGTGAGCCATCTACGTGGGTACCCTCGATGTCGTATAGGAGCATAAGGGGACCCCTCGTATACACGCTTGTTCAAGTCGTATGATCCAAGAGGCGTATCACCGAACAAGACCCAAGGGCCATCGGCGTACCATCAAGCAATGTTCACGACGCATTTGCCCATGGCACGTCCAGAGAAAGAGCGATTGAAGGCCCCCTTCCATCCATCGTTTTCATCCTCTGAATGGAAATTCCAAACCCCGTCGAGAACAGGTTTAATCGCACCGCTGTTGAGGTGTTTTGCAAGCGTTGAGAGGTCCTCTTGACTGGGTGAAAGGAACTGATAATTCCAGTCTGCATTCTTGGATTGAGCCACTTTGTACTCCTTTCGCTTCATTCTTCGTTTGACGAAGAGTTTGAGGATCCAAGCTGTACCTCCTATGCGACGAAGTTCTTCGAGGGTTGCCATACCAGCAATGGTCACGATACGTCCACCCTCTTTGACGATGTCCGACATCTGAAGGCTCTCACCAGTCGTATCAAAACAGACGTCAAATTTCTCTGCGTCCTTTCCACCATAGATTTCCTTGAATCTTGCTGATTTGTAATCAATGACAACGTCGGCTCCGAGGCTTTTGCACAACCGTTCCTTTTC
>JBMZXF010000012.1:0-33752 GCA_049627345.1 Candidatus Poseidonia sp. | reverse complement strand
TGCAGACTGCCCATCTGATGCGCAGTTTCAGAAGAAATCCGCTGGGGGGGGTTCAAATCCCTCTGCTCCCACTTTTTGACGACCTGTACGTCGGTTTCGTTCATTCCTCGCCCTCCGCTCGCCGGGGGTTCAACCACCCCCATTTGCACCTCCATCTTGATTCAAACGGCGTCGTTAGGTTGATGCCGAACACGAGGCTCGCAGGGGTTGGGGAAGAACATGCGTCGAATGCTGGCCGTTGTGGTGCTTGCGCTGTTGATGGGACCGGTCACCGGTTCCTTGTTTGTAAAATCAGAGCCGATCGGCTGGGAAGCCGTCGACGCCGAAGGACTGCAGTGGATGCCCACCGGCTACGTTTTTGATGTTCCCGAGCAGGCCGAGGCCGCTTGGCTGAGCGACATCACGCCGTGGTGGGAGCGAACGGCGCTCGATGAGAACCGAAACGCCATCCACGACAGTTTGGAATCCTACGTCGGCACCACCGGCATTGGCCTTTCCTACGGCGTTGAGGTCAACGAGGGTCATCTGGCCGACCTCGCAGCGATGAACCTCAGCGTGGTCGATGTCATTGAATCCGTTGACGCCGTTTTGCTCGGCCAGGTTGACGCTTCGTTGGCCTTCCAACTCGCCGCCCTTGACGATGTGGTGATGGTGGAGCGCTACGGCAACATCGTCCTCTACGGCGACATTCAAACGCCGGCGGTCAAGGCGCGCAACTCCTCCTTCTATCCCATGGGCGCCTGGGACCTCGGCTTTACCGGGAAGGACGTGAACATCGCCATGGTCGACACGGGTGTGGACAACGAACACCCCGGCCTGAATGAGAAATTCATCGCTGGCTACGACGCCGTGTGCTACCTGCATTCCGACCCAACCTGCACGGCCGGTGGCGTCCGAGAAACCGACGGCACCTACGACCCCGACGACGGCCACCAGCACGGCACCGCCTGCATGGGCATGGCCGCCGCCACGGGCATTGATGCGAGCGGTGCGCAAACCGACTTCTACGGCTCGGCCCCCGACGCCGACCTCGTCGACGTCCGTATCGGCACCGATGCCGGAGCCGGTCCGTTCGAGAATTACTTGCTCGCTCAGGAGTTCTACGAATCGGCCATGAACGGCCTGCAGTGGATCATCGACAATCGCGACACCGCCTGGCAGGGCGCCGACGAAGCCAATTACGGCATTGACATCATCTCGCTCTCGTGGGGCATCACCTCCCACGAAGGCGGTGGTTCGGACGGCGAGGACATGCACAGCCGCATCCTCAACGAGGCCATGGAACTCGGCGTCGTCGTCAGCGTGGCAGCGGGCAACGACGGCCCCGATAACGACGGTCTCTCGGGCATGGGCTCCTCCAGTCTCTCCATCACGGTGGGCGCCACCGACGACCAGAACACCATCGACCGAAGCGACGACACCGTTGCTGGCTACTCCTCCCGTGGGCCTCGCCGGGATAACGGCGACGGTAACCCGCTTGACGAACTCAAGCCCGAAGTCTCCGCACCGGGCTCCAACATCATCCAAGCCGAAGGGTGCGTGACCTCCAGCGGGTGTGTCAACCTGCTCGGGGGTTCTGCCGAGGACAACGGCTACACGGGGCGCGGTTCCGGCACGTCCTACGCTACGCCTTCCGTCTCCGGTATTCTTGCGATGATGATCGAAGCCAACCCCGACTTGACCACGGCTGAGATGAAGGAAATTCTCAAACTCACGGCCGAACGTCGTGGTGAGCCATCCGCACCCGAGGTCGACCCGTTTTGGAACCGTGATTTCGGTTGGGGCATGGTGGATGCTTACGAGGCCGTCAAGATGGCCATGTACCTCGCCGAAGAGAACCTGACGGGAACCGTTGATGTCTCGACGCAAGTCCACCTTCTCAACTCGAGCGTGAACGCCACCACCGGCCTTCACGAACTCCGAGGCTTGGCTTGGGGTCAGGCAGGTTCGGTGGCCAAGGTTGAATTCCGCATCAACGACGGCGAATGGATGGAAGCCGCTTACGAGACCGTTGAGGGTGGCTTGGCGGCCCTTGAGCGATTTGAATGGGTGGTTGCCCTCGACCTTGACCTGCTCGCATCAGGGAACCAAACCGTTGAAGTTCGTGGACTCAACGACCAAGGGGCTCCTTCGCTCTCGGTCTTTGCCACGGTCGTCGGCACGGGAGATGGAGCCGACGGGAAGGTCAATTTGGACGTGAACCTGTTCACGCTGAGCGCCTTCCTCGTGCTTCTCATCCTCGTTGGCCTGCTGGTGCAAGGCGCCAGAATCGACCCGCCTTCTACGCTTCATTCGTTGAACGACAGCGAACCCGTTGAGGCCGTTCTCCTCGACGAGAGCACCCCTGTTGAGAACGAGGCCAAGGCAAGCCCCAAGCCCCCCAAATCGTGATTGCCTTCAAATGGAGGACGGGTGTCGGTCCCTCATGGGCAACTTCAGCGACCGAGCCCTTGCGATTCAGCCAACCGGCGTGCGCAAGATGTTCGATTTGGCCGGCGATGATGTCATTTCGTTTGGCCTTGGTGAACCTGACTTCCAGCCCCCTGCCGTGGCCATTGAGGCCTTTCACCAGGCGATGTTGGACGGTCGCAACAAGTACACGACAACGGCCGGCCTTCCTGCCCTTCGCAGGAAGATCGCCGAATCGTGGTCCGCCTACCAAACGGGCATGGACGAAAACAACGTTTGCATGACGATGTCGGGCACGAATGCCCTCCTCAACCTCTTCATGACGGTGATCAATCCCGGCCAAAACATCCTCCTTCCTGAGCCCTACTTCCCGTTGTACGGGCCAGATGCGACGCTCGTGGGCGGTGAGGCGAAGTACTACCCCTGCTTGTTTGAAAACGAATTCATTCCAACCGTGGCCGACCTGGAAGCACAGGTGGACGAGAACACGGTGGCCATCCTCTACAACTTCCCCAGCAACCCCACGGGTGGGACCCTCAATGAGCAACAGCGGGATGAACTGCTCGCCTTTGCCAAGAAGCACGACTTGTGGCTCATCTCCGACGAGGTCTACGACCGGATTGTCTTCGAAGAGGACCACGTCTCCTTCATGGGCACGGGCTACGACAAGGTGATGGTCGTCAATTCGTTTTCCAAGACCTTCGCCATGACCGGATGGCGCATCGGCTACATCATTTCGACCAACCTTGATGCGATGAAGCAGGTGGTAAAGATTCAGTACTACATCTCCGCCTGTTCCAACGACGCCATGCAGTACGCCGTGCTCGAGGCCATGGAACAAGCCAACGATTACCCCTCCCAAATGGCAGCAGAATTCCAACAGCGATGCAACCTCATCGTTGACCGCCTCAACGCCATGCCGGGCGTTCAATGCCACCGCCCCAAGGGCGCCATCTACGTGTTCCCGAAGGTCGAGGTGCCCGGCATGAACTCCGAAGACATCGCCATGGAACTGCTTCGAGACGGCGTGCTGTGCTCTCCAGGAAGCGCCTTTGGCCCCTCTGGTGAGGGTCATCTCCGCTTTGCCTACACCATCAGCCAAGAGGACATCGCTCGAGGCATGGACAAGGTCGAAGCCACGCTGATACGCTTGCAAAATGCATGAGGGGAGCATCGTGTCCGTGCTTGAGACCGTCGCCTTGTTTTCCTTGGGCGCTGGCATCGGTCACATCGGGCCACGCCTTCCGACCCTCTGGATGACGAGGGCCAAGGGGTTCAACATCCGATTTCCGCCCCATCCTGAGCCCGTGCCCCTCTCCCCCTACCTTACCCAGCGTGTGCTTCACATGCGGGCCTTCTACTGGTTGAGTTTCGTTCTCGGTGGACTCGTCTTGGCCTTTGGTGCTGCCAGCCTTCGCTGGGGCTCACCCGTGTTTGGCTTTGGCCTGTGGGTGGCCAGCACGTGGATGATGCTCTCTCGCCTCCAACTCCTCATCGGCGGACAACCGGCGCCATGGACCAAGGGCCTCGCCGTTGAACTTCAGACGGTCATGGACCGCAACCGGGCCACGCCGTGTTGCCATCACCCTTCGCCAGCGTGGCGGCTTCAATCCATTGATTGTGCCACGTGCCATGCCGTTCTTTCCCGAATCGCACGACCCGACCTCGGTCGTTCTCGTAGCGACGGTCGCTTTGCCGGGACCCTCCGCCTTCTCATCACGGACGGCTACCCGCTGGCGGAACCGCTCCCCGAACCGGTCGTGCAGGAAGAATAGGCCGTTGGGCCCTTTCACAAGGGCAACCTTTGAGAAAAGTTCGCGTTGGCTGGGGCTTATGGAAAGCCGCCCCACGGTGGGTTCACTGATTGCTCGGGTCGGCCTGACCGGGCAGTTGTTGGGTCAAATTTTCCTGACGCCCCTGGCGGCCTTTGGCCTGACGTACCTGTTGGTGTTCACGGCCGAGGGGGGGGATTTTCGGCTGAGCATCGAGGTGGACATGATTCCATGGATTGGCATGGCCTCGCTCTTCTACGGCATGCTGGCCCTCGCCTTGGCGCTCAGCATGGGCGGGTTTACGCCGCTTCGGGTGATCGAAGCGGGTGGCTGGCGTTTGGCGCTCGGTTTGACTCGACATCAAGGGAGTTCTGTGCATCGTTTCGCAGCCCGTCAACGGTACGCAGCTTCTGCTCACGGACGCCTCTCCACCCTGGTCTACGACCGCTTCGCAGCAGGCCATGCCCTGTGGACCATCCGAGGCTCGCTGATCCTCCTCGCCATCCCGTTTCAAGTGCTGCTCGCCACCATTCCGCTTTCGTTGGTGCTCATGTTTCCTGACGGCGTGGTCCACCAGAACCGACAACTGGAACTGGCCCTCCTGCTCTATGCGATGTGCCTGTACCTCTCGATTCGAGTCTTCCCTGGCTTTGCTCGCCGATACATTACCTTGGCATCGTTGGGGAGAAAATTCCTCGGCAACACCCTTCGTATCTCATGGGCGTTTCCTGTGTTTTTACTCTGGTCGATGGGGCAACTCTCCTCGTACATCGTCCAACGAGCGCTTGGCGATGACATTGCGCTCAACATCGCGTTTGAAAAGCAGTTGTTTGAATCGCTGATCTCGGCAGGCTCCACGCCGGAAACCTCCTTTCTGAACCTTCTCACGGCCTTGGCCGTCATGCCCATGGCCGCTTTTACCACCTTGGCGGTGTTGGGTGGTGGCGCAGGTGAGCCGCCATCGTGGATGCGACCTGAATCGGGTTCCTTCGCCAGCGACACCCAGGAACAACTCGACACGCTTTCGGCAGGTCTGGACCACCTCGCTGCTGAGGTGGCACAAGCCTCCTCCGCACCAAGTGCACCCTCGGTGCCGGTGTATGCGCCGGCCGTCGTTCAACACGTCATGGTGCCCGTCGCTCAACCCGAGGCTGTCGCACCGACCATGCAACAAGCGACGGCATCCATGGTCGATGATTTGGATTTCGACCGTCTGGCTGAGCGTGTTGGTCCTGCCGCTCCCACCACTGCACCCCGTCAACCGTCCCATGACGAGCCGGTGATTCGAGGATTCGACCTTCAAACCGGCGAAGAGCGATGATTTTCAGACCTGCGTGACAGCCCATCAAAAGGCGACCTTCTTATGCTCAATCGTGTTGGGCGAAGTTGCTGATGTCCATGCGCCGAATGATGCCCTTCACCATTGTCGTGCTGCTCTTGATGCAAACCCTCGCCATGAACATGGTTGTTCCCGCTCAAGCCGCCTCCGGCCGGGGTGGAACCAACGATGACTTCACGGTCAAGTCCATCTCCATTGGCAACGCCACCGTCTCGGCCGACCAGTGGGTCCAATCCGACGGCACGGTCGTCGATTACATCTTCATGGGCCAAACCATTGAGGTGACGGTTGCAGTTCAGCGATTCGGTGCCTCCGGTATCGGCGACACGGCGCCAGTTTCCGTGGACATCGTCCACCCGATTGGGTTCATCATGGAGTCGTTTGACTTTACCACCAGCCCGCTGACGGGCGGTCAATCCTACAACCACGTCTTCGCATGGTCGCCATCAGCGGCTCATTCCATCCTCAACACCACCACCAACGACCTCTCGGGCGGTCTGATCGTCCGTGCCGTGGTCAACTTCGCCGACGACGATAAGAACGCCAACGACCAACGGGACATGACCGTGCCAGTGGCCGTTGGCTCCGATAAGATGGACGACTTCCAATCCCCCGGACCCGGCTTCATTTCGGCCAAGTACCCTGCTGACGGCGGCGACGCCACCGGCGGCGGCTCATGGCAGACGGATGCCACCTCGAGCGCTGCGGGCTCCAAGCACTTCCGCCATTCAGCACCAGGCAGCAATTACCCGTCCAACGCTGAAGCCACCCGCTTGGTCCACACGCGCCAAGGCGCCGCCGGCGGCCAGTGCGACACCGACGCCCTCGACCCTGGCATGACTCAGATTTACCAAACCTGGTTGTGCAGGGTGCTGTTCTATTCCAACGAATTCGTGTCAAGCCAGTTCCACATCCAGGCCTGGGGCAGCATGGCTGCCGGAGATACCGTCTCGATGGAACTCTGGCGTGGCTCCGGCAACATCGACGATCCGTTTGAGTCCATTTCGTGGGACATCGCTCAGGGCAATCCAAGCGCTGCGCCCGGTCAGTGGACCAACCTTTCGTGGGACCCCCAAGTCACGTGGGAGCAAATCCCCAACCTCGCCAACCCCGAGGTCTTCCTCGGTGGCAGTTCCTACACCTTCTCCATGCTCTTCACCTCGGACAGCAGCGTGGCCAGTGAAGGCTTCCACATCGACGACTTCGTTCACTTTGGCGTGAGCCGTGTCACCGATTACACCGTCGACATGCAGTGCGACAACCCGCTCAACGGCTACACCATCGCTCCCAACCAAAACGCCAACCTGTACTGCACCCTCACGAACAACGGCTATGCTCCAGCGACGATGCGCCTTCAGACCAACGTCACCAACGACTCGTGGATGGCGCCCTTCCCCATCATCCGCACGGACATTGAAGGCAGCAGCAACCACGGAACCAACGTCGTCATGCCCCCACTCGGCGCAGGCAGGACCATCGAATTCTGGGCGAACCTGACCATCCCCGCTGGCGCCGATGTCCAGCAGCAGGATTGGAACCTCTGGCTGACCGACGCCAGCAGCGCCCAACTCGGCGAAAAGGCTCGCCTCGGCATGGACTTGGCCGTCAGTGAGCAGTTCAGCGTCGCTTTGACCTCCTCGGTTCCACTCGTGGCCGCCACCATCGGTCCCAACGACCACGGCCTGGTGAACTTCCGTCTGCAGAACACCGGCAACCGTGATGCGGCGTTCAACCTCGCCACCACGTTCTCCGAGAACACGGGCTGGGTCGGCATCATCCAAAACGAAACGGGTGTCATTCAACCCAACCCCATCACGCTCTACAAGGGAGAGCGCGTGGATCTCGTGCTCAACATCTCCTCGCCAGAACTTGCCAACCCGGGCACGGTCTCGTTCAACCTGCGAGCCACCTGCCCGTCGTGCAGCACGGCACTGTTCGGCACCGATGTCCTCGTTCGCAACGTCGAGGTTCCCGTGCTCCGCCACGTCGACCTTGTGGCAGAGGAAAACACGTTTTCCGGAGCAGCCAACGGCATTTCCAAGTCCCTCTACCTGAACTTGTACAACCTCGGCAACGACGATGAACAATACAACTTGACCATCGGTCAGAGCAACTGGCGCCTCCAAGCCTCGCTCCCGGCCGACCAATCGCCTGTGCTCGACGCATGGGACGGGGAATCGACCGTTGTGGTTCAACTCGCCATGCCCATCGGCCTGAACCCCGGATATTACTCTGTGACCGTAACCGCCACGAGCGTGGACGACGAAACCGTGTTTGCCCAGGTGGAACTCATCATCGAGATTTTGGAAACCGCCGCCGTGTATGTCTCCGATGAAGAAACCGGCCAGTCCTACATCCCCGGTGATTTGCCTCAGACCATGTCGTTTGAAGTTCGAAACGACGGCAACAGCCCTGACAGCTTCGCCATGAGTTTGACCGTTCCCAACGGCATGAACGCTGCCTTCACGAACCTCATCAACGGAAACACACCTGAGATTGACATCGGGGCCAGCTACAACGTCTCCGTCCAATTCTCCTTCGTCGAAGGCACAGAAGGAAGCCTCAATCTGAAGGTTATCGCCACCAGTGTCGCCGACAGCAGCATCAGCGCCACAGGGGAAGCCACCTACCTTGTTGGCTCCCAGGACTGGCTCCGCATCTTCGCCATCCCGCCCGTGGAAGTCACCGAAGAAGGTGAGGTGGAAGTCACCGTGCGCATCGTCAACCAGTACACCACCGGTCAGCGGGTCGTCATGGACCTCGACACGGGTGAATCCAATGCGTGGTTCCGCTCCTCCATCGCTCGTCTTGACAAGGACTTCACCTTGAGCACGGGCGAAACAAAGGAGATCACCATCACGGTGGATGTTACCGAAACGACGCTCAAGAACCTCAACGATGACACCTTGACCGTCAACCTCACCGTTTGGGCCCGCTCTGAAACCGTCAGCGATGCTGCCAACGCCGTTCTTGAGGTCACCCTTGTACGCATTGACACCGAGGTTGACGCCACGGTGGACGAGGCTGGGTTGCAACTCGATGTCATCGCCATGTGGGGGGTCTTTATCCTCATCCTCGTCGGTGGTGTCGTCATCTTGTTGTCCATTCTGCGAACCGAAGAGGAAGAAGACGAGTACGCCAAGTGGGGCGAGGACGGCTACGAAGACAGCCTCACCGCCACCTACGGTGCCGTCGCCGCCGCCCCGTCCGTTCCCGCTTCCATGCCAACGCCTTCCGCCGCCCCTGCGCCGGCTCCAGCACCCGCCGAGGACAGCATGCCACCGTTGCCGGCTGGCGGATTGCCTGCCGGATGGACCATGGAACAATGGAAGCACTACGGCCAGCAATGGCTCGACCAAAACCAACAGTGAGGCGCTCGTTGAGCCCACGCTGACCAAGCGTAGGGTTCAAGGCGCAGGCAACCTCGCCAACCATGCCGGAGGGCATCCCCATGTATGGAAACGGACAAGCACCCATCTTCATCTTGAAAGACGGTACACAACGAACACGAGGTCGCACGGCTCAATCCAACAACATCGCTGCGGCCAAGGCCGTGGCTGACGCCGTCCGTTCGACACTGGGGCCAAAGGGCATGGACAAGATGCTGGTCGACTCGATGGGCGACGTGGTCATCACCAACGACGGTGCCACCATCCTCAAAGAGATGGACATTGAGCACCCTGCTGCAAAGATGATCATCGAGGTTGCTAAAACACAGGAACAGCACTGCTTTGACGGCACGACGTCAGCCGTGATCCTCTCGGGTGAGCTCCTGAAGCGCAGCGAGGACCTCATCGAACAGAACGTCCACCCCACCGTCATCTGCGAAGGATTCCGCTTGGCCGCCGAGCGAGCCATCGGATTGATGGAAGGTCATGGCATCTCCACGGAAAACGACGACGGCGTGCTTCATGAAGTCGCCAAGACGGCCCTCACCGGCAAGTCTGCCGGGGCGGTCAAGACCTTCATGGCCGACATTTGCGTTCGTGCCGTCAACGCCGTTGGCGTGATCGAAGACGACGAACGATTGGTCGACCTCTCCGACATCAAAGTTGAGAAGCGTCAGGGCGGTTCGATCAAGGATTCCTCCCTCATCGACGGTATTCTCCTCGACAAGGAGCGCGTTCATGCCGGCATGCCTCGCAGCGTTTCCGATGCGAAGATCGCCCTGGTGAACTCGGCCATCGAGGTCAAGAAGACCGAGGTGGACGCCAAGATTCAGATCACCGACCCCAACCAACTCGCCCTGTTCCTCGAGGAGGAGGAGAACTACATCCGAAACTTGGTCAACACGATTGAACGCGCAGGCGCCAACGTCCTCATCTGCCAGAAAGGCATTGACGAACTCGCTCAGCACTACCTCTCCAAGAAAGGCATCTTTGCCATCCGTCGAGCCAAGAAATCGGACATGGAAGCTTTGGCGAAGGCCACCGGTGGCACCATCATCACCAACCTCGAAGACATGAGCGGCGACGACCTCGGTGAGGCTTCCCGGGTGGAAGAGAAGAAAATCGGCGATTCAGACATGACCTTCATCACGGGTTGCCCCGAAGCAAAATCCGTTTCCGTGCTCCTCCGTGGCGGCACCGAACACGTGGTCGACGAAATTCGCCGTGCGTTCGACGATGCTGTCGGTGTTGTTTCGGTGGCCTGGGAAGACGGCGCCGTCTTGACCGGTGGTGGCAGCGTGCTGGCCGCGGTGTCCCGCGACTTGCGAACCTATGCGGAGACCGTTGGTGGCCGGGAGCAGATGGCCATCGAAGCTTTCGCGTCCGCACTTGAAATCATCCCTCGAACCCTCGCAGAAAACGCTGGCCTCGACCCGGTCACGACGCTCATTGAGCTGCGAAAAGCCCACGCCGACGGCCAAACGCACGCCGGTATCAACGTCTACGAAGGCGGTGTGGTCGACATGAAGGAAGCCAACGTCGTCGAACCGCTCCGTGTGGTTGAGCAAGCCATCCAGTCGGCGACAGAAACGGCCATCATGATCCTCCGCATCGACGACGTCATCTCCTCAAAGGGCGTCCCGATGGACGATGGTATGGGCGACATGGGCGACTTCCACATGTGAGGTCCGAAACCTGCTACAAAATCATGGCAAAAACGAACCACTGGAAGCCTTTTCGGCTCGTGGTTTGATAATAACCTTCAAAGGCCAGTCAAGGCTGGCAAAGATTGCCCACAGAGCGTGAGCAAGAGGTCATCCCATGGCATCCGTCGCAAAAGTTTGGATTGACGAAGACTGTATCACCTGCGATGCCTGTCAGGACATCTGTCCTGAGGTCTTCGAGGTCACCGATGATTCCTCGTTCATTCTGGCTGCTGTTCGCACCGATGGCAACTTTGACCGAAACGTCGGAGGCTCTCCTTTGGTGGGGACGCTGGGTGCGGAACTCGGCGACATCATCATCGAAGCCGCTGAGGCTTGTCCCGTTGAAGTCATCAAGTACGAACTGGTGTCCGACGGTGCTGAAGAAGCGGTGGTTGAAGCCGCTCCCGTCGAAGTCGAAGCAGCCGCACCGGCAGCCGCTGTTGCTCCTGCTGCTGGTGTTTCCGATGCGTTGAACGCCGTGTTTGCCGGCGACCGTTCGATCAACATTCTCTTTGGTTCCCAAACCGGAAACGCCGCAGGTCTGGCCGAAAAAACCGCCAAGATGGCTGCGAACTACGGCCTTGAACCCAACATTGTGGACATGGACGGCTTTGACCCCGCTCGCTTGGCGACCATGAAGCGCGTCATGATCATCACCTCCACCTGGGGCGAAGGCGAAATGCCCGACAATGCCGACGGCATGTGGAACGCCATCAACGCCAACGGGCCTGCCCTTGGCGGCGTTCATTTCTCCGTGTGCGCCATTGGCGACACCTCCTACGATGAATTCTGCAAGGCCGGCCACGACTGGAATGACAAACTTGCTGCCTTGGGTGGCACGGAGGCCTACCCCATCCAGGAATGTGATGTTGACTTTGAGCCCCCGTGGAAGATTTGGGTTGAACAAGCCCTTCCCATGCTGGCATGCGTTGACGAGTCCGGCACCTTGCAAGTTGAGCTTCTCGAGGAAATGAAGGCGTACGGCGCTGGCGACGATGACGATGTCGTTGAGGGCGACTTTGCTCCGGGGATCATTGAGAAAGCCGACCTAACCATCACGCTCGAAATCTTCCGCTATTGTCCCGAGGCAGGCGAATCCGGATGGGACACGCTGACTTGTGCCGTTCCCGGCCATGCAACGGTCCAGGACCTGCTCATCACCATGCAGCGCGACGTTGACGGCAGCCTCGCCTTCCGTCGGGGTGGTTCAGCGGGTACACCCACCACCGGTGTGCGTGTGAACGGTCGCATTGTGCTTGCTGACTGTGCTCAGATCAGCGAGTTGACCAAGGATGGCGGTCGTGTCCGCATCGAGCCACTCCCTGGCCACCCTGTGGTTCGAGATTTGGTGGTCGACACGTCCCGCTACGAAAGCCACCGCAGTCGTGCAGAGCCTTGGATGCGAACCGACCCTCGAGAGGGCGAACACCTTCCCTCCGGCCAAGCCATGGGCACCATGGATTCCGCCGCTGCAACCGCCCTCCACCAGGCAGGCGATGTGCTCTCCTTCCAATTGATTCAAGCCATGTCGGACACGCTTCCCCACGACCAGCACTACGAAGGCCCCGGTGTCCACTTCCAACAGTGGCTCCGTGTCCTTGACCCACGGACCTCAGAAAAGCAGCGCAAGAGCATCATGACTTCCCTCCAAGAAAAGGACGGAATTTGGTCGGAAGCTGACCACGCCAGCCTCATGCGCTACGGCGAGGACGGTCGGCTCGCCGCTCGTGCCTTGAACGAGGCCCGTGGCGCCTTGCTGAACCAATCCCGCTACGCTGGAAAGTCCGGTCGCTTGGTCAAGTGGTACGGTCGCAGCGTGAAATGGTCCGGCAACGTGAACGAAACCACCCTGTATCGGCAAGTATTGGGGCCTCTCGGTCTCGTGAGCAACGTCTTCAGCGGTGTTTCGGCCCGTATGGCGCTCGCCTTCACCCGCAACGGCGGACCGCCCATCCGAGGGCTGCAGGCGCTGCTGGTCCCACCGGCCGGCTTGGGGCGTATCCCAAAGATGTTCAACAGTCGGGTTGAGAACTACCACGAGGTGGTCAGCCTGTTCAATGAAATCGACCAGCGGTTCTGAGGTGAGTTCATGGCGAAGATTGCATATTATCCCGGAAACGTCGCTCGTGCAGGTGCTGCCGAGGTTGAAGATTGCATTCAGCCCTTGTGCAAGGCCCTCAACATTCAGCTGGTTGAACTGCCCCGTGCCAGCAGCGACGGCGGCAACGTCATCAAGCAAGCCACGCCGAAGCTGCAAGACGCCTTGGTGGCTCGAAACCTCGCCCTTGCTGAGGCCAAGGGCCTTGACGTGATGACCACGTGTGCGACCAGCCACGCCATCATGTGCAACACGGCCCAGGACATGGAGCGAGACCCGGTCTATGCCAGCACCGTCAACAACTTGGTGGCTCGCACCTCCAAGGTTGAATTCAGCGGCGAGTCGCAATCCTGGCACTTGCTCCACTACCTTGTGGAAGAGATCGGATTGGACAAGGTTCGAGACGCCGTCAAGAACCCGCTCAAGATGAACATCGCCGCCTACTACGGCCCCGACATGCAACGCGAAGGCGCCTGTGCAGGCGACGACCCGTTCATGCCCACGTACATGGAGCAACTCATTGAGGCGCTTGGTGGAACGCCCGTGGACTACGAATCCAAGTGCATGAGCGTTGGCTCCACCTCCATGCTCACCCTCGAAGATTCCTCGCTGGCCATGACCGCTGCGGTGCTCTCTGATGCCATTCAGTCCGGTGCTGATTTGGTGGTGAGCGCCTGCACGGTGTCTCACATCAACCTCGATTCCTACCAGTCAAAGGCAGGACGCATGAGTGGAAAGCGAACCAGCGTTCCCGTGTGCCACTTGGCTGAACTCGTGGCCTTCGCCCTCGGGTTCTACCCTGACCGCTTGGCTCAACTGCGAACCCGTGTCCGCCTCATTGGCTCGTGAGGTCTCGGTTGAGCGCCTTAATGGCGCGAGCGGCCAATGCCTGAGAACACCCCGTTTTTGCAACCATGCCATCGGGTGTCGCCGAAAGAAGCCCTCCGATGTCGGGTGAGTAGGCAGCAAAGATCCCGAGGAGGTCTTGGTCACCGTCGGCCAAAGGGGCCACGGTGTGGTCAAAGCATCGCTCAAGATGTTCCCGTCGATTGTCAAGCCACGGATGAGGTTGGTGTGGCTGTTCAGCAAGCGACTCCACTTCCCGTTTGGCCACGGCAACGGCTGCGCTGACCTTGGCTTCATTTGGCGATGTGGTGTTGACAAATTCGTGCAGGCGTTGAAGTGCATCGTGTTCTCGTTTGGCCGCCACCCCGAGGAAATGGGCTGCTTCCAGTGGCCCCTTTACCATCATCACGGGAACGCCAAGGTCGAGCGTGATGTGGGCAAGCGCCCCCAGCACGGCATTCGGGTGGACGCTGTAGGTTCCTTCCCCGCCCGTCTCGACCAAGAGTAGCGGACGTTGTGCACTGGCTTGCAGACTGCGGCACTGGTGCAGCAACCGGCCGGATTTGACCGATTCGAGCAGATCCCTGGCTGACTTTCGCTCAATGAGGATTCGCTCCGAGAGTCGAATGTCGCCACACGGGAGTTGGGTGAGCCTGGTTTGAAAGCCGAGGCCCTGAAGGTAGCCAGGCAGCGTTGAGCGCCCCTCTCGGTGGTCGATGTAGATGATGGTACCCTCACCCTTGACCTCGTTGAGTTCGCTGATCTCTCGGTCGGCTGCGTTCAAAACGGCTTCCACCGATTCGGGTGTGAGGGATTGCCTGTTGGGTTGGTGCTCCTCTTCATCCTCAAAGGCAAAGAGGCTGGATTGTTCCCGTGGTCGAAGTTGGTCCGGACGAAGGGGTGGAGCCACTGTTTCGTTCCTCGGAACTCTCTTTGTTGCCGCTTCTATAGAAGTTGAAGGTGCATCTTCGGTGGAGGGGTAGCGTTCCAATTCCCCCTCCAGGAATGCTTTGGCAGGGATGGCTTGGTCGTCCAGTTGGACAGTAAATTCGTCCAGGGCCCTCGCGTCCACGTCGAAGGTTTCGTTGAGTTGTTTTTGTCGAACGAGTTTCACCATCAAGCGATGCATGTTCTCCTCTTGGCGCTCGGAGGCTTTGTGGACGTAGGCGTCTCGGGTGTTCTTGGCGATGAGCACGTGCACGGAACCCGCCCGCTGGCGTGCTGTTCGTCCTCGGCGCTGGATGGCCCGTACCGCACTCGGGACCGGTTCGTAGAGAACGACCAGGTCGGCAGCAGGTACATCGAGGCCTTCCTCCCCCACGGAAGTGGCGACAAGCACGTTGATCTCACCGCTTCGGAAACGATTGAGCTGGGCCAGCTGCTGCTTTTGCGTCATGCCCTTCTGTGTGCCTCGGGATGATTGGCCGATGAAGGCATCCGCTTCGATGCCGTCGCTTTGGTTGAGAAGGGTCACAAGGCGTTCCACTGAATCCCTGTATTCGGTGAAGATCAGCACCTTGCCTTGGGGTTTCAAACGAAGTTCATCCTTCACCAAGGTCGCGACGAGCGGTGCTTTGGGATGGAGTTCGTCGAGGTCGTTCAGGGCGAGTCGGAGTTGGTGAATCACCGGCAGCGCCAGCATGCGGTTGGTTTTGCGGCCGCTTCGCCCCTCTTCCTCTGCTCGGTTCAAGAAGGCTTGAGCCACCTTGGTGCCTTGGGTCTGCATGAGGTTCATCAGCATGTGAATGCGGCGCAGGTCGGCCACCCGCCGTGCTGCATCGTAGCCACGCACATCCCGTTGCTGGATGGCTCGACTGGCGCTTTGTTGAGCACGTTCGATGTCGTTGGTGCCAATGTATTCCTTGGTGGGCATGAAGCCTTGCCGCTGGAGATGGGCCACTTCATCGTTGAAATGGGTCCGTAGGGGGGCGATGAGGGAGAGCAGGGTTTCGGGAAGGTCCAGCAGGTGGGTGTGAATCTTCATGTCGACATCGTAGGCGCTGAGCAGCGGTTCAGTTCGCTTGCAGAGGTCGAGGTTGTGGGCGTTGAGGTTGGTTCGCACTTCGTTGATGTTGCGCAGCGTCGAGCCAGGACTGGCGGTGGCGGCCAAGACCCTGCCCTCCGGGTTTGCCCGCTGGTACATGTTACCGACCTGGGCGTAGGCATGGTTTCCCGTGGCGTGGTGCGCCTCGTCGAGGATGAGCAGTTCAACCGAAGCAAGGTCAATGACCCCGTTCATGGCGTCGTTTCGGATGACTTGGGGCGTCGCCATCACCACGGTGGCGTTCTCCCAGAGCCCCCGGCGTTTGTCAGGGCCGGTTTCTCCGGTGTACGCAATGATGCGCTCTTCGTCGATTTTGAGGCGCTCCTTGGCCATGGTCATCTGCTGGTCGACCAGTCCCGTGGTCGGAGCGATGAGCACGATCTTCTGCGCCCCGGTCCGCAAGAATTCAGCCATCGCCATCCATTCAACCGCCGTTTTTCCAAACCCGGTCGGCATCACCATCAAACTGGAAAACGAGAGGATGCGCTCGAGTGACCGGAGTTGGTAGCCTCGGGCCTCGACGCCATCCTTGAGGAAGGGATGAACGACGTGAGGCATGGCAGGAAGGTTCTGTCTAGGGTTCAAAAGGATGATGTGGGGTCCTCACGAATCACTTGAACCTGAACGAGGCCTCTTTCACAGGAAGGTTTGAAGGCCGCCAATGCCCATTGCGTCTCACGCATCCCCTCGGTCGGCTGCACCGAACCGCATATATACGGGGTGTAAGTCGGAGGGGTGCTCAAAGGTGAGTAGCCAGACACACTGGGCCATCCCCCGAGGACCCCAACTGGTGCCTTCCCCGCTCGTGGGAACGCCCCTCCGTGTCACGGCTTCGACGCTGCATGGGCCCTCGTACGCCCCCCAACGGTGGGGCCACTGCGTTGTAGAAAACCCCTGGAGGAATCCAAGATGGCAAAGCGAAACCACCCACGTCGTGGATCAATGGCGTTCAGCCCGCGCAAGCGAGCGAACCGCCCGTTTGGTCACGTCAAGTCGTGGCCCACCACCGATGCGAGCGAAGTCCGAGTGCAAGGATTTGCAGGCTGGAAAGCCGGCATGACCCACATTCTGGCTCGTGATTTGAACCCCCGTAGCACCTCCGCCGGCCAGGAAATTCGAGTTCCTGTGACCGTCGTGGAATGCCCCAAGATGCGAATTCTTGGCGTGCGTGGCTACGAAATGACGCCCTACGGCATGCAAGCCCGTGGCGAAGTTTGGGCCGAGGCCGACCAGATCGCCGACGCATTCCCAGAACTCTTCAAGCGTGTTCCCAAGCGAAAGGAGCACGACGCTGACAAGCACATGACCAACCTCCAGCAGGCTGACCTCTGCGAGGTTCGCCTCATTGTTGCCACCCAACCCCACACCCTCTCCAGTGTTCCTACCAAGGTGCCTGACGTCATGGAAATGGGCCTGACCGGTGGCTCGATGGACGACCAGCTCAACTGGGCCAAGGAGCACCTTGGCGAGGAGTACTCGTTCACCGACGCCTTCGAAGAAGGCAACATGACCGACATCGTCGCCATCACCAAGGGCTACGGTTGGCAAGGTGTCATCAAGCGATTCGGCGGTAAGCTGCAATCCCACAAGAACTCCAAGAAGCGCCGACAGCACGGTAACATGGGTGCGTTCGGTGATGGCTACGTCCGCAAGACCATCCGTCAGGGCGGCCAAACCGGTTACCACCAGCGCACGGAATACAACAAGCGTATCCTTCGTGTGGCCAACCCCGAAGACCACTCCATTACGCCAGCCGGTGGCTTCCTCCACTACGGCGAGATCAAGTCCGACTACATCCTGGTCAAGGGAAGCGTTCCCGGCCCCGCCAAGCGATTGATTCGCTTCCGCGATGCCACCCGTGCATCGGGCAAGACGCTCCACGACTACGAAATCACGTACGTGAGTACCGCATCCAAGCAGGGGGCCTGAAGATGAAGGTCGCAACCAAGGACATTGTCAACACGGTCACCCAAACCGAGATGGACGCAGGCAAACTCTCCGCCCGCTTTGAGGTCGAGGTTTCGGACGGTTCCAAGGTGAACCTTCCCGCTGCCTTTGAATCCGAGGTCCGTGAGGACCTCGTCAAGTTGGCCGTCGCTTCCAGCCGAGCCAACCGCCGCCAAGCCTACGGTTCCCGCGCTCACATCGGAAAGCGCCGACCCATGGCCGGTATGAAGCACTCCGTCGAATGGTGGGGCAAGGGTCGAGGTGTCTCTCGTATCATGCGCCGAACCGGTTCCCGACGAGGTGCTCAGAACCCTCACACGCTCGGCGGTCGCCGTGCTCACGGCCCCAAGGTCGAGAAGGACTGGTCCCGCAAACTCAACGCCAAGCAGCGCAACGCTGCCCGCAACGCTGCCCTCGCTGCGACCGTTTCCATGGAGACCGTCGCTGCTCGTGGCCACCGCTTCGATGACACGGTCGAGCACCTCCCCATCGTGTTGGGCTCCTACACCGAAGTCGTTGATGGTAAGTCCACCGAGTACGACATTGAGACCTTCAACCACGGCTCTGCAACCCGCAAGGCTGCTGCCATCTTTGCCGGCCTCGGCCTCGGCCCTGACATGGACCGAGCTCGCAACGGTCGAAAGATTCGAGCCGGTAAGGCCACCATGCGTGGACGCGTCCACAAGACGCCCAAGTCCATTCTGCTCGTGGTCAAGGAAAAGGCTGGCCTCGCACAGGCCGCACGCAACCTCCCCGGTGTCGACGTCGTCGCTGCCAAGGACTTGTGTGCAGAAGACCTCGCCCCCGGTGGCGACATCGGTCGATTGACGGTCTTCACGAAAGCGGCATTGGAGGCCATGAACTGAGGTGAGATCATGAACGCATACGACATCATCATTCAACCCTGGCTGACCGAGAAATCGATGGAGGCCCGTACCACCGAGCAGCGCCTCGAGTTCCTCGTTCGCCGAGGTGCCACGAAGGCTCAAATCGCTCGTGCTGTCGAGACCATCTTCGACGTCGAAGTGGCCAAGGTCAACGTTCGCAACTCCAAGCACGGCAAGCACGCCTCGGTGAAGCTTGCTGAAGGCTACGACGCAGAAGACGCTGCTATGCGTCTGGGAGCATTCTGAGGTGATTTACCATGGGTAAGAGAATTCGTGCACAACGCAAAGGTTCCTCGCCACGCTACCGCGTGGCCAGCCACCGGTTCCCTGGAAAGAACCGCATGCCACGCGACAAAGACGTGGTGTGTGAAGTCACTGAACTGGTTCACAGCCCCGTTCATAGCGCTCCACTCGCTCGTATCAAGACGCCCGACGGCGACACGACGTTGGTCGCTGCTACCGAAGGCATCTCCATCGGAAGCAAGGTCGCCATCGGCGACAACGTGGCCCTCCGCCCTGGCAACATCACCGAACTGGGCAACATCCCTGAAGGTACGGCGATCAACAACCTCGAGCTTCGCCCCGGCGACGGTGGCAAGGTCGCCCGCTCTGCTGGCAACTCCTGCATGGTCGAATCCCGCATTGGCGACATGGTCCGTGTTCGCATGCCATCCGGCGCCCTGAAGGAACTCCCAGCCAACTGCCGAGCCACCATCGGTGTGCTTGCCGGCCACGGCCGAGATGAGATGCCAATGCGAACGGCCGGTGCCGCCTACTACAAGGCCAAGGCCCGTGGTAAGCTCTACCCACATGTTTCTGGTGTTGCCATGAACCCTGTTGACCACCCACACGGTGGTGGAAACCACCAGGCTGTTCACGGCCCCAACTCCGTCGCTCGTGGTACGCCACCGGGTGCCAAGGTTGGTCTGATTGCACCACGCCGAACCGGCCGTGGACGAGGTAAGAAAATTTGAGGTGATGATGCATGGCTAAGAAAAAGAAGTCCTTTATGACCCCCAAGGCCAGTCGACGTAAGGCACGTAAGCGCCTGTCGACCACCTCGGCACGTGTCAAGAAAGAGTTCACCTACCGTGGTTTCACGATGGAAGAACTCAACCAGATGCCCATGTGGCCCGAAGATGAAGACCAGGACTACATCGTCGGTCTCCTTCCCTCCCGTGTTCGCCGCAGCCTCGGCCGTGGTATGTCCACCGAGAACGAGCACTTCCTCGCCCGTGTTCAGCGCTCCGGTTCCAAGACCGTTCGCACGCATCGCCGAGACATGCCCATTCTCCCACAGTTTGTCGGACGCCGCATTGCCATTCACAACGGCCAACACTTCGTTGAAGTCGAGGTCAAGCCCGAGATGATCGGCCACTACCTTGGTGAGTTTGCCGTGACCCGACGAGGCGTGACCCACAGCGGTCCGGGTGTTGGTGCTACCCGTTCATCGAAGCACGTTCCATTGAAGTGAGGTGAAAAGGATGGCAAAGCGAAACCAATTGGATCGACGCAGTCGTCGTCGACAACTCCCCCAGCGCGGCTACACCCAGCTCCTGCAGGGTAACCGCCTGGCCACAGCCCGTGCCACCAACGTGGACATGCACGTCAAGCACTGTTTCGAAGTCTGCCGTGCGGTCAAGAACAAGACCGCAGGCGAGGCCGTGGCTTACCTCAATGAGGTGCTGCGCATTGACTCCGATCGAGCCGACGTTCGCCGCAAGGCTGCAGCCGTCCCCTTCCGTCTCGGAAGCGGCAACAAGCGAAAGCGACGCTCCGGCCCGTCGATGGTCGGCCACCGAAAGGGCGGTATCGGTCCAGGCCGCTACCCCGTGAAGGCCTCCCGTGCCATCATCAAGCTCATCGAGAGCGCCATGGAAAACGCCCGATTCCAGTACGAAGACATCGATGCTGACGACATGGTCATCACGCACATCGCCGCTCACCGTGGCCCCATCCGCCGAGGGTGGATCCCACGTGCCCGTGGCCGTGCAACCCCAAGCAACCACTACCGCGTGAACTTGGAAGTCTTCTTGGAAGACATGAACGCCGTTGGCGACGAACTGGAGGACGACTTCTGAGGTGTACATCATGAGCAAGCAAAGCATTCTACGAACCATCGTTGACCGCAACGTCGAGCGCCTGCTCGTCCGCGAGTTCCTGATGAAGAACACCTCCAAGTCCGGCTTTGGCGGCCTTGACATTCGCCGCACGCCCGGTGGTACGGAAGTCACCGTCCACGCTGAGCGTCCCGGTATGGTCATCGGCCGAAAGGGGAAGATCATCAACGACCTTCAAACCCGCCTGAACCAAGAATTCACCCTCACCAACCCCAAACTCAAGGTTGAGGAAGTCAAGAACCCGACCTTGAACGCCCAGGTCATGGCCGAGAAGATCGCCTCCTCCCTCGAGCGAGGTTGGTACCACCGCCGTTCCTGCCACAGCGCTGCCCAGAACATCATGGATGCCGGCGCTCGTGGCGTGATCGTCACCGTCGCAGGAAAGTTGACCGGTTCTCGAAACCGTACCGAGAAGTACATTCGAGGCCACGTCAAGTATTGCGGTGAAACGGCGCTCCAGCACATGGACAAGGGGTACTCCGTTGCCGTGAAGAAGCTCGGTACGATCGGTGTCACCGTCGAAATCATGCGACCTGGTACCCGATTGCCTCACGAAATCGCCATCTTCTCGGAAGAGGAGCTGAAGATTCAAGCCGCACAAGAAGCAGCAGAGGAGGGTTCTGAGTGAGCCACGTCTCCAACCGAGAGATTGCGTCCATGAGCACCGAAGCTCGCGAAGCACGCCTTCTCGAACTTCAGGAAGAGTTGCTCCAACTTCGTGCCGAAAAGGCGCTGGGCGGCACCCCATCCAACATGGGTGCCTACAAGGCAACTCGACGAAGCATTGCGCGTTTGAAGACGCACATGAACAACGGTCAGTGAAACAACGCGAGGTGATGGAGAACAATGGCGGCTATTTGCAATGTTTGCGGGCTACCCGATGAACTGTGCATCTGCCAAGAAATTGCAAAGGAGCAACAGAAAGCCATTCTCTCAACCGACCGACGACGCTATGGAAAAATCGTGACAAAAGTGGAGGGCATTGACGACGCAGCAATTGACATCAATCAACTCGCAAAACTCCTGAAGAACAAGTGTGCAGCAGGTGGAACGGTAAAGGGACGATTGATTGAACTTCAAGGAGATCACAAGAAGAAAGCTGCACAAGTGCTCAGAAACAACGGATTCAATGTGGAGGTGCGATGAGATGGAAATGGTCAATCAATCTTGGATCGGTCGCACCATGACGGTCACCGCCTCCACCGACCCGACCTTGACCGGTCGACAGGGTGTCGTCGTTGACGAGACCCGCAACACGCTCTCCCTTCTCGAAGGCGAGCAGCACCTGGTCCTCAACAAGGCCAGCATCACATTCACTGTTGACGGCAGCGATGCCGTCATCGAAGGGGCCATGGTGGGTCAGCGCCCCGAAGACAGGATCCACCGAACATACAGGAAGGCATGATACGATGCGAGACATTGGCGTTGACGTGAAGAGCCCCACCGGCGAGTGGGACGGTGATGTGAACTGCCCGTTTTACGGCAGTTTGCGACTGCGAGGGCAAGTCCTCGAAGGCACCGTCTCCAGCGTCGGCATGCAGAAAACCATCACCATCGAGCGACACAACGTTCGCTACATGAAGAAGTACGAGCGATTCGAGAAGCGCACCAGCGTCGTTTCCGCTCACCTGCCTTCGTGCATTGGTGAAGTCAACATCGGCGACAACGTCAAGGTCATGGAATGCCGACCGCTCTCCAAGACCGTTTCCTTCTGTGTCATCGAAAACTCCGGAGGTGTTGCTTGATGAAGGGCATCGCCGGTAAGCAAACCCGTGGCCTGCCAACCGCAGCCCGTCTCCACGTCGCCGACAACACCGGTGCCAAGGTCGTTCAAATCCTGAACGTTCTGAAGCTCGGTGGTACCATGCGCCGATACCCCGCCGCAGGTGTGGGCGACATGGCCAAGGTCTCGGTGAAGAAGGGTACGCCCGACACTCGCCGACAGATGTACAACGCCGTCATCATTCGACAGCGCCGACCGTTCCGTCGTGTCGACGGCACCTGGGTTCAATTCGAAGACAACGCCTGTGTGATCGTCAACGAAAAGGGCGACGTCACCGGTTCCGACATCAAGGGACCCGTCGCTCGTGAGGCCGCTGAACGCTGGCCTCGTATCGCAGCCAATGCAAAGCAAATTGTGTGAGGGAGTAGCATGGTCAAGAGTATGAAACCAGGAAAGCAACGCAAGGCGCACTACAATGCGCCCATTCACCAGAAGCGAAAGCGCGTCGCAGCTCGTCTGCAACTCGCCAAGCCCGATGCTCGATTCGCCGGTGTGCGAACCGTCACCGTCCGTGTGGGCGATGTGGTTCAGGTCACCCGTGGCGACCAAGCCCACGGTGGCAAGCGCCACGGTGGCAAGCGCAACAACGAACCCCTGACCGGTGCGGTCCTCCGCATCGACGCAGAGAAGGGTCGCTTGTACATTGAAGGTGTCAAGGCCAGCAAGGCCGACAACAAGGAAGAGGCGGTCCCAGTGCACGTCTCGAACGTGGTGGTCACCCAACTCGATGAGTCGGACCGCCTTCGTATCGCAAAATTGACTGGTAACAGGAGTTGAATGACATGAGCAGCAACCACTTGAAGCGCTTGGCCATGCCCCGGAGCTGGCCCCTGCCACGAAAGACCACGGTGTGGGTCACTCGCCCAACGCCCGGTGCCCACGCCCTCGAACTCTGCATGCCGGTCACCCTCGTCATCCGAGACGTCCTCGGTCTGGCCAAGACGGCCCGTGAAGTTCGATTCATCCTGCACAATGAACTCGCCAAGATTGACGGTCGTGTCGTCAAGGACACTCGCCGTGGCGTCGGTTTGATGGACGTTCTTACCCTCGGTGAGGACAACTACCGCTGCGTGCTCGACCACAACGGTCGACTCCAGTACCGCCCCATCAGTGCTGACGAAGCCTCATGGAAGGTCTGCCGCATCGAAGGCAAGACCACCATCAAAGGCGGCCGCACCCAATTGAACCTTCACGACGGTCGCAACATCATCGTGGACGACCCCACGGCTTACAACACGGGCGACTCGCTCAAGTTGAACCTCCCCGACCAGAAGATCCTCGAGCACATCCGCTTCGGTGAAGGCACCCGTGCCTACCTCATCGGTGGTGCTCACGTCGGCTCCACCGCCGACGTCAAGGAGTACATCGTCAAGCGTTCGAGCATGCCCAACGAAGTCCAGTTTGATGGCTTCGGTACGGTCGCTCGCAACGTGTTCGCCATCGGTGACGCCAGCATGCCCCTGACGGAGGTGGCTGAATGAGCGCTGCCATGAACCCCATGAACCAACTCCGCATCACCAAGGTGTGCGTCAACATCGGTGTCGGTGAAGGCGGTGAACGCCTCGTCAACGCCGAGAACGTCCTCGAATTGGTCACCGGCGTCAAGCCACAGCGCACCCTCGGTCGCATCCAGAACCGCGACCTCAAGGTCCGTGTCGGTGCGCCCATCGGCTGCAAGGCCACCATGCGCAACCAAGACGACATCAAGGCCTTCCTGGCCAGCGCCTTTGACTGCCGAGAAAACACCATTCCTGCTTGGAACTTCGACCGAGAGGGCAACCTCTCCTTCGGTGTCCGTGATTACACGGATTTCCCCGGTCAGAAGTACGACCCCGACATCGGTATCTTCGGTATGGACATCACGGCCGTCGTCGAACGACCTGGCCACCGTGTCAGCCGTCGCCGTCGTGCCAAGAGCAAGGTCGGTAGCAAGCATCGAGTCTCGGCCGATGAGTCCCGAGCTTGGTTTGTTGAGAACTTCAACATCACAATCCTGGAGGAGTAAAGATGGCACGAGATCACGGAGAAAGAATTGGACGAACCATTGGATGCCGCCGATGCGGCCGCAAGCGAGGCATGATTCGCCGCCACGGGCTCCGCCTGTGCCGACAGTGCTTCCGCGACGTCGCTCCCAAAATTGGGTTCAAGAAAATGAATTGAGGAGGGAAAGAAGATGCAACTAGATCCATTGAACGACGCTCTTGTCAAGATTTACAACGCCGAGCAAGCCGGGAAATTCAACGTTGAGTTGACCCCCGCATCCAAACTTCTCGGCAACGTGCTGAACATCATGCAGACCTCTGGCTATGTGGGCAACATCGAACGTGTCGAAAACGGCCGTGGCGATGCCTACGTGGTGGAACTGCGTGGAACGATCAACCGCTGCGGTACGGTCAAGCCCCGCCACAGCGTCCGTCGCCAAGAATACGAGAAGTGGGAGACCCGATACCTTCCTGCCCGAGACTTCGGTCTTCTCATCTTGACGACCAACTCCGGCGTGATGCATCACAACGATGCAAAGGACGCTCGAATTGGCGGCAAACTGCTGGCCTATGTGTACTGAGGTGAACAAGCATGGTAAAACTCGACAGAATCGAACACACCGTAACCATCCCTGAAGGCGTGACCGCCAACATCAGCGAAGATGGCGTCGTGACCATTACCGGGCCGAAAGGCACGCTGACCCGCACCTTCGAAAGCGACGTGGTCCAGCTGTTCCAAGACGGCGCCGGCCTCATTGTGCGTGTTGAGATGCCTCGACGCAAGCAGCGAGCCCTCGCAGGCACCTGGAACGCTCACCTCAACAACATGGTCAAGGGCGTGACCGACGGCTTCACCTACAACCTGAAGGCCTTCTACTCTCACTTCCCCATGACCTTGGCCGTGAACGGCAACACCTTCCAAGTGAACAACTACTTCGGCGAGCGTGTGCCCCGTACCGCTCACATTCTCGAAAACGTGGACGTGAAGGTCTCCAACAAGGTCGAAGTCACCGTTTCCGGCATCGACAAAGAGGCCGTGGGTCAGACCGCCGCCAACATTGAGCGCTGCACGACCGTGAAGAAGCGAGACCGACGTGTCTTCCAGGATGGTATCTACCTGTTGAACAAGGAGTGATTGACATGGCAGAAGATTACGAATCAATGACCGTTGCGCAACTCAAGGAGTTGCTGAAAGAACAGGACCTCCCCGTGTCCGGTAAGAAATCCGATCTCGTGGCCCGTCTGCAAGAAGCGGCCGGCCACGACGATGTCGTCGAAGATGAGGCGCCCGTTGAGGCCGCTGAGGACGACAACTGGGACGACGAGGACTGGGACGATGAGGACGACGACGTCTACATGGTGAAGCAAAAGCCCGTGTTGAACGACGAGATGAAGGCCGCTCTGGCCCTCCGAGCCGCTCAAAAGAAGAAGACGCCTTCGTTCCGCCGAACCGAATGGTTCCGCTACAAGCGTCTCTCCCGCTCCGGCTGGCGAGCCCCTCACGGCATGGACAACAAGCAACGTCGCAACTACAAGTACCGAGGTTCGCTGGTGCGAATCGGCCACGGCAAGGTCGCCGCTGCCCGTTTCCTCCACCCGTCCGGCTTCCGTGAAGTGATGGTTCACAACACGGCCGACCTCGAAGCCATCGATCCCGAGACCGAGGCAGCCCGCGTGGGCGCCAGTGTCGGCGGCCGAAAGCGAGAGCACATCTACGCACGAGCCGATGAACTCGGTGTTCGTGTCTTGAACCGACGGAGGGATGTTTGATGCAAATCACCAATCAGAAGCGAATCGCAGCTCGTCTGCTGAAGTGCGGCGAAAACCGAGTGTGGATCAACCCACTGTACGTGGACCAGGTCGCTTCCGCCGTCCAGACCGATGACATTCGAGAGTTCATCGACGAAGGCTGGATCCGTGCCAAGCCCGTCAAGGGAACCTCCCGTGTCCGTGCCCGTGCCCGTCTCGCACAGAAGCGAAAGGGTCGACGCAAGGGACAGGGTACCCGTGCCGGTACGGCCAACGCTCGCAACCCTCGCAAGAACCGATGGATGCGAACCATCCGCAGCCAACGCCGTGTGCTGAAGGACCTCCGCGAGGACCAAACCATTGAGCCAGCCCAGTACCGCCGGTACTACCTGAAGGCCAAGGGCGGTTCCTACCGTTCCATCGCCCACATGCGCTCGCAAATGGCGCTTGAAGGCGTTGAATTCAAGGGAGGCGATGAGTGATGGCAGGCAACAACCGACGTTCCATTTTCCGACGACGCAAGGCCGGCCTGACCGACTACCGCCGCCGTTTGAAGTTGCTTCGTGGTGAGAAGGCTCGCGCCGTTGTGCGTGTGTCCAACACCCGTACCACCTGCCAACTCGTGTCCTGGGCCGCTGACGGCGACCTCGTCTCGGTGTCCATGACCGGTTCGGACCTCGTCAAGAAGTTCGGCTGGCCCAGCAACCGCTCGCTCAAGTCCGTGCCGGCTTCCTACCTTGTCGGCTACGCCATGGGCAAGGCTGCGGTCGCTTCCGGCACCGATGAAGCCGTGCTCGACATTGGCCTGGCTGCCAGCACCCGAGGTGGACGTGTTTACGCCGCTCTCAAGGGCATGAGCGACGCCGGCCTCGACATTCCACACAGCGAAGACGTCTACCCCGATGAAGACCGCTTGAACGGCGCTCACATCGACGACAGCCTCGCTGGCGAAATTGAAACCACCAAGAACACCATTGAGGGGGCCTACTGATGACCGAAGAACACACGCCAACCATGGCGCCAGGTTTGCTCCAAGCCTACGCTCCAGAAGAAGTCGATGAGATGCCTGACCCACGTCGCCGACGACGCAATCAGGACGACCCGATCGCCAACCTTCGCAAGTGGGAGCCACGCACCCGTCTCGGCGCTGCCGTGATGGCCGGGAAGATCATCACCTACGAGGCTGCATTGGCTTCCGGTCTGCCCATCCGTGAGGTGGAAATCGTGGACGCTCTCATCCCCGACCTCGAAGACGAAGTCATCGACGTCAACATGGTTCAGCGCATGACCGACAGCGGTCGCCGTGTACGATTCAACGTCATGGCCTGCGTCGGCAACCGAGACGGCTACGTCGGCCTCGGCATGGCGAAGGCCAAGGAAGTCGCTACGGCCATCCGCAAGGCCATCACCGCTGCCAAGTTGAACCTCATTTCTGTTCAGCGAGGCAACGGTTCGTGGGAATCCTCCCCAGGACCCGGCAACACCGTCCCGTTCAAGGTCAACGGTCGTGCTGCGTCCACCCGTGTGACCCTCATGCCCGCTGCCAAGGGGAAGGGACTCGTCATCGGCCAGACCGGCAAGAGCGTGCTGCAACTCGCTGGCATCGAGGACGTGCTGTCCCGCACCAAGGGTCAGACCCGCACAACCATCAACTACGCCGCTGCAACCTTCAATGCGTTGAAGAACATCAACACGACCCGCGTTACCAACGCACAGCGTGAGAATCTCTACATCCACACCGGGAGGAAGAATGCATGACGTTCATTGTTGTACGAGCACGAAGCGATGTGAAGGTGGAGCGATCCATTCGCGAAACCATGAGCTACATGAACCTGACACGTGTGAACCACGCCGTCATCATCCCTGACAACCCACAGTACCGCGGCATGCTTCAGAAGGCCAAGGACTACATCACGTGGGGCGAGGCTGACGCCGGTATGGTCGAGCGCATGCTCGCTGAGCGTGGCCGCATGGTTGGCGACGCTCCGTTGACCGACGCCATTGTCGCTGAGCACAGCGATTACAAGAACATCAGCGAATTCGCCAAGGCCATCACCGCCGGTGAGGCTCAGGTGAAGGACATTCCAGGATTGAAGCGTGTCTTCCGTCTCCACCCCCCTCGTGGTACGAAGGGCTGGGGCGGTATCAAGCGCAGTTATGTTGTCGGTGGAGCCCTCGGTTCCCGTGGCGACGCCATCGGCGACTTGGTCGACCGAATGATCTGAGGTGAACATGATGGGTACGAAAGCAAACAAGCACCGTGGACGCAACCGCTACCACGGTCGTGGAAAGAAAGCCGGCCGTGGCGCAGGAAAGCGCGGTGGCCGTGGTAATGCTGGTATGAACAAGCACCGTGTCATGACGCGCATCAAGTACATGCCAAAGCACTGGGGCATGCACGGTTTCAACCGTCACCCCTCGCTGCGCACCGTCTACGTCACCGCCAACGTCGGCCAACTCGAAGAGATGGCTGCTGGTGCTGACACCGTGAACTTGACCGAAATGGGCATTGACAAGCTGCTGGGCAGCGGTCAAATCCGCACCGCCTTGACCGTCATCGTTGACGAAGTCAGCGCCCGTGCAGCCGAGAAGGTCTCCGCCGCTGGTGGTTCCGTCGAAGCCGGGGATGACGACGACTGGGACGACGAATGGGAAGAAGAGTGAACCTCAACAGGTGATTCACAATGAAGCACAAGCCAATTCCATGGGCCATCGCACTGACCGGTGTCCTGTACTACGCCCTTCTGATCTACTGGCAGTCCGACGAATTGTCCGGTAGCGGGCAGGCCCGAGACGCCGCCGTGTTCGGTCTGGTGTTCTCGGTGGCCTACGTCGCCTACTGCATGCTGTGTTTCCAGAAGGACCTCCCTCCTGGTCTCAAGGACATGCCGTTCGTTGGCCGCTACGGGAAATTGACCGGCTGGTTGGTGTTTGGCTCCATTGCCGTCTGGTACGTCCGTCCTGATGCTTGGGGCGGCTACGATGAAGGCGTTGGCTTCTTCCTCGTGGGCATTCTCTTGCTCGGTTTCGCTGCCGCAGCCATCTTGACGTGTTTCATGTGGAGCGGCGACCAGAGCAGCCGATTGTACGCCCTAAGCCGTTTCGTGGACGTCTACCCCACCATCACGAAGCCAGAACGCCACGTTCGCTTCAACGAGAAGATGTGGACCACCACCTTCGTGCTCATCATTTACTTCGCCATGACCAACGTGATGCTGTTCGGCCTGTCCGGTCAAGCCCTCGACCTGTTCTCTGGATTCCGCTCCATCATGGCCGGTGCCTCGGGTACCATCATGCACTTGGGTATCGGTCCTATCGTTACGGGTTCCATTATCATGCAGTTGTTCGCTGGTGCCAAGATCATCCGTCTTGACCTCAGCAACTCCGAAGACAAGGCCATGTACCAAGGTGTGCAGAAGCTCCTCGTTCTCATCATGATTCCCATTGAGTCCATTCCCCAAACCTACGGGTTCCTCGACCCCAGCGAGTGGCTCATCGATGCTTACGGTCTCGGTTGGGCGAACTTCGTGATCGTGGCCCAACTCTTTGCCGGTTCCTACCTCGTGTTCTTGCTCGACGAATTGGTCAGCAAGTGGGGTATTGGCTCCGGTATTTCGCTCTTCATCGCCGCCGGTGTGGCTCAGTCCACCTTCGTGGGTACGCTCTCACCGCTGGCCACCACCACCGGTGCACCGTACTCCATCCAAAACCCACCGTCCGGTACGCTGCCGATGATTTTCTACATGTTCCGTGAATCAACGAATTACGAAATGATTCAGGCGAACGGGTTCGAAATCATGCTCCTGACGCACGTCAACCCCGTAGCGGCGCTTGTGTCGTCGATTATCGTGTTCCTGGTCGTTGCTTACGCCGAATCCAGCAAGTTGGAACTGCCGCTCACCCACGGCAAGGTCCGCGGCCATCGTGGTAAGTACCCGATTCGTCTGGTCTACGCATCGAACATTCCTGTGATTTTGATGGCAGCCCTCTTGGCCAACATCAACATGTTCACGCTGCTGTTCTGGAGTCATCCAACGCTGAGTCAAACGCCGATCCTCGGCCAGAACGGTTGGATGTCAGCGTCAGCGTTCATCGGCACGTATGAACCGGGCCAGACCACAGCATCGGGCGGGTTTGCCTGGTACGCCAGCATGGTGAACGGTGTGAACGACTGGCTCATTCCACTGCTCAACCAGCAGGGTGACGTCTTTGGGCACTCACTGACACAGATCATGGTCCACGTGGTCTTCTACGTGGCGTTGATGACGGTCGGTTCGATGGTCTTCGCAAAGTTCTGGATTGACACCACCAACATGGGTACGAAGGACGTTGCCAAGCAAATCGAGCGCACGGGCATGCAGATTCCCGGGTTCCGAAAGAACCCCAAGGTCTTGGAGAAGATCCTCGAGAACTACATCCCACCGGTCACCTACTTCTCCGGTGCGTTTGTCGGTCTGCTCGCCGCAGGTGCTGACCTGCTGGGTACGGTCGGAAACGCAACGGGTACAGGTCTGCTTCTTGCGGTCGGTATCATCTTGCGTACCTACGAGCAAATCCAGAAGGAACAGGCCATGGAAATGCACCCGATGATTCGCCAGTTCTTCGGTGCCGAGTAATCCTTCATTTAGGAGAAGAATGGGCTACCGTTTATGTTGAGGCCAACCAAGCCGCAAGGGACGCTGTTTCAAGTCCACGGTTCTGATGAACTCCAAGTGGTTTCAAGGCCCGACCGTGTGGTGATAAAAGGGTCCTCCTTTGCTTGGGGGGATGTCCTTTTTTTCCTGCCATTTGTTGCGTTCGGCCTGTTGTTCATCGGTGTGGGACTCGGCGGTGCGGCCGTCGGTGCTTACGAATGGTGGATGGCAGGGGAAGAACACTGCATTTCTTCAGATGACGAACCGTTGTTCACCGGGGAGGGAACAGCCCACTGTCTTGACCACAACTCAGAGCGGATGTTTGAACGCTTGGAAGCGTCCGAAGATCGATTCCGTTATTCGAACGGAGACGCCATCAGCCACTTCCGTTGGTCAGCTGAAGGAGAATACATTGTCGTTGCTGAAATCCAACAAGACGGTTATGTCAATTGTGAGTTTTACCGCCTCGCTTCTACGCTACCAGTGGAATGGTCTACAGAAGACCTGACGTACCCGAACCTCTGGAGTGCGAGACCCCCCTGGTGCGATAATATCGGCCTTGGAAACGATGAGGAGTTCACGTCCACGGAATCCGCTCCGTTTGACGGGGAACGGCTCTACCGAGTCTTTGACATGACCTACAGCGATGTGTATTATCTTGAATTTACCAACACCACGGTGACTCACCGAGGGTACCTCGTTGATGCAAACGATGGTCTCATGGGTGTTTTGTTTCCTTTATTTTTCAGCGGCGTTGGTTTGTTTATGCTTCGTGGCGTGAATGATTTCCGTAATTTTCAACTGACCTTCAACCGACCGTCAAACTCCATCCAGTGGCACAAAGCCTTCACTGGAACAAGGTTCTCGGGTTGGACTTGGGAGGATGCCGACCTTAACACGTTCAAAGTCAAACGAACAAGCGAAGAGGTTTGGTATTCAAACCATTCTGACGATGTTAATGATGGCTATTATGAAACGAAATGGGGCGACCGCTTGAGTGTTGATGCAGGTGGTGCTGAACAGGACCTTGTGTTTTTCATTGGTCCACCGTTGAATGTTCATCAAGACCCGTTCCTCGTGGACCTTGCTGAAGCCCTCGGTATCGATGCGGTTGTCAGGATTGAGAGTGAAGGAGAGCATAAGCCGCCCGTCGTTTCAGAGGACGAAAAGAGCAAGGGCGACGAGACCACACATTCGTTTTGGTCCTTTGATGGTGCCGAGTAATCCTTCATTTAGGAGGAGAACGCGTTTCCGTCCATGGTGGAAGGCACGCCGGTTGTTTGGGTCAAAAGAAAACCCAATGCTTACCGGATGGTTGCTGACCAGGACAGCACTCGTTTGGAGCCCTCCAAGAGCATGGGACTCCGTGTCGCTGGAACCGTCTTCTTCCTCGTGATGGCGTCCATCACCGCGCTGTTCAGCCTTGGCATCTACAACGAGGCTCAGTCCGTTGATGAGCCCAGTGCATCGGGATGCTGGAACTGGCAAACGGAAATCATCGTTGGTGGGAATCCCCCGTATTGTTTTGACGGAACAATCAGCGGTGTGATTGAATCGATTGAAGTCAGTGAGGACCAGCACATTCGAGAACGCGTCGAAGATTGGGAAACCGGCTACACCTACACGCAAGAATACCGTTGGGAAGATGGCGGCGACTCCATCGTGTACGGTCACATCGAAGGTGGGCGATACCTCTGTGTCCGCTATGTCCCTGAATTCGCTCTCCCAGAAGATTGGGTGCCGGCGGACATCGACGACGCGTTTGAGTACCCCGATTGGTGCGGATCTTCGGCGGAAGGCCAAGAGGACCGAGTCTACGAAGAGGGGGCCCATCCTTACGACGACGTGTGGATGTACGAGGCAGACGATGTAGGAGCCATGTCGTCCTTCCTCTACGTACACAAGACCTCCGAAACCGGACACATGGAGCGCCAATACATCACCAAGAGCTACATTGAGCAGGACCGTGCCGAGTGGGAGGCCGAGGGTGAAATCGGGTTAGGGCCGCTGTTTTGCACCGTCCCCATTACGCTCCTGTTCCTGTTTGCAGCAGACCAGCGACCTCGTGTGTTCGTCATCAACCAGCAAGCCAAGACCATCACCAGGCGGCGCAGAGGGCGGTATCCCTCGTTTTCCCGTACGTGGAGCGACGTCAACTTCTCAGCGACGTCCGTGATTCGAAGCGTGAGGCAAAAGCACCACAGCACGGCAGAAACGGAACATTCGCCTGCCGAACATTGGACCACCGATCATCCCGGGCTGAACATCGTCATCAGTTATGGGCCGTTTCGAGAAGTGCTTCTGTTCTTCGAAGACGGGGGCGACGTCAACGTTCACGGCCAAACCATCAGCGATTTCATGGCTGCCATCGGCCTCGAGTTCCAAGCCGAGCAGTACAACGGGCGTGATGAATATGCGGCGTTGTATGCACGGCCCACATTGGACTACCTCGCTGAATACAACGGCGGTGTCAGGCAGTGGGACGACCAATCGGCGAATTACATCATTGGGTGGTACTACGAATCCGACCCGGATTTCATCAAGAAGTACCCGCAAGCCGAGCATGACCCCGAATTCATGCTGGAGCCGCACGGCAACCGTCCGTTCAAGGAGATGTACCGGCGTCCGCTTTACGAAGGGGCCGGCTTGACCACCGTGCGGTCCACCGAGGACGCCCAGCGCCTCTTGGACCATGTGTTGGCGCTGCGATACCCTGAATCTACCCGAAAAGAGGCAGGCAAGGCCCTTGACGTCAACGCAGGCAGCGACGAGAAGGTGGAGGTCGCACCAGTTAACGCAGCCACCCAGGCACCGGTCGGCGTCGACCAGGGCGGTGTGTGGGGCTACGGTGTGACCCAACATGAACAATCAGCTGACACCGGCGATGCAGACGAGCAGGACCCCGCCGATGCCCCCACGGGCTCGTTTTGGACCTTTGACGACGCTCAGAACCCTTGAAGTGCCCGGGTTTGGCTCGCAGTGCCTCATTTTGAGGGCGCTTTCACGGCGGTTATGTTCATATACAGGTTGTATGTGGCTTGGTTGCT
>JBMZXF010000011.1:0-34151 GCA_049627345.1 Candidatus Poseidonia sp. | reverse complement strand
TACGAGTTGGACTTCTTCAAGATCACCAACAGCACCTTTGTCCACTACGACGGCTACTCCGCATTGAACAACGCCATCAACATGAATGACATCTGTATCATCATGAACGGCGGTGACGGCAACATCATCGACGGCAACAACTTCGTTGATTGTGGTGTTGGTGTCTTTGCTGAGCGCTCGCCCTACTACTACAGCCACAACACCAACGAGATCGGTGCCGACAACCTGACGGTCACCAACAACGTCTTCAACGACGGCGGTGAAATTGCAGATGTCTGGCTCTACACCACGAACGAGGCACAGCACGTGACCATCACCGACAACGAGTTCAACCCGTCCAACGGACACGCAGTGGCCATCTACAACGGGAAGACCGAGGACGTCCTGATTCAGGACAACACGGTCGTTGGCGGCGACGATGCCTTCTACCTCAACCGTGTGAATGACTTCACGATTGACAGCAACGACATCGGTGGTATCAGCGACGACACCTCGACGGGTATCTACATCTTCGACGGCTACGGCAACATCACCGACAACACCCTGACGGATGCTGACGGTGGTATGTACCTCGACAGCATGGGCGCACCGCCTGCACCAACCAACTCCCTCTGTTCGATTGGCAGCAGCGACTACCGACGCTCGACCAGTTGCACCTGGAACCTTGCCTCCGGCAAGACCGCTGTGGTCAACCTCGAAACCGACAGCTGGGGCTATGAAATCAGCATTGAGATCACCAAGCCTGACGGTACCAAGGACACCTGGCCCACCTACTCGTTCAACAGCAATGCTGCGTACAGCCCACTCCGTGCTTACACGGACGCCGGCAACTACACGCTTGCTGTGGCCGACTCGTGGGGCGACGGTGGAGCCACCATCAGCGTGGTTGAATCCTCCGGTGCTACGGGCGGCTACGCTGGTCCAACCGTGAGTGGCAACACCATCGGCTTGTCGACGGGACGAACCTCCCCGAACGCCGTTGGTATCACCGCTTCGACCTGTGACTCCGTGGCCATCCAGTCCGCAGCCAACACGATCAACCTTGGCGACAACGCCATCGTTCTCGATGATTGCGACTTCAGCGACGTTGGTTCCACCTTGACCGGTGATGACCTCGCCTCGACCGTCGGTATCGTCGGCGACGACACCAACACGGTTCTGACCCTCAACGGCACGGACGTGAGCGGCTACGCCACCGGTGTCAGCAAGGAGAACGGCGACCTGTTCATGATTGGCGGCGCCTACATCGCTGGAAACGACTACGGTGTGTTCGCTGAGGACACCTACGTGGTGGCCATCGACGCTCACGTCGACGGTGGCAGCACCGGTACCGGTCTCCACGTCGAGAGCAGCCCTGATGTCTGGGTTTACCCCATGGACGCCTCGGGTGCCATCGGCATGTACGTCGAAGACACACCGTTCCGCTGGGACGGCGGTGTCGCTGACGCCACTACGGCCCTGTCCGTTGTGGACGCCACCGGCAGTGTTGAGAACATGTCCTGGGCTACCGCTACGACGCAGGTGAACGCTGGCAACAACGCTCACATCACCTCGATTGGCAACACCCTCGACAGCAGCAAGATCGTCGTGGCCAGCTCGGCCGTCATCGACGAAGCCAACCTCATGAGCATCGACTCCACCCACTTGGGTGCTGCTCCTGCTGCTGAGGTCGCTCTCTTGCTGACCTCCACGGACGACGAGCGTGCTTCCTACGTTTCGACCTCCTTCCAACCCGAAGCCATGACGGTGGACGGCTCGGACGAGGACTGGAACGGCGGCAACGCCCTCAACCCATCCGGCTACGCTATGCCTGGTGTGATGAGCGGCGACGGCACCGACGACTTCCTGGTGACCTACATCGAAGGCGACGGTATCTACTTCGGTATGACCAACAGCGACCTGTCCAACTCGGACGTGTTGATTTACCTCAACACAGGTAGCGGTGGTTCTGATGTTGGCTACAACGGCCTTGGTGGTGCACACAACCTGCCGTTCAGCGCCAACTATGTGTTGTGGGCTGACAGCGAAGGTTCCTACGACCTCTACAGCTACGGCTTCCTCGGCTGGAGTCCATCCAGCCTGAGCACGGCCAACGTCGATGTGGACTTCTCCACTTCGCTCGCTGAGTTCGGTGTCCCATGGAGCCGCATCGGTGGTATGCCATCCGAGATTGACATCGTGGCCATCGTCCAAGAGGAAACAACGGCTGACATCACGATCGCTCACCCAAGTCAAACCTTGGACTCAGGAGCCACGCTCCAGAACCTGTCCAAGTTCATGACCGTCGAGTTGACCCACGGCGACCTTGCTGACGGTACCCTGACCTCTGAGGTCCTGGTCTACCAGTCCTACAAGGGCAGCACCACGGCCACCGGTCAGAAGAACTACGACCTGATGATCAAGACGCCTGCAGCCTGTGCCTACGACTGGGCCACCGTTGAGGACATCTCCATGGCCACCAACGTCGTCTTTGACGACAGCTACGTGGCTGGAACCGGCGATACGACCAACGTCCAGAGCACGATTGACATCAAGCGTGCCTGCCCAGTGATCGACACGGAAGGAACCAACACCGACGACGGACTCGTTGACTTCAGCAAGGACGAAGACTCCGGCGCCTTCACCTTCAGCCTGACCAACCTGGCTGATGACGTGCAGGACGAAGAGTCCTCGCTGAGCTGGACCATGACCGAGGGCACCCAAGTGGCCTTCAACAACGACGACCTCATGGACGCCGTGCTCAACGGTCAGGACGTGACCTTCACGCCCCGAGTTGACCAATTCGGTACCCAAGTGTTCTCCTTCGAGGTCACGGACAGCAACGGTCTGAGCGACACTCACAACATCACCTTCACGGTGAACAACATCAACGACGCTCCGGTCATCTGTAACGTCGAGCGCTCCGACTGTATGCCGATCTTCTCCGAAGACGACGGCAACTACAACATCCTCCCAGAAGGCTTCGGTACCCACACCAAGTTCCTGGGCGATGTGTCGAACGCTACCCGTTCCTACATCCGTGACATGGCCAACGAGCAAGCACCGACCCGCCAAGTCTACACCTGGTCCGCCAGCGCTGTTGACTTCGGCACCAGCGATGCCTGTTCCGCCTTCGATGTTGACATCCTCAACAACGAACTGGCCATCACCGAGAACACCAACAACGAGTTGGGTGGCAAGTGTACGGTCACGCTCGGCCTCGCTGACGACGGCGCAGAGAACCAAGATGCTGCCACCTTCGACGTGGTCTTCTCGGTTGCACCTGTCAACGACGCTCCGGTCATCAAGGATTGGAACCGCACGACCGACACCGTCATGGTGGCTGACAACGGCTCGATCCCCGCTCTCCCATGGTCCATCTCCTTGATGGAAGATGACGAGAACGTGGCGAACTTGACCTACGACCTGTCCGCCATCAAGGCAGACGTTGACCACGACCTCGACGACCTGACCTGGACGGTTGAGTCCACGGACCAGTGTGTCTACACGAACTACTTCACCACGACCATCGTCGGTGATGACCTCGTGTTCGACCTCATCGAGGACGCTACGACCAACGCCAACGACTGGGAGATCGACTACCTCAACAACAACGGTATCCACCAGATTGGCCCATCCGGCTCTGAGTACTGTCAGATTCGCTTGGTCCTCCGAGACACACCAACGGCCCCAACCACGCAGGGCGAGTACAACACGTACGTGCCAAACTACGACCCAAGCGTGATGGCCATCGCTGACTACCAGCAAGGTGTGGCTACGAAGGAAATCGGTGTCCGTGTTGAGAACGTCCGTGAGCAGGTGCCTGACTACTACTTCGACGACGAGGTTGGCTTCAGCTTCAACGGTGTCACCAACGTCATGACCGGAACCTACGTGCCGGTCACCGTCGCCGTCAACGGCGGTGGCGACGAAGGTCCATACCGATACGACCACATGCTGGCCATCACCTACCACACGGATGGACACGATGATGTTGAACTGACTCGCTACTACGCTGTGCCTGACTACGGTGCCAGCGTCAAGTACACCGAGGACGTCTACATCACCAAGGACACGACCCACGTGTGGGTTGAGATGGACGTTGTGACCTGTCTGGCTAACCCCTGCGACATGTCGGTGACCGCTGCTGACCGCTTCCAGGCCGACGAGCCCGGATCGCACTACGCTATCATCAACAACGTGCAGAGCGACGACCCATGGTCCAAGCCCGGTCAGTACGGTAAGAACGCCACGAAGACCTCTGAGCGCCGACCGCTCCTCGAGGACAGCAACTGGTGTAACAACATCATGACCTCGCTTGCTACGGCTGACGTGTGCAACCACGCCAACCAGCCAGCCAGCAACTTCCTGGCCACGGACCAGTTCCTGCCAGACGTTGTGGAAACCATCGGTGCCAGCGCCGTTCCATCGTTCGCCCCAAGCATTGTCGCTGTGGCCCTCACGGGTCTCTTCGTCAGTGCCCTCTCCTTCGCCAGCCGCCGTGCTGACGACGAAGAGGACATCGAGTCGATGGCTGAAGACGACGCAGCCGTCAGCCCCGTGATCGCTACCATCCTGATGGTCGCCATCACCGTGGTGCTGTCCGGTGTCATCTACGTGTGGGCTTCCAGCCTGGCTGAAACCGACGTGAAGGGCGTGCCCCGTGTCACCTTCGACATCGAAGACATCAACGGATTCGATGCCGATGAAGGTCACTGGCGCATCACGGTTGAGCAATCCCAGACACCGCTTGCTACGCAAGCCGTTGAAGTGAAGGTGTTCTACACCAACGCCACGGGTGCCCTCAACACTTACTCGGTGAACTTGGCTGACAGCGCCGGTGTGTACGGGTTCAACCCTGCCAACAGCGACGCCTTCGTGACCTTCGTGGACTCGGTGACCAAGGAACAAATCTCAGAAACGGAGACCCGGTCGGTTTCGACCTTCAACTCCGGAGACACGATCTTTGTCCGAACCCACGCACCTGATGGTACGCCGCTTGAAGATGTGACGATCACCCTGAGCTATGCTCCAATCAATGGAGACGGTGCTTTGCTCCGAACTTGGGATGACCTGAGCTACGACAAGAAGGCTTGAGGCCTGACGGACGTCGAAGCGACGACGTCGTCTTCGGACGACCGCCTCGGAGAGCGAGGCCCTTCGGGGCCTCCTCTCCTTGGTGAGCTTGCGAACGGTCGACGAGTCCCCCGGTGAATCACATGGCTGAAGAACTACCCAAGGTTGTGGTCTTTGATTGCGACGGGGTGCTCGTTGATGCTGTGAGTTCTTGGAGGACCCTGCACGACTCGTTTGGTACGGACAACGCCGTGAACCTCACTCGATTCATTCGTGGTGAGATCAGCGACGTTGAGTTCATGCGCTCCGACATCCAGATGTGGAAGGCGGTGAGAAACCCCATCCACCAGGACGAGTTGTTCAGGGCCTACGCCGGTGTCAAGCTGATGCCGGGCGCACGCGAGTGCGTTGAACGCCTCCAAGAGGCGGGCGTCTTCGTGGCTATCGTCAGTGCTGGTGTCGACCTGTTTGTGAGTTCCATTGCGAGCATGCTCAAGGTGGACGATTGGATCGCCAACGGTTTCGTCTTTGACGACGAGGGCTACTTGACGGACGAGGGTGTATGCCGCCTCCACGCCAGTGGAAAAGGCGCCATCATCTCTCGATTACTGGAGATGAACGACCTCGAGGCAAAGGACTGTGTTTCCGTCGGCGACTCAGAAATGGACTTGTCCATGATGGTCGAAGGCAGCCGGTTCATCGGATTCAATCCCACCCGTGACAGTTCCAAGGAAGCGTTTGAAGCCGCCGGTGTACCCGTGGTGAACGTCAAAGACCTGCAGGCCATATTACCGCTGATGGGCTTTGATGTGGACGGAAATTGAGGCGCCTAAGGTGTTTAATCCACCATCGCCATCGTGCGGTCATGGCGGGTCCACGATGCCGTCGAGAGGCTCGGCGAGCCGCTTTGCTCGCCATGCTCATCGGCTCGGTTTTCCTTGCCGGATGCTTGGGTAGCAGCGAGTCAACCTCCACCTCCGTGGACGATGAAGGCCCGATCACCCTCACCGTGTGGCACACCTTTGCGGCAGAAAGCAAGGAAGAGAACGTTTTTTTGTCCTCCATCCGGTCCTTTGAGGCGCTTCATCCGAACATCACGGTTGAGGCCTCACTGGTGCCCTTTGGTGATGCCGACAACCTGTTCATGACGGCCGCTCAAGGCGGTGAAGCACCTGATTTAATGCGCCTCTCGAGCGACCAGTTGGGTGCCATCGGTGAGGTGAGGGTCGATGGGTTTCCCCTGTTGGAAGACCTCCGTCCACACTTGACCCCGGTTCAACGTGCTCAATTTGACGAGCGTGCGCTTCACGCGATGAGGTACGACCAGGCCCTGTACGGCGTGCCGGCAAGCCAAGATGCCCTCTCGTTGATGTACAACAAGGCCATCTTTGATGCTCGAGGCGTGGACTATCCCGACGCATCATGGACGCAAAACGACTTGCTGCAGGCGGCGCAGACACTGACCTATCAAGACGTCCAGGGACTGGCGTTGCCGGTCAAATCCGCTTACTGGTGGTTCGGGTTCCAAGCGGGTTGGGGCGGGTCCCTCTTCAACGAATCCGGCTCCCCCACCTTGGATTCCAACGGTTCTGCCGATGCCCTGGACTGGTTGCTCGATTTGGAATTGGAGCACGAGGTGGTCGCTACCGGCACACAAACAGAGGGCATGAAAAACCAGTTTATCGGCTCCAAAGCCGCCATGATCGTCGACGGTCCGTGGAATTGGGCCACCTACGAAGCCAGCCGGTTGGATGTGGGCCAAGCCATGCTTCCGGTCATCGACGCAACGGGGGAGCGGGTGGCTCCCCTTGTAACCTACAAAGGTTGGACCGTCAGTAAACAGAGCCTCCACAAATTGGCAGCGGTGGACTTGGCGCTGTTCCTCTCGAGTGAAGAGGTTCAGAAGCAGTTTGCGTTGGAGACGTACACTCTGCCAACCCACCTCGGTGCGGCTGCGGACGAAGCGGTTCGTGCTGACGACGTGCTGGCGGGATTCATGGACCAGCTGAACGCTGGTACGCCGGCGCCCACCACGCGTGGCATGGCCCTCGTTTACGGCCCCTTGGTCACCGCCTTTGAGCAAGTCTACACCGGAACCGCCACCGCCGAAGCAGCCCTTTCGGGAGCCAATGCAGCGCTGATCGAAGAAATGGATGGCTTGGAGCGTGCTGCGCCGCCGCCTGATAACGAGGGCTACCGAACCATCACGGTAAATTTCACCACGGATGATTCGTTGACGTACACCGTTCTTGTTGACGGAGAAACCCACTCAAGTCTCTCATCTGAGGTCCTCACGCCCTCGTTGCTGCCCGCCTACGACACGTGTCTTGCCGACGGGGTGGAGATGCCGTACGTCGGCTCAAGTCGCCTTCTCCCCAGTGGTGCGACGGTCATCGAATGTTCCCTGACCGGTATGGTGCCCGGTACGCTGCATCAGATAGAGGTGGAAGGGGACTCAGGTACCGTGTTGAGTCAGGAACTCAGCACCGAGGTGGGCGATGTTGTTCCATCAAGTGGTGATACTTCTGCCGTGCTGTTCGCCTTGGGCGCCATCGTTGTCTCTCTGGTGGCGCTGCTCAGTTTCGGTCGCTACATGGACGTCAAAGCGGGTCGCCTTCACGCTCGCTCTGCGCACGCCTACATTGCGCCGGCCATGCTGGCCCTCGCCGTCTTGACGTTCTATCCCGTGCTCTACGGATTTTGGCTTTCGTTCACCAACGCAGACGCAACACGACTGGGCGACGAATCGTTTGTCGGGCTGGTCAATTTCCTCGATGTGTTCACCTCCTCTGGCTTCCTTCGCGTGACCCTGTTCACCTTGGTGTGGACGGTCAGCAACGTGGCCGCTCACATCGGCCTTGGGCTCTTCCTCGCTTTGGTACTGCACCGTGCCAACATTCGTGGCACCACGGTGTACCGCACGGTGTTGCTCCTGCCTTGGGCCATCCCGTCCTACATCTCCGTTCTCGTTTGGAAGGGGATGTTCCAACCCGAGGGTCTTGTGAACGACGTGCTCGGGACCGAGTTCCAATTCTTGGCCGACCCCACGGGGGCGCAACTCGTGGTGATCTTCGTCAACATCTGGCTCGGCGTTCCGTTCATGATGATGTCACTCAGCGGTGCCCTTCAGGCGCTGCCAAAGGAGATGTACGAAGCCGCCCAACTCGACGGGGTCGGCTCGTGGGACACCTTCCGCCATCTGACCTTCCCCAACCTCAAGAGTGCCCTTGTGCCGCTCTCGTTGCTCGGATTTATCTGGACGTTCAACATGTTCAACGTCATTTACCTCCTCACCGATGGCGGCCCCGACCTGTACTTTGGTGAGCCCGGGCAGACGGACATTCTCATCACCTACGTCTACGATGTGGCCTTCCGAGACGGTGCATATGGCGTAGCAGCTGCGTGGTCCGTGGTGATTTTCCTGATGTTGCTGGCGTTCTCCTGGACGTACATGAAGCGCACCAACGCAACGGAGGCGACGGTATGATTTCTCCCGAGACGGTTCGTCGTTGGTACACACCCGTTGAGGTGTCCACCCTTCGGCGATGGCTGTTGGTCAGCGTGGTGGTTAACGTGATGTTGCTCACTGTCGATGTCTTGCGCGGTGGTGAATCCTTCTTCATCGGTGTTCTTGGTGTGCTGTTGATGGGTGCTCTGTTAAACTCCCTCCCCCAGGAGCAGAAACCTGCTTCTCGAAACCAATCCTTGATGCTTGGCGGCGCCGTCTTGTTGTGCGGTTTGGTTCGTCTGATCGAGACGCCCATGAGTGTGTTCGACTGCTGGATGCATGCCTGGATGGTTGGACCCGGTGCCCTGACCATCCTCTGGGTTTCCGGTCGCCCCGTGTCGGCCTGGTCAACGCGCTCCCTCTCCATCGGTGCTGTGGAATATGGATTGGCGAGGAACCAATCCCTCGCACCGCGTTTCCAAGCCTTCGGGGCTCATCTCGTGCTCTTGCATTTCGTGGTCCTCACCCTCCTCCCTCTGGTATGGATCCTCGACATCGCCCTTTCGCCCGGCAATGCGCTCGGGGGCTCGTTGGGTGGACCATACACCACCGAACATTTCTCCAACATGCTGGGCAGCGATGCCTTTTGGACGTGGATGCGCAATTCCCTCATCGTGAGCATCGGCACCACCCTGCTGGGGCTTGTCGTTGCCATTCCGGCCGGCTACGCGTTTAGCCGCTACAAGTTCACAGGCAGGGACGTGTCCATGTTTGCGTTCTTGCTGGTGCAAATGTTCCCCGGCATCATCATCCTCGTGCCGTACTTCTTGGTGATGAAATCACTCGGCCTGTTGAATTCTCACTTGGGCCTCATTCTCGCCTACTGTGTCACGGCCCTCCCGCTGTGCGTGTGGATGTTGAAAGGCTTCTTTGATACCGTGCCCCGGGAACTCGAAGAGGCCGCGCTGTTGGACGGCTGCAACCAGTTTCAGGTGTTTACCAAGGTGGTGCTGCCCCTCTCGTTGCCGGCGGTTGCGGTCACGGCGCTCTTCAGTTTCCTCGCAGCATGGAATGAATTCCTGCTGGCCTTGACGTTCAACACGTCCAACGACATGTACACGCTACCGGTTGGTTTGGCGTCGATGATCTCCAGCACGGGCCAGGCTTGGGGTGATTTTGCTGCGGCCAGCCTCCTGGTGAGTTTGCCGGTGGCCTTGCTGTTCCTGTTCTTCCAGAAGTTCCTCATCGAGGGACTGTCCGCTGGAGGCGTCAAGGGGTGAGAACACATGGTGAGTGTGAAATTTGAAGGAGTATCGAAGCGATACGAAGACGGGTTTGAAGCCGTTTCAGGGCTTGATTTAGAAGTGCGAGACGGGGAATTCCTGGTGTTGCTTGGGCCATCGGGTTGCGGCAAATCAACCACCTTGCGAATGCTGGCTGGCCTTGAGGAAGTGAGCGACGGGACCGTCAGCATTGACGGCGTTGTCGTCAATCACCTCCCCGCTGGCGCCCGTGGACTGGGCATGGTGTTCCAGTCCTACGCCCTCTACCCGCACATGAGCGTTCGCGACAACATGACCTTCGGGTTGCGAATGGCCAAAGGCGCTGACCGTCTCCCCGACGGCGAAATCGCCACGAGGGTCAAAGAGACGGCGGCGATGTTGGAGTTAAGCGACCACCTCGACAAGAAGCCCAAGGAACTGAGCGGTGGTCAGCGTCAGCGTGTCGCCCTGGGCCGTGCCTTGATTCGTCGCCCAAAGGTCCTGCTGATGGACGAACCGCTTTCTAATTTAGACGCCGAGTTACGCCATCAAATGCGTCATGAAATCCGTCGTCTCCACAATGAGCTTGGCACCACCACCATCTACGTCACGCACGACCAAATCGAAGCGATGACCCTGGCCGACCGAGTGGCCATCCTCGACAAAGGGGTGCTTCAACAGCACGCTCCACCGCTTGAGGCCTACCAGCAACCGGCGAACGAATTTGTTCAATCCTTCTTGTGTCGCCACCTTGACGATTTGGTCGAGACGGCCAACACCCTGCTTCGACCTACTGGGGAGGGTGTCTGATGTTGAGGCGCACGCCCGCAACGATGCTGGTGTTGTTGTTGCTCATCGTCGTGGCTTCGCCGCTGGTGACCAACGATGCGGAGGCTGCGACCGGTCGGTCCGGCGAATTCATCACGCTCACCTACACAGGCAACGCCTCATCGGTGGAACTCATCGGCGAGTGGAACTGGAGTGAAACACTGACCATGACTCGCAACGGGGATGTTTGGAGCGTGGACGTTGAACTCTCAGAGGGTCTGTACTGCTACAAATTCATCGTGGACGGCGCTTACATCTTCGACCCAAGCAATCCAGAACGCGTCTACTGCGATGACATCGAGAACTCATTGTTGCGGGTGGACGACTACCTTCGCCCACACTACACCGCCACCTTGACGGATGTTGCCCTCGAGGTCACCTATCATGCCGGCTCCACCGGTGCCCTTCACGACGGTGTTCCTTCGGCGTTGGCTGGCGCGACGTGGGACGACATCACCTCGACGTGGACGCTTCCATTGTCCGGCTTTGAGGACGGAAAGCACACGCTGAAGATCGAAGGGTTCGATACCGAGGGCCATCCTGCCTACGACCTCTTGGTCCCGTTTTGGACCGGCCCTTACGCTGAGTTCGTCTGGGATGACGCCCTGGTCTACATGATCATGACCGATCGTTTCGTCAACGGCAACACCAGCAACGACGGCATCAGCACGGGTGCTGCCCAAGGGGCGGACTGGCAGGGCGGCGATTTTGCCGGCGTGACGCAGATGATTGAATCGGGCTACTTCGCCGACCTCGGCGTCAATGCCCTCTGGCTCACCCCGTTCAACACGGCTGCAACCGGGACGGGGAAAGCAGCGGATGGCGTGCACGATGTGTCGGCCTTCCACGGCTATTGGCCCATCGAAGCCCGCGGGGTTGAACCTCGATTGGGGACGGAGGCCGAACTTCAGGCCATGATCGAAGCGGCACACGACGATGGGATGCGTGTGATGATGGATTTCGTGGTGAATCACGTTCACGAGGATCACGAATACGCTCAGAACAACTCGGACTGGTTCAACACGGGCTGCATTTGCGGTCAGGCTGACTGCGATTGGACCGAACACCGGCTCGACTGTCAATTCACGGCCTACATGCCCGATGTCAACTGGAAGAACCGACAGGCCTCTGAACAGATGATCGCCGATGCCTTGTGGTGGATGGAAACGTTCGACCTTGACGGCGCCCGCATTGATGCCGTGAAGCACGTTGAGAATTTGGCCGTCTCAAATTTGGTCGCACAAATCAACGAACGGTTTGAGACCGTGGGCAACGATGTTTACCTCAAGGGGGAAACGGCCATGGGATGGTCGGGTCATTCCCTTGAGGCCAATCAAGCCCAGTACGGAGCCATCAACGCTTACATGGGACCTGACGGCTTGGACGGCCAGGCTGATTTCGTGCTCTACCATGCCGTCGTGGACAACGTGTTTGTCTCCGGCAACGAAAACTACCAGCACTTGGACTACTGGACCAATCGAAGCCAGGACCAGTACACGCCCGGCTCCCTGATGGTTCCCTATGTTGGCAGTCATGATGTTCCTCGCCTCACCAGCCGTGCAGACGCTGGAACCGGTGATGCCTACAATCAGTGGGTCGAGGACGGCCTTCCCGGACAGCCGGGCGATGTCTCTGCCTACCATGCCGCCCTCCAAGCCTACGGTTGGTTGCTGACCACGCCCGGTGCCCCTCTGCTCTACTACGGCGATGAATACGGTGAGTACGGCGGTGCCGATCCCGATAATCGCCACATGTACCGCAACCAGTCATTGTGGAGCGACCTCGAAGCGGCGCTCTTTGAAAACATCTCGCAACTCGGGCAGCTTCGTCTCGAGTCCATCGCTCTGCGACAGGGCGCGTACAGCACCCGTTTGGCCATGGCCAACCTGTTGGCCTACAACATGACCCACGACGAGCAAACCATGACCGTGGTGTTGAACCGAGGCGGGCCAACGCAACTCAGTGGCTTTGCAGCCAACGATACGGTGCGTTTTGGCTCAGGTGCACTGGCCGATGGGAGCCTGACCGTTCCCGCTCATTCGGTTACGGTGATTGAGTTGAACGCCACCAGTGCCCAGCCACCAACCAACGAAACCGGCGGGAACACCACCGTCCTCGGATGCACGGACCCGTCTGCGGAGAACTACAATTCGTCGGCGACCGAAGACGACGGCAGTTGCAGGTACCCGCCAGCGCCAGTCCTCGGATGCACCGACGAGACCGCGACGAACTACGACGCAGGAGCCACAGAGGATGACGGGACCTGCCAGTACGAGACCGACCCTGAGGACCCGTGCGCTGATGTCGTTTGTGATGCATGCCCTGAGGGATGGACCGTCTTGCCAGCAGAGGACGGTGAATGCTGTCCACGTTGCGTTGACCCCAGCGACACCAATCAATCGGGTGATGGTTCAACCAACGAGACCGCCACCAACGGGACTGCCAACAACAGGACCTCCGGTGAAGGCACAGGGAACGGCACGAACGGAACGAGTAACGAAACCAACATCCAGATTTGTGACCTCTGCTGCGGTGAAACGTACGAGCATCCCGCTGACGAACCTTGCCCCTTTGCCATGTGCGAGCCATGCGAGGAAGAAGAGGCCAGCACGACCACCTCGTCGGCCGTTACGGTAAGAAATGTCTTGATCGGTGCGGTTCTCCTGTTGGTGTTGATGTTGGTCGTAACGGGGAGGAGTCCACCGAAGCAGGAACTGGACGGGGCGTTTGAAGCGCCTTCCGATCAGGAGAACTTCTCGTAGAAGTGCACGTAATCGGCGATCATTCTCGTTCCGGTGAATCGAGCAGAAGTGGCGATGCTCGCACGCATCAGTTTGGCCCAGCGTTCCTGGCCTTCGTCCCAAAGCGGGAGGACTTCGTGCTCCAACACGCTGTAGATGTTCTCGGCGTCCCGTGCATCGTCTCGTTCATCCTCCGCACTGCCAATGGCCCAACCGTTCACGCCGTGCTCGCAACCTTCTGGCCACCAACCGTCGAGGATGGAGCAGTTGGGCACGCCGTTCATGGCTGCTTTCATGCCCGAGGTGCCGGAGGCTTCCAGCGGCCGAATCGGATTGTTCAGCCAGATGTCCACGCCGCTGGTCATGGCAAGGCCAGTGTCCATGTCGTAGTTCTCGATGAAAGCCACGGGGATGTCGTCTGCTACCTCTTCGGCTGAGGCGAAAATGTCCCGAATCAGTTGTTTCCCACCCTCGTCCTTAGGGTGGGCTTTGCCGCTGAAGACGAACTGGATTCGGTTTGCTCCAAGGGAACGAAGCCGCTCGAGGTCGCTGAACACGAGGTTGGCTCGCTTGTAGGTGGCGAAGCGTCGGGCGAAGCCGATGGTCAATCGGTCCTCGTGAAGTTCCACCCCGGTTGAAGCACGAACCAGTTCACGCAGCATGCGTCGGTTGGCATGACGGGCTTCCAACAGCGCTGCATCAGGCAGGCTGCCGGCGTAGCCGAGTTGGCTCGGGTCTTCCTTCCAGCCAGGGAGGTGGGCATCAAACAGGCCGCTCATCTGCGGGGAGGTCCACGTGATGTGGTGTACACCGTTGGTGATGGGGGCGATGTGGGTGCTTCCAAACATCGTGGAGGCCACCTGGGCGTTGAGGTTGGACACGGCATTGACGGACGTTGACAAGGCCACGGCGAGGTGTGACATGGAACAGCGGCGACCTTCCTCAGAATCACCGGCGTTTCGAACCAAATCTTCGGCATCGTCGGGTAGAAGGTCACCGATGACCTCACGCACCAACGACCATTCGAACCGGTCGTGGCCGGCTGGTACCGGCGTGTGCGTGGTGAACAGGGTCCGCTGTGCGAGCTCTTCTCTGCTCCAACCTTGGCGCAGCATTTCAAGCATAGCGAACGTGCAGTGCCCTTCGTTGAGGTGCATGCCCGCGAAGTCGTGACCCAGGGCTTGCAGGGCTTGGACGCCGCCCACGCCGAGCAGATACTCCTGTCGAACACGCATGTCATCGTCGCCCCCGTACAACCGTGCCCCCAAGCCCACGAAGGAAGAGGTGTTGTTGGGATGGGCGGTGTCAAGGAAATACACGGGGACAACATGACCGGAGACGCCCACGACGTCCGTCTTCCAGATGGTGGCGAACAGGGTTTCACCGTCGAGGGGCAGTTGAATGGTCTTGCCCGTGTTCGTCAGGTGTTCAGCAGGGTCGATGGGGGCATAGCTCTCGGATTGGTCGCCAGCCTCGTCGAGGTGTTGTCGCCCGTAGCCCTCTCGGTAGAGCAGGCTCATGCCCACCAAAGGCAGCCGGGCATCAGCGGCTGATTTCACGTGGTCGCCCGCCAACACACCGAGGCCACCCGAATAGGTGTGGAGTTCAGACCATAGCCCAATTTCGGCGGTGAAATACGCAATGGGTGGCATCGGGTCAACCTATCAAAAAACGGGTTATGAGGTTCACGGTAGGCCGTTCTACTCGGGTAGGTCGCTCCATTCAAAGGCCCATCTCCAGTTGCCCTCAAAGGTCCCCGGCGTGTTCATCCTCGCTTCTTCGCCCAGGCCGAGCACGTCCTGCAGTGGAAACATGGTCATTGCAGCGTCACTTTCCCTCGCGAGACGCATCAATCCCTCCGTGGGTGTCTCATCGGGTTGAAGCAGGTGGTGGACGCGCTGCTTCGCCTCATCGTCAAGGCTTGTCCACCATCCGTGCGTGGTGTTGTTGTCGTGGGTGCCGGTGTAGACGACCTGGTCGGCTTGGATGTTGGCTGGATAATGCGGGTTGGAAGGGTTGCCGTCGAAACCAAACTGCATGACTGCCATCCCGGGGAGGTTGAAGCGACGGCGCAGCTCGACCACGTCGTCGGGGATGATGCCCAGGTCTTCGGCGAGCAGGCGTCCAGGCTCACCACTCGCATCAATCAGAGCTTCCATGAGTTCGTCCGCAGGTCCATCTTGCCACCAACCGTGGCGGGCGTCCTCGTCTTCTGTTGGAATCGCCCAGTTGGAATGAACGGCTCTGAAGTGGTCGATGCGGACGATGTCAAACAATCGAAGCATGCGCTTCATTCGTTCTCTCCACCAGCGCCAACCTTCACGCTGATGGGCGTCCCAACGGTAGAGGACGGTGCCCCATTTTTGTCCACCTTCCGAGAAATAATCGGGCGGAACGCCGGCCACAACCTCTGGCATCCCATCGTCGTTGAGCTGGAAGAGATGGCGATGGGCCCACACATCAGCCGAGTCGTGGGATACGAAGATGGGTAGATCGCCGATGAGGGCCACTTCATGCTCTGTTGCTGTTTGTTGCAACTGGTGCCACGCTGCCTGGAAACGTTGCTGTTGCGTCACGTGCAGGTTGGCTCGTTCACGGTACTCAGCCAAAGCCGCAGGGTCTCGGTCTCGAAGTGGGGTGGGCCAAGCAAACCACGGCGTTCCATCGTGGTCCTCCTTGATGGCAGCATACAGCCCCCAATCATCCAACCAATAGCCGTCATCGTCCATGGCCGCCTCGGTTTCCGCTTCCATCAGTGCCGGCCATGCGGCAAACGCTGTTGGTGAGGCGTAGGGTGAGCCGTGTTCGTCGGGCGGCGTGAGGGGTAAAACCTGCCATGCACGGTACTCATGTTCGCTGAGCCATCGCACGAAGCGTTGCGCATCGGCAAGGCACGGGTTTGGAAGCGAAGTGAGGTGGCACAGAACGCCGTTCCCTTCCATGCCCTTCAAAACGCGATAAAGCCTTTCAATCTATCACGCCACGGAGATGCAATGCGCTCGAAGGCCGTGTTCCTCGTGCTGATATTTTTTGCCTCACTTTTTGGTGGTTTTGTCCAAGGACAAACCCCAGAAGACATCACCGTGGACGGTGATTATTCGGATTGGTCGTCCGATTCGTTGATGGCCACCGACAGCAGTGGGGTTGACTTCCGCCTGACCTGGAACGAAACCATGCTGTTCCTCGGATGGGACGGGACCGATTGGAAATCCACCTTCGAAGGGGCCGACCTGTTCGTTTACCTCAACACCTCTGAGGGCGGCTCTGTTCTCGCCAGGGATTGGGGTTTTGCTCACACCCTCCCGTTCGCTGCCGACCACGGGTTCGTCCTTGAAGACGACACCTACTACCAGCACATCGCCTACGACGGCAGTTCGTGGACCGACCAGTCCACCACGATTGACCTCTATGCGGGCTGGGCCGACAACAAAGCCACTGAATTTGCTCTGCCCTGGTCGGCGTTGGGCCAACCCACGTCCTTTGACATCCTCGTTTACGCGCAGTGGCAAGACGAAGGCAACGTCTGGGCCTCCTTCCCGGTGCAGAACCCAGCCAGCAACAACGGTGCCGAGACCTTCACTCATGCTTGGCACGCTGAGAACATCTCCAACGCGACCGCTCCACAACAACTCCCCATCATTGAATCAGGCGGAGCAGAAAAGGTCGACGACGCCCTCAACTTGGCCATCGTGTTCCACCAACACCAACCGTACTACAAGAACAAACTCACGGGGATGTACGAGATGCCCTGGGTGCGCGTTCACGCCATGACCGAATACGTTGATTCCCCAGGTATTCTTGCCGATACCGACACCAAGGTCACCTACAACCTCGTGCCGTCGTTCATTGAACAACTGGTCGACTACCACGTGAGCGAAACCTTGGACGTCCACACCGACATCGCCAAGCGTTCCTGGAGCGAGGGAGGCTATCCCAATGCCACGGCCCTTGAACTCCACACCATGCAGTTCCAATCCTTTTGGAACAGCGGCTGGATCTACAACGTGTCGCAAAGCGATGAAAAATTGGGTTGGCTCTATCCCTCAAGCGCCCGCTACAAACAACTCTACGACATGACCCTCCACAACCTCAAGCCGGACACCATCATGGACGATGAATTGCTTGCCCCACAGGATTTCCTCGACCTGCAAGTCTTGTGGTACCTCTACCAGTTTTCGCCCGACTATGTGCTGGGTGCGTACAACAGCAGCCATCGCGATGAAGGTCTCATCGCCTTGTTCATGCAAGACGGGGATTACAGCCTGGCCGACCTTTCCTACGTGCTCGATGCCCAACACGACCACATGGGCAACGTCTTGCCAATGTACAGCGAGTTGGCCGCCAACGGTCAGGTGGAATTGACCACCACGCCGTACTATCACCCCATCATGCCGTTGCTCATGATGGACGGGTGGACCATGGAAGACGGCATTCGCGTCAACAAGGAAGCCTGGCCGGAAGACGTGCAAAACCACCTTGTGACCGGCATGGACCTGTTTGAGCAAGAACTTGGCTTCCGCCCGACGGGCATGTGGCCCAGCGAAGAGGCGGTTTCACCCGCCATGGTCGAGCCCGTGACCGACGTGGGCATCCAGTGGATGGTCACCGATGAGGAGATCCTCAAGCAATCCACCGACGTCAACGGGAACTTGGTCGATGTTGAGGACGCTGCCAACTTGGCCACGCCCTGGACGGTCACCGGCGCGGAGGGCGGCGAAATCGCCGTCATCTTCCGAGACCGTGTCATCTCCGACCGCATCGCTTTCCAGTACGGCACCATGACGCCGGAGGCTGCCGTTTCGGACTTCATCGCCTACCTCGATAACGTTCGACAGCAACTCCTCGATGCCGGCGAAGACCCCTCGGAACACCTCCTGACCGTAGCGTTGGACGGGGAGAACTGGATGTTCATGTCTGAGTTCCAGCACCACGACAACGCTCGCCCGTTCATGGCCGAATGGTACGGTCGTTTGGCCGACCACCCAACCATTGTGACGACCACGCCGTCCGAATTCCTCACCAAAGGGACCGACCTGCCCGAAATCCAAACCATCGGTACGGGTTCGTGGATCGACGGTACCTTGCGTACGTGGGCGGGTGAAGAGGAAGAGAGCCTTGCCTGGCAGCGCTTGGTGGAGGCCCGTCAAGCCCTCGTTGAATTCGAAACCTCGAACCCCAACGACCCCGGTCTTCCAGCGGCTTGGGAATCGCTCTACATCGCTGAAGGTAGTGACTGGTACTGGTGGTACGGACTTGACCAGGACAGCGGGTACGACGAGAATTGGGACGTGCTGTTCAAGGTTCATCTCTCGAACATCTACCGTGCCATCAACCTCGACCTTCCGCCATACCTCCAGGACCTGTGGACCAACCCTGCGGTACCCGACCCTGCGGCTTCAGGCATCATTGAGCCGATGATCGACGGCATTGCATTGCCCGGTGAATGGGACGGCGCAGCCCGCTACGATGCACCGGTGTCGGGGGGCAATTTCGACATCGAGTCCTTCCACTTCGGCTACGATGCTTCCAATGTCTTCATCCGCGTTGACGCCGCCACCCTCGATGAGTTGGAGGGAGCTGCAGGGGTCGGAGAGTACGACTCACCCGACCTTGCGATTTACTTCATGCAAGCGAATGCGGTCAACTTTAACGAGGCCGAAACCAATTTCCGCACCTACTATGGCAATCAGATTCTCGGGTTTCCGTCCAAGCACATGGTCGCCTTTGACTTCGATACGCTGCGAGAGGACGGTCGAGCGAAGTGGAACCTGTTCAGCGCTCAGGGTAAGGTCGGCGACGAGGAGCGATGGGTGCTCTCCGGCAGTTCCAACCTCGGTGGCTGCGCTGTGGATGAGGTGTACGAATTCTCCGTTCCTTGGGCGGACATCGGCTTGGCGCCCCGCTATTCAACCCGCGTCAAGGTGGTTACCTCATGGCGAGATTCGCTGTCCTACGGCGACGGCACCGATGCTGAAATGGCGCCTCCAGCGCCAGCCGAAATGGTCCTCCCTGACCTTGAGGAATGGGTCACGCTGCTCGAACTCGACGATGCGGTGGGCGATGAAACAGGCGATGGCGACTACGTCTATCCGCTGGCCACCGACTTCAACACGCCGGGCGGCGGAGGCCTTTGGGACGCGACCCACCTCACGGTGCGCCAGAGTGCCTGGAACGCACAGTTCATTCTCACCATGGACGAGATGACCGACATATGGGGCCTGGCCAACGGCTTCAGCCATCAAATCGTTCAGATTTACGTTGACCAGGGCGACACCTCCTACGGTCGTACGTCCATGCTTACCGGTGCCAATGCCGAGGTGCATCCGGACTGGGCATGGGAAGTGGCCATCAGCGGTACGGGCGAGCCGGGCGCGGTGCAGGCCGTACAAGCTGAAACCGGCAGCACCTCGGCCCGCGGTGTCGACGTGTCCGGTGATGTCGATGCGAAAACCATCACGTTCACCGTGAGCAAGGATGTCATTGGCTCGGACATTCCGAACTACCGCTACATCATCGTCATCGGGAGCCAAGATGGGTTTGGCACCGGAAAGTGGCGAGATGTGATGGAGGAGCCCGCCACGTGGACGCTTGGCGGTGGAGCGAACCCTGCGCCGGACGACGGGATCGATTACGACCCGAACATCATTGATGTCATCTTGGAGGGCGATGGGCAAACCGCCATGCTCTCGAGTTATGACGTGGCAGGCCACGCCTACGCCCAGTTAACCGGCTTCGAAATGCCGGACGTACCGCAACAAATCTTCGGTGCTTCCGTTGACACCGTCACCTCTTCTTCTGCCGTGCTGACCTGGTCCACCACCGTGGCTGAGGCCACGTCCATCAAGGTCGCACCGGCTGGACAGGCACCAAGTGCGGACGATATCATGCTGTCAACCCCAGCGGGAACCGACCATGCCGTCACCGTCACCGGATTGGAGATGGGGACTGGTTACTGGGCTCACATTTCCGCCAACGACACCGAGGATGTCGTCGTGTGGTTCAACACCAGCAGCGTAGTGGACGAAACAGCCCCCGAACTGCTGAACCTTGCAGCCGACGTGCTCGAGGACGGCCGAGTCACGGTGTCGTGGTACACCTCGGAACGTGCGACCGAATCCATTCTGATCAACGGCGAATCCGTCCACGAAGACGCGTTTGCGACCAAGAAGAACCACGCCTTTACCACAGAGGTGCTCGGTGATGGCACGTACGAGTTGGAAGTCATCAGCGCCGATGCATCGGGGAACAGCAACGCCAGCACACTGTCGTTTACAGTGGACGCCGGAGCGACTGATGACACGCCGAGCACGACCGATGACGGTACGTCCGATGACGAGGCAGCCGCTGAGGTGTCGAACACCACCCTGCAGTTGGTGGCCTTGGTCGTCTTGGTCCTTGTGTTGTTGGCCTTCCTTCGGGTGCGTGGCCATGAACCCGACGAGGACGACCCGTGGAAGTGAGGTCGTCAAGCGAACGGAATCGAAATCGACTTGTGACTCTTCAGGTTGATGATGGTCAACATGCACGGCTTCGGCTGGAACCCGAGCATTCGCTGGTAGGATGTTTGGTCCTGCCATGTGCTTGAACAGACAAGGGTGGTTCCTCTGAAGTCAACGCATTCGTGCCCGTGAACGTGGCCGGTGACGAAGATGTCGGGGACCTCACGAATGACCAGTCCGTCCTCTGGCTCGGGTGAAAGCGGGGTTTTGCCGCCCCACTGCGGTGCGAGATGGCGACGGCGGAGCATCTCTCGCATCGCCTCCACCGGGTCGGCGTAGGTGACGGTTCGCAGCCCTGCAACGAAGTCGTCGATCGATTTCCCGTGGTAGGACAACAGCCGAACACCGTGCAGCGAGAAGTCGCACGGGTTGCCAACAAACGTCGTGGTGTTGTAGTCCTGCTGAATGTCCTTTTCAAAAGTGGGTTGGGGTTCCGCCGGGCGCACGGCGTCGTGGTTCCCGGGGAGCATAAGGCACTCCACCCACTCCGGAAGCAGCTCCAAGAGGCGAGCAAATTCACTGTACTGGGCGAACAGGTCGGGGATAGCGAGTTCTTTGTCCTGGCCGGGGTAAATGCCTACGCCGTCAACGCAATCGCCGGAGAGAATGAGGTACTTGATCGTCTTCGCCAGCGGGTCGGTGTGGAACCATCGCACCATCTTGTGCCATTGTGCCTCAAGGAAGGTCTTCGAGCCGACGTGAATGTCGGAAAGGAACGCTACGCTAACGCCTGCCTCAGAACTCACTTTGTTGTGCTTGTTCTCAAGCGGGAAATGCAAATCATCAACGTAGAAAATGTCCCCCGTCTGACTGAACGTGCCGGAGACGCCCATGACATCGTCGGGCATCAAGCCGGCTTCCAGGATCTGTTCATGAGCACGGTCTCGGTCGTCACCGCTGCGTTTCGTAAGCAAGCAGGTCATCTCACCGGTTTCGTCCTCGAGGCCCCACATCAGATGGCCGTTCTTGGTGTAGCGTGGTTCATTGACCAAGCCGATGGCGACCGCTTTGTTGTCGTAACCCTGGTAGCGAGAATACTCGGCGAGAAGACGAGAAATTTCCTGATGTTTCCGCGGGAGGTTTGAATTTTGCACGATGAGTTTTCGGATGCTTTGCAAACGGTCGTTGAAGCACGCCGTGATGTCCGTCATTTTCCCTTCCGTGGTGGAGTTTCCCGTGATGTCGTAGTGCACCGTGATGTCCGATGAGGCATCACTGGCGTGCATGGAAAAGTCAGCTTGGTTCCAATCCGGGAGGTTGTTGCGAAGGAGGAGGTCCACAGGTTCGGGCTCTGAAATGGGTGCCACGGTCCTCGCCAAATCCTCGGGGAGCTGCTGAACCACGTTCTGCTTGGGTGGTGCAGCGGGAGCGGCGGTGGATTGTGTTCCTGCATGGGCGATCATCTCATCCAGCATGCTCGCCGTCAGCATACCGCCAGAGAGGTTCAGGGCTGATGCAGCCTCAATGACGGATTTTGGGTCTGCCAAGCCGAGTAAACGGTCTTGAAGCGATTGCGGAGCAAGCAGTCGCTGCCCCCGTAAATGGGTGACGATGTCGGACCACGGCTCACCCATGCTCCGAAAAAATGACGACGATTCAAAAGGTATGTGCCTTGGATTGAATGACACAGAAGGCCTATTCTTCGCCGTCGGTCCATTCAACCTCGAGACCGATCTCTTCACCTTCGGATTCTTCCGACCACGCCTCGTCCTGCCACGGGGCTTGTTCACGGGCCTCTTGGTCCCTGCGGACTCGCTCAGCCTCCCGCTCTTCTTCGAGGCGGAGGGCCTCGGCGGCCGCATCCAACAGGTCCTGCTCGTCCTGTTCTCGTCGGCGCATCGCATCGTCCCAGCACTGCATGGCGGTGAGGAGCGCAAAGTAGACGAAGCCGGCCTTGTTTTCGGCCCGCGTACCTCCAATCTGCGTTCGAATGGCGTTGGCCCACCCGGTGTGGGACGCAATGCCGACGTAGACGGTGCCGACCGGTTTCTTGCTCCCCTCGTTGGTGGGTCCTGCAATGCCCGTGACGGAGATGGCAAAATCGGCCTCGGCTCGCTTCAGCGCACCTTTGGCCATCATGATGGCAACTTGTGCAGAAACCGCCCCTTTGCTGGCCAACTCTTCGGGATCAACACCCAATTCGTTGACCTTGGCCTCGTTGGCGTAGGTCACCCACGATTTCTTGAACCACGTGCTGGCGCCGGCGATGTCGGTCAAGGTGCTGGCGAGCAAGCCACCGGTGCAGGATTCGGCCAGCGTCAGGGTGTGGTCGCCCTCTTTGAGTCGGCGGACCAACCTGGCAGCTGCCGCTTGGATCGTCTCATCCATTGGTCCGTGGTCGCCACCTCATGTTTTGAGCGTTCCGTCGTGGGCGCACTCTTGAAAAAGGGGTCCTACCAGCACGGCGTGGGTCTGTGGTCTAGCGGCTATGACACCTCCCTTACACGGAGTTGATCGAGGGTTCGAGTCCCTCCAGACCCACTACCAAAGGTGCGTTTCTACCGGTGAATCGCTCGCGAGGACCTGCGTGATGCCGCTGCTGGCCTGAAGGGCCTCGGCGTGGTTGTGGTCGCTCACGACCATCAGGTGAACAGCGCGCATCCACAACCCGTGTTCGACCTGAACACCACGGTGGTCAACCGCCACCAAGACATCTTCCAACTCACTGAATGCCAGGGCTGCCGTGGCGTGGGGTAAGTCATGGGCGGTCATCACCAACCAGCGCTGACCTTGCATGGCGCTTCTCGGGTCTTCACCCAGGTCAGAAAACCGAATCCAATTCATGCCTCACACCTTGTAGCGCAGCAGGGCGACGGCACCGCCGAACCCCATCAGTTGTTCACCTGCATCGTGGTCAAGGGAACACTGCATGACCGTTCCTGAAAAGGTCTCCACTTTTGTGGCGATGTTCGCCCAGGCTGAGGCGTCGTTTCCGTCAATGCCTCGCAGAACATCAGCACCGATGAGCAGTGTTTCCACTGCGCCTTCCTCGGTCGCACGTTGGATGTCAGCCATGCCGTAGGCGACGGCTCCGTTGGTGGAAATTCGCTGCCATGCTTCCTCGAGCAGGCTGATTTCCTGAACCATGCGGTGCTGAGCGAGCATGTCGCCCGCCAGGCCTTCGCGCAACACCTCGTTGGCTGCCCCTCGTCCGCCCATGCTGGTGCCGATGGACATCATGGGGCGTCCGTGACCGGCTGCTTTCAAGTCGGCCATCATTCGGTCCCTGTTTCGGCCCGGACCGCACAACACCAACGGCATGGACGCATCGAGTTGCTTGGTCAGGCCGTCAACGATGGTGGCACGAAACTGCTTCGCGATCCCGTCGGTTTGACGCAGGTCACCTCGTTTGCCTCCGCCTCGCATCGTCCACGTGGCACTCTCCCTCAATCCTCGAGCCGTGACGAAGAACAGGATCATCTCGTCCCCCTCCACCACCAGCAAAGCGACCTGCGATTGATTGGCGGCTCGGAGGCTCTCATCCAGCAAGTCGCGGTCGGGTTTGCTGAAGCCCTTCGCCGAGGAGAGTTTGATGTCATCGCGCAGGCCGACCACGTGGGTGTGGTGCATCCCGATGTCGATGGGCGCTTCCTCGATGACGCCGTGGACCCGAAGCGTATCGGTGAAGGTCTGGTGTTCGGTGTGTTCGACGGCAAGCCGAATCCACATTTTCTTCCGCTCGGCGTTTTTGGAGCGGCCTCCTTCATCGCCTCCGGTGGTTTGGTCCCGTCGCTCGCCGAGCATGCCCACGGACATCCCGGGCTGAATTAAGCGGTTTAAGACCCACAAATCGTCCACGGTTTGCACCCGTAGACGCCATTCGTGGTGGTCTCGGCCCAGAACGTCCATTCCTTCACCCAAACACGCCGAGGAGGTTCCCGTCTTCATCCATGTCCATGTCGAGGGCAGCCGGCCGCTTAGGCAAGCCGGGCATCGTCATCATGTCACCAAGGACGGCCACGACGAAGCCAGCCCCTGCGTTCAGGCGGAATTCACGCACCGGGACGGTGAAGCCGGTCGGTGCGCCGAGCAGCCCTGCATCGTGAGAAAACGAATACTGGGTTTTGGCCATGCACACGGGGAGGTGGCCGTAGCCCCACGAACGAATGCGGTCGAGTTCACGCTTGGCTTTGGCCGTCAATTCAAGGCCGTCGGCTTTGTAGAGCCGCTTGGCGATGGCCTCCGCCTTGTCGAGCACGTCGGTTTCAGGCGTGAAGAGTGGAACAAAGGGTCGACCCGCCGCCACGTGATTTTGTACGGCTTTGACCACGGCTTCGGCCAAGTCCTTGCCGCCTTCCCCGCCGTTGGCGTGGACTTCGGTGATGCACACCGCACTGGCGCCGCTCTCGTGGGCAGCCTGGCTGATGGCGGCGAGTTCAGCGTCGGTGTCCGAGGCAAAGCGGTTGATGGACACGACAACGGGGACGCCAAAGGACGTCATGTTGCGGATGTGGCGGTCAAGGTTCGTCTTGGCACCGAGCGCCGTCGCTTCGACGTTCTCTGCCTCGAGGGTGGCCTTGTCCGGGCGAATACCGCCTCGGTCGCCGAAGGCTCCACCGTGGAGTTTCATGGACCGCACGGTGACGTTCATGACGACGCAATCCGGCGCTTTGCCTGAGGTGGCGGCCTTGATGTGCATGAATTTCTCAGCGCCCATGTCCGAACCAAATCCGGCTTCGGTGACCACCAAGTCGGCGGCAGCGAGGGCCATCCGGTCGGCGATGATGCTCGAGTTTCCGTGAGCGATGTTGGCAAAGGGCCCGCCGTGAATGAAGGCCGGGTTGCCTTCGAGGGTTTGGGTGATGTTGGGCAAGAAGGCTTGCCGTAGGAGAAGGGCCATAGCACCGGCCCCTCCGATGTCTTCTGCCTTGACAGGGTGGCCTTCGGTGGACGTCCCAACGACGATTTCACCCAGTCGCTTTCTCAGGTCGGCGTAATCGGTGGCGAGCACGAGAATGGCCATCACTTCGCTGGCTGCTGTGATGTCGAAGCGGTCCTCACGAACGTGGCCGTTGGCCGGTCCGCCCTTGCCGATGGTGGTGTTGCGAAGCGCACGGTCGTTCATGTCGATGACACGTGGCCATGAGATCCTCGACGGGTCGAGCTTGCAGGCGTTTCCGTGTTTGAGGTGGTTGTCAATGAGCGCCGAGAGCAGGTTGTGGGCAGAGGTTACCGCGTGAAGGTCACCGGTCAGGTGGAGGTTGATGTCTTCCATCGGGAGAACTTGGGCGTGTCCGCCACCGGCCGCACCGCCTTTGATGCCAAACACCGGTCCCATGGAGGGCTCTCGAATCACGCAGGTGGCGGACTGACCGATGTGGCACAAGGCTTGGGTGAGGCCAATCGTCGTGACCGTTTTTCCTTCGCCAAACGGTGTGGGGTTGACGGAGGTCACCAGAACGAGGCTGCCTTGCGGCTTGGAAAAGCGCTCTTTGAGGGAAGCCCAGGTGACTTTGGCCACCCCGTTGCCCATGGGCATCAATTCGTGTGCAGAGATGCCAAGCTTCCATGCAACCGCTTCAATTGGTTCCATGTTGGCGGCGCGTGCGATTTCAAGGTCGGAGGCCATTGTTTCGGTGCGGCTCAATGGGTCTTTGAAACCGTCGCCCGCTCAAGGCGAGCGGAGGCGGGTTTCGCCACCACATGCGAAGCGTGGGCTTCACTCGTCCTTCATCGTGCCCAGGTAGTCTGGGAGGTCAACACCGGCCATCTTGGCCACATCATGGACCGGAGGCAGGCTCTGGATGAGGGAGGAGACAAAGTTGGAGGTCGCTCCACCTTCGCCGCCGTTGTTGCCGGAGTCCCACACGGTGATCTTGTCGATCTTGAGGTTGGCAATGGCTTCGGTCTGTCGAGCCACGAGTTCCTCGATCTTCTCAACCATCAGCAGGGTGGCAGCGGCCTTGGCGTCGCCGCCAGCGCTGGCCACGAGTTTTGCATAACCTTCTGCCTTGGCTTCGAGCACAGCACGCTGCCCCTCTGCTTCGGCGTTGTAGGCAGCCAAGGTGGCGTCAGCCTGACCTTGGGCGATGCGGCGTTGGCGCTCGGCCTCGGCTTCGGCTGCGATTTCGATTTGCTGCTTCGAGACTTCCTCACGGGCAATCTCCTCGGCCCGCAGGCGCTGACCTTCAAACTCGTACTGCGCCTTTTCGATTTCGACCTGGGCCTTGCGCTTGGCGACTTCCGACCGCTTGAGCGCCTCGGCTTCCTTCTCAGCGAGGTCGGCGTTGAAACTGGCAATGTCAGCACGGGACAGGTTTTCACCCTCGACGGCCTTGGATTCTTGCTGTTGAACGAAGACACGTCGGTCGGCTTCTGCTTCTTTCTGACCTTTGTCAGATTCTGCACGGTTTTTAGCCACCTGGATTTCACGGGCTCGGTCGGCTTCTGCCTGACCAACGGCACCGTCTCGGGTGGCGTTGGCTCGGTCCACGTCGGCTGCGGCGATGGCTTGGGCAGCGGCCTTGGCACCGATCGACTTGATGTAGTCAGCTTCGTCGGTAATATCCGTGATGTTGACGTTGATGAGGTAGAGACCGATCTTGTGAAGTTCGGTGTCGACGTTGTTGACCACTTGGCTCAAGAAGGCTTCACGGTCGCCGTTGATTTCCTCAATGGTCAACGATGCGACGGTCAAACGGAGTTGACCGAAGATGATTTCCTTTGCCATGTCCTCAATTTGAGGAACAGGGAGGTCAAGCAATCGTTCTGCAGCGTTTTGCATGATGGACGGTTTCGTGTCAATTCCGATGGTAAAGGTCGAGGGCACGTTGATGCGGATGTTTTGCATCGACAGAGCGTGCTCAAGGTTGATGTTGATGGTCATCGGTTTGAGGTCGAGGAAGCCGTAGTTTTGAATCAGCGGCCAGACAATTTTACCGCCACCGTGGTAGCACTGTGCGGCGCCGGCACCTTTCGTGTTACCGTACACAACCAAGATCTGGTTTGAGGGCGCAAGTTTGTACCTCCGTGTAGCGAGGTAGACCGTTCCGACGAGGACAAGGACGAAGAGTCCCAGACCAATCACGACAATAGCACTTGAATCTGCCATGGTCAGAGGAGTGCTTGCCCCTTTAAGAGATTTGAGTCGGCAATACCGTCACTCTTCTTCCGCAACGCCGCTGGAAACACTGAGGGGTCGAACGATGAGCATCTCAGCGATGTTGCCCACGACCGTGATGAATTTTCCAGTCTCAATGGTCAAGTTCTCGTCCTCTGCGACGGCCTCACAGGTTCGAAGGGCGTCTTGGAATTCGACCTGAATTTGACCGGACTTACCGGCACGAATTGTTCTGTAGACAGTTCCTTTGGCACCGATGGCGTCGTTGTGGCGAACGGTTCCATCGCTCTCAAGGCTCATCATCACCTGGAACACTTTGCCGACCAGCCACATGGAGATGACACCAGCTACACCTCCCACGCCGACCGCAATGATGTTGTGTTGGTCGGCTTGTGACGTTGCAAGGCCGAAAATACCGAACATCATGACGAAACTGAGAATGCCTTGAACGGTCAGCATTTGGAACGAGCCCTCGGCAGAATCCATGCCGAAATCAACGTCGATACCAACGGCGTCAAGTGCACCGTCAGCAACGCCGCCAATCAACACCAATCCGAAGTAAATGATGAACAACAATGTCCCTGCAATGGCCATGCCAGCAAACACAACATCCAGTCCGGTAATGCCTCCGAGGCCTAGCAATTCCAACAAATCATCAAACAGGGCCATTCTCAATCACCGTCACGCTTGTGTTTTCCCTCTCGCAAATCAATGTTCTGCCGTTTTTTTGGCCTTCGAATGTAATTGATGTAGTAGTGTCCGTAGACGACGGGACCCAACGATCCGCCCACGATCAAGCCCCCGAGCCAACCGGGCAAGTCAAAAGCCGCCACGATCATCAGGATAAAGAACAGAACGATGAGCATGGATGCTTTCTCAAGCATCAGCAAGTAGGCACGTTCCCCCTCATCCTCCACGCCTTTTGACTTGAGAAAGAGCAAGTCCATCATGCCGGGCATGGCGTTCACTCACAAGGTGCCGAGAATCACTTCAAACACGAAAATGATGAAGATGTAGATTCCAACGACGAACCCTAGCGGTTGGTCATCGTTCCTCAAAGTTGATGTCACTCCATCTCCATGTTGCTGCCTGGCTGCATCACGAGCATTTTGGTCGTTCTTTTCGATGGAGTATATGAGGTAGGCCACGGTGGCGATGATCACGCCCCACGAAGCTCCAAACACTGTACCAAGGGCATCATTGAATTCAGACCACATCTTCAGCGTCATGTAGGCTCCAAGTCCCGCAGTCATCCATCCGACGGCCTTTCCCATGGTGGACAGGAGAGCACACTCCCTCTTGAAGGTTCACACGACGATACGGCGGCTTTTTGTGGTGTGTGGCCGTGGAAATATCATGCCAGCAATTCGGTACGGAATTGCGGGCCGCCCGGTTGACCACAGCCTCTCTCCGTTGCTCATGGCGCTCGTCTGTGACCATCTCGGTCTCAACCCCAACGGGAAAAACCTGGACATGGAACTGGTCGATGTGGGTACGATGACCGATGCGCTTGCGTGGGGTTATGCCGGCGCCATCCCTTCCCAAGTTGACTGGGCCTACACCAGCTCGGTGTTTGGCAAGTTCAGGACAACGGCGCTGTTGAAAAAAGCGGTGGAGGCTGCAAGGGAGTCGGTCGAGCCGCTCTCATCGTTTCTTTCCCAAACCCCCGACGAAGCCTCCCCCCAAATCGGCCATGATAGCCAAGGCCTGCCCACAAGGATGTTCGGCGAAGAGATTTGGTTGAACCTCACAGCGCCGCTGAAACATCAACTTGATTCGAGCGCCGTGCAGAGCGTGGACGATGCCATGAGCACCAAGTCCGTCAACGCACTTCGGTGGGACGGACGTGGATGGTGGTGCGGGGGCTTTGACGGCCAGGGTGTCGTCGATGTGCTCCATCACCATGGCTGTTCTCCATCTGAACACGTGTTGGGATTGCACGGTGGTGGTGGAGGAGCCCGTTCCACGGCGGATGCTTGGAGCAAATTAGGGGGGAAAATCACGATGTTGGAAAGTCGGCGAACCTTGGAGGATGGGGGATGGAAGGCGGCCTTGTGCGACGAGGTGCCGGATGTTGTGGTTGACTTTGATGGACTTGCAGAACCCCACATAGAGGGGATGATCACCGTCAAGGCGTCGTATTCACCCGTAACGGGGACTGTTGAGGAGCGCGCTGCAGCGTTGAGTTCGGGGCCTCTTGACGGGCGATGGCTGCTGGTAGCACAGCATTTGGTGTGCTGGAGGAAATTGTGGGCTCCGGAACGAGCAAATGAACTGCCAAGTCTCGGCTTGCTCATGACTCGACTCGTCGTGGCTGAAACCCTCCTTGCCTCCTATGCATGAAGGGAAAGGGTTGATGTTCCCCAGGAAGTGTTGACTGCTCATGAGCCACAGGCTGCGCAGGCGTGCCCTTGGCCTGACCGTGCTGATGCTCCTTGCACTGGTCGTACCGCTCGCAGGGGCCCAAGAGGACACCAATTTCACCCCACGCCACAGCGGCGTTGACTATCCGGTGGGGTGGACCGATATTGACACCAATCCGTTTTCGCCAGCAAGCGTCTATTTTCGGATTGTCTATCCCGCCATGGAGGACGGAGAGGACGCTCAGATTGCGGGTAACGGACCTTTCCCTTGGGTGGCATTTTTTGGTGATGATGGGGAATCACACGACGGCTACATGATGCTGACGACGGCGTTGGCCAAGCGGGGCTATGCCACCATCGTTTCACCGGGCGGCTACGATGCCGATGACATTGAAGCCAACGCAAATTCGCTCTCCGTCATGCGGGAGCGAATGAGCCAATTCAACAACGGTGGTGAAATCGATTTCACCCACTGGGCGGTGGCAGGACACGGCACCGGTGCTGCGACGGCCTCCTTGGTTCAACCGTTTCTCGGCAGGATGAATCCTCCACCGCGTGCTGTGTTCGGGCTTGGGGCTGACTTCAGCGATGTCGCGGAAGGTTGGGACTGGGACGACGGACCGGAAGAAGCCAATTTCTTTACCCCCAAAGCAGGCCTGTTCTTGACCGGCACGGTGGATGAAGTAGCGCCCTCTCAAGACTCGCTTGACCGGCTCAAGTCCTTTGACGGCATCGGCTGGCACTGGATGCATGTCGTGGGTGCAGACCACTACCAATTCCAAGACACACGGTCCATTTTCGAGGGGGAAGACGATGCGTCCATGACGCATGAGGAGCAGATTCAGTTCACTGCCGATCACGTTGTGCCGTACCTCGACACGACCTTGCGCGGCGATCACGCCCAATTTCGCTCCGCCTTCAACCGCCCGTTGGCCCCCTCCACCGTGAGCGACCCGCAGGCCTACATCCAAGAGGACCTCTCCAAGTCGGATTGGCTTCGTTTCCGCAACGAATCGGCCAACCACGTTTCCTCTTCCCAACTCAACGGCAGTGTTGTGCTGGTTTCCCAGGTTGACTGGGTGCTGCGAAACGGCGACAGTTTCCACGACATTCCAAGCACGTGGGATGTCAATGCGACGTGTGGGTGGCGAGGCGGAACGTGGGGTGCGGCAGCCGAAGTGTTCGCCAACGGCACGGTTCAGTGTACAGCACCCATGAGCACGGTCCCTCCCGGCCAGCATGAATTGGTGATTCGGGTTGAGGTTGAAGGCGGAGGAGGTGAATTTGTTCGGCCGTACGGCCGCGGCAACGTGCCCATGAATTTGGTTGAACCTCAACCAACGGTGTACATCCCTCAGCGCGGTGAAACACTGCTCAACATGTCGGAGGTGGCGATTGACCCTGACAATCAGGCCGTTCGGGTGCTTGCTGCATCGATGGACTGCCCGGAAAGCCAGCGCTTCGCTGTGGAGGTGGTTCAAGATGGGCAGGGCGTTCTGGTCAGCCATGCACTGGATGAGGAATGGCTTGGAGAATGTCAGGTCGACCTTGAACTTCGAGCCGATGGAGAAACTGACGATTTGGCCAGCACGTCCCTTCGGGTTGTGATCACGCCCGTTGACGACCCGCTCGTTCGTTTGGGCCCTGTCCCGATTCTTGAATTGGAGGAGGACGGAGAGGCCCTCATGTACAACCTCACGAACGCTATCAGTGATCCTGAAGGGGCGACCCTCCAGATCGTGGTTGATGGCTCCAGCAGCGGTCAACAAGGGCCGGTTGGCTTTGTTTTCTCGGGCAACATCCTCACGTTGTCCCCCCTCCCGGACGCCAACGGTGCCGTGGTGTTGGAGGCCATGGTGTCGGATGGGACGCATTCCCCCATCCAGGTAGAAATTCCGGTGGCCGTCAGCCCGGTTGATGACCCCATTCGAATCAACACCTCGGCTTGGTCAAACCTCACCACCAACGAAGATGCTCCGTTTGTTTTGCACGCGGACGAATTGGCTTACGATGTAGATGGGGAAGCCCTAACATGGGCCCTCGAGGAAACCAACACCTCCCTCTCTGTGGCATGGGAAAACGGGAGTTTCATCCTCACGCCAACCCGTGATTTCTTTGGGACCATCAACGATGTGTGGCTCAATGTCTCCGACAGCACCAGCAACTACAGCGGCGTCCTGTCGCTTGAGGTGCTCCCTGTGCCGGATGCCGCCATTCTTGCCATCAGGAGCGTTCAGCGGGAAGCTGGTCAATCGACAGCGACGATGCAATGGGAGGTCATCGACGTTGATGGTGAGGTCAACACGGATGCCATCCTGTTCATTGACGGTGTGTCCACCAACGTGTCCCACTCTTGCCTTCCGAGCCCCGGAGGCGTGTACCAATGTGTGTCGCTCATCCCGCTCCCAGCCGCAACGAACGCGTCGGTTTTCATTGAACTGAAGCTCTTTGATGACGTCCTCAATCGCACGGTGGTTGCCCAGTACACCCTTGGCGTGAACGATGCTGTAGAGGAAAATCCAGAGGTCGATGCAGCAGAGGGGGAGGGCGGCCTTTCGGTTCGAGACACGCTGGTGCTGTTGGTGGTGTTGGCCGGCGCAGTTGTGTTGGGGCTCTACACCTCGAGGAGCAAACGCACGAGCATTGACGAGGTGGATGTGGGCCATGGCGCAGCCGATGAGCCGCAGGACGATGAGCCGAAGCGGGGTTCCGGCGGCCTTCTCGCCCGTGCAGAGCAGTTGAAGTGATCACAGCGGAATGTTGCCGTGCTTCTTTGGCGGCGACCACTCTCGCTTTGACTTGAGAATGTTAAGCGCACGGCACAGACGGAGGCGACTTTCCTGGGGCTCGATGACGTCGTCCAACCATCCGTTGCGGGCAGCGACGTAGGGGTCGCCGAACTTGGCCTTGTATTCGTCCACCAGTCGCTGGCGAACCCCTTCTTTTTCCTCGTCGGGAACAGCCCCAATTTCTCGTCGGTGGATGATGTTCACCGCGCCTTCGGCCCCCATGACGGCGAGTTCAGCCGTGGGCCAAGCCACGTTGTAGTCGCTTTGCAGGTGCTTGCAGGACATGGCGAGGTAGGCCCCGCCGTAGGCCTTGCGCGTGACGAGGGTCAACTTCGGGACGGTGGCTTCGGCATAAGCGAACAGGAGTTTGGCTCCGTGGCGGATGATGCCGCCCCATTCCTGGACGACACCGGGAAGGAAGCCCGGCACGTCTTCAAAGGTGAGCAGCGGGATGTTGAACGCATCGCAGGTGCGAATGAAGCGAGCCGCTTTGATGGACGCATCGATGTCGAGGCAGCCTGCCAGCACCTTGGGTTGGTTGCCAACGACGCCAACGGTGGAGCCGTTCATGCGAGCGAAACCGATGATGATGTTGTCAGCGTAGGAGGGAAACAATTCCATGAAGACGCCATCGTCGACCACCTCTTCCACCACCTTCACCATGTCGTAGGGCTTGTTGGGGTTGTCCGGTACCATGTCCTGGAGCGTTTCATTGAGCCGGGTCGCCGGGTCGCCAGTGGCGAGAATCGGCGGGTCGGCCATGTTGTGGTCGGGCAGGTAGGACAGAAGGGTGGCCGCCAGTTCGCAGGCATCTTCCTCGTCGTCAGCGATCAGGGAAGCAATGCCCGAACGAGAGGCGTGCAGGTTCGCACCGCCCAACCCAGCAGCGTCCACTTCGCCGCTGATGACTTCAGGGGTTTCGAGCGGGGAGGACAAGAACAGTTGGCCGTGCTCCTCACCGAGGATGGTGAAATCAGAGAGGGAGGCCGCCAGGGCTGACACACCGACGACGGGGCCCAAAACAACGCTGATCATCGGGATGCGACCGCTGCACTGGACCAATCGGTCCAGCATTTCACCGGTGCCGGCCAGCGAATTCACGCCGT
>JBMZXF010000010.1:0-37873 GCA_049627345.1 Candidatus Poseidonia sp. | reverse complement strand
GGCGGCGAAAGCGGCCATCAGGTTCCCGTAGGCGGACGTTGATGTCTCGCCCCCACATGACTCGGGTGTCATGAACCGTCTCCGGAAGGAAACGGGGAGTGAATAACCGGGGGACTAGGTCAGGCCGGGAACGGAGCAGCCCTACCTGGGGCCATGGGTGCTGTGGGGATCCGGGATGGAGGAAGCTTGCGGATTTGGCCTTGCGAAGCGCACGTCCACCCTTGGCTCTCCCACCTCAAATATCGAACACCACATCGGCGTACCATCCGGGCCCTTCGAAGGACGGAACATCATCCCATGTGCTGGACACAACTTCACCTGCTTGGACCTCTGCAACGGTTAATTGATGCGTCGTGACAGCCTTGATCTCAATTTCACGCTCCACAACTTCAGCGTCAATGTAGGAGACTTGTGCCACAGCGGTCAAACCATCTGGTTGGTGCAAGACATGGACTTGACCGTCCACGTACCATTGTCCCAGCACTTCGGCCCTGTAGAGCAGTTCATCAAGCCAAGCCAGGAAGAGGAATTCCTCGTCCTCAGGGCGGTGTTCCGAGCGAACCCTCCATTCACCTGTTTTCCGCACGGGGGCATTCAGTTTCTTTGCACTTACATCACTCAACAAGTAGGTTTGCATCCCCACCGCTGCTTCGGCCAACAGCGAGGGGTAATTTTTCGCGAAGACTCGCATGCCGACATCGGCGGTGGTGGGCCACAACCAAGCACTCATGCGTCCACCTTATCGTTTCGAGACTTGCAAATTCCAAACGTGCTCGCCGACCCGGTGAATCAGGTCGTCTTTGCTCAACACGAAGGATTCGGTTCGCTCGGCGGCGAGGATGCATTCGCATGCAGCGTTCGCGAGGAGCGCAGTGGAATGAACATCCAGACCACACGAGAGCGAGAAGGCGATGGCGACGGCTGCTGCATCGATGAGTCCGATCATTTGCCGAAGGTCAACCAGGCCGCAAGGTGCATGGACGGTGTCTTCCTCTGCCGAGTAGATGGTGACCCCTGCTTCGCCTGCCAACACCACCAAATGCTTCCAGTGGTATTGTGCCAGCAGTTTCTCAGCGGCCTCTGCACCCGTAGTGGCGCCGAGTCGCCGGCGCATCAATTCAAGACCTTGGGATTGAAACAGTATCCAATCAACACCCTCGGTGCGGTGGAGACCGGTGAGTTTTGGATCGGCGATGACAGGGATGTTGTTGTTCTTCGCAGCAGCGAACAATCGTTCGGCACCTTGGTCGGTGATCACGCCTTGACCGTAATCAGAGGCGATGAGAGCGGATGCGCCGTCCAAATCTTGGATGGCTTGCTCATAGAGGGCGTTCGAGGCTTCTTCTGGCACCGGTGCGTCCTCTTCTATGTCCCACCGGAGCAAGAGTTGTTCATCGCGTATCAGGCTTTCCCGTGAGGCCAACATACGTGTTTTGACCGTGGTGGTTCTGTCCTCAACGATGGCAATGCCGTGGGTCGTGACACCCTCGGCTTCAAGGGATTCAATGATGCCAAGTCCAGCACTGTCATCGCCAACAACGCCGAAGAGATGACTGTCCAGTCCCATGGACCGTAGACCACGAGCCACGTGAGCGGCGGCTCCAACGTCTTCCTCCCTTGACGTTTCGCGCAAGACGGGAACAGGGGCCCTTGAGTTGAGATTGTTGGCGTACCCATGGATGTAGCAGTCCATCATGACATCGCCAATGAGAACGATTTTCCCTGATTCATCCGAACGCAAGTGGCGTTTGAGGGCGGACAGTGTATCGTGCAAATTGGCTTCCTCGTCGGTCATTCCCATGGTATCACCTCAATGTTCCTCGGTCAACTCATTCATGATGCGCTCGTGCTCTTGTTCGGTGATGTCAAGGGTGCCTCGAAGCGTTTTGAGAATGGCGTGTTCATCGGCTGTGATCACTTTGTCCTGCATGGCGGTTTTCACTGCTGCAGCATAGGTTTGGTAGTGTTCTGAAACAGGTGTCGTTTCACGTGCTCGGTTGAGAAGAGCGTGGTGGGTGACCTGATCGATGCCAAAATGAACCCTGAACGTGTTCAGCAGGTCAATTTCATCCTGAAGGATTTCACCGTCGTCCAACGCCTGCAGAATCATTTCGAAGTACACCTCTTCGGGTGGCGGGATTTTTAGCGACTTTCTCGCTTCATTTGACAATCGCCGAACACGCTCTGGGTGCATTCCCAGGAACTCCACAACCTCGTTGAGGAGGGATTGTTCATCGCGTGTGATTTTTCCGTCTTCCCATGCTCTTGCGTACATTCGACGAACCAAATCTTCACCGTTTTGGGCATCCATGGAAGCGTTGCCGTGCGGGTTGGAGACGGGTGAAACCAGAGGCGTTTCTTGCAGCGTGAGGTCTTCGTCAACTCGCGAGAGCAGTTCAAGGATGGGCTCACTCCGGTTCCAAACCTCGGACAATGCCGTGGTCCGGTCCCCTTGGTTCACCTGTTCGTTGAGCACCCGATCAGCAAGGGAGTTGGCCATTTCCCTTCCTGACTCGGTCAACGTGTAGACCCGTTTGCGTTGCTTTCCACCGGGAATGTGCCGTTGATCAACGGTGATCAACCCGTTTTTTTCCATGCGTTTCAACGTGCGTGGGATGTGCTTTCGTTGAACGTGAACGGCGGCGGAGATGCCGGCTTGGGTCAGGGATGCCGGCGCTTCCCAGCCTCCGGCGGGCAATTGTTGGTTCAACAAATGGAGCATGGTGCGCTCTTCGGTTGTTAAGGTCCCAAGATAACCTACCACCATGGGAGCGCCTCAAGGAGGGGTTCAACCGATAGCACATAGGACAATCGGTGGCGAGCGACGGAATCAAAAACAGCCCGGCAATGGAGTTTGCATGGGTGGACGGGAGCGAACATACCGTCCGAGGGCCAGAACCACCCGTCCACTGGGCGAAGGCCGTGCTGCGAATGCACCTCCATCGACGCCGCTCGACCCACCGGTTAGGCGGGAGAATGGCTGGTTCGTGAGTGAGCCACTCGCCCATCGTCTGCACCAGAAAAGTGCGCTTGGACGGCGAGTTGAAGGCGGCCTTGTGCTGACCCCCGAAGAGGTGTTGTTCTGCCACTGGTACCGTCATCTTCCATTGCCGGAGGGTGGCGATTGGTTTGAGATGTCGTTGAAGCAAGACACCTCGTTGATGCGGCGAACCATTGCGCTTGATGTGCTCAGAAACGGGGGTGAGCGTGTGGTGCCTGTCGTTCACCTCAATGCTCGATTTCCATCCATGCCCGAAGCAACATGGGCGGTTCGTTGGGAGCGCCATGAGTCCTGGTCCTCTCATCCCGGCCACACACAGGTTCGCATTCAACGCACGCACGATCCGCTTGATTGGGAGGAATTAGGCCGGTGGGTCGTGGCTGTTCACGATGGTGGCCATCTCGCAGAGTTGGTGGTCATCGACGATGAATTGGACACAACGGTGTACCACCTGTCGTTCTTGGAGCCGACCGGCCATCACCAACACCTTGGTGACCTCACTCCTGACCAACAAGACGACGTCGCTGCATGGTGCAAGGAAGGCACCATCGTCGACGGGGGTGTCTTTCTTAGCGTGGGGCAAGAATGGCCGTTGCCGTCCATTGGTCTTCCCCATTTTTCAGGCCGTTATCTTCGCACCGAGGAGTTGGAATACCTTCAGGACGGTTCTTCTCGGGGGGACGGTCTGTTCGCTGCTCTCGTGGAGGCTGGTCTCTTGCTTCGACCTGGATTCAAGTACGGCTGCAGATGGCGAGCCTACGAGGATGATATTGAAGTCGCACACGCACCCTGGTTGATTCAACCTCGTAGCGAAGCTCCAACGAACTGGGAGGAGGTCTGCCTTGCTGTTCGCTTGGCCGAGGGCGTCAACAAACGGTGGCTTTGTGCAGACCAAAACGGCGCATTCTCATCGTTCCTCAACATCAAACGCGTCGGCTGATCACGCATCATCGAGCATACGCCCCCATGCGTCTTCCGTGGTTTCCGGGCTCACATCAACCGCCTGTTCTGGCGTCTTCTGCTCGACATCCTGGTTGGTCGGTGATCGGGTGCCGATCGCTCCGGCCAGGGACGAAAGGGCCAGCACAAGGAACATCAGTCCGATCACCCGACCGGGTGCTGTCCAAATCATCCACCATTCGTCAGCCTGCGTCGTAGCCTCCAGTTGAATGTCAACCGTCCATTCCATGCCTTCTTGTGTCATGAGATGAATCGTCCCGAATATCAACATGCTTTCCGATAGCAGCCCACCAGGCTCAACCGTCAACGAATACGTATCATCGCCGTTGAGGACGATGGACGCGTCGCCGGAGGCGACTCGGCTTAATGGACCGTCAACGGACACACTGTAGCGTTGCTCACCATCTCCTATGGATTCCACAGGGATGCTCAAGGTGGTCGGCTCAGACGGATGAACCGTTGCTTCAAACAACGAGGGGACCGGTATGCGTTCGAACACCTGCACGGCATGCTCAATCTTCACGCTGTTGCCATCGCACGTGATGGTGCCTCGCAACACTGAGGTGGATGGAGCAACACCCGGGGAGGTGTAGGCCAATTCGTACCCGTTGTCCCCCAAAACGAGGCTGATTCCACGTCCGTCGGAGGACGTGAGGCTTGAGCTGCAATCTACGACATCGCCAGTGAGGTCAATGTTGGGCGATTGGCCCGGAAGAACGGTGCTTCCGTGGTCGTTCATGTTGACCTCGAAACCAGGCGTGCATGATGGGGCTTCAAAGGATACGGTCATGTTCTCTTCTCCGGTGATGGTGGCCACCCACGGCACCAAGACCCCGTCGTGGGTTCGGATGGCCACACCTTCAGCACCAAACGTGGTGTTGTTGAGGAAGAGGTCGGATGCTTCACCTTGATTGGAACCCCGAACCAAATCATCGCCTTCGTCTGCTTCAATGACCTTCAACCACGGCGTGTTGGGGTTGGTGTTGACTTCATTTCGTTCCATGTCCCCAACACTGAGGTCTTGATACGACACCAAGACCCCGCTGCCCGGCAATCGTGAATCGTAGCCCGAATCGGAACGGTGTTCGATGAAGACTGATTCATGTTGACCGATGGGGATTTTGAGAATGGTACCTCCTTCACTGACGCCATTGAGCGCCACGGTTGGCCCGAGGCACGGTGTGTTGGCATCTTCTGGCCACTCGAGTTGAAGTGTCTCAACCCGTTCAGGACGAACCAATTCAACATTGGCGCCTGACGGCATGGCAGGCCATCGCCCTCCACCGTTCCAATTGCCACTCGCCATGATGTCCCAGTCGCCCGGGCCTTTCCAGGATTGGGAGTTGACTTCATCGTGAACGGGATAGAGATCGATGGCGCCCATTTGATGCAACATTTCGTGGATGATGGTGCCGATACCACTGGTTCCTGTTTGGAGGCTCGCCATGGTGTAGTGGCCGATGGTGATGCCGTCTCCAAGGTCAATGGGGGTTTCAAATTCGGTGTAATGGCTCCAAATTCGATTTGAAATTCCAGGGTTTTCTTCCTGTCCTTTGGTGGTGTGCAGGACCATGAAACGGTCGACTTGGCCGTCCCCATCAAGGTCGTACCTCGCCCAATCGGCGGACTGTTTGATGCCAAGAACGGCTTCTTCTGCAAGTGCGCTCGGTAGGAAACTGCCGTCCGAGTCCGTATCCTTGCCTGTACCGTCTCGTCCGTAATCGCTCATCGCCCCGTCCGCTCGAACGACCGTTTGATGCACGTCAATGCTGAGGTCGGTGACGCCACCGGAGAGTTGCTCCATGTAGGGCACAACGGCCTGGTCGAGCATCGTTTGTGCTTCGTCAGGACCCCAACCGTTTCCAGCAGCGTTCTCTTCAAAGTCAACCACCACCACCAACCAGGATTCATTGTCTTGGAGCGGGAGTTGGGCGGCGGTTTCATCGGCCTGATTGACGACTTGTAGACTGAGCCATGCTTCAACGGTCTCCTCATTGAGAAACATCCAAACGGATGCTGTCATGAAGAGAAAGGCCATGAGCGCTGCTGCGGCCCTCCTCATGGCTGGTTCTCAACGGATGAGTGTTTGAACCTTCGTTGCGTTTGTTTGCTCACGCCCCACGTTCTCCTCAATGCGTGGGTAAAGCACATGGTCGATCTCGAGGTAGTCGGTAGACCAGTGATTGATGTTCTGCCATTCAACCTCCACGGCCTGGATGTATTCCTTCTCCTCAATCAATCTGGCCAGGTTGTGCTGCCGTGCATTGGCAGGGAACAGGGACGGAAGCGTATGAAGTCCAACAGCAACGTCGAAATTTGGATGGGGGTTCGCAACCCGATGGTTTTGCAAGGCCATGAGATTGAGGCCATGGAGGCGTGCTCCGAGGTGATCAACGTTCTCTTTGAACTGCTTTGGACAAGGGTTTCCGTCACAGCCTGTGATGACTGCATCGGTAATCTTGGCCTGAATAAGGTGTTCCAGTACAGCGGTGCGAGAAGAAGATGAGGTGCAGATGCCTTCAACTGAGACGGTTGAACAGCCATCAACATCTGCGTATCCGTGGTGTGCGTTGGCCCCTTCACATGAACAGTCCAGCAACGCGATGCGTTGCCGTCGCCCCTCGATGTCCAATCGCTCCACAGCATAACCCTGAGCAAGGGGTTCAGCCATGAGCCATCGTTGGCCAATCAATTCAGATGAGGTCCAGTAGGTGGCGAGGAGTGGCAGGAGGAGCGGTTGTGCATGGTTCGGAGTGGACAAGGCCAACAACAGGCTACCAACACCGTACAAACGGAGCCGCCATACATCGGCCGTCGTTCGGTTCACAACACCAAGTCGTCCCATCAAGACCAGGCCCGTCCAGGTGGCTGCAACGACCATGGTTGCCCATACACAAAACACTGCGACGAGCAACATGTCAATGGCGCTGTACTGAGCTGCCAAACCTGCGTTGTCGTGTTGGGTGAACCCTGCATCGTACAGGGCAGGAAGCCAGTGGATGACCAGCATGTAAGCGATGGCAACCAGTCCCATGGCAACGGCCAACATCCACGTCCGCAATGCCTTGTATTCTCCAGGCAACAAGCCAGGTTTAGAGAACTGGAGGACATGAAAGGCGACGAGTGGTAAAGAAGAGAGGACGGCCAACAGCAACGATGTGAGCCAGCGAACGGCACTCCACTGTGCCGGGTCATAGACGTTCAAGCATTCGCCCGGGCAAGGCTTGAGGTTTTGGAGAAGCAGGTTGAGAACATCATCGACCATGGTGGACCAAGCGAAGGTGAGCAAGGAGACCGTGGCGAACACAACCGTTGTTCTCCAAGTTAACTCGTTGAGGTGAACCTGGACGGGTTGTTGCAGGTCCTGGTCGAGGAGGACCGCCATGCTGCTTCACTCAAACAAGATCGGTGTATTGCTTGGGGGCTCGAGCTTGAACGATGGTTCGGTACACGCCGTAAATGGCCCAAAGGGTCAACATGCCAGCCACGAGACCGTAGCCCCATGGTTGGCCACTGTCGACAAGGTAAGCAAACAGCACTGCAAGGGCAGCGGCCAGTGCACCACGACGCAGACCCTGAGGGACAGCGAGGCTCTTGTCCAAATGCGTTGGTCCGCCACCAAACTTACGTTCGTAGAATTCACCTTGGATGACGGCGGCGATGATGATCATGGACAACGTCGTCCAATAGTAGAGGTTGCCGTTCGTGAAGAAGTCGTGTGCGATGCCTTCCTGGCGCTCTGCCTCCTCGGCTTCGGGGTCTTCTTCAGCGACGAAGAGTGAATCGTAGTCGCCCACGCTGATGGTGCGAAGCGAAATGTCCTCATCGGTTGCAATTTCAGTTGCTCCCGGTGCAGATACGGTGAAGGTGAGAATGTTCCACTTGTCGTCCTCGTTGGGTGCACCGTCGCCGTTGACGGCGTTGCCGACGAGTTGGAAGTTAGCAGGTCCAGCATCTTCGCTGGGTGCCGTCCACTGAACCACCCAATCGTTTCCTGGTTCGGATTGCGAGAGGGCACCTGGCTCATCGGGAACCGATTGGCTGCCTTCACCTGCAGTGAGTGTTCCAATTCCTCCATCCCAGAAGAGGAACCCGCCGCCTTCGTTGGAGGCGTGTTGGAGGCTGATGGTGAACTCGTAGGTTTCACTGACATTGTAGGCTCGTGGGACGCCCGACACCGACACGACCACTTCCGTTGATGGAGCACCGCCACCGTGACAGGTACAGCCGGTTTCGATGACGAGATTGCCACCACCAGCGTCCCATGGGGGGCCGTTGGGGTTGCCCAAGACCGGGGCAACGAGCATCAAAGAGAGAACAACCATCAACGAAATGTTACGGAAGTTGCGACGCATCGTCTCACCTGTTTTTTTCCACCGGTCCCCGCTCTTTCAATGTTGCTTCAGGATGCGGGTTCAACAGGGTGTTCAAATCTCTTTGATGGCGTTGTTCAAACCGGTCATCATGGCCTTACCATCGCCGAAGAGCATCATGGTCTTGTCCATGTAGAAGAGGTCGTTGTCAACCCCTGCGTAGCCAACGGAGAGGGAGCGCTTGATGATGACCACCGTTCGGGCCTGGTCGGCATCGATGATCGGCATGCCTGCGAGCGGACCTTCACCCGTGCGGGCAGCGGGGTTGCACGTGTCGTTGGCACCGATGATGACCGCAACGTCGCACTCTGGGAATTCAGGGTTAATCTCGTCCATCTCAATGAGTTGTTCGTAAGGAACGTTGGCCTCGGCCAAAAGGACGTTCATGTGCCCGGGCATTCGACCTGCGACAGGGTGAATGGCGTACTTGACCTCGGTGTCGAACTTTTCTTCGAGCAAGTCCCCGAATTCCTTCACTTGATGCTGGCATTGGGAAACGGCCATGCCGTAGCCAGGGACGATGATGACCTTTTGTGCACCGTCCACCATCATGGCGACTTCATCAGGATCAGAACCCACCTTGGTTCGTGTAACCTTCTCCTTCGTGGTGCCACCAAAGGACTTGAACAACACATCAGGCAACGTTCTGTTCATGGCCTTGCACATGATGAAGGTCAAGATCAGACCGGAAGCACCCACCAGCGAACCAGCGACAATCAACACGGGGTTGCTGATGATGAACCCCGTGAAGGCAGCTGCAATACCCGAAAGGGAATTGAGCAACGAAACGACCACGGGCATGTCTGCGCCACCAATGGGCAGCACGAGGACAATTCCCAGCAGGCAGGAGATGCCGATGATGGCCCAGAGGTAATCTGTGTTGGTTGGCTCTCCGATGGCCATCACGATGAGAGCAAGAACGCTCAACGTGAGGAGCACCTTCACCGGGTTGAGCCACGATGGGCCCCAAGTGGGTGTGCTGAACCACTTCCCGAAGATCTCGATGCCACCTTTGAGTTTGAACATGGCCAGGATGGAACCGGTCAGGGTCATCCATCCGACAAGGGCTGAGAGGCCTGCAGCGAGCATGATGACTTGAAGCGTCAATCCTTCTGGAACGACGGCAGAACCTTCGATGTACTTCCAGGTCTCGGACAGGGCCACGAGGGCCGAAGCCGCTCCACCAAACCCGTTGAAAAGCGCCACGAGTTCTGGCATACCGGTCATCTCAACCTTGATGGCCATGATGATGCCGATGACGGAGCCAACCACCAGACCGGCGATGATGAGTTCCCAATTCATGCCACCCGAAGCGAGTTGCATGTCGATGATGGTCGTCAACACCGCCACGAGCATGCCCATGGCGCCGTACTGGTTTCCGCGAGGAGCCGTTCTCGGGTGTCCGAGTTTCTTCAATCCGAAGATGAACAGGGCAGCAGAGAGCAAATAGCCGAGGGGAATCCATGCTTCCATCTCAAGCCCTCCTGTTCTTGCCGGCAATCATGTTCAGCATCCGGTTGGTGACTGCGAATCCACCGACGACGTTGATCATGGCGAGGACCAAGGCAACAAAGGCCAAAAGTCCAGAAACCAAGGTGTCGCCACCTGCATACGCCACGTTGGCACCCAGGAGTGCCCCTACGACGCTGATGCCCGAAATAGCGTTCGCACCGCTCATCAGCGGTGTGTGAAGTGTGGCCGGAACCTTGGTGATGAGTTCAAATCCAAGGAAGATGGCGAGCATAAACAACGTCAAGTTGGCAATCAGTGAGGCTTCCGTAATCATTCAACCACCCCCGCAAGGCGAGTTTGCTTCGGATGGAGAGCGCCGTCTTTGCAGATGAGTACGCCACCCATACCGTTGACATAGAAATCAGACCCTTCGGGCGCACCAACAAGGATGTCATCCTCATCAGAAATCACCACTGCTCCCGATTCCTTGTCGACGAGTGATGTGAAGAAGGTGGTCAAGTTGTTGGAATACAGCATGGAGGCTGTGTTGGCGAGCGTACCGGGAAGGTTGGATGTACCGACGATGATCACACCGTTGTCGGTGGTGATGACTTCGCCTTGGACGGTGTCCTCGCAGTTTCCTCCAACATCGGCGTTCATGTCGACCACGACGGCACCCGATTTGAAGTTGGCAACGGCTGATGAGGGGACGGTGATGGGAGCGGGGCGTCCGAAAATACGTGCGGTGGTGACGATGATGTCGGCGTCAGCCGCCACGCCACAAACCGTATCGTTGACCTTCTGGATGAACTCTGGAGTCAGGGGCTTAGCGTAGCCGGATTCATCCTCAAAGTCGTCCATCCCGTCGACTTCTATGAAGCGTCCGCCGACGGACTCGATCTGCTCTGCAGCTGACTTGCGGACATCGGAGGCGAACACGACGGCACCGAGGCGTTTGGCGGTGGCGATGGCTTGGAGGCCAGCCACACCGCTGCCCATGATCACAACCTTAGCAGGTCGAATGGTGCCGGCTGAGGTGGTCATCATCGGGATGCCCTTTGGCACGTGAGCGGCGCCGAGGAGCACGGCTTTGTAGCCTGCGAGGTTGTCTTGGCTGGAGTTCACGTCCATGGATTGTGCACGTGAGAGACGTCGTGGAATCATGTCCATGGAAAGGAGGGTGATGCTCGCGTCCATGCAGGCCTTGACGTATTCTGGGTGGCGGAACGGGTCGGAGACGCACGCCAGGTTGGTGCCTGCAGCGATGCCATCCACGCCGGGGAAACGGATGCATACAATGTTCTCACAATCCAACGCTTCGGCTCGGGAGACAATGGAGGCACCAGCAGCCTCGTAGTCGGCGTCATGGTAGTTGGCGGCGTGTCCTGCACCGGCTTCAATGAAAACCTCAAATCCTGCCTTGGCGAGTTTCTTCATGCTTGATGGAACGATACCTACACGGGTTTCGCCTTCGGGTTCTTTTGGGACACCAAGTTTCATGCTTTCACCTACGAACGGCACCTCCGAAAGGGTAGGTGCAAATCGGCCACTTGAAGGAGGTTTTTAGATGCCACGCCTTCCAACGTTGCACCCTCTGTTTCGACCATTCGAAAACTGAACCATCAACGCTCACCATTTGACTTATGGACTGAGCGCCTTAGGTCGTGGGTGACAGGTGAAGACCATGGCGAGCGGACGACGAAAAATTGCAGTGATTGGGGCAGGAAATGTGGGTGCTACCTGTGCATTTGTGCTTGCACAGATGAAGGTGGCCGACATCGTTCTCCTCGACATCTACGAGGGCTTCGCAAAGGGGAAAGCCCTCGACATGTCCCAAAACGCAAACGTTCTCAACTACGACGGGACCATTACCGGCACGGCGGATTACAACGACATTGCAGGTGCTGAAGTCGTCGTTGTCACGTCAGGCTTCCCAAGGCAACCCGGCATGACGCGAGAGGACCTCATTGGCAAGAACGCCGACATCGTCTCCCAGGTGGGGGCAGGCATCAAAGAGCACGCCCCCGATGCTGTGGTCATCGTGGTCACCAATCCACTCGATTTGATGACCTACCACATGCAACAAGTCACCGGTTTCCCGCCCGAACGGGTCATCGGCCAGGCCGGTGTCCTTGACAGTGCCAGAATGGCCCATTTCATCGCCCTGGAACTCAACTGTGCGGAAGAAGATGTGTCCCCCATGGTGCTTGGCGGTCACGGCGATACGATGGTACCGCTTCCACGCTACACCACGGTCGGCGGCATTCCGATTACACAACTCATGCCGGAGGACCGCATTGAAGCCATCAGTGCCCGCACAGCGAGTGGCGGTGGTGAAATCGTCAAATTGCTGGAGCGCGGTTCAGCGTTCTACGCACCAGGTTCTGCTGCAGCAGTGATGGCAGAATCCGTCTTGAACGACCGACGTCGCCTGATCCCAGCCTCATGCCTGCTGAGCGGTCAGTACGGATTGAGCGATGTGTACATCGGTGTTCCATGCATCATCGGCGCCAACGGTGTGGAACAAATCTTTGAACTTGAACTCACCGATGATGAACTCGCCTCGCTTCAGGGCTCGGGTGAATTCTACAAGGGTCAACTCAAGGATGTCTTGGGCTACTGAACACGTTCGAGCACCAAACTGTGGGTTGACCCCACCGTTGTGGCGTTTTCCGTAGGATTCTCTCTCTTGATCAATCGACGGCCCAGTTTTCCACGGCTTCGCATTCTCGTGAGCACTTCCTGGCCGACATAGCAGCCTTTCTGCGGGTGTACCAGATCACCCAATCCACAGGCGAGAGGGTGCACACTCGAGGTAATCTCGTGGCCATAAAACGGCAACATGTTGGCAATCCTGTGTTCCGTCCATTCGGCTTCTGTCCACGTTGGCTCATGCTCCAATTTTTTTGGAATGACATACATCGTACCAAAGAAGCTCAGATGAACGGTCGTACCGGGTGGATGCGGTTCATCGGTGAGGCCGATGAAGACATCGTTGAGGTTTGAAATGTCACTGATGGTGATGGGTTGGCCGAGGATGCGATCGCTCAGGTGTTTGATGAGTTGGTCCTTTTGCGGGAGAAAACCCACCAAGGCCACGTTGGTGCCGACAGGAATCACCTCACAGACGTCAACAATCTGCGCCGCACGGTTGGTGAACACCGTCGTGCAGGGGCCGGTGACGAGGTTGGTTGAGAGTCCGTTGATGAACTCAAGAATGTGTTCACCCTGCAGTAGCAGCGTGTAGGCTTCCTGCCGTGCCATGCCCATGGTGGGCCCTCAAGAGAAGGATTCACCACAGCCGCAGGACGAACTTGCGTTTGGGTTGTTGATTTTGAATCCGCCACCCATCAATCGGTCAACATAGTCGATTTCAATCCCGTTCAGCAGGTGGCTGGAAGCGGATGGAACGAGGACGCGGAAACCATTGATGTTCAGCTCTTGGCATGGTGTTTCGGTTGATTCAACGATTTGCAAATCGTACATGTAGCCGGAACAACCGCCGCTGAGAACACCGACCAAAAGGGCGTGGCTACGGTCATCACCGAACGCGTCTTCAAGCATCGACGTTGCTTTGTCCGTCATGGTCAACGAGACATCAACAACCTCGGGGGCGTGAACTTGTAAGGTGGGGGCAGAATCGCACGTGCCGCAGTCCATGATTCCTCCACTCCGCCACCGTTTTTCAATGTGACCACTTTGGAGAACGTATTTACCGCTTCTTCCGCTTCTTGTCAAGGGCCTTCTGGAGGATGTTACACCGCCTGATTTGGTCCTTTGCACGACGTTTTGCTTCGTCGCTTAATCCCCTTGGCATCGCCTGTTCAAAGCACTTGATGGCGTCATTGTATCGCTCCATTTCTGCGTAGGCTGTTCCCATGTTGTACAAGGTCTCGCCTCTCACTTCGGTTGGACGTATGAGCATGGCTTGGTGATAGGATTCCACACATTTTGGATAGTCCTCAAGGAAGTAGTATGCATTTCCGCGATTGTTGAGGATGCGGATGATCATCGCATCATCGCCGGCAAAGGCAGGGAGGGCTCTATCAAAACACGAAAGGGCTTCCCTGTACTTTTTGTCCTCAATGAGTTGCACACCTTGGTTAAACCATGCTACGTCTTGGTTCGATATCGCATTGGATGACGTGGATTGTGGAGTGTTGGCCGAGACTGTTTGAGCTGCATCAAGGGCTGCTTTTGCCAAATCAACTTGCGGTGAGGGGGCTGCTGCAACCTTTGGTTGTGGCTCCATTGGTGTCAAGAGAAGAGCAGCATCATCTGCAACAGTCGCTGAGGGTGGTTGCGGTGTGGTATCTTGAATAACAACAGGTTGCGGCGTGGTGAGAGGGTCCGCAAATCCAGCGGCAGGTGCGGTGTTGACCACAGCGGTTGGTTCGGTTTGCACAGGTTGAACGCTTTGCGTCGCTTGCACAGGGTTTGCTGCGACGCCAGTGCCCAAGGTGCCGGCCATGGCTGCTGCTTTGGCATGACATTTGGCGGCGGTTTCCAAATCGCCCGCTTGTTCAAGCGAACGTGCAAGACCCGTCCAATGAGATGGTTCGTTCGATTCTTGCTGAATCATAGCCTTCCACATGAGCACGGCATCGCTGTGTTGGAGACTGAGTGAGAGAGCCAACGCTCGCTGTGATGAAGGGGTCTCGTCCATCAACTTCAACGCTTCCTGCGCCATTTCAGGACCGGCAGGTAAGGTCGGTGGGAGGCCTGCAACTTGGTCCATGATGTCACTTTCACCCTGAGCGAGTTGGAGGAGCATGGCAATGTATGCTTCACGAATATGGTGGTGTGGATTCATCTTGATGAGCGAGCGTGCTGCGTCCATGTAGGTTTCAATTCGACCGCGTTCTTGGGCCAAGTCAGCCATCTTTTCCGCTGCCTTCTCGTAGGCGGGGTCCGCTTCGATGGCCCGTTTGTAGCTGGACAAAGCCTCCTGAACCAGGTCTGTACGCTGCTGAACCGAACCAAGGTTGAACCATCCAGGTGCATGGCTCGGCTCGAGGTTTTGCGCATGGGTCATCGCTGCAATGGCGTGATTGTCAAGGTCGAGTCGTGCCATGGCTCCACCAGCAATTCGCCAAGCACCGGCGTGTTGGGCTGCGATGGTTTTCAAATGCGGTTTCAGAAGTTCAAGGGCTTGTTTGGGTTGGCCTTCTTTGATGCTGTTCGTTGCAGATTCAACCAAGGCATCAAGGTCGATCTCTGGCTCCTGAGGTTCAGGGGCAGGTTCAGGTTGCGGCTCAGCCTGCTCGACCTCTCTGAGCACATCTTGTTGCGCGACCACCACTTCCGCGGCGCTCTGAAGTTCTTCAACCGTGAGCGTAGCATCTTCATCGTGATCGTGATGTACGGCCTCATTGAGCAAATCTTCTGGATTCTCGATCCCAGCCTCTTCTGCAATTTCTTCTACAACGGCCATGTCCACCGTTTGGGTCACTTCGACGGAGGGTTGCATGGCTTCAATGGAAACAGCGATCTCACTGTCTTTGCATCGTTCTTGGAGGGCCACCAACGCCGGGTGTCCGGGGAAGAATGACAACGCCTTTCCTGCCATTTCGTAAGCGCCTTCCAAATCTCCAATGCGCTCGAGCAAAATGGAAAGATTCGCTGTTGCTGGTGCGTGCTGGTCGTTCAAATCCAAGCAAATTTGGAACGACTGGCGCGCCCCACGGGCATCCTGCTGGGCTTCGAGCAGAACGCCTCTGTTGAACCATGCCATGTCGCACGATGGATCGAGGGCAATGGCTTTGTTGAACGCAGCAAGTGACCCTTTGACATCCCCTCGTCGGCTGCGTTCTTCACCTACGGTGAGCAAGACCTGGACCATTTCTTCAGGGTCTTCAACATCCTCTAGCTCAGGAATGACGTTGCGGGGTGGTTGAGATCGTTGCTCGTCGTCGGGCATCTCTTCGACCACTTCTTCGTTTTCAACGGCCTCAAGGGCTTGGTTCACAGAGGCCAACGCCACTTCATCCAGTGCGTCGCTTTCATCGGTCGGCACGCTTTCGGAATCCTTGTTCGCAACCATCACGCATCACCGCACCAAAAACCACCGTTAAACCACGCATAAGTCTTGCTTTTCCATGACCATACAAGGCAACCTTACATTCAAGACATGCGGCCTTGTCCCGAAAGCATGTCAGAACAACCCTTGAAAATTTTAGGACTCGCTGGAGAGTACCGGGCGACCTCAAAATCTGGAATGTTGGTCAATCAGGCGCTTAGCATGGCGAGTGAGCGCGGAGCAGAGGTCGTGTTTTGGGATCTTGCAGAGCAACCTCTTCCGATGGTCGGTGAGGACGGATGTTGGAGTCATCCAAACGTCAAGGCCTTCCAATCATTGTTGGAATCCTGTGATGCCTTTTTCCTCTCATCGCCCGAATACCACGGAACCATGTCGGGCGTGATGAAAAATACGCTTGATTGGATGTACGACAAACATGTAGGCGGCAAGGTCTTCGGATTGATGTCAACACTTGGCGGGGTCACCAATTCCAACACGCTCAATCACATGCGGATTGCCCTGAGGTGGCTCCATGGCTGGCCTGTTCCCGAACAATTGGCTGTTGGTTATGTCAAAGAGGCGTTCAATGACGAAGGTCATTTGCAAGATGAAGCACTTTCCGGGCGATTGGAAACGCTCGTGGAAGCAGTGATGGCCGCTGCAGAAAAGTTGCGTGCGTGACATGAATTCAGCCGACACGCCGAACCCGTCGTTCACGGACCAGTACGGTTCTGTTTACCGTCTTGTTGAACCGGGGGTGTTCACGATGGGAGACGAATCTCCCCGGAGCCATCCCAATGAACGACCGGCGTCTGAAGTCTCGATCAACGAACCATTCTTTCTTGCAGAGCGACCGGTGACGCAGGCACAATGGTCGGATGTGATGGGCTCGAACCCCTCCAAATTTCAGGACGGCTGGAGCGCAGGCCTCCGGCCTGTCGAGCAAGTGAGTCACGATGATGTCATGCAGTTTATCCAACGTTTAAATGAGCGTACAAAAGGTCAATTGCACCTTGGATTGATCGGCGAATGGCGCTTACCATCTGAAGCCGAGTGGGAATACGCTGCTCGAGCTGGCACCTCCGGTCGCTGGTGGTTTGGCGATAAAGACGTTGAACTCGATGAGCACGGTTGGCATGCTGGCAATTCTGGTGGCTCAACTCGAGAAGTTGGCCTGAAAAAACCGAATCCATGGGGTTTGTACGACATGAACGGGCTCGTCAACGAATGGTGCAGCGACCACTGGGCAAAAACGTACGAAGGTGGCAGGACCCAGCGACCACATGCCAGCGCCGGTTCTTCTCAGTATGTTGTCCGGGGCGGTGCATGGTTTACGGAAAGCGATTCAACGCGCAGCCGTTCGCGTTCATTCGCAGCCCACGACAAGGTCAGTGATGGCTTGGGGTTCCGACTTGTTTGGGCTCCATATGACGAGCAACCGCCCCCCGATCAGGGTGCTTCGCCATCGAGTGGTTCAGCATCGTAACCGTGTTCCGGCGGTGAAGGCGTGAGCGACTGATGGTCGGGCGTTTTACCGGGCCCCACCGTCCAACGTCCGTTGAGGGGCTCATCAAGCATCAGCGCCAAATTCCTGGATTGGAACAGTCCAATGGCTGCGGCTGTTCGCTGGATGACAGGTGCAATGTGTTCGTGAAACACCTCGTCCATCACCTGACAAATTTCACCAAATGTCCGGGATCCGTCGCAGAGTTCCCAAAGCAGGCTGTTCATCTGGTCCAATGGTCGTCGTATCTCTTTTGGTGCCCGGAGGACCTTTGCAAACCAGCCTTCAATTCGCCCAAATTGTTTTGGAATTCGCAGGACAATCATTCGGCCGCTCACGCCTCTGAGGCTTGGGTCTTTGTGGACATCGCCCACCCTTGCCCACCACACCGGTGTTCTGCACGGGTATTGGCTGGCGAGTGGATGGTCCTGAAGCCCTGCCAACGATTCCATGAAGCCACCTCAAAATTCAATCCATGTCCACACAAGAAGCGTCAGCATTGCTGCCGTTCCGAGAAGAGCGATGGTCCGGGTTGTTTGAACGCGTGTCGAAAAATGTCGCAGGTACCATGTCCCGACACCGCATGCTGCAACGACCACCCAGAGCGCGTACCATGCAGGTGGGTAGGTGGCCATACCGTCGGCTTCTCACAAGGTCCCATCAAGGTATTGCTGGCCGTAATACTGCCATTGCTCTTGGGTCCATCCTGCGGGGATGCCGCCCTCCGGAATCGGCGGTCCGGCCACGACTTGCAGGTTGGGGCTCAGGGGTTCGGCAGGCGTGGTTTCTGGTTCGATTCCGGGGACCTCCTTCGCAGAAGAGGTGGTTGATACCGGTGGTCCTGCGGGCTGTGTGACTTGCTGAAGTTCCTCCTCATACTCGCTCGGTCCAATGGTTCGTCTTCGCATCAGGAGCACCGACAACCCCAACACAATGAGCAATCCACCTCCTGCTGCGGCTACGAGGGCGCCAGTCATGGTGTCGGCTTCTGGTGCTGGATCGAACGTCAGTGTCAGTGTGTGCGTGTCAAGCAAGAAGCCGTCGACGCTGGAAACGGTGACGGTGAGTTCCCCTTGTTGGGGGCCATTAAGTCGCAAGATCTCACACCGTTGCGTCGTTAATTGCGGCGTGATATGGCCGGGGGATAACATCACCATTACTCCACTTTGATTCACCAAAATTTTGTTGCACGTGACCTGCCACCCGGCTTCCCCTTCCAAATTGACGATGATTTGTTCGTTCATGGTCGACGTGGACGTCACGTTGACTTGGACGGGGGCAGCCGTTCCGTGCGCGACTTGCCCTTGGAGCATCAGTCCAGCCTCTGAAGCAAGGCTACGTTGTTGGTTGAGCATGACAAGGGCTTGTGTTTTCATTTGAACGGGTAAGCCTTCATCGTCCACGACACCAAGGATTTCGAATTCAAGGACAAACCGAGTGTTCAACGATGCGCCCTCTGGAATGAGCACCTCCAGCTGCAGAACTTGTGAATCACCAGCACCGATGAGTAGCGGCGATGATGTATCAACCGGTAGGTCGGCCCCGTCCGCGCTGTAAAACACCACAAGACCAGGAACAGGTGGCGTTGATGAAACCCGGCCAACGGATGTCAACCGTGATTCAGGTGCGTTTCCATCGTTCTGGATGATGGCCTTTGCGAAGATGGTGGTGCCTGCCATCGCAGCGGTGCTCTGGTCCATGAGTTGCAATGATGGAATCCGAACCGCCTCAGTTGACATAATCACCTCTGCGGCATTGTTCGCTGGGGTCAAGTCCAATTCACCGTTTTGATGCGAGAGTTCAACCGTGAATGTGTTCAACCCGCCGGCCGGCGTGTCAAGCGGAATCATCAACCACATGCTGATGTTTCTGTCGTTGGGTGCTTGCGGTGTTCCATCGAGACGCACCGGTCCGGTGATGTTGATTCCATCTTCCTGTATCCACCAATCCCATGCTTCACTGACATCAACGGGTTGGATGACGGCCATGGCTGGTCCGTTTCCATCGTTGGTAATACGCCAGTGCAGTTCGTTGGGGACGCCTGGTTTCAGTTTCGTAGGCGCGTCGATCAGCTCGAGGTTGAGGTCATGAACGGCTCTGACCCGTAAGCCCCCGTACGAATCGCCTTCAATTTCCATGAAACTGCGCTTGGATTCAAGAACAGGCGTGATCATCGGTCCTGCTTCATCTGCCCGGGCGTCAACAGGCACATCGATGGTGATCTCAAAGGTGGTGGTCGCTCCCGGGTTCAATACAGCATCTGGACGTGTTGGTTGATGGACGGTCCAGTCTCCGAGTTGCTCAACATTCACCCGCATGGAGAAGATGTCCTGTCGTGTTGCATTGTTCCAAATGGTGTATTTGAGGACCACTTGATCTCCCGCATTGACATAGTGAATGTCTTCTTCACTGGCCATGTTAAGGGCGACATCGGCGATGCTGACCATGGACGCTGACACAGGAATGGACTTGACATCGCTTCTCGATGTATCGTTCTGGGAGGTCAGACTGAGATCAAATTCCACGACGGTATCTGGCGCAGCGTCGGTTGGGGTCGTCAGTGTGAACAACGCTTGCACCGTCTCGTTGGGTCGGAGCAACACCGAACTGTCTTGACTCCACGCCAGACCAACGCTCCAATCATTCGGGATGGTTGTCGTGTCCAGTGTCACGTCAAAGACATCCGTGGCGCCACCTTCGTTTGTCAAGCCAACCTCAAACGTGCACGTGTATCCGGGTGGACAGCTTGGTCTCACGAGCGGTGGAATGATCACGGGAATTCGGTCCGCTTTGACCAAGAATTGTACGGGGAGGACCGCATACACGCTTGGGTATTGTACCGAAGTGATGTTGACCGTCATTTGCTGGAATCCGAGACTGGCATTGAGGTCGGGTTGAATCATGATGCTGAACCCTGCTGGGTCACCCGGTCGGGATAGCAACCCTCCATTCGGATCAAAACTCGTGCCGGACGGTCTCGTGTAGTACGCATTCCAACCTTGGGGCAGGCCCTCCAAGCGGGGAATGAACGTTTCAGAGATGTTTCCCGTGTTGATAATGTTCAGAGAAATGTTGCCCCATTCACCCGGTATGGCTCCGTTGGTTGAGATGCCCTGGGCAGACACGTTAAACTCCTCGGGGCGTACCTTTTGTTCGTAGACAAAAACGATGTCATCAATGTAAAAGCCGATGTCCGTTCCTGTTGCATCGGATGTAAATTCGAATTTGAACTGAGAGTTGGCATGGAACAACTCATCGGCAACCGGAATCAGCGGTGAGTTGTGACCTTTGTTTGAGACACTGAATGTCTGCCAGTTTGCACCGTCCGTGAAGACATTGTCAATCGTCCCTGTGATCGAACCCACCTCGGCCCATGCGCCGAAGGCGTTTTTGCCGTGGATGGTCAGTTTGTCGTTGGCAGCCGTCGAACCCGTGTAGAAAAACGAGACGCCGTTGGTCCTTGTCGGATTGGTGAGCGCATCGGACATGTCCATCACCGGTGTGGTCAACGCAGCGACCACGTTGTTGTTGTAATTCGATGATTGTCCGTTGCCGGCGTGGCAACTTCGTCCTTGCGAAATCGAGGTGTCGGTTGACAACATCCATCCACTTCCAAACGACCACGCAGTCGACGAATCGCAGTTGAAGTAGGTATGGCCAACGGTAAACGGTTGTTGCCGTGCGTTGTTGCTCGGGTTATCGTCGGAAATCGTTGGCGTTGCCTGGACTCCAAGGGTGTGATTTCCCGCGTAGCCCGGAACAACCTGTACGTTGACCGAGTTGCTGCTTCCTCCAGCAAGGGCCGCCATTTGGACGGTCGAATTGGCGAATTCGAAGTAGTCGTAGTCGTCATGGAGGAGGAGCACGTTCACATCAATGGTCCCTGATGAGGCCGTTCCAATGTTTTCAACCGTGACCGTCAGGGTTGCCGAAGTGTTCACCATGGCATCGATGACAAACAACTCTGCTGGGCGGTTAAAACCGAGGATAGGATGATTAGATGAGAACATCTTGTACTTGGCTTCGTCTGCGCTGTTGGTGTATTCCACGCTGACGGACACAACTCGAAGATCCACACCCGTTGGGTTGGATGGGCTTTTGTTCACCGTTTGTTCGGGAAGAAGGTGCGGTCCTGCCACGGACATGGAACCCAAGACGAACAACAGCACCAGTGCAGCCGCAGCGGATTTCATTGCCCCCATAATTGGGGTATGTTGGTCTATCTATTTAGTGCCAATGTCGTGCTTCCGTCAGGCTTCATCCGTCTCAAAGGTGGCTTCAACTTGTGCCTTGGCCAGTTCAAGTTTGGCTTCATCTCGCTTTTCTTTGGCGCGTGCAGCAAAGTACACGGTGAAGGAAGGGATAAGGACCATGGAGAAACATCCCACCACGGCAGCGAGCGCCCACAAGAATTCGGTACCTGCGTCAACGGAAAAGACCTCAACACTCCCGAACGCTTCGTTGACGGTTTCGGCAGAGATGCTGGGTTCCGTCGTACGGTTTCCATCTTCAACAATTTCAATTCGAATGATTGATGGAGAGTGGGTGTAGGCAATGGCATTTCGTGCCTTTTCTTCTGCTTCGGCGAGGTCTTCAGCAAAAATGGAACCGTTGGACCTTCGTGCAGGGTCAACGGACGTCAAGGCATGAAATTCAATGGTGCCTCCGTCCTCGGTCGTCCGTTCGTGCGACGATGCATGGTCACACAAGTCTGCACATGAGAATTCCTCCTCGAGTGGATTTTGGAGGTCATAGGTGTTACCGAGGAGCTCGTGGCTGTAAAGCATGGCCACGTTGGTCACCCGCAAAACAGCGCCTGGCGCTAGTTCTGTGGCTGTGATGTTCACCCAGGTGAGGTTGGCATCGTTGGCGATGACTTGCCACGCCCAGGTCGTGGTGTTGGTGTCTTCGTCGTATGATCTCATGACGTCCTCATCCGCTTCCGCTGCATTGTACTGGTCAACGGTGGGTTCGGTTTGGTAAATGTAGACCGACGGCGAAACGGTAGCCCCATACACCGCGTACGACAGCATGAAGATCAGCGTCAGGGACAAACCGATGAGGGTCCTCAACAGGTTGGGGTTTTGGGCCAACGCTTTCTTCATCGTGTCAACCAACAAACGGCTGTTTTAGAAGGCTTGTATCCGGTGGCTTGCGCAGTCCAAATCGGGTTGGTCTGAACGAGGGCTTGACCCGTTGTTTTCATATAGGGGCGGACGGTCGGCAAGTTGCTTGGTGTATCACGATGACGACCGTCAATGACATCCCCGCTGACCTCTTCAACCCAGCCCTTGCCGAAGCCATGGCTGACCAAACGGCCATTTCAATGCCCGACTGGGGGCAATACGTCAAGACGGCTGTCGACCGAGAGCGACCGCCAACCCAAGACAACTGGTGGTACCTCCGCACCGCCGCCATCCTCCGCAAAGTGGCCCGAAACGGCCCGGTCGGCGTGACTCATCTCGCCCAGGCGTTCGGTGGTAAGAAGGACAACGGCGCCATGCCCAACACCCCCGGTGTGGCCTCCCGACACATCATCCGCACGGCCCTTCAACAACTCGAAGATGCCGGACTGGTCGAAAAAGTCCCCACCAAAGAGGTCGAGGGCGTTGACGGCAAAGTGCAACTCTACGCTGGTCGTCGAATCACGGCTGCGGGCCAAAAACTCGTTGATAACGTGGCCCATTCCGTTCGTGAAGAAGCCGAAGCACAGTACCCTGGCTTGGCCAAGTATTGACCACGGGAAGTGAGAGCGTGACCACCATGACGGCCAACCACGATGACGAGTTGGCCACCCTTCGTGCACGCCGAATGAAGCAACTTCAAGACCAACTTCAAGCACAAGCCACCCAACAACTCGAAGCTGAAGAGCAGGCACAACAGGAAGCTGCTCATGCGGCGAACGTTGACGCTGTTCTACGTCGCCATTTGACGCCTGACGCTCGATCTCGCCTTGCTCGGATTGCCCTCGTCGAACCCAAGCGAGCGGCTTCCATCAAGGCTGATTTGGCCGCTATGGCCGAACAAGGTGGATTTGAAAGCCCCATGAGCGATGCTGCATTGAAGCAGATCCTCACCCAACTGTCCAAGAGCCGCAGCAATGCGTCCGTTAGGAGAATCTGAGAAGGTGCTCGAAATGTCAAAAAATAAGCCAGCAGCAAAGAAAATTCGCCTCTTGAAGGCAGGAAAGCAGAACCGGCGTGTCCCCGTTTGGGTCATGCTCAAGACCGACCGAAACACGGTATCGCATCCCAAGCGACACCAATGGCGACGCAGCAAGTTGCAACGATGAGGTGAAATGAATGGCACGTCCCAATGAATCAGAACTCATCGTTCCCCTGCGCAACGCATGGAACATCACCCGCTACAAGCGCGCACCTCGCGCCATGCAAATCATTCGTGAGCAAGTTATCCGCCACCTGAAGGTGCGAGAGGATGAGGAACTCTACATTGACCCCGAGGTCAACGAACACATTTGGAAGCGAGGCATTGAGAATCCGCCACGCAAAGTTCGTCTGTTGTGCATCCGCCACGATGAACCCGACTTCCCCGTTGAAGTGAAATTGATGAAGGAGTGAAATGCATGGGAAATATTCGTCCAAGTTTTATCAAAATCCGAGCCATCCGTCTCTGTGAGGAACACGGTGAGAAGTTCACCGATGATTTCGACCACAACAAGCACATGGTGTCCGAACTCACCGACGTCTCTTCGAAGAAGCTCCGCAACTGGATTGCAGGCTACGTCACCCGCTACCGACAACGCCGCACCGATTGATGGTGTTCGCGTGCCGATTTGGGTTGACTGGGACCGTCAACCGGTCAGCGTCCATGGTGATGATCAGGAAGACCTTGAACGGTTGATTTTGCATCTCCGTCAGCAACACAACCTTCGAAAACGATCGCTGGTGATGCCCGACCGTGAACACGGCGGTTTTCTCTTCTTTCTCTACCAGTCGTGCGATCCTCGGTGGATTTCGTCGTTTTTGAACGAGCAGGGTGAGTAAACCATGGGAGAACGTCAAGACATTCCGCTTCCTAAGGGACCGTTTGCACTGACCGTTGTACTGGTTGGTGTCACACACCCCGGAAATCTCGGTGCGATTTGCCGCAGCATGTTGAATTACGGCTTTGACGACCTGCGTTTGGTGACACCTCGTTGCTCCCCTACGGAAGGTGAGACCCGTGCACGAGCGAAGCATGCAGCCCGGCTCCTCGATGAACTGAGCATCCATGATTCCATCCGCGATGCTACGTCGGATTGTTCGGCTGTGGTTGGGACCTCCGGAAAGCGTGAAGTTGGGGAAAAAACCCTTTTTCGCCATTTTCTGTTTCCTTGGGACATGGTTGAGCGATTGTCCCTGGCCGGTGGCCGCGTCGCTGTTGTCTTCGGCGAGGAGGGTAAAGGTCTGTCAACCTCAGACCTTGAACAATGCGATTTCTTCGTAACGCTCCCCACGTGGGAAGGGTATCCGATCGCCAACCTCAGTCACGCCGTGAACGCTGTCCTCTACGAAGTTCATCGGTCTCGAGTCCTTGAGCGGCAAGGCCTTGACCCCGGATTGCCCGACATTGTCCCCCTCCAGCCATCTCTTGAACCGAAAGTGCGTGAAATGTTGATCAGAGCCATCGAGCAGTTTTCTGCTGCGACTGGAACTTCTGAAGCCCGCCGTTCCTCCGTTGAGCAAACCCTCAAACGAACGTTGCTGAAAGGTTCTCCAAGCACCGAAGAGTCAACTCGGCTGATCGGTGCCCTGGTGGAGGCGACCAGTGCGATGGAATTCGCGTCCGGCGACGAATCGTGGCGAAAGGAACACCGCCGTAAATTACGATAGAACCGGTCGCCACGTAGCGATGGATTTCGGGGTCTCCCTGCAGTGCATGGCGACCAACCGTAGACGATTACCGTACGCCGAGGTGATGTGGGGGGCGACGGCATCGAATGCCCATTTTGCAAGGTTTTCAGCCGTGGGGATGAACGGAACCATCACCGTTCGGTGTGAATCACCCATGTGTTCACAGGCTGCGATAGCGTTCCTATCTCCTTCGTACACGACAAAGGCATGGTCAATGACATCGTGAACGTGTTCCATAAGGATGCTGCTCACGTCAGAGAAGTCCATGAGCATGCCTTCCTCTGACACGCCTGACACGTCCACGACATCCCCCTCAATTTCCGCTTCAAAACGATACCGATGGCCATGAAGGTGCTTGCATTTTGACTTGTGGTTTGGCACCCTGTGCCCAGTATCCGTTTCTACGTACCTTCGAATCGTTGTCGTCATGCTTGTCCACCGTCCTGTTCCTCGAACACCAAGGAGGCTGAATTGATGCAATAGCGTTCACCACCGTACGCTGCGGGTCCGTCGTTGAACACGTGCCCGAGGTGAGCGTCGCACGAACTGCAGCGAACTTCGATTCGATGCATGCCGTGTGAATGGTCCTCAAGGCGAAGGATGTTGGCTTCAGTATGTTCCGTGTGGAAGGACGGCCATCCGCATCCGGAGTCAAATTTCATGGTCGATGTGAACAAGAGCGTCGAGCAACAAATGCAACGATAGTCGCCTGCTCGTTTTTCATTCCAATATTCTCCTGTGAAGGCTCGTTCCGTTCCCGCCTGTCGAGTCACGTAATACTGGAGTTCAGTGAGTCGTTCTTTGTATTCCTCGTCGCGATGGATGCGTTCAATTTCCAACGCATCCTCAAGGACATCCTGCCACGGCTTCGTGTACTCGACAGGGTCCTCTCTTCCGATGTCGTGGAAGGCCAGAATGCGCTCAACATCCGAACCGGTTGCTCCGTCTGAACGCCCTTCCGCATCGGGCTGGTAGGACGTTAATGTACGACGAAAGACTTCGTCAAAATCCAATCCGAGGGATTCGATGGACTGTTCGGCGTCTCTCAAGATGCCGGTTTTGTCCGAGTGGAGGTAGGGGAGTGTGAATTTCACACGTTCGCTGTCCCAATTGCCGATGGTGAAGGCGTGCTCAAGCGCACGGTAAAATTCGGGCCTGCAATCTGGATAGATGGCATGGTCACCGCTGTGGACGCCCAAGACGACTTCAACCGGTGACGCTTTGGCATTCGCAATGGAGAGTGCTGTTCCGTACAGGAGTGAGGAGAACAGAGCGTTTCTGTTGGGCACAACGGTGGCCTTCATGTTGTCCTCTTCATAGTGGCCTCGCGGGACTTCATCCCCGGTCTGTAAGAGGTGGCTGTTGAACAGCGCCGTAGCGGACCTCAAGTCTGCAATGTGGTGGCGAACTGTGATGTCGTGCTCACCGAGGTAGGCGATCAACGATGATGCGCGCTCGAGTTCAAGCACATGCTTTTGTCCGTAGTTGAACGAGACGGCCGTGACTTCGTACCCTTTGCCCAGGAGATGAAGCAACAGGGAGGTCGAGTCCATGCCGCCACTGAGGGCCATGACCGCAATGTTCCTGGTTAATTTCGTCATAGGATCCCCATCCATTTGTGCGTTTGAAGTGAAAGCCTCCATTCGGGATTCTCTTTGACAACACCCTCCGTGATCGCAAATGAACGCCCGTTTTTCTCTACACTTTCGTGCTCATCATAACAAGGCTGGAGAAAGAGATGTTCAAAGCCTGTTTTCAAATCGTCGTAGATGGACAGCGGTTGGCCCACATAGACGCATTTGAGTTCATCACCGGTGCGTTGTTTGATGGCCACCTTTGGGTACATCTGATCTTTTGGAGAGATGCAAATCCAGTCCAGCAACCCTTCTGGCACCTCAACGGTCCCGTTGGACTCGACAGAAAGGTGGTAGCCACGTCGCTTCAGGGGTCGAGCAAGGGGCCACAAATCATTGAGCATGGGCTCTCCTCCGGTAAAAATGATGTTCTTGCATTCAAACTTGAGAACTTCACCGAGAATGTCGATGACCGACATTTCCTGGTAGGTATCGAAGTCGGTATCGCACCACTCGCACCGTAGGTTGCAACGTCCAAATCGGATAAACACATGCGGAATGCCACTTCGAAACCCCTCGCCTTGAACCGAATGAAAGATCTCAACGATGTTGTACATCGTACCGAGGTCTGCTGGGTCATCCACGTTCTCATCCCCCGCTCGCCCACACGATTTATCCAACATTTGTCAGCCTCACAGGTTTGGTTGTTGAATGAGTTGCATAAGTTCGGCACGAGCCTCAGGGCGGTCAAAGAACACACCGCGCATGGCCGAAGTGGTCATGATGGCTTGCTGCTTTGCGACACCTCGACACTGCATGCATCCGTGGGCGGCTTCGATGATGACGGCGGCGCCGAGTGGTTGAAGTTCTCGAACGAGGTCATCAGCGATACCCTTCGTGATCCGCTCTTGATTTTGCAAGCGTCGAGCGTGCAATTCGAGAATCCTTGCCAGTTTGCTGATGCCCACAATGCGGTCAACCGGGATGTAGCCGACGTGTGCTCGGCCACGAAACGGTTGCAAGTGATGTTCGCATGTTGACGTAAATTCGATGTTGCGAAGCAGCACAATGCCATCGTAGCCTTCTGCATTGAAGGTTGCCTGGAGCAGCTCGCTTGCGTCCATCTTGTAACCCGCAAAGATTTCATCCCACGATTCAATGACTCGCTTGGGTGTATCGAGCAGACCTTCTCGTGAAATGGCTTCATCCCCTTCGAGGTAAGCCAGCAATGTTCGTACGGCTTCGTGTGCTTCTTCCTTTGTGGTCATTGGAGGTCCCTCCTGCCGTGCATCAGGTCAATGGAATCCAACTGGTCAAGCAGTTTCCTGCATGCGGTGCGGATCGCGTCGGCGAGACTGACAAATTTCTTTTCATCCCCTACGTGGATTTTCAAATCATTCACCAGTTCTTGTGGCATGTCCAAGGACACCTTCGGCATGGCGTGTCCTTCACCCCCACCTATTTGTAATAGCATGGTATTACCATGGTATTCTTTCCATTCTCAAACGAAAGGCGAAACGGACCACGCAATCCCCCGACAGGCCAATGTTCAAAGGATACCTCGGGAGATAACCAATCATGCAGACAAGTGCCGTTCCTCGGCCGTTGGCGTTGCTCCATGAGATTCGCTCCGTCGTGGGCGAAATTGATACGCCAGGGCTTGCCGATCGAGAAATCCTTTCGTTCACGCAATCCGATGAGACACTTGGTCGGGCGATCGAAGAAGCCTATGTGAGGCACCAGGCTATGCTCGCCGATTATCCAAACCTCTACGCTGGTTCGGACGAGCGAACATTGATCACCGAGCTCCAAGATGGCTTCGTGAATTTCTACAATCCAGCCACGGTCAACCCCTACGTCGCCCTCGCCGCACGAGGTCCATGGATCGTTACCTCTCACGGGGCTGTTGTCCACGACAACGGCGGCTATGGCATGCTTGGAGCAGGTCACGGCCCCGACCAAGTCATTGAGTCGATGTCGAACAACTGGGTGATGGCCAACGTCATGACCGCTTCATTTTCTCAAAAGCGCCTTGACGAGCGCCTTCGAAAGGAATTGGGGCACACCCGCGGATGGTGTCCGTTTGAAAAATTCATTTGCATGAACAGCGGATCAGAATCGGTCACGGTTAGCCTCAGAATCGCTGATGTCAATGCCAACCTCATGACACAACCAGGTGGGAAGCACGAAGGGAAGACGATCAAAATGATGGCGGTTGAGCAAGGATTCCACGGCCGGACGGACCGTCCAGCCCAGATGTCGCATTCATGCAAAGGAAAGTACGACAAGCACCTGGCCAGCTTCCAAAATCGCGACAACCTCATCCTCGTTCCTGCGAATGATGTTGATGCCCTGGAACAAGCGTTCAACGATGCAGCAGCCAACAACGTCTTCATTGAACTGATGGCCATTGAACCCGTTCAAGGTGAAGGCAACCCCGGGCAATGTGTGTCAAGGGAATTCTATGACGCCGCCCGACGCCTCACGCTCGAACACGACAGTATGCTTCTGGTCGATTCCATTCAGGCAGGTATCCGAGGCCAAGGCACCCTGTCCGTGGTTGACTACGAAGGGTTTGCCGATTGTGAGGCGCCCGACCTCGAGACATGGTCAAAAGCCATGAACGCCGGCCAATACCCACTTTCAGTCCTTGGCATGAACAAGCGTGCCTCCGACATGTACGTCACTGGGATTTATGGCAACACCATGACCACCAATCCCCGTGCACTCGAGACCGCCGTGGCTGTGCTCGACGGTATTACGCCCGAACTGCGAACAAACATTCGCGAACGTGGCGTCGAGTTTGTTGATAAGTTCACGAAACTGCAGGAAGAATTCCCCCATGTGATCACGAAAGTACAGGGCACAGGTTTGCTGTGCAGTGCTGAATTGGAGCCAACGCAGTTCCCTGTCGTGGGCATGGAAGCGGTTGAACCGTGGTGTCGCCGACGCGGCCTTGGCGTGATCCACGGCGGCGTCAACGCGCTCCGATTCACACCGCACTTCAACATCACATCAAAGGAAATTGACTTGATTGTTGACATCGTTCGGGAGTCCCTCATTGCATTCGGCGCTTAAGAGAGACTCGTGACAATATCTTCTCGCTTAAACTGGCGAGCAGCGTAATACGCCGCACCCAAAGCGTACACCGTCGAGGAAACAAGCCAAACAGCGACGTGGCCGTAAACGACGCGGTTCATGAGCAATTCACGGAGCGCTAACAACACGTTCACGACCGGTATTGCAAACCAGAACGATTCTATGCCATCGAGGTTGATGACCTGTGTAAACAGGGCCGGGAAGAGGATGATGAGGACTGCAGGACCCAGAATGGAACCGGCTTCTTTGACGCTGTGCGACCGCATCGCTAACGCCAGTTCGAACGCAACCACCATGACGGCAAAGAGCAGGACGGCCAAACAGAGGAACATCAGGGCTGTCACTGAGATGCTCGGTGTCGAGATCAGGTCGGAGGAGGCGAGGTAGCCGATGGCAAACAGCAACCCGGCGATTTGGAGTAGAACCCCTGCCCCCGTGATGGTGGCGACCGCCAACCATTTGCCCATCAGCAACTCCATCCGAGAACAAGGCAGGCCCAGAAGCGCCTCCAGCGTACCGCGTTCACGCTCTCCCGCCGTCATGTCAATGGATGGCTGGATGGCGGACGAGAAGGTCCAAACCGCCAGGACCAAGGGTATGAACAAGGAGAGGGCCATACCGGCTTGTTCGCCTTGTGTTGCAGCGTCACTTTGGGCGACATCCCCGCTCCAACGGAGTGGGTCAAGGGTTTCGTTGGCGTCCAATCCAGCCGCCACAATTCGTCGCTCTGTCTCGTTCTGTTCCCAGGTGCTGAGGGCGTCAAAGGTCCGACTCCTCGCCTCAAGGCTTTGCTCAGATGTGGAGAGGTAGAGAACAGCGTATTCAAGAACGGTCCCGTTGGTTCGTAATCGAAGAATGGCATCAATCGAGCCGTTTCTCAAACGTTCTTGGTCGTCCATGGGCGCTGAGAGGTTCTCAAGTGGTGGTAGCGGTTCGTAGGAGGGTGTGATGCTTGACTGTTCGAGCAAGCCGACCAAATCCTCCGGGATGTCTTCTCCTTGTACCACCACGTCCACCGTCATGGCGTCAAGTTCCGCAGCCTCTGAAGCGAGAAGTAGCGGAAAGAGGATGAAGAGGACGGGGAACATGAGCAGCGGGATCACAAGAATGGCGACGATCGTCCTCCAGTCGCGGATGAACTCCACGAGTTCTTTTTTGGCGATGGTGCGAACCCTCCGTGTGGCGCTACTCATCTTCACCACCTCCTGGAGTCTTCGGCGTGAACAACGCCCTCCACCACGCTGACCATTTGGAGAGTGGTTTGTCGTCTTCGTTTCGCGAACGTGCTGCATCGCCTGTTAAGGAGACATAGGCTTCCTCCAAATGCTGGGTTCCTGTCTGTTCAAGCAAAGCCTCTGGGGTACCGTCGGCCCTGACCTCGCCGTTGTGAATGATGACGATTCGATTGCACACACGCTGAGCGTCGGCGAGTTGGTGTGTGGAATAAATGACGGTTCCACCTTCTTCACCCAACTGGCGGACGAGTTCTCTCACGGTTCTTGCGCTGGTGACGTCCAATCCAGCCGTTGGTTCATCCAACAGCAACACAGAGGGGGCATGGACGAGAGCCCGCAAGAGGGCCGTTTTTTGTCGCATTCCACGAGAGAAGCCTTTGGTGTGACGACCCAACGCTTCCGTCATGTCAAGATGATGAGCAAAATAGAGGGTTCGCTGCCACGCCTCATCATCTGGCACACCGTGCATCCGCGCATGGTATCGAATGTTTTCCCAAGCGGTCAACCTTGCATAGAGCCCGGTGTTTTCCGGCACGACACCCAACCGTTGCCGTGCTTGCTCAACATCGGCTCCATCATTGAGCATCACACGGCCGCTCGTGGGCCTGTACACGCCAGAAAGGAGGCGGAGCAGCGTTGTTTTGCCTGCCCCGTTTGAACCAACCAGGCCAATGATGTCCCCTTCGTTGATGTGCAGGTCGATTTCGTGCAACGCAATCACGTCACCGAACCGCTTGGTGGCGCCCTCAACAGAGAGCAGGGTAGGTGGCATGGAGGCTTCAACTCGCACGACCGGATTCCACTGCCCAGTTCAAACCTGGATGTTTGGTTTCAATTCTGTCAGCACGGCGGAGCGTCGAGCGCAAGTGCTCCTGAATTTCGGTTTGCGGCACGCCCATGTCAATCATATTAGCGACGAGTTCAATGGCACCCTGAATCGCACCGGCATCCAAATACGCTTCGTTTGAGATGGTACGCTGCATACGAAGTTGTTCAAGACGTCCAGCCAAGTAGTGGACCTCGCCCTTGAGGCTCGGTGCGTCAATGTGTGGAAGGGCGAGCAATTGGTCAACGCAGGTTCTCATCACGAAGGAATTGCACGAGGACGATTATAGGTGTTCGCATCAATCCCCGTGGTGCCTTTGACTCAATTCGACGAGAACTCCACCGGTTGATGCAGGGTGCACAAAAGCGATCATGTGGCCGCCAGCACCACGTCGAGGTTCGGCGTCAATCAGTCGGACGCCATGGTCTGCGAGATAACGCAAGAGCCCTTTCAAATCACCAACAGAAAAACAAACCTGTTGTACGCCAGGGCCCCGTTTTGCTAGAAAACGGCCGATGGGTGTGTCCTCACCGGTCGGTTCCAGCAACTCAATTTTGGGCGTTGGTGCCGATGCGGACGGTGTTGTTGTCGAGAAAAAACGTGTTGTGACGCCTTGGTCGGCCACGGTTTCATCATGCTCGCCTTGAACCAGTCCAATGAGTGACCAAAACGAACTGTTGTCATCGAGTGAATCGGTTGCTATTCCGATGTGGTCCAAATGGATGGGTCCGAACTTCATCTCAACACCTCAAAATCCAGTGGGCGCCATGTAGGTGCCAAATTCATCCTTGAGCACGTTCATGATTTCGCCCAATGTGGCACGACACCGGACGGCTTCTATGACGGCAGGGAAGAGGTTGGCTTCACCACTTGCTGCCGTGCGAACCGCCTCGAGTGCATTTGTCACAAGCTCTCCATTTCGAGTACTCCGCAACTCAGCAAGACGTTGGGTTTGACGCTCGCCAAGGGTCGCGTCGGTCTTCATCACCGGGATCCCTTCCAATTCGTCCATGACACCGTGGTTGACACCAACGATGTTCCGTGTGTTTTGTTCAATTTCGTTCAGGTATTGGTAGGCAGACAAGTGGATTTCCTGTTGTTGCCAACCCTCCTCGATGGCCGCGAGCGCTCCGCCTTTTGCCTCAATTTCATGAATCAACGTTTTTGCTTCTTCATACACGGTTCTCGTCAGGCGCTCAACGTGCCACGAACCTGCCATAGGGTCAACCGTGTCGGCAACACCCGATTCCTCCGCAATGATTTGCTGGGTTCTCAGTGCCACCGTCGCTGAGGCTTCGGTGGGAAGGCCAAGCGCTTCATCGTACGAGTTGGTGTGAAGGCTTTGCGTCCCTCCTAACACGGCTGCAAGGGCTTGTATTGTGACGCGTGAAACGTTGTTCAGCGGTTGCTGAGCGGTCAGGCTCACGCCTGCAACTTGTGTGTGAAAGCGGAGCATGGTCGATTTGGGGTTTGATGGAGCATAACGTTCGGCGATGAGATCGTGCCAAAGGGTCCGTGCTGCACGGAACTTGGCGATTTCTTCGAAGAAATCATTGTGGCAGTTGAAAAAGAACGACAGACGTGGTGCGAAGGCATCGATGTCCAGTCCCTTGGAAACCGCTGCTTCAACGTAGGCAAGCGCGTTGGCAAGGGTAAACGCCAATTCTTGGACGGCCGTTGAACCGGCTTCACGAATGTGATAGCCAGAAATGGAAATGGTGTTCCATGAGGGGACATTCGTAGAACAATATTCGAAGATATCGGTGATCAACCGCATGCTCTCCTTCGGTGGAAACACGTACGTCCCTCGAGCGATGTACTCCTTCAGAATGTCATTTTGGATGGTGCCTTTGAGGTCGCTCATGCTGGCCCCTTGCTCTTCAGCTGCCACGATGTACATGGCGAGGAGAACCATGGCAGGTGCGTTGATCGTCATTGACGTGCTGACGTTGGCCAACGGTATGCCGTCAAAAAGAAGTTTCATGTCCTCAACAGAGCAGATGGAGACGCCAACTTTTCCGACTTCGCCGTACGCCAATTCGTCGTCAGCATCGAGTCCGAGTTGAGTGGGCAAATCAAACGCAACAGACAAGCCCATTTGACCTCGTTCGAGGAGGAGTTTGAAGCGTTCATTGGTTGCTTCAGCACTGGAGAATCCAGCGTATTGTCGCATCGTCCACAGGCGTGAGCGGTACATGGTGGCGTGAATACCACGCGTGTACGGGGGCTCACCGGGCTGTGATAAGCTCGTCGACGCATCAGTTGGCTGACTTGTCATGGGCAAGGGCAGGCCGGACAGGGTGCGCCAATCTGACTTTCGTTCCTTGCCCATGGCCTTCTCAGAGCAAGGCACTTCATCAAGACTCGCCTTGAATCAATGGTGGTGTCCGCCAGGACCGTGGGCGTGGCCGTGGCTGACCTCTTCTTCCGTCGCTTCACGGATATCAATCACTTCGACGGAGAAAGTCAAGGCCTTCCCTGCGAGTGCGTGATTGAAATCGGCCGTGACGGTTTCTTCGCTCAGTTCTACAATCAGGAACGGGGCTGGGCCATGTGGCATTTGTGCCACCAATTGCATGCCAACCTCCAAGGATTCGCCCGTGCTTTCTTCCAGTTGAGCGAAATTGTCTCGTGGAATTTGGAGCACTGCCTCATCATCTCGATCACCGTAGGCTCGCTCAGCTTCCAAGGTGAACTCTCTGCGCTCACCCACTTCAGCCCCCATCATTTCTTCTTCAAATCCTGGGATCATTTGTCGATGGCCGACCAAAAAAGTCAACGGATCTCGACCTTCGCTTGAGTCAAAGACTTCACCACTCTCCGGCAGTGTTCCAGTGTAATGCACTTGTGCGACAACGTTGTTTGCAATTTTCAGTTCAGTCATGGTATCATCTCTTTGTGGTCATTCTCTTGACAAGGTCTCGCAATTGCTCGCCGACCTCGGCTGGGAGGATCAATTCTTCTTCTTTCAATTCAATGTACTCAAGGCACTCATCGATGCCTTGCCGCTCACCTTTTGCCCAAACTTGCCCGAGGACGTTTGAGCGGTGTTCTTCTGGAACATTGGGGTTATCAAGAATGTCCTTGGCCGCATACTTGTACTCGAGGTACTTTTGGCGGTTGAGCTTCTTTTCTTGCTTTTGGCGGCCCCCTCCTTTTTTGTCCATCCTGCGGCGGCCACGGCGACGGTCTTGTTTCGGTGCGACTGTCGTCTCAATGCGAGCGAAGACATTCTTCGCCAGCTTGACGGGAGCGGTTTGGGCAGCCTCGGAGGCTTGAGTGGGCTTTTCCATGGTTGAGGGTTGAGCGACCACGGCTGCCTCTGGCACCACCGTATCTGGCTCAGCGGCCTTTAGCTCGGGTGCTGCCTCAATCCGTGACGCATTTTGCTTGGTCGCCTCGGACTTTCTCCGCAGTTCGGCCAACCGATCCTCATGCGAGAGAACAATCGGTTTTTCTTCTGATTTTTGTTGTGACTCACGAGCCACGGGAACGGGCGCAGGCGCCACTTCTGGCGCTGAAACGTCTCCTTTTTGCTCCAACTTCTCCATGGCCTCTCGCTGCTTGCGTTCGAGATCGGCTTTGATGTCTTTCTTGGGTGCTGCGGGTTGTTCGGCGGGAGCCGTTGGTCGTCGAGGGTGTTGCCGTTCCCGCTCATCGCGACGGCGACGGTGTTGCTGAGAGGCATCTTTGGCGAAGGGGTTGAATTCCTCCTTCCTGCCACCACGACGTCCGTTGATTGGTAAGACCCCCAAAGAAAGGCGGACGACCACCTGTTAAAACCGTATGCCCTGAAACCGGTTAGGACCAGACGATTGGAGTTTGGTCGGTTCGCAGGTATTGGTCGATGGCGCTTTGTTCGAGCGAGGTTGTTCGCTTCTGAAGTTCAAGGAATCCGAGCAGGGCGATCATCGTCCCGTTGTCAATGCAGTACATGCGCGGTGGGGCATGCGAGGAACCCTCTCGATCACTCGACATTTCTTCGCACATCGTTCGAATGCGCTGGTTACATGCAACACCGCCGCCGAGGAGCAATTCAGACTTGCCGGTGTGAGCCATCGCCCGCTCTGCAACCTCAACACAGGAAGCAAATGCATGTTCTTGCAGCGACCAACAAACGGCGTCCAAGGGCGCGCCGTTGTCGACCAAACGTTGAGCTGCCGTGAGCAACCCGGAGAAGGCCAAATCCATGCCACGGACCGCGTAGGGCAGTTGGAGCCCCTCCATGTCCGGATTGGGTTCTCGCTCAAGGTATTGGTTGGCAAGTTGTTCAATTTTTGGCCCCCCGGGAAACGGAATCCCCTGGTTGCGAGCAAATTTGTCGAGCATGTTGCCAATGCCAATGTCCAACGTTTCACCAAGCACTCGGTATCGGCCGTTAAGTCGGGCGATCACTTGGGTGTTCCCACCGGAAACATAGAGCAGGACTGGGTCATCACAACCACATTGCTGGCGTCCAATTTCGATGTGAGCAACGCAGTGGTTCACGCCGATCAATGGTACGTCCATTCGCGTTGCTAACCCTCGTGCAATGGCCGCACCAACGCGGAGACACGGCCCAAGCCCGGGCCCCTGAGAATAGGCAACTGCGCTGATGTCATCCGTCGTGAGGTTGTGTTGTTCAAGGACGCTGTGGAACAACATGGCAGCAACGTCCTTGTGATGGTCAGCAGCTTCCCGCGGGTGAATGCCACCCTGGTCGGGTCGGAGCGTATCGCTTGCTGCTGGATGAGGAATGCCATGTTGATCGACGAGGCCGAACGAGAGGGTGTGAGCCGTTGTTTCAATACCAAGGGTCCATCCTGCCATGATTCCTCCACCAACCGATTGTTCTTCAACCCTCTTCCCCTCAAAACGCATGTGCGGACCATCTATCTCAACGCAGGCCGGATGGTGCACTTTGACACCAACCGCCCAAGCGATGAAGCAACGACACTTCCTGCTGGGATGGCTATTATTGTAGAAGGTAATGTCATAGCATCAATCACACCTTCAATGGAGGTCGTTGAAGAATTCGACCTTCAGGACCATGGCGCACATTCATCCCACGAAGGTAACCGTGTCCACGACCTCAACGGACAGGCTGTTGTCCCCGGTCTCGTCGATGGACATACGCACCTGCTATGGTCCGGAGATCGCTCTCAAGAAGTCGCATGGCGGCAGGAGGGCAAAACGTACAGTGAGATTGCATCCATGGGCGGCGGCATCAGGTCAACGGTTCAGCATACGCGTCAGGCATCCGAAGAGGACTTGTTCTCATCGGGCTATGCCAGATTACGAAGCGCTCTGCGAACGGGTACCACGCACATGGAAGCGAAAAGTGGCTACGGACTTTCAACCGAATCCGAATTGAAACTGCTCGAGGTGATGGCACGGCTCAACATGGTCGAACACACGCCGAGCATTGATCCGACCTGGATGGGAGCTCATGACGTGCCATCCGAATCCACGCATGAGCAGTATGTTGAATCCTTGCTCAGCGAACAGCTCCCCGCCGTCGTTGAACAAGGGATTGCACGTTCGGCTGATGTGTTTTGCGAGCCGGGCTGGTTTGGAATTGAGGAAAGCGAAGATCTACTAAAAGCATCGAAATCATCAGGGTTGAACCTACGCATGCACGTTGATGAATTCGTGGACGGCGGTGGCGGGGAGCTGGCGTGTTCACTGGGAGTTGACACGGCGGACCATGCATATCATACGCCCAATGACGTGCGGTTGGCAATGAAGCAGGCTGCGGTCAACACCGGTTTCTTGCCGGGCACGCCCTACGCGATGGGCGATTCGTGGCCGAACATGGAATGGATGGTCGAACACAATCTCCCGTTTACGCTGGCGACCGATTTTAATCCAAACTGCCAAACACTCAGCCTCCCCTTCATGTGTTCGTTAATGGTGCAACGTTGCAACATGCACCCGCTCAAAGCGATTGAGGCCGTCACGGTATCTGCTGCGAAAACAACACCGCATCCAAGTGGGC
>JBMZXF010000009.1:0-38856 GCA_049627345.1 Candidatus Poseidonia sp. | reverse complement strand
CTGGAAGACTGGCAGCCCCTCGAGGCCGTGTGGGACGCACTCCTGCGCCGTTCGCATCGCTGGTTGCACGAACGGTTGCTGCTCGACGGCCAGCCCGTGTTCAGCCCGGACTTGACCGTCGGTCAACGAATGGCCTTTTCGAAGCTCCACCGAAACGACGGCCACCTTGGCTCCCACACCTAGGCCATTGAAGGGCGCAACAGCATGAACCACGACATTGACACCGTTCGAGCCCCCGTCCTCCGTCAGGGCCCGTGCAACACGCCCTCGCTGGGACGACTCGAGAGGATGAACCCCGAACACGGAATATGGCCGCATGTCGTCCGCTAACCATGGGGTCCCACGGACATCCCAACCGGCGTTTATTATCCACCGAAGCCTACTCTAACATGAGAACACCATGAGAGGAAAAGGTTCCCAGAAAAAGGCCCGCTTGGAGCGGTTGAAGAACGAAATCGTCGACTACGTCGCTACAGCTCCCGGAGCGTCAGCGGCTGACATCGTCGCCTTCTTGTCCAACGAACGCAAGATGCGCAACCACGGTTTGACCACCCGAAAGGTCGGCTTGTTCATCCCACGCTACCTTTCCGAGATGATCAACTTCCGACTTGACGCTTCGACGGGCAAGCGAATCTACCACCTGGCGTCCTGAGCCATCACCACATTGATGCCCAAGCACCGTTTCGACGGGGCATGGACTGGGGCGGTTTGGCTGACGCTGCAACCCTCTTCCCCTCCTTTTCCGGAAAGGAAGACGGGCACCTCCCTGACCTACCTGCCGACGGTCCCGTCTGGCAACTGCTCGATCCGAAGCATTCCAGCGGTTTGAAAGCCCAAATGGGCGGCGTCACCGGTGAGATTGCTTGTGAGAACCCCGGCTTTTTCACCCGTGGCGAGGGCATCGTCGTCGACGCCACGGCCACCGTTGAAGCTGGAGCCTACCTCATCGGCCCGTGCTACGTTGGACCCCGAGCCGTGGTGCGGAGCGGCGCTTATGTTCGTGAATACTCGTGGATTTGCGCCGACGCCGTGGTCGGTCATGCAACCGAAGTTAAGCATTCCATTCTCTTGCCCGGTGCCAAAGCACCGCACTTCAACTACGTCGGCGATTCCATTCTCGGAACGGATGTCAACCTCGGAGCGGGGACCAAACTCAGCAACCTTCGCAACGACGGCGGTGAAGTTCACGTGCGCCTGAACGGCGAACGCCTTCCAAGCGGTCTTCGAAAGTTCGGGGCGGTGCTGGGCGAAGGTGTGGCGACGGGATGCAACAGCGTCACCAACCCCGGCGTGGTGCTGGGATGCAACAGCACGGTGTGGCCCAACGTAACCGTCACCGGCATCCACGGACCCGACAGTCAACACCGGTGAGGGATGACCGTGAGCGCCTCGTTCTTCGGCACCGACGGCATCCGAGGGTCCGTCCGTCTCGAAGCCGTTGAGGAAGAGGAAGCCATTCGTCTGATTGAGTACGAGCGAACCTTGACGCCGGCCTTCATGCGACTGGTAGGCGAAGCCCTGTCCTACACTCGACCTGCCCTTCCTGGCAAGGGCGAGGTGGTCGTGGTGGGCTGGGACCGGCGTCCGGGAAATGCAGCGCTGGTTGCAGCCCTGACCCTTGGACTCCGGCTGACCGGCAGCCACGTCATCCACATCGGCGAGTGCGCCACGCCGACCCTCCACCGCGCCGTGTTGGCCTTCGAAGCACGTGCGGGATGCATGATCACCGCCAGTCACAACCCCGTCTCGGATTCGGGCATCAAGGTCTTCGACAGCTTCGGCTACAAATCCAACCGAGCCTACGAAGCCGACGTCAGCCAGACCGTTCGGCAACTCGCCGAGGAGGACCGGGACGTTGATGCCGTCGACCGTGAAGCGCTGGCGCTTCCCGATGAGGCCCACCACGGTTGGAGTGAAGCCGCTCACCGCACGTGGTTGGCCCAGCGATGGTCGCAGTTCGAAAGCGTGTTTGGTGTGTGGACCAGCGCAGATTCGGACCGATTCGCATCGCCCTTGCTGATCGATGGTGCCAACGGCTTTGGCGCCTCGTGGCTGGCGGAATTCTTGCGTGAACGCGGCGTGAACTGCCGTGAAGTGAGTTCACCCTCGGGCGTGCTCAACGAAGGATGCGGTGCTGGCGACCTTTCCCCAACGGCCACCTGGACCCATCAGGAGGCCGAGGCGTCATCTCACGTGTTGCTCAAGGCCCTGAAGGCGGCTCCCGAGGGCCAACTTGTGGGCGCTGCCCTCGACGGGGACGGCGACCGATGCCTCTTCATTCAGGCGACCCGAACCGGCTTTGCCGTGGTGGACGGCGACGCCATGGCGGCCATGATGCTGGGCGCTGCAGCGGACCGCCCCTGGTCGTTCGCTGCCAGCATCGAATCGGACGTGGCCCTGTTCGGCCATGTTCAATCACTGAACGCTCAAACCGAATGCATCGAGACAGCGGTCGGCGACCGATGGTTGTCCTACGCCCTGCGACCGAGCGACGGTGGTTGGCTGCGCGGCGCCACCATGCCGGCGAATTGCGGCATCGAAGATTCGGGGCATGTCGTTCTCCCAGCACCCCACCCCGAGATGGACGACGCCTGGAGCTTGGTCGGTGACGGTGCTGCCACCCTATGCGCCGTTCTTCTTGCCGCTGCCCGTCAAACGGAGGCTGTCTTCGACCGTGGATGGAAAAAACGTGTCTCCATCAAGGACAGTCACCGTGAGCGCTGGCTGGCATCCAGTGAACTCTTTTCGTCAACGGAGGAGAAACTCCGAACCGCCTTACAGGGGTTGGGTTTCGAGACCCAGCGACGACGAATCGAGGGCGAACCGAACCTGTTGTTGATGCACGGCCGTTCGATGGAGGGCGTGGCCTCTCTTGGAATTCGCAACAGCGGAACACAAGCGAAGACCAGCCTTTCTGTTCGGCTTTCAAAGGACCTTGATCCAGCACCCTTTGAAGAGCTGCTGGAAACCGTTACCGCCGACCTTGCCGCCGTGTTGACCGCGGATTAATCGTCCATCAACACCGCTTCGTTGGCTTGCGTCAGCGTGGTCACGACAAACAACAGCACGGCCGAGGCGACGAGGAGCATCAACACATACGAGGCTCCGATGCCTGCCACCAAGGCCACGGCCGCCACCATCCACGCGACAACCAAATCGGCTGCGCCGATGATCCTCCAGGACTTGCGCTGGGTCAAAATGCCGCTGACCCAAGCGGTGCTGGACACCACCAAGGCCACGAGCGAAAGCGCGACCAGTGAAGCCGAGAGGACGGCCGAGGAAAGGAGCAACCCGTGTGCTGACCACAAGGCAGCGGAAAGCCAGAGGCCTTCTTGCCGGGCGACGACCACGGCCACCCATGCAACGCTCGCTGCGCCGAAAGCGGCAGCCACGTTGGTCGGCGTGAGGATGGACGAAGCAGGGGCGAGCGCCCAAGCCACGAGCGCTTGAACGGCCAACGGCGCTAACAACACCACGGTCATCGCCACGGCGGGCTGCTTCCAACCGAGGCTGCGACGCAGCCCGAAGACCAAGGCAAGCGCGCTCACCGGCCCGAGGGACAGCATCACGGTGCCGGCCACCCAGCCGCTTCGGCCCATGGCCGTGCGATGGTCGTCCAACCCTCGCCGGAGACGTTCACCCTCCACCCAATCGAACAGCAAGACCATGCCGAGGAGGAGGGTCTCGATGCCAAACAGCGGCAGTGCACCGGTGGTGAGCGTCAGCGCGGTCGGGTCGGTGGCCAACGGAAGCGGAACCTCGCCCCCGATGAGAACGCACACCATGCGGTCGATGACCAGCAGCCCGAGCAACGCCTCGAGGGCGCTTGGAATTCGTAAGCCGAGGTCGTTGCGACCGATGAGCCCCATGCCGACCAGCAACACGAGCGTCAAACTGAGCACCGCCAAATGAACGGTGGATTCGGTAAGCACCCCGGTGGTCATTCGACCGGCCACATGGACCAGCACCATGCCAACCATGGCCACGGCGATGGGCAGTTCAACGCCCGCCACATCCGGGAGACGCAAACCGATGGCGCTGGCACGCAATCGAGCAAGGCCCACCAGCACCACGGCAAATCCAGCACTGAACAGAAGCGCAACCAGAGCGTACGGCGTGGCATAGGCAAACCACATCGACCCGATGAACGCGACAGCGAGGAACAACAGCAACACGACCGGTTTGTAGTGGATGTCGCCCACGAGGACATCATCTTGGCCGGCCGTACCGCTTCGTTTGGCACGACGTTTCTGGCGTTGGGCGAGTTCGAGAAGTTCGGCGTCCAATTCCCGCAACCCCACGGTGGTGGAACCGTCGGCCGACACCGAGGAGACCAGTGTCTGCATGCGTTCACGCTTCGCTGCAAAGGACGCTTCTCGCTCTTCTTTGGTCGCCAGCGCTCGCAAACCCGAACGGACATCGCCCTGGAAAGCCAAGTACGCCCCGACCAGCACAAACATGACGAGCGCCGAGAGTTGCATGGTGTCGGATTCAACGCTTTGACCGGCGAGCGCCATGCTCACGAGCAAGCCGATGGCGGCCAAGGTGGGTGGGAGCAAGGCGTCGACGATCCTCAGCCGCTGCATGTAGACGACCAGCGATATCGCCGCCATGACCGACAGCACGTCAAGGCTCAACACGTCCGTGATGGCTGCTGTGCCCGTGAGCGATGCGGTTCGTTGAGGACCGAGCGCCACCACCAGAAACAGGGCCGTCATCATCCCGAGATGAACCGTCAACAAGCGACCGGGGAGCGTGCGAACGGTAGGGTCGCCTTGCGTTGCTTCCATGTCGTCAACGTGCCGCGCTGCGGCGGCGATGAGGACTGCGCTCCCGGCGGTCAGGGCAGCGGCCCATCCGGCCTCGAGCCCGTAATTCCATGAAATCGAGAGCGCCGCAATGGACCACACAATGACCAGGGTTTGCGGTCGGCCACGATGGAGCCCCAGCCAGGTCATGCCCGCGTGGGCCAGAAGCAGGGCCGTCATACCGCCCAGCGTCCCCAGCGCCGTCACGCCATCGGGACGGGTGGTGGCGACAAAGGTGAAACAAGCGAGCACGAAACCGAGGTTCCACAGCGTGAGCATCTCGGAATCTCGAAGGCGAGAACTCATTTCGGAAAAGCCAGCCAGTCCACCGGCGAGGTTGAGGTTGGCATCACCCAATCGGTGATTCACGGCCATCTGCTGAACGACGAGCAGCACCATCCACACGCCGAGGTCGACTTCGGACAGCACGATGGGGACGAGGTCGGCGTTGACCAAACGCTGTTCCATGTTGGTCGCAAAGGCGAGCAACCAGAGGTAAGGAGCCAGCACAGCGACACCGGCAATGGCCGGTGAATGGCGCAACACAGCGATGGCCCCCAAGCCCACCCAGACGGTGGCCTGAGCCACGAGGAGCAAGCGGCCTTGGCGGCCGCCATCCTCGGCGGGAATCAACAGCGTTAACAGCACGACGATGACCAAGCCACCCATCCATAACACGTGGTCGGACACGTTGGCCTGATGGGTCAACAGGACCCCGATGCAGAGGGCCGTTGTGGCGATGGCAAACACCGAATATTCGCTCAATTCGAAGGGGAAGGTGAGGCTCACGACGCCTGCGTTGAGCAAGGCCAACCCGGCGATGAGGAAGGGCATGGGGGCCAGCACAAACGGCATCAGTTTGGTCCAAGGAACGCCGCGAACCACCAGGTAGGAGGACGTAAACGCCAACGTGAGGAGCATCAGTTGAGCGAGCGCATAACCGGTCTCGGTTCGATGGGCAGCGATGGTCATGAGGGCGCCCACCATTCCGAGGGAAACCGAAACCGCCCACAAACCCGGTTTGCCGAGCCCGACGGCGTGAACGCCCTGACTGAGCCAGTTTTCATGGTGAACAAAGGCCGCAGCCATGGACGCGTTGGCGGCGGTGACCACGCTCAGGAGGAGGAAGAGGGTGAGGTCGTTCTCGATGGGAAGCAGGGTCAGTGAGAGGATGGTCCAGTCGTTCGAGAGGGCGTGGACACCCACCCACAGGTAGGACATCGAAATGCCGAGGCTGGCCAGGTTGCCAGAGGAACGAAGGAGGGCGAGCCCGTGCATGAGCGCCATGGCCATGACGATCAGCACGGCAATCCCGACCTCACCGTACACGGCACCGGCTGAACTGCCCACGGCAAACAGCACCAGCGCCGATTGCGCGGCGATGGCGTCTTCGTCGTGGCGGAAGGCCAACGCCACGTTCATGCCGACCAACGCCAACATCAAGCCCCCGAGCACTTGGCTTTCCGGAGCGCCGATGCCGTCCAACCAGCCCCAACGCCAGGCGTCGAGGGCCAAACCGTAGAGGAGTTTCATCGAAATGATCACCCACGTGATGCCCAACAAATGCATGGCGTCGCGCCGAATCCATCGCTCACCCAGCCAGAGCCCGACCATGGCCATGGCGAAGAGTCCCAATCCGCCCAGCAGGGGAGGGAGCACCGTGCCGACCAGCGCCCCAATGGCCGTCCATACCACCACCATGGCGACGGCCAGGCCTTTGCCAATGGTTTGTTCACCGTGGATGGCCATCTGTGTGGTGGAGTCCAAGGGGCGTTCCTTGCTCACCTCCATCGTGAAGAGGGCGTTGACCTCACCCACCGCAGCGTCCTTGTTGGCGGTTTGGCGGGACATGTTCGCCCTTTCATGACGTTCAGCGGTATCGTGCGGATGTGCGGCGGCGAGGGAAGGCTGAGCAGTTTCCTGGTTCTCTGTGCCCTCGTTCGGCGAGAGTCCAGCTCCTGCAGTGGCATCCTCGTTCCTCGTGGGAACATCCGGGGGGAGGTCTTCGTTGGGCGCGGCGTTATCGGAGGATGGCGAGGCGACCATGAACGAGTCAAGGTTGAGGCCTTGCGGACGTTTGAACGACTGTTCTCGGAGGACATCGTCGTCCGTGGAAGGCGTGGTGGATTCAGTCCCCTCATCCCCTTCCATGCTCATCTCCACGGCTTGCTGAACATGAAGTTGTCCGCCTCAGGCCGCCGTCGTGACCGATTTTGGTCGGATTTTGATTTCCGCAAGCGGTTGTGTTCTCACGCCCCGGGAACGCTGACAGCCACTTGTCGCCGAGCCAAAAGGGACAAAGAGGGGCGGCGGAAACGGCCGGCATGGGCGGCATCCACGGCACCCCTTCGGGCAGCCTCGAATCGCACGGCATCTCCCCCAGCGGGGACGTCTATTGGAACCTTGAAGCCAACGCACTCATCGACCTCGCTGTTGAGCGCGGTGAAGGCTTTCTGAGCGCTCACGGAGCGCTGGTGACCGAGACCGGTGAGCGAACCGGCCGATCTCCCAACGACAAGTACATCGTCGACGAACCGTCGGTCTCCGACGACATCAACTGGGGCGACGTCAACGTCTCCACCGACCTCGACACGTTCACCCGCATGCGAGCCAAGGTCGTTGATTTCCTGTCCCAGCAGGACGCCCTTTTCGTTCAAGACTTGTACTGCGGTGCCGACTTTTCAGAAGCCCTGCCCATCCGCGTGGTCAACCACAACGCCTGGCACAACACCTTCGCCCGCAACATGTTCATCCGCCCCGGCGCCGAACAACTGGCCAAGCACGAGCCGGAATTCACCGTTCTTCACGCACCGCACTTCGAGGCCGACGCCGAGAGCGACGGTCTGAACTCCCAGTGCTTTGTCATCGTCAATTACGCCGCCAAAGAAGTCATCATCGGTGGTACCCGCTACGCTGGTGAAATCAAGAAATCGATCTTCTCCGTGATGAACCTCATCCTGCCAAAGAAGGGCATCCTCCCCATGCACTGCTCTGCCAACACCACCGGCGAAAACACGGCCATCTTCTTCGGCCTCTCCGGTACGGGAAAGACCACGCTTTCCGCCGACCCGAAGCGCGCCCTCATCGGCGACGACGAACACGGCTGGGGCGCCAACGGTGTGTTCAACTTCGAAGGCGGTTGCTACGCCAAGCTCATCGACCTCTCGGAAGAGGACGAACCCGCCATCTTCGCCACCACCCGCAAACGCGGGACGGTGCTCGAAAACATCGTGGTCGATAGCGAGGGCGTGCCCGACTTCCACGACACGTCAAAGACGCAGAACACTCGCGGTTCCTACCCCATTGAATTCATCGACAACCGAACGGCTGACTCCAAGGGCGGCCACCCGCAAAACGTCATCTTCCTGACCTGCGATGCCTTCGGGGTTCTTCCCCCCATCTCCCGCTTGACGCCTTCCCAGGCTGCCTACCACTTCATCTCCGGCTACACCGCCAAGGTGGCGGGTACCGAAGTCGGCGTGAAGGAACCCCAAGCGACCTTCTCGGCTTGCTTCGGTGAGCCGTTCATGCCCATGCACCCCGGCGTCTACGCCGACCTGCTCTCCGAGAAGATGGACAAGCACGGCTCCACGGCCTGGCTCATCAACACCGGTTGGTCCGGTGGCGCCTACGGCGAAGGCAGCCGAATGAAGATCAAGTACACCCGAGCCATGCTCAACGCTGCGCTCGACGGTGATTTGGACGGTGTGGACTTCGTGACCGATGAGCGCTTTGGTTTCGAGGTTCCCACCTCCTGTCCGGGCGTGCCCGCTGAGGTGCTCCAGCCCAAGTCCACCTGGACCAACGGTGAGGCCTACGACGCCACCGCCGACAAGTTGGCCTCGATGTTCAACGAGAACTTCAAGCGTTACGAAGCCGGTGTTTCTGCCGATGTCAACGCTGCTGCGCCTGCGCCCTTGGCCTGATTCACATCAAGGGCGGTCGTCTCGTCGCTGCTGACGACGGTTGGAGCGATTCGAACGGTTTTGATTCGAGGCGTTTGAACGACCTTGCTGCTTCCCTCGATGACGGTTGGGCTGTGGCGGCCTGCCACCCGACGGGCGGTTGGGCCGGTCGCTCTTTTGGCCGGGCTTGTTGGATCGGTTGGAAGGTGTTCGACCGCCCCGGTCGCCGTCCCGTGGGCCGATTTTGCGACTGCGGTCGTTGGCGTTCGGCCCACCACGGTTGTAGCGACGCATGTTGCCGCCCCGGCCCGTGCCGCGACGTGAGCGTCCGCCCACGGGCGCACCCTTGACGCGGCCGGGTTTCAGACCCGGCTTTGGTCGTGCCTTCTCGAAGTGGTAGGGTTGCTCCTCAAGCACCTCAATGTCCTCGCCGAGCAGTTGTTGAATCCCGACCAGGTAGCCGGATTCCGTTTCATCGCAGAATGAATAGGCCAGCCCTTCACGGCCAGCGCGAGCTGTGCGCCCAATGCGGTGGATGTAGACCTCGGGCTCGTTGGGGAGGTCGAAGTTGAACACGTGGGTGATGTCCTCCACGTCGATGCCGCGGCTGGCGATGTCGGTGGCCACGAGGATGAAGACGTCGCCGTTGCGAAACGCCTCCAGCGCCCGCGTTCTTGCGGTCTGACTCTTGTCGCCGTGAATGGAATCGGAAGGGATGCCGACCTTGCTCAGTTGCTTGGCAAGGCGGTTCGCACCGTGCTTGGTTCGGGTGAACACGATACCGCAGGCAACCATTTGCCCTTCAAGGAGGTCGATGAGGAGTTGTCGCTTGTCGGCCTTCTGAACAAAGGCCACGTACTGTTCAATGCGGTCGGTGGTCGGCGCATCCGGGCTGATGTCCACCTGCACCGGTAGATGCAACATTTGGTTGGCCAACTCGCCGATGGCCTTGGGCATCGTCGCGCTGAACATCAGGTTCTGCCGCTTGCGCGGAACGAGGCGCAGGATACGCTCCACGTCCTTGCTGAACCCCATGTCGAGCATGCGGTCGGCCTCGTCGAGCACGAAATGCTGGACTTCGCTGAGATCGACGTGGCCCTGTTCGTACAGGTCGAGCAGACGACCAGGGGTCGCCACCAACACGTCCACCCCGCGACGAAGGGCCTTGACCTGCGGCGATTGCCCGACACCGCCGAAGATGACGGCGGAATAAAGCGGGAGATGACGACCGTACACGCGCAGGCGGTCGCCAATCTGCGCCGCCAGTTCCCGAGTAGGCGTGAGCATGAGCGCACGGATGGGGCGGCCGTTGGAGGGTTTCTCAGCGGCAAGATGGTGAAGGATGGGAAGGGCAAACGCCGCCGTTTTTCCCGTACCTGTTTGGGCGATACCGAGCACGTCCCGACCCTCCATCAGAGCAGGAATGGTTTCCGCTTGCACCGGTGTTGGTGTGCGGTAGCCCTCGTCATCAAGGGCCTCTAAGATTCGGTCATCAAGGTGAAGTTCGGTGAAGGTTGACATGTGGCTGCCTCAAGGACGAACACCCCGTGACCGACGTCAGCGGACCAACCGTTCCATGCGCGCCTCCGGCCCACTCGTTATGAACACCGAGGGTCAACTTCAGCCAAATGCCTCGGTTCGCGACTGGACCCTCCAACGTCGAAGCGAACGACGGTGCTCACAGAGGCAAGGCGTCAGGTTGAACACGGGTGGAAAACCGCTGAACGGCACCGTCTTCCTCAACGATGAACTTCTCAAAATTCCAGCGAATGTCGCCAGCATGACCGTCAGCATCGGCCGTTTGGCAAAGTGCTTCGTACAGGGCGAGACGGTCAGCACCGTTCACATCGCCCTTGGCCATCAGCGGGAAGGAGACGTTGAACTTTGACGCCGTGAACTCACAGATTTCATCGTGGGTTCCCGGCTCTTGTGCGCCGAATTGATTGCAGGGGAAACCGACCACGGTCAGGTCATCGTCCGCCTCGTGAAGGGCCTGAAGGCCGGCGTATTGCGGGGTAGCGCCGCAGGCGCTGGCGACGTTGACGACCACCCAGCGGGTTCCGCCGAGGTCTCGTAGCGTGGTGGTTTCGCCGTTCATGGTCGCAAAGGGGATGTCGATGGGGTTGCTCATGGTTCGTTTCTGGAGGCGAGAAATATCAACTTGTGGTTGCGTGCAGACGAGGCAAATCCTCTTCAAGTGCCGCTCTGTGGTCGCGGTATGCAAGTTCTCATGGAAACCAGCGCAGGCAACATCACCATCGACCTCTTCCACGGCAGTGCCCCCGATACCGTCGCCAATTTCGTCAAGTTGGTGAACATGGGCCACTACGACGGGCTTCATTTCCACCGCGTCATTGAAGACTTCATGATTCAAGGCGGCTGCCCTCACTCGAAAGACCCCATGTCCCGCCGAGCCGGTACCGGTGGCCCAGGCTGGCAGATTCCTTGCGAGCCCTCCGCCCTCGCCCTCAAGCACGACAAGCCCGGCGTGCTGTCCATGGCCAACGCCGGCCGCAACACCGGTGGATCCCAATTCTTCCTGACGACCGTGCCCACGCCGTGGCTCAACGGCAACCACGCCGTCTTCGGCGCCGTGTCCGAAGGCATGGACGTCGTCCACACCATTGAGCGATGCCGAAAGCTCCCCGGCGACCGCCCCGCAGAGCCCCAGCAAATCATTCGCTGCAGCGTCATCGAGTGAGGTGAGCACGTGGTCGTCCTCGCCGTGCACGGTGGTGCAGGAGGCGACGGGCCTTGGCGCGGCATGACCGACGCCGACCCCCAGCGTGTGGCCTGCATGGAGGCGTTGCTTGACGACATCGGTCAGCGCCTCACAACCGGTGAACTCACCGCACTGGAAGCCGTCACCCTCGCCGTTGAAGCGATGGAAGACGAACCGCTGTTCAACGCTGGGCAAGGCTCGGTGCTCGATGAGGCCGGCGAGGTCTGCATGGACGCCAGCATCATGCGCGGCCACGACCAAGCGGCCGGTGCTGTCGTCGGCTTGACCACCACGCGCCACCCCATCCGGGCAGCGCACCGGCTGTTGGAACGGGGGTGGCCCGTCATGCTCGCCGGTGCTGCAGGCGATGCCTACGCAAATCGGGAGGGCCTTGAACAGGTGGACTCCACGTGGTTCGCCACCGACTTGCGCCGAGCACAGTGGAAGAAGTGGAGGGACCAGCGTCTACGCCCCGGAGCCACCGATGAAGAGGACGCCTTGCTCGACCACGATGGGGAAGAAGACGGTTGGGGGACGGTTGGTGCCGTGGCCTTGGACGTCCACGGCCACGTTGCTGCGGCGACGTCAACCGGTGGCATGACCGGAAAACCACTCGGACGGGTGGGCGACACGCCGATCATTGGTGCGGGCACCTGGGCCGACGCTACGGTGGCCGTGTCGTGCACGGGCGTGGGCGAGGCGTTCATTCGAACCGTCGCGGCCCATTCGGTTGCCGTTCATCACCAGCATACGAGTCTGGCGGAGGCGGCTGAGCGCGTCCTCAACGACGTCGCACCCTTCGGAGGACGCGGCGGACTCATCGCTGTCAACACCCGAGGCGACGTGGTGGTGCCGTTCCAAACCATGCTGATGTATCGCGGGGTGTACCGTGATGGAAGCGTTCAGGTCGGCATCGGACCGGACTTCATTCAATCATAAACGCCCCTAAGTTCATGACCTGTTGAGAGAAGGGGCGCAGTATGCCGGTTGACGCCGATGAAGCCTTGCGCAGAGCAACGCTGATTCGAAGTGACCCCTCACTCCGGGGTGTATCACGTCAAAACATCGCCACCGAGGAAGGTGAGGTGGAATGGCAGTACCTCGCACCCGACGGTGAACCGGTGGAGGAAGAAGATCGAATTGCACGTTGGAACAGCATGGGCTTGCCGCCGGCGTGGGAGGACGTCTGGATTTGCCCCAACCCGCGCGGCCACATCCAAGCAACCGGGCGAGACGTGAAAGGGCGACTGCAGTACCGCTACCACCCCGAGTGGACGGAGATCACGACGGAAATGAAGTACGACGACGTGGTCTACTTCGCTTCCCAGCTCCCCCGCTTGCGCCGACAGGTCAGCCGAGACCTGGCTGAAGGTGGCATGACCCTCAACACGGTGGCTGCATTGGTCGTGCGCCTGATGGACCTCTACAACATTCGAGTGGGGTCGGACGAATACGCCAAAGCCAACGAATCCTACGGATTGACCACCCTCAAGTCCATGCACGTGAAGCACATCAAAGGCGAGGCGGCCGAAGGTCGCCACGACGCTGTGTTTTCGTTCACAGGCAAGTCCGGAAAGGACTGGCACATCACCATTGAGGACGACGAACTGGTGGATTTGATCCTCAAGACCAACCGGCTGGGGGCCAAGGACGCTGACCTGTTCATGTACATCTCCGAAGCCGGCAACGAAGTGGACCTCAAGGCCGAGCACATCAACCAGTACATCCGTGATTCGAGCGGGATGGGGTTCACCGCCAAGAACTTCAGAACGTGGGCCGCCACTTCGCGCTGTGCGGAGCGGTTGGCCTTTTTGTCCACAAAACGAACGGCTGCCGAGATGAAAAAATGGCTGAAGTCCATTCCACCGGCGGAATCCATGGATAAGTTGTGGTCCGAAGGCGATTGGGACGTGCCGGACACCGAAACGGGGCGCAACAAGGCCATGCTGGCGGTCATCGATACCGTGGCTGCGGACCTCGGGAACACCCGAACCGTATGCCGTTCCTCCTACATCCACCCGTGGTTCCTCGACGCGTGGGCCGATGGGCGCTTGGGCGAAGCCTGGGCTGAATTCGAGGACATGCGAGCCATGGGGAACATGACACCGGGCGAAAGCACGACATTGCGCATCCTCAAATCAGTCATCAAAGGTTGACCTGCGCTTGCACAGGCAGCCACCTTGATGGCGTCAAACAACTTATTCGGTCATATTTATTAAACGCCTTTACGGGCTTTGAAGCATGGCCAAACACCGTGCCGGCGACCGCCGAATCATGAGCATCAGCATCCCCGAAGACCTCGCCAAAAAACTGGACCGAAAGGTCGGCAAAGGCCGTGCGGACGGCCGCTCCGCCACCATCGCTCGTCTGATTCAGCAAGGGCTCGAAGCCCAGGCGCCCCCTCTGGCTGCTCCACCAGCGCAGTCCCTGCGCGCCGAGGCCCCGGAAGGTGACGTGCGCATCGAATCCGACACCATGGGTGAACTCGAAGTCCCTGCCGACCGCTACTACGGTTGCCAAACCGCTCGTTCGCTGCTGAATTTTGACATCGGCCACGACACCATGCCGCTCGGTGTGATTCGTGGATTTGGTATCCTCAAGCAGGCCGCCGCCAAGACCAACGTGGCCCTCAAGCAACTCGACCCCGAGGTGGGCGACCTCATCATTGCGGCCGCTCAGGACGTCATCGACGGGCACCTCAACGACCACTTTCCCCTTCGCGTGTGGCAGACCGGGAGCGGAACGCAATCCAACATGAACACCAACGAAGTCATCGCCAATCGCGCCATCGAACTCGCCGGTGGCGTGCTGGGCTCCAAGGCCCCCGTCCACCCCAACGACCACGTCAACCGAGCGCAGTCGTCCAACGACACGTTTCCTACGGCCATGCACATCGCAGCGGCTGAAGCCTTCACCCACCGCCTGCTACCGAGCGTGCGCGCCTTGCGCGACGCCCTCCACGCCAAAGCCGTCGAGTGGGCTGACATCGTCAAGATCGGTCGTACACACCTGATGGACGCCGTCCCCTTGACCCTCGGCCAGGAAGCCTCGGGATGGGTGGCCCAGCTCGACGCCGACCTCCGTCGGCTGGACTTTGCGCTCGACGACCTGTTCGAACTCGCACTGGGCGGTACCGCCGTGGGCACGGGTCTCAACGCTCACCCGCTCTTCGCGCAAATGGTCGCTGATGAAATCGCCAACATCACCGGCCTGACCTTCTGTTCGGCCGAGAACAAATTCGCCCAACTGGCCGCTCACGACGCCATCGTGGCCGCCTCAGGCGCACTCAACACGCTGGCGGCCTCGCTGATGAAAATCGCCAACGACATTCGCTGGCTCGGTTCGGGGCCTCGTTGCGGTTTGGGCGAACTCGCGTTACCCGCCAACGAGCCCGGTTCCTCCATCATGCCTGGAAAGGTCAACCCAACCCAATCCGAAGCGATGACGATGGTGTGTTGTCAGGTCATGGGCAACCACACCGCCATCACGGTGGGTGGCAGCCAGGGCAACTTTGAGCTCAACGTGTTCAAGCCGCTGATGATTCACAACTTCCTCCACTCCGTGGACTTGCTCACCGATGCATGCCGCACCTTCCGAACGCGCTGCGTGGAAGGCTTGGTCGCCGTGGAGAACAACATCCAGTCCCACCTTGAGAATTCGTTGATGCTGGTCACCGCACTGAACAACCACATCGGCTACGACAAAGCAGCCAAGATCGCCAAAAACGCCCACGAAAAAGGAACGACCCTGCGGGCTTCTGCACTCGAACTCGGCTACCTGACCAACGAGGAGTTCGACCAGTGGGTGCGACCCGAACAAATGACGGGGCCGAAGCAAGGCTGAGTCAGCGACGAAGCGCCCGAAGCTTTGCCTGAAGGGCTGACGTGCGTTCGTCGGCCTCTTCGGCCGGTGGTGCATCGCTGTTGAGACGACGGTGGAACATCTCCCGCTCCCACACGTGAAGGCTGCCGTCCTCGCAACCGACGATGAGGCGCTCGTTGGTTCCGTGCATGGACCGGATCTTGGAAAACGAGCCTTCGGCCAGCATGCCGCCGCGATTGGTCGCCCACACTCGGAGGGTGCTGCCAGCGCCGTCGGCACGGGCCAACCAGAGCAAGGAGGCGCCGTCGTGTTCCATGGCTTCGGATTGGGCGGATACCGGGGCGCCATCCGAGGACCAGCACTGTTCGCCGGTTTCGGTTCGACCAACGGCCAATCCCGTGTCCGTTGTGGCCACGTAGCCCTTCACCATGCAGGTCAGATGCTCGATGGCGCCCGCTTCGGTGGACAGGACCGCTCCCTCGTGAGAAACCACGTTGCCGTCGGTTTGACCGAACAGGCCTTGTGTTCGCCCGCCGGTACCGCAGGTGGTCGGCGAGGAGGTGGGCGGCAACGTGTGCGCAAACGGTGGTGTGCTCGACACGTCGAGGTGCCCGCATCTCGGCCGGCCGAGGCCCGCAAGAAGGCGGTCATCAACCTCGATGAGGGTCCATGGACGCTCATCCATTCGTTCCACCCATTGGAGATCCCCGTCTGGAGAAAAGCGCCAAATCGCTGATTCGATGAAGTCGTTGTGTTCGATGTCGTACACGGAAGAGACCGCCACAACATCGCCCTGCCACCACACGACGGCATCGGCGCTTCCTTCCAACGCCATTGACCAGCGCTCTTCGCCCGTCGCCCGGTCAAGGGCCACGATGTGGAGGCCACTGGCGACGACGGCCACGTCCTCGCTGAGGGCCAATGCGCTGATGCGGTCGTTGGTTTGGGCCGTCCAGACGTGTTCGCCGGCTTCGTCCCAGTGCGTCACGCGCCCGTCCCAGCCACCGGCAAACACGCCGTGGTGCTCGTCAAGGTGGACCATGGACACGGGTTGCTCCAACTGACGGACCATCCACGTTGCGCCGTTCAGGTCCATGACAGGATGAGGTCGCCCCTCCACCATAAGGAGGTCGCTTCTCTGTTCCCGAGGGCCACGGTTCCGTCACCAACGGACGAGCAACAACAAAATGCTACCTTGCGGGGCTGGAGTGCATGAACGACGCACAAGCCCTCATCGAAGCCTTGCAGGCGGCCAACGCCACGTACGCCGCTTCGTTTGACGCCGAAGGCGTTCCCGGAAAAGCAGGCCAGCGGCTCCTCTTGCTGACCTGCATGGATTCGAGGATCGTTCCCCACGCCGTGTTCGGGCTCAACGAGGGCGACATGAAAGTCGTGCGAAACGCAGGCGGACAGTTGAACCCCGAGGTGACCAAGGACATCGTCTTGGCCAGCTACCTGCTGGACTGCGAATGCATCGTCATCATGCCTCACACACGCTGCGCCATGGCCAGCCTTTCTGTCGCCGACGTGCAGGCCACGCTGGGGGAATTGTCCGGCAAGGATTTCTCGGGTTTTGAACCGAGGATGATCGCCGATGCTGACGCCAAACTTCGCTCGGATGTCGCAGCGCTCCAGGCCAATGCGATGCTCAAAGACGGTGTGTCGGTTCACGGTGCGGTCTACGACGTTGACACCGGTAGTGTCCGCTGGATTTGATCACTCCAAGGGGATGTGGCGACGCGGGATGGCGAACGTCAGCACGAAGGCCAACAGGCCAAAGATGCACGCTGAATAGTAGTGGCCCATGGTGAAGAAGGCCAGGACGGACGACGTTCGCAGCAACACCACGGAGCCGGCCTTCAGCGCCCAAAGGGAAAAACCGGCGGCGATCAGCGCGATCCCCATGAAGGCAAACCCAACCAGCACGTAGCCGGTAGCAGCGCTCGGGTCCATCAGCGGGTGGTCCATCTGTGAAGGCGTTCGGTCAATGGTTCGAATTTCACACGCCGAGACGTTGTTGCCGCACGGCTCCTGAGCGAACGCCGCCGCCGACGGGAATTCAAAATCAATGGCCGTGAAGCCGATCGGTTCAATGAGGGCGGGCGGTGAGAGCAAGACGCGATTGGAGAACACGTCGCGGTGGTCGTCTCGCTCAACGATGATGTCAACCCGAACCAGCCCGGGGTCGAGTTTCTCGAAGCCGAACTGGCCGTTTTCATCGGTCAGGTTTTCCTCAGAAACCCACATGCCGGTCGCTTCCTCAAGCCACGAAAGGTACACCGTGGCGTTGACCACAGGGTTGCCGCGCTCGTCCACGACGCTGCCGGTGAAGGTGGCCGTGTCGTCAGGGGCCGTCAAGGCAAGTCGGTAGACGAATTCGTCAGGACGGACCAAACCGTCGTTGGGCGAGGCGTAGTCCAAGCCGTTGAGAAAGCCGAGCATGCACGTGAAGAACAAGAAGATGGCCGTTGCCTTGCCCATCGGGTGGAGGTTTGGGTCTTCGATGGTCAGCACGGTGTCGGAGGAAGCAAACAGCACCGGATGCTCGTCCACCATGTCGTCGAGGTAGGTGAGTTCCTCCCCCGTCTGCTCCGACATGGTTGACGGGAAGCGTGCGCCCTACTTGATGTCAATGCGAGCGCCCCACCGAGCCTGCAGTTGAGCCTGACAGGCTGCCGTCATCCATACGTTGAGCACCGTGGTGTTCGCCTCCGTGTGGACCTGCTCAACCATGCCTTGGTCGTAAATCGATGAGATGATGCGTTCGCTGGCGTCGCTTGAGTCCGTGGATGGCGGGTGGACATGAATCAACACAGGAGCACCAAACAGCTGCTCACGGATGAACTGCTGAAGTTCCTCGATGCCGGCACCGGTCAAGGAAGAAATGGCGACGGGTTTGGGGAACCCCTGCTCGATGACGAGGTCGCTGATCGCTTGTTGTTGCTGAGGCGTCGTGGCGTCAATCTTGGTCAACACCACGTGTGGTGTTCGGGCCTCCTCGAGGGCGTCGGGTTCGTGTTCCTGACGCTCAAGCACCTCTCGACGCGTGGTCTCGAGTTTTCGTCGGGCCTCAAGAAGGGCGTCGGAGGTGTCAAGCAAAATCAGCGTTAAATCAGCATCTATTGCTTCAGCAATAGTTGCTTTAAATGCCGCTAATGTGGCATTTGGAATGTTATCAATAAACCCGATGGTATCGGCCAGAAGAATTCTCGGGCTTTTCTCCATCCTGCCCACCGTGGTCTCCAACGTGGAGAACAATTGGTCCTCAACAAGTACGGTTTTTCCCGATAAATGCTGAAACAACGAGGATTTTCCGGCGTTGGTGTAGCCCACAAACCCCACCGTCATCGCACCGCTTCGCACCCGTTGTCGACGGTGCTCTCGTTGAGCGTTGGCGTGTTTTTTCTGACGGCGCCGCAGGTTGGTCAATTCGCGGTTCAGGTTGGAAATGACGTTCTGAAGGGCGGTCACACCGCCACCGCCGTACCCAGCACGCTCGCCGGTCGTCTGCTGTTGAGCCAATTCCCTGAGGATGGTGCGGTCGGACTGAAGTTGGGCGATACGAACCTGGGTTCGGGCTTCCACCGAGGAGGCGTGGGCCGTGAACAAGGCGAGGAGTAGCCGTACTCGGTCCCAAATCTCGATGCCAAGCGCCTGGCTCACACCCACGAGTTGCCGCGGGGTGGCGTTGGTGTGGATGATCGCCAAATCCACGCCTTCCCAAGGATGGCCCGGGAGCGTGCTCTTGCGCTCGTCTGCGATGTCCTCAAGCCGACCTTTCCCGAAATAGGTGCGTGGGTCGATGTGACCCGACTGCAGCACGGTTTCAACGATGGTGATGCCCATCGTTTCAGCCAAGGCTCGCAGTTCGGTGGTGTCCTCGGTGCCCCTGACCAAGAGGAGTGCCTTGCGCCCTTCGTGGTTGGTTCGGGCTTCGCCCAGTACCACACCACCGCTGCCCGCCACGACGAACGGGTCATCGGCAGGCTGAGGCATGCGTTGAGCGAACGGTTAGTCTCATATCAGCCCACCTCAAGGCGTCACCATGACCGAAGAGCACGTGATGGAAGTGCGATGGTCAGGCAGCAAGGCACTGGGAGCAGCCATGGCTGAAGTTGCCCAAGCACAGGGGTACGAGCCGGTGTTGGAAGCCGAGGGTGCCGAAGCGACGTTGACGGTCACGGTAGCCGACAACGATTTGCAAACACTCCGGGACCGCGTGGACGAACTCCTCGTGGCGTTCAGCACCCTCGAAGAAGCACACAACGGGTGAAACCATGACCCAAACCACGGTGCTCATCGATGCGCACTGCGTCATGTGTAACGGGTTGGCTCGGTTCCTACGGACCAGGGCCAAAGCCTCGGCTGAGCTTGACATCCACGGCATCGAGTCCAATGAGGGTCAAGCCCTGATCGCCACCTTCCCCGCTCGTCTCCAGGCCATGGACACCGTGTACGTGGTGCGGGACGGCGTTCCCTACGCACGCTCGGCCGGTGCCATTCGCCTTCTGCTGTGCATGCGCTGGTACTACGCCATGTGGTTCCCCTTTGCGTGGCTCGTGCCGCTGCCGTTGCGCGACGGCGTGTACTGGATAGTATCCAAAGTGCGTCATCGCTTTGGACGACTTGAGGATTAGAGGTTCAGGTCGAGGACAACCGGTGCGTGGTCGGACACATCGATGCCACCCTGCCGCACGATGGTGCAGTCCTCCAACGCGGCTGCTGCTGCCGAATTGAGCAGGAAATAATCGATGCGCCAGCCTCGGTCCTTGGCCCGTGCTTGACCCCGATTGGACCACCACGAATACACCTTTTCGCCGGGTCCGACCTTGGTGCGGAACGCATCGACCCAGCCGTCCTCGAGCAGGTCGGTGAACCATGCTCGCTCGTGGGGAAGGAAGCCCGAACTCTTGGCGTTACCCTTTGGGTTCCAAATGTCATCTTCCGTGTGAGCGATGTTGAGGTCGCCGCAGACCACCACGGGGCGCTCATCATCGAGGTAGGGGCGAATGAACGTCCGCCATTCTTCCATCCACCCTTCCTTGAATTGCTGCCGCTCGTCTTTGTTTGATCCACTGGGCAGGTAGGTGTTGATGCAGACCACGCCGTTGGCCTCGGTGACGAGCACGCGCCCCTCGAGGTCGGACGGATCGAGGTTGCCGCCTTTGCCGGTTTGCACCACCGTGTGGGAGCTGGTGGTACCCGTTGCTACGCCCGAGTACCCTTTCTTTTCGGCCGGGTGAAGGGTTACCTGCCATCCGCTTGGCCACGACCACCCCTTGGGGAGTTGTTCCTCGAGTGTTCGAGTCTCTTGAAGCATCATCACGTCGGCGTTCAGGTCCTCAAAGTAGGCATCAATGCCCTTGCGAATGGCCGCTCGCAAGCCGTTCACGTTCCACGAAACAAAGCGCATGACAAGCCGTCGTCTGCGGCGGTGAATAAGGGTTCAACGGATGGTTTGTCCGCACAGCCGGCCCGTGGCCGCCGCAGCGTCTGCAAGCGAGTGGTCGGAATTCACCCACTCGCCAGCGAGAAGAATACCTTGTTCAGCATAGGCGTCGAACGCCGGTTTTTCCCCGGTGGTTTGGACGACGATGTCGCGCTGTCGACGCTCATGGAGCACGTGCTTCCTCCAACCTTTGGCGTGCCGGTCGACCATCTGTTCCAACCGCTCCAAACGCTCGTCGTTGGTCTCGCCTTCGCGTTCAACCATGACCGCCGAAAGGAAGGCCCCCTCGAGACCCAATTTTGGTTGGATGTTCGCCACGTCCAACACGTAGGCACCTTCCTCGGGCTCAATGACGCCGTGAAGGTCGCCCAGAGGCCTTGACGAGAGGGTGACGTCGAGGGTGCTGACGCGGACCGGTTGAACCCCCTCAAGGGCTGCTTCGTCCACGGTTTGCAGCAACCGTTTGGCTTGGGAGTGGCCACAAGCGAGGACCACGACGTCGCTGTCAAACGTTCGGCCGTCTTCTAGTGAAACCTTGCCTCCATTGACTGCATTCACCTTGCAATTCGCCTCGATGAGCACGCCGACTTCATCCAGCGCCGCAGCCATTCTCCCAACCACGCCCGCCCATCCTTCGCCGACCACCGCCAGCCGACTCTTCTGCAGCCCAGCGTACCGGTCACCGAACCTCACAACGCCCGAGTTCGCCAGCAGTGCGGCAGCGGCGGCGGCGTGAGAAGTCGGGTCTGCCTGTTTCAATTCACGACGGAGTTGCGCAGCCAGTCGGACGTTGTTGCGCGGCCGGAGCGGACCAACGCCCACGACGTGGAGACGGTCCATTCGTGGACTGGCGAGCACGACCGGCAAGCGGCTGATCTTCTTCACGACCTTCATCAGCGGGCCTCGCTTGTCGAGCAGGTGCAAACCGTAGCCGAAGGGTGCGCCGTCCACGGTTTGAGAGGTTGCCCGTCCACCAAGCCGGTCGGTCCGGTCGAGCACCACCACGTGATGACCTGCAGTGACGGCATACAGGGCGGTGGTCAGGCCGGCGATGCCTGCACCAACCACCGTCACTCGAACCATGGGCTGGGGAGGGGCTGCGAATGAAAAGGTCGTTGGAAGGGGTGGCTTGAAGTGGTCATCCGCGCTCCCTCCCATCATGGCCGATGCACCGCTCTTGCCTCACGACCGTGGGCATGAACTGTGGACCATGGAAGACGGCGCCAGTCGGAAACTGATCGGAAGCATCGACCGTTGGGTCAGCGCCATGGTGGGTGACGATGGTATTGACATGCCCCTGTCCGGCGCAGGACCTTCCATTGAGGCCACCGTTTTTGCTCGTCAAGACGGGTTGGTCGTGGGATGCGCCGTGGTGGATTACATCCTCCAGATTTGGGCGCCATCGGTGCGTGTTTCGTGGTTTGCCGGCGACGGCAAGCGCGTGTCATCCGGTGATGAGATCGCGGTGTTCAGCGGTGCCCGGGACGATGTCCTGGCCGTCGAGCGTTTGGCGCTCAACGCCTTGGGGCAACTCTCCGGCATCGCCACGGAAGCCAAGCGCTGGTCGGCCATCGCCCCAAAGCAGATCGCGTGCACCCGGAAAACGGTGTGGGGCCTGCTGGACAAGTGGGCGGTTCACATGGGCGGGGGCTTAACCCATCGACTGTCAAAGGACGATGCGGTGATGATCAAAGAAAACGACTTGGCCAGCATGCACGAAGAGCTTGAAACGCATGCCGAGCGTTTGGTCACCTACCTGCAGCAGGTGAATCCGTCGGACGTTGGTGCCTTTTTGGAGGTTGAAACCCGAACGGAAAAGGAAGCCATGATGGCGGCGATGGTTTGGTCTCAACGACGAGGCGAAGAGGGCGTGGACCGTTTGGTCGTCATGCTCGACAATTTCACGCCCGACCAGTGCAAGGCCATCAGCGAACAGATGGAAGACCAAGGCGTTCGCGAGCATGTCGTCCTCGAAGCCAGCGGTGGCATCGTGTTTGACGACCTCAAATCGTGGCACGAGTGCGGCTTGGACGTCATCTCCACCAGCGTCATCAACCGTGGCGTTGCCCCGCTTGACATGAGCATGCTCGTCAAGGGCCTTTGAGGCGATAGCATGGACGACATCGCGGCCGACCCCAGCCACCCACGTTATGCTTCGTTGCTGATGCGGCACCGCTTGGAGGTGGCCGCAAAAAAGGGGATGCTGGCCGACAGCGCCATGATCGCCCACGGGCGTGGCGAGGCCTTTGACTACCTCTTGGGCGAGCGAACCACGGACAGCGCTCTTCGAGCATCCCGACAAGCGTTGGCCGCCCTGCAGGCTGCCCGGCGTCCGGTGTTGAGCATCAACGGCAACGTCGCCGCCCTGGCCTGCGATGAAATGCTTCGGCTGGCCAACGTGCTCTCGTGCCCGGTGGAGGTGAACATCTTCTACCGGACGCCCGAACGGATGGAAGCGATTCTCGGCCATATCAACGAGCGTAAGGCAGCACTGGGACTCGATGTGCCAGTTTTGGGCCATGCGCCCGACGCCCACATTCCCGGCTTGAAAGGCCCTCGAGCGGCGTGCCACCGTGAAGGTATCCTCGAAAGCGACGTCATTCTCGTGCCGTTGGAGGACGGGGACCGATGCAACGCCTTGGTCGCGATGGGGAAAACCGTCATCGTGATCGACCTGAACCCGCTCTCCCGCTCTGCTCAACAGGGCAGCATCACCATCGTCGATGAGTTGTCCCGAGCGCTCAACGCCATGCTCATCATGGCAGCTGAGGAAGGGAAGGTGGACCTTGACGAGGCCTACGACCACCAAGCGGTGCTGAACGAAGGGCTTGCCGAGATGCTTTCAGCCTTGAAACAACGCTGACTGCCTATGCTTACATTGGGGGACGAACCCGCCCTGCTGGATGAAAATTTAAGGGAACACGCGGGGCTCTCCGCGCATGACACCCCGCGGATCGATGGTGGCAAGCGCGCTGCCGTTCATCCTCGTCGTTGGCCTGTTGGCCCTTTCGTGGTGGACCATCACCTCGATGTGGAAACAGTCGAAACAATCCGATGAAGAGGAGCACCCAAAGAAAATGAGCATCAGGGACTACCTGACGATCGTCGTCATCGTCATTGCTGTGCTCGTGCTGTTCCCGAGGGCTCCGGAGCTTATCGCTCCGCTTCTCGATTGACTCGGTACCTGCTAGCAAAGGACTGCATTCGAGGTCAGCGTTCTTTGAGCTTGGCCGCCAAGCGGTCAGCAATGCTGATGCCGACGTCGGAACACGAAGCGGTTCCTCCGATGTCGTAGGTCAGCATCTTGCCTTCCTTGAGGTGGTCGGCCACGCTGTCGTCGATGAGACGGCCAATGGCGACGAGGTCGTCGTCGTTGTTCTTGCGACCGAGGTAATCCATCATCATCTGAATGGAGTTGATGGAAGCGATGGGGTTGACCTTGTTCTGACCGGCGTGCTTGGGAGCGGAGCCGTGAACGGGTTCAAAGAAGGCGTGGTCGTCGCCAATGTTGCCCGAGGCCGCCATGCCCATGCCGCCCTGAAGCACGGCGCCGAGGTCGGTGGAAATGTCGCCAAACATGTTCGAGGTCACGACGGTGTCGTAGTGCTCGGGCGAGCGGGTGATCCACTGCATGAAGGCGTCGATGTAGCCGTAGTCGGCCTCGGTCCCGGGGTAGCCTGCGGCCACTTCGTCGAAGGTCGAGCGGAAGAGTTGGCATCCTCGGGTGACGTTGGACTTGTCGATGCAGGACACGCGGCGGACGCCGTCGGCCGGTGCACCGTTGCGGGTCTCAGCGATTTCAAAGCCCATGCGAATCAGGCGCTCGGAGCCGCTCTTGGAGATGGGGCGTGGGTCGTAGGCCACCTCGCCTTCAAGACCGGGGAAGGTCATCGGCTCGGGCTCGTATTCTTCACGTCCTTGGGCGCGGTCAGCGGACCTTCGCAACAACGCGTGGTACAGGCCTTCGGTGTTCTCTCGCAGAATGGTCATGTCCACCATGCCGGGCTCCCAAATCTGTCGGAAGCCGCCGTGGATCTTGTGGGGCACACCTTCGTAGAGTTTGATCGGTCGCACGTTTGCGTAGAGGTCCAAGCCGCTGCGCAGGCCAAGGATGACCGACCCACCGGCGAGGTCGCCGTTGGGCAAGCGAGCCCCTGGGTAGCCAATGGCGCCGAGGAAGATGGCGTCCGTTTCGTTTTTGCAAATGTCGAACGAACCTTCGGCCCATTCTTCACCGGTGGCCATATAGTGCTCACCGCCGCAGGGAATGACGGTCTGGTCAAACCCGTGATTCGAGTGTTCCTGGATGGTATCCAAGATACGCTGGGCCTCCAGCGCCACTTCTCGGCCCGTCCCGTCGCCTGGCAGAACCGTGATGCGATGGTCACTCATGGCCTGTCGTACATGGCGCTTCTACATGAACGCGACCCTCCCTCCACGAAGAGTGCGTGGGCGTCAACGGCCCCGTTTCGGCGTTGGTGAATCTCGTGCTGTTTTCGTGAACATCGGTGCCCTGCACGGAACGAGAAGGGGATGTTTCATAGGCTGTCAAGCCGGAAGAATGAGCATGGCGGACGAGCACAAAAACGAGCAGGAACGTCGTGTCTCCGTGGAGGACATGCCTGCCGAAGTGCGCCAACTATCGGATGCCATGTTGGGTGTGAATCCAAACTGGAACGTCCACGACTGGATCGTTGAACAGGCCAACATGACGATGGATCTGCTCGCCCTTGATTTGCTGCGTGAAAAGGTCGTCATCGACCAGCGCCTCCAGCGCCTTGACGATTTGGGTCGCCGCTTGGAGCCTGAGGCCTCAACCGAAGAACAGGACGACCCTCACCAGCGAAACCTGTTTGATTGCTTTGACCTCAACGAGCCTCACGCGCTCCGAGGACTTGGCGAGCGCGCCACCTCCGAGCCAGCCGTTGAACCGGTGAGCGAAGCGACGCACCCTGCGAACATCTTCCTCGACCTGATGCCCGACGCCAACACCGACGACCCGCTCTTGGCCATCGCATGCCAGTCGGTCATCATGAGCATCGAACTCGAACTGGCTCGGGGTGAACCGGTCGCCTCGCTTCAAGCCATCTTTGACCACACTCGCGCTTCGAACATCCAAGACGATGAAACCGATGAAGCGCTGGACCATCTGCTGACCACCGGCTTGGTCGTTGAAGTGGACGACGACTGCTTCATCCTGCTTCCGTCATGATGGGAGCCCGCGGCAGTCCCAGCGACCGACTTTATCCCACGGACACCTATACTGAGTCATGGGCATACTCAGGTCGGTCGTTTGGGGAAGTGGAGCGTGGTTTTCAGCAACAGCAATGATGGTGCATCCCGAAATGGCGCTCGGCTTGGCCATTGTGGTGGCGTTCCTGGCCGAATCCGCTCATCACAGTGCGGAATTGGGCCGGATGCGACGTGACGGGCATCAACTCACCACGCAGCTTCGTGAGGCCAACGGCCAAGTGGAGAGTCTGCAGCGCGCACTGACTCGACGGCACGTGGAGTTGAACACCGCCATCGAGGAGCTTCAGCGGCGTGACGCCGTGGGCAGTCCGGCGGCTCGCGAGTTGCTCAAACGCCAGGAGGAAGCCATGACAGCGGCCTCCAATGCACTTGAGGCGCGTCAGGAACGAAACGACGTGGTGTTCAACAGCATGGAGCGCTTGCTCAACATGCAGGTCGAGCAGGTGGCCAACATGCAACAAGCCATGGGGAATCTGCTCCAACACCTGATCTCCCAGCCTCGGGGACACTTCACCATGAGTGACAGCGTGCTCGTGCAGGAGCGAGGAGGGAACGGGCTCGACGAGACCTTTGCGGAATTGAACGAATGGCTTTCGCGAGAAGCGGTATCTTCACCATGAGGGGCAGCATCCCTGCGCCATGGCAAGCAAGAAAGAGGGGGCGCAGCGCGTCCTCGACGCGCATGCCTCGCGCCTGAAGGTGAAGCAGCGCCTCGTTCCAGTCGCCGTGGTCATCGTGCTCATCGGCATCGGCGTCGCTGCCCTCACACGCTGGGAATTCGGGTTGGCCACCGTTCTGTTGTGTGGACTGCTGTTCCAATATGCGGTGGAACGCATGACCACCATCCTTGACGCAGGCGTCATCAACGGGCTGAAAGACATGGGTTGGGACGTTGACACCGAACTTGACGAGCCAACGTTGGAGAAAATCAGCACCATCGCCGCAAAATAGGTGGGTAGGTTGACCGCGAACAAGGACCTCATTCAGCAATTCTTCGTCGACGAGCGCCAAGCGCATCGCCGTGCTGTCATCATAACGTGGATCATCGTTGGTGTGGCCGACCTTTGGGCCATCGGTGCTTACCTCGGTGGCGTTGAGCTCTTCGTCATTCTCCAAGGGTTGATCGTGTTCTTGGCCTTGGTGATGGTGTGCTTGTGGTTGAGTTTGCATCGCAAAAAAACACTGCAGGACCGATTGAGCGACGTGCTCGACAGCATTGAATTCGGTTGGGATGAGCTCCATGGTTTGGACCTGAGCAGCGAGGAATCGGACCACCTTCACCTCGCCTTTGCTTCAACGGTCGGACGAACGGCCTCCAACGAGACCTTTCTTCGAACGCGAGGCGGGGACGAGAAAGGCCCGGCCTTCGGCAAGCCAGGCATTGACATTGATGCAATGGCTCAGCGCGTGGACCCGGCCCTGCACGAGGAAGACTACGCTGGCTTGGAAGGGGAATTGCGGGTCAGCGAGCAACTCGTGGAAGAGGCCAACCAACACTACGCCGAAGAGGCCCAACGCCTGTGGGACATCGCCGAGGCTCGCGACATGGACAACATTGAGGAAGGCGTCAGCCGTTTGGGGGATTTGGTCGCCTCCGGTTGGTTTGAGCGAAACGCCAAGGACGGAGCCGTTGAGGAATTGATGAAATCAAAGGGCGGCGGCGATTCTCAATGAGCATCTTCTAAAGCCGCCCTCATGCCACCAAAGGCATGACAGTGAAGGCCATCCTCGTCGCCGGAGGCTACGGTTCCCGTCTTCTTCCGTTCACGCGCTACACGCAGAAGACGCTCCTTCCCCTGCATGAGCGGCCGGTCATCGACTATGCGCTGGGCACCATCCGCCGGGCAGGCATCAAGGACATCACCATCATCTCAAACCAGTTCGTCGGGCAAATCGCAAAACACGTTGGTCAAGGCCTTCCGGGCGAACGCATTCACTACGTCATCGAGGAGGAGCCACTTGGCGTGGCCCACGCCCTCAACTTGGCGAGACCCTACAACTCCGATGCCCGTCTCATGGTGTACTTCTCAGACAACATCACGACGCTCGAGTTTGGCGAACGCGTCGCTGCCTTTGAGCAAGCAGCGACACCACCGGGTTGCCTCCTCATCGCCCGAGAAGAACCCCATCCGGAAGCCTTTGGTGTGGCCGTGTTTGATGATGATGGCAACATCTGCGACGTTGTCGAAAAGCCGTCAAATCCGCCCTCGAACCTCGCCATCGGCGGGATTTACATGTTCGACGAGGAATTCTGGACCCACCTTGACCAGGCCGTCGCCGACCACGGAGATTCCTTCTCCATTTCCGACATCACCCGGACCTACGTCAAGGCCGGTCGGGCCGCTGTCCTCTCAATTGGCGAAGAGACATGGGTGGACTGCGGCACGCCCGATTCCCTCCTTCAAGCCGCTCAAATGGCGAAAGACGGAAAATTGGACCCCACCCCCCACCGTTGAACGGAGCGATGAACATGAAGGTAGGCATCATTGGCGCTGGCATGGTTGGCGGAGCGATTGAACACTGTTTCGGGCACGCCCACGACCTGTATGTTCACGACCCGGCACGAGGTACATCGCTCAGCGATGTCATCGACCACGTCGACATGGCCTACATCGCCGTCCCCACGCCGCCGCATCCTGAAACGGGTGCCTGTGACACCACCATTGTCGAAGGCGTGCTCGACGCACTGCCCAAAGGCTTCACGGCCGTCATCAAGAGCACCGTCGTACCGGGCACCACGCAGACCTATCACGAGCGCTACCCCGACTTGAAAATCGCTTATTCGCCGGAGTTTTTGGTTGAACGCCGGCGTCTCGAAGATTTTGCCAATCAAGACATCCTGGTGGTCGGGACGCACCACAAGGACGTGGCAGAGATGGTGTTTCAGCAGCATCGAGAGGCTGGCGTGCTTCGAAAAGAGCAGGTGTACCAAGTCACGCCCACCCAAGCCGAACTGGTGAAGTACACCAAAAACACGTTCTATGCACTGAAGGTTACCTTTGCCAACCAAATGTACGACATCTGTCAGGGCATGGGCGAAGACTGGTACGCCATCCGTGACATCATCACGGCCGATCAAGCCCAACCCATCGGTCCTTCGCACCTTGACCCGATCTTTGGCCTTCGCCGTGGTTTTGGTGGCAAGTGCCTGCCCAAGGACAGCTCCGCCCTTGGCGTGTTAGCGGACGAACTCGGGGTAAAATACGCCATTATGGATGCCATGCAGGAGGACAACGACGTGCTTCGTGGCATGCTGACCGGGAAACCCAGCGACGTGGTCACCAATGACGATTGACGCCATGGCATGGCTCGACGAACGTGTGCCTCGTGGCTCGCTGATTCGATTTAGCATGGCCGGCGGCTTCAACAGCCTCATCTTCTACCTGACATGGGTCGTGCTCCTCGCCATGTTCGCTGGCACCGATGTCCGATTGTTATGGGGGGTGTGTTGGGGCGCCACCGGCGTCTTTGCTCACTACGTTCACCGCTGGTTCACCTTTGACGACCGAAAGCCGGTCTCGTGGACCCTCCCCACCGCCGTCCCCGTCTACATCATCAGTCTCGGGGGGTCAAGCCTCACCATTGGATGGCTGGACGACCTGTTTGCAGAAGACGTTCGGCTCCTTGGAATGGTCAACCTGCTGGCCTGGGGCATCGTGATATGGTTGATGCTGCGTGTGTTGGTGTTCCAATATTCATCTACAGCGCATGCGTCTCAAGCACGTCCAGAGGAATGATGTCAAGCGCCCGCTGGTGCGTCGCTTCCAAATCCACAGGGCACGCCTTGCCCGCATTAACGGCCAACAACCAGGTTCGGGCACAGACGCACCAAGAATCACCGGCTTTCAAGCCAGGGAAATTGAATCTCGGTGCGGGCGTGATGAGGTCGTTACCCATGTCCCGTGCAAATTCGAGGAAGTCGTCGTTGAGGACGCAGCACACCGTGTGGGAGCCGTGGTCGTTGTCGTCGGTGTTGCAACAGCCGTCCCGATACCAGCCGGTCAGCGGGTCCTGTGAGCATGGCTCAAGTTCGGTGCCGAGCACGTTCACGCTGGGGTGCATGGCGAGAGGAAAAGATGCTGCCTCTTCAACGCTTGTCCGTGTGGTCGTCAGCCTCGAAGACTGGATTTGATTCGCTCCCACAGGCTTTGTTGTGCGGGCGGTTCCGCTCGCCCGAGCAGCACGTCCAATTCACCCGATCGCTCAAGGTTCACCAGGTCATCAAACCCGCCAACATGGTGGTCGCCCACCACGATTTGCGGAACGGTTCGCGCCCCACCGGTGGCGCGAGCAAAGGCGCGTTGAATCGCAGGGTCGTTTTTCAGTCGGCGTTCCTTGTAGGCCACCCGTTTTCCGTCGAGCAAACGTTTGGCTTGAACGCAAGCACCGCAGCCGCGGCCCGTCCAGATGACCACCGGTGAATCGCTGCCCTCAACCATGCCCCTCGGGCACCAAAAGGTGGTTTCAAGATTGGGGGTTTGTGGGGGCTTTTGTCCGTTGGGTTCATTGGGTAGAAGCGCCCCGTGGCCGCGTAATGCTACCCGATACGGTACACAAACTCCCCCGAGAGGAACGCTTCGCCTACGCTCGCTTGTTGGCCTTCATGGCTCGCATCGACAACGAACTGACGGTCGATGAAATGGCCATGTTTGAGCAGCGCCTCGGCACAGCCTTGCTTTCTCCCGGACAGCGAGAAGCCATTCGCGCCGCCCTCAAGAATCCACCAACCTTGGAGGAGTGCCTGGAGGAACTGTCGGGCGAGGCCGGTCGTCTTGCGCTACGTGACGCTGTCATGATGGCGGCAGCCGACGGCACGGTCGACGAGGACGAACGGGACGCTTTGGAGGACATCTCCGAACACTTGGGCCTGCGGGAAGACGCCGTTGAACAACTGCTCAACTGGACCATCAAGGGCTACAAGTGGATGAAAGAGGGTTACGAACTCCTTGACACGCTCGAGGAATGAGGCGCCATGTTCCCCGATGGGTTGGTCCATCGTTCGCCACAAGAACGGGTTCGGTATGCTGAAATTTTGGTCTACATCGCGGCCGCCGACGGCGAACTGGTCCGGGAAGAAATCGCCACCATCGAGGCGATGATGGGAAGAGCCATGCTCCACCCCGAATCGAGAATCACCGTTCGAGCAGGATTTGAACAACCCATCCCCCTCGAGCAGTCCCTGACCGACCTTGACCCTACGCTCGCACAAATCGTCCTTCGCGATGCGGCCTTGGTCGCTGCGGTTGACGGCGACTACGACCGAAAGGAATTGACGGCCCTCAGGAAGATCGCCAAGGTCGCCGGTGCCTCAAACACGCAACTCTCTGCGCTGTTGGACTGGGTCAAAGAAGGGTGGTTATGGTTCGAGAAAGCAGGCGTCTTTTTGGGCCAGTAACGGCCCTTTTCCATCCTTTCCTTGAGAGACATCTTCAAAGAGAGAAAGCCGTCCCGTCGGTTTGGTGGGGACATTGCAAAACGGGGTTAGTGGATGGTATGCACGATTGGACCGATGCCTTGACAACCGCGAACAACAAATCGACATTTGGTTGACCACATGGGAACAATCCCTCAAGACCTTCCAGCCGATTGCTGCGCTCCTTCCCGAAGACTGGCCGACCCTTCCAGCCAACCTCCTCACCGACCCCGGTCATGTCCTTGACCACCTTCTTGCTCGCCACGACGCCGAGTCCGATGGTCGCTCGCCCAGGGGCGCCCACCCAACACCGCCACGACTGGCCGATGCCGTCATTTGTTCCGAGATGAAGGACAGTTTGGTCAATCCAAAGAAACCCGTCCAGCAGTCCAATTTCCTCATGAGCAGCCTCCCCCCTGGCTTCCGCCAACACGTCGAACAGCTCAACCTTCCAAAAGCCACGCAAGACAGCGAAGTGGACGACGAAGCAGAACATGAAGCCGTGAACAACGACCTGCGAACCCTCAGTGGCATTCCACTCCCCGTCGCTGACACCGCTTGCGGTGGCGGTCTGTTCCATGCCCGCCTGATTCGTCGGCACGCCGACGCCCACGAGGAGGCAGACCCAGAGGTCAGAAAGGAAGACACGCGTCGCTTGTTCTCCAACATTCAACTGCTCGATGTCGACCCGCTGGTCGTCGAGAGCACCAAGGCCCGTCTGTTGCTTGAATCCATCCGCCACGAACTGGTGAGCTTCGGTCCTGAAACGCCGGGAAAAATTTCCCGCAAAGAGATGGAATCCCTCCTTGATGCTGGCGTTCAGCAGGGCGATGCACTCCAGGGCGAGTGGCCTTGGGAGCAAGCGCCTGAACTGGTGCTGACCAACCCTCCTTGGCTTCGCATCAAGGACCGATTCCGAGGCATGGAAGACGGAAGCCAGCTCCGCAAGGAACTCGGTGAGCGCCTTCGCAGTTTGACCGACAACGGACGACCTCGTTTCTCAACGATGCGCGGCAACGTCAACCTCTACCGTTTGTTCATCGAGCGAAGCCTTCAGATCCTCAACGATGGAGGACGGCTTCGCATCATCGCTCCTGACAGTTTGCTACGCGAACAATCCTCCCACCCGCTGCGAGAGTTGCTCGTCAAGCACCACGGATGGACCCATGCGTGGGCCATCGAAGAAGCGAACTTGCTGTTCCCCGGCATGACCCAAGGCGTGGTGGTGCTCGGCATCACGGCAAACGGTGAAGCACCGGTGCTCAACCTCCAGGGCCCCATCACCCGAGCCGACTTGCGCCGGGAAGGCGAAGGCCTGTCCTCTCGCGTCCCGCTGTTTGAACTCAAGCACGAACAGTGGACGGCGTGGGCTCGTGACACGTGGGCCGTGCCTCGCCTCCCACGCGACCGAATTGAGCGGTCGTACACCCTCAAGGTGCTCGACCGACTGGCACAACTCCCTCGCCTCAGCGATGAGGAACACCCGCTGACGACCAATCAACGACAGGTTCGTGTTCGCGTCGGCGAAATCGACCAAACCGCTCACGCCAAGAGCATCGAAACCTGGGTCAAGGGAAAGCGAAGCCGCCCCTTCATCCGCGGTGTGCACTTCTCCGAAAGCGAAGACGGGCAGGTGTTCATCCGACACCCTGCGTTCCGTACCGACATCCCTTCCCGTGCTAGCGAACGTCAATTGGCCATGTGGGTGGGCGAACAACACCCGTCCTACGGACCTCGCCTCGCCTGCCAGGCCATCGTCAACGCTCACCAGGAGCGTCGCCTCCGATGGGCGGTGATCCCTGAAGGAAGCGTGCTCGGCAACAGCGTCAACCACATTGAACTGCACGACGACATTCAATCCCGTCTCATGCAGGACCACTCGGACATCGAAACCGGGCTGCAGTGGTTGTGTAACCACCTCAACAACAACGACCTTGACGAGTGGGCTCGTGCTTGGGCGGCCAACAACAACGTCAACAACTACGAGTTGGAGATGTTGCCCGTTGAATTACCTGACTCGTTTCCACAATTCAGCACTCTCGTTGGTTGATGTGGAAGATACGCGTGCTTGATTTCCGAATACCCGCGTTTTCAACACGATAATTTATATCACCATCGCGGTTGGCTAAGAACGCGAACGCTTCGGAGGATGCAAAAAAAATGGGTGTTCATCCGAAGATTGGCATCACGGGCTTGCCGCGCAGTGGAAAGTCGGCCGTGATGGAGAAGGTGCTCGACATGTTGCTGGACGAGCGCAAGCGAGAGATCAGCATGCGCGGCGGCTCCTCCGAAAAGCCCATCCTCGGTGGGCTGCGAACTGAACCGCTCCTGGAAAACGGCGAGCGAATGGGCTACAAGGTCATCGACATCGTTTCCGGTGAAGAAGGAACCATCGCCCACAAGAGCATCGATTCTCGGCTTCGAGTGCTCGGCTACGGCATCGACGTGGAGGAGCTCAACCGAGTGGCGCTCCCCGCCATCGACTACGCCCAGCATCACTGCGAAGTCCTCGTCATCGACGAAATCGGCAAGTTTTCCGTGGAATCCGAAGCCTTTGTCCAGGCGGTCCGAAGTGCCCTTGAGGTTGACATGCCCACCTTGTTGACCCTTCACAAAAAGAGTCGCCATCCTTTGCTCCAGGACATCCGCCGACGCGATGACGGGCGCATTCTGGAAGTTACCCCGGTGAACCGAGCACTGCTGCCCTACAAAATTCACAAGTTGATGCGCGAGACCTACTGAAGGGCATGGTCGTTCATCGGTTCCTTCATGGCACCCCTCCTCGTGGACGCATCATGCACCCACCCAACGTCGCCGTGGAGCGCCTCCTCTACGGTACCGGCGTGGGGTTGTTGCTCGGAGCGGGTTTTGGGCTGCAATCCGGACGGTCGTGGGGCGCTCAACCACCTGCCTTGGAACTCTTCCTCGCTGCCGCAGCGGTTTGCTTCATCCTGGGATGGACGCTCGGAAACGGGACGGGCCCGCTGGCCAAATGGTTCTCCCACGAAACCGAGGAAGCCATGGCAACACGCGTTCGCGCTGACATCGAAGAGGTGCATCGCTCCGAGGACGTGACCGCCAAGTGGGCCGCCATGGAAGCCAAGGTACTGAGTCAAGACCTCGGGCAGGAAGAGTGACGTCCGCATCGTAGGGTTGATGTGCGTTCGTTACTTCGTTTGAAACAGAGGCGAGACCATGAGCGATGTCCCCGAAGGATTGTACTACACCAAAGAACACGAATGGATGCGAGTTGAAGGCGACACCGTCACCATCGGCATCACCGACCACGCTCAAGACATGCTCACGGACATCGTCTACATCGAACTTCCCGAAGAAGGGGACACCGTGGGCGATATGGGCGAGTTTGCCGTGGTCGAATCCGTCAAATCGGCTTCGCCTATTTTCGCACCCTTGGCCGGTACCATCACGGCCGTCAACATGGACCTCGAGGATGCACCTGAACTCATGAACAGCTCGCCTTACGGCGACGGGTGGATCGTCAAGATGACCCTCGACAACCCCGATGCAGTGGCTGACCTCATGGACGCCGCAGCCTACAAGGCCGAAATCGGTGAGTGAATTCATTGGCGGACCAACCGGCCCTGACGCTCTACGTTGACGGGTCGTGCTTGGGCAACCAGAACGTTGACGCCTCAACGCCAGCGGCGTGGGGCTTGGTCGTGGTCATCGGTGATTCAGGCTTGGGCAAAGGCTCGGGTGAACTCCATCATGAAGAAGCTGGGCCGGTCATCACCGACCCCCATCAGGAGGGGTTCATCGGTGCCGAGGTGGGTTCCAACAACACCGCCGAACTCAGCGGGTTTGCAGCGGCGTTACGCTGGCTGCTCATTGAAGGCGGTGAAGAAGCCGCCGTCATTCGTGCAGACTCAACCTACGCCGGAAACCTTGCCAGCGGGGTGTGGAAGGCCAAGGCTAACCGAGAATTGGTTGCCCACGTGCAGGCGTTGTGGGACGAGGTGGCTGCTCTACGGGACCTCTCGTGGGCGCACGTGAAAGCGCATCGAGGCCACCGATGGAACGAACGTGCAGATCACTTGGCCGCACGTCACGCCGCCGGAGAACTTCCCGAACCGCTGACCTTCTGGAAACCCGGTCAGCGCTGAAGCCGCTTGGTCAACCATGCTTCGAACGATTCACGCACGTCGTCTCGACGAAGAGCGTGGTCCACCTGCGCTTGCAACCACAGCATTGGAGCACCCGAATCGTACCACTGCGTGTCGTCAAGGACCACCCCGTGGAGGCTTCCAGCCCGCATCCAGTGCTCGTGAAGGGCAATGCTCTGAAGGTCGCCGTGAACCTCGTAGGTGTAGGTCTTGAGCAGGTCTTGGGTTTCCGAGGGGAACACGTATCGGCCGCACATGGCCAATCGGCTGGGTGCGTCTTCAGGTGCTGGCTTTTCCACCACCTCGACGATGCGCCCGTCGTTCACGGCGACGATGCCGTAGTTCGACACCGCTGCTGCCTCAACTTCCATCAGGCCCACCGTGGCTTCACCGGTGGCCGCAAAAGCCTCGACCAGTCGCTTTGAGGCGTGGCTCGCTGCGTAGCGCTCCACCGAAGCGTGGGTGTCCATCAGCAGGTTGTCGCCCAACATGACGAGCATGGGGCCGGAGACAGCGTCCAGCGCGGCTTCCAAGGCGTTGCCCACCCCTTTGGGCTCGTGTTGGAAGTGGGTGAAGACCTCGAGGCCTTCCGTGGCATGAAAGAGCGTTGAGTCAAGGTGGCTGCGATGAGCGTGAAGGGCGCCACGGTCCTCCAGCAGTGCATCGAAAGATTTGCTCGGCGAAGTCACCACGTGAAGGCGTTCAACACCGGCCGCCTTGGCTTCCAAGATGAGGTGGGTGAGCAACGGGACGTCGAGGAGCGGAAGCGATTCCTTGGGCGTAAAGGCGCTGGCAGGAAACATCCGTGTGCCGAGCCCTGCTGCGATGAGGACAGCATCTCGAACCGGCTCCATGAGGCGCCACACAAGGCACAGGCTTTCAAGCGTGGCGCTCCAGCACGAGGTGATGGAACGAAAAGACACGGTGGGTCTTCTCGTCGCAGGCGTCCTGCTCATCCTCCAGTCCTTCACCGACCTCGCTCCCGGTGGCCCGTGGGATTCAGCGTCGTTTACACGAGGCGTGCTCGGCCTGGTTGGCATGGTGCTCGTCTACCTCGCTTGGTTCAAGCACACGTTCGGTATCTTCGGGGTCGCACCGACTGTGAACCGTTGGTCCACCCCAGAAACGACCTGGTTGCGGGTGGTCGCGTTCGGGTTGGGCTGTTTGGTGATGACGCGGGCCGTTCGATTGTTTGACAGCGACGGTGTTGTTCCAGAACCGGCCGGTCTGCTGATCACACTGGTCGGCGTGTTGGCCATCATGAACGGCCTCTACGTATGGGCCGTCACGAACGGACCGCTCAACGACGAAGAGGAGTGAATCATTCGTCAAGCGAACGAAGGGCGTCGTCAAGTTCCGGGAGCGCGTCGGGCGCCTCCATTTGAGACACGTGCACGGCTCGCTGTTCACCGGTCGGCTGAGCGCCTTCACCGGCCAGCCAGGCCTGCCAGGCTTCGCTTCGTTCACGGCGGCGCATGGCCAAGGGCTCCCACAGCGGACCGAGGTCGGCCTGAACGTCGTGGAGCGCCTTCACCTGAGCAGCAAAACGGTCAGGGTCGACCTCCTCCATGCGCAGCATCAGTTCGCGTAAGCGCGTGCGAACGACTTCGTCGCCGTCCTTCCACAACTGATGGAACAGGCCGCGAGCGTCGGACGGGTCGAATTCAATGTATTCTCGGAGGTTCGGGACCAAATTCCGTCGAACGATGGCCAGCGGATGGTCCGCCAGTTGTCGCAAACGGTCGGCCCATTGGTCCTTGTCGAGGTACTTGACATCGCCCACCGTGGCGCTGGCGGCCGCCAACACGCCTTCATCTTCGGAGGCCAGCATGTCGTCGAGGAGGGGGAGAGCGTCCCAGGTGAGGCGGCGGAACAAACGGGTGAGGACGTCGGCCATGGCTCGACGCACGAGCGTTTCGTCGCGCTCGTGGAGACGCAGGGCGAGCTGGTGGCCAAAATCACGGTCCGCTTCAATGGCTTTGGCAAGGCAGAGCGTGACCTTGTTGGCCACTTCAGCCACGGGGTCAGAAGCCCTTCGCAACAGGATGTCCTTGAGGCCGAGAGGGTCGATGAGCGGTGCGCGCTCGAGCAGGAGGCGGACCCATTCCAGCAGGAGCAATCGACGGTCGAGATCGCCGTCCTCGAGGCGTTCCAGCACCCACCGGGCGGCCTCAACGCCGCGCTCGTGCGCGACCACGGTGCTGGACATGCGAGGCACCACGGCGTGCGGGTTCCAGTCCATGTGCTGCGGGCCGGCATCGGGTTGAGTGTGCCATGTGCCTGGACGTTCGGCCAAGGCGATGGATTCCACGAGGTGGTAGCCTTGGTGAACCGGTTGACCGAAAGGAACGGTGGCCAAGCCGTTGAGCAGGGCAATGCTCAGCCACCAGCGGTCGGTGTTGGGTGCGTGAGGGTCAAAGGCTTGAGCCAACCAGTCGGTGGCGATGTGGAAGAGCAAACGATGGGCGACGTCGTCCATGCGTCGGCTCAACCACTTTTGATGGATTTCAAACGGGTCGTCGCTGAGGTTCATGCGGTGGGGGACAATGAGGTCCACCACCGTGTTGAGGTGGCGGTCAAACATGCCTCGGTCGATGTTGAGGATGCCCAGCCCCTCTTCGAACAAACGGTGCGGCGAAGTGGGCGGGATGGGTGGAAAGTCGGGGTCGCTCATGGGTGGCTCGGGCAAGGGCCAAGCTTCCGTGCCGCGCTCAAGCGCTTCGACCAAACCGGTGGCCACGCGCTCAAAGGCCTCGTCGGAAATCTTGGTTCGGCTCTTGCTCACGCTGTTCACCTCTCGGACTCACCGTTGGTTCAACGGGGGACTCAGATGTCGAGTTCGATGTTCAGGTTCTGAATCAGTTCCTTGTATCGATTTCGGATGGTGACTTCGGTCACACCGGCGACTTCGGCCACTTCACGCTGGGTGCGGCGCTTTCCGCACAACACCGAGGCGATGTAGATGATGGAGGCGGCGATACCGGTAGGGCCGCGACCGCTGGTCAATTCCTTCTCCTGAGCGGCCTTGATGAGTTCGTAGGCTTTGGCTTCCACGTCAGCGTCGAGGCCGAGTCCGGAACAGAATCGGGAGATGTAATCCTCTGGGCCGGTGGGCATGATCTTCATCTTCAATTCACGAACCATGAATCGGTAGGTTCGACCGATTTCCTTGCGGCCGGTACGGGAGGCTTGACCGATTTCGTCAAGGGTTCGGGGCACACCGCACTGACGACAGGCAGCGTAGAGGGAAGCGGCTGCGACGCCTTCGATGGAGCGGCCACGAATCAGGCGCTTGTCGACGGCTTTCTTGTAGTTCACAGCGGCGGCTTCACGGACGGACTTGGGCAGCTCAAGACGGCT
>JBMZXF010000008.1:0-45405 GCA_049627345.1 Candidatus Poseidonia sp. | reverse complement strand
AAGGTCAAGAAAACGAGAATCATCGAGACCATCGATGCCGTGACCCATACAGCAAGATGGGGTCGAATGAGGTGAAAGTGGCGTTCCATGTCCAATTTTCCATCCTCGGACGCCTCTGGAGAAAGCAATTCCATGAGGATGTAGAAACAACCTGCGAGCAAGGTCAGCGCAAGCGTCGTAAATGGAGAGATTTGCACCGTGGGGCTTTCGTACGCCAAATTCCATTTGTAGAACGCGTGCCAAGACAAAGAGATGATGGCAATGAGAAGGAGGATCCACGTCGTGAGCATCCAGTGAAATTTGGGCTTGGCTTCACCCTCCAAAACGGCTCTTTCTTCCACGATTGTTCCCAGTGAGATGAACAAACGGGACATTCCGATACCCGTGATGAGGACATACGAAACGGTGAGGTACTCGAAATTGTCCATGTGGTGCCCATTGGCTGTTTCTCTTATACTTTCTATCCACTTGACGGCAACGCGGTGTCTTTTTGTTCAGAACATCACGTTTGTCGCCCTTGAAAGCGGCCGGGCGGTGGGTGAGTTCAGTAATTTGGGACCTTCTCTCCACGAATGCAGTGCTCCACGACGGTGGTGATTCGCTTCTCCTTGGTGGCTTCTCGCTTGGCTTTGGCAATCCATCGCAAGATGTTGCGTCGGTAAGAGGGGGCTGCCCCGTCCCACCACGACGTCGCTCGGCCTGCCCTAAGGGCCACCCTGAGCGCTTCGGGTTCGATCAAGTCGTCGACCTCCGCCATGGAATCGTAGCGTCCCGAGGCCTTGGCTCGCTGGATGGCCGCCCGGCCGGGATCTTGCATTCGGCCTTCGGCTTCCAACCGTTCTGCTCGCTGGATGTAGGTCCTTGCCCACGCTTGTTCTTGACGCGGTGCGATGAGTTGCATCGTTCTCTCTTGGTCCAGTTTCATCCGCCGACCGTCGATCCATCCGAAGGCGATGAGGGCATCGAGCACCTCCTCGCGTGAAACATACTTGTCTCGGTTGGCCGCCTTCCAGGTCACCAGCCACACGCTCCCTTGCTGGCTATGCGCCGTGTGAAGCCAGTCCCACAACTGGTTGGAAGACGAAATTTCCACACGTTCACGTTCATCGAGAACAGCCACGGTTAGAAAATCATCTTTCAATATATCAAGAATTGTCTCCAACCAAGTCAAATGCGCCGTTTTGGGGCTTCAACTCCCCTGCTTGTTGACGTATCTTCGTCTTCAGCCGACGCTGATGTTCCACAGCATCAGACCGTCTGCGCCGTCGTTTCAACGTGCTCACGGGTGACGATCATGCCGATGAGCGCACCGAGGGGCGCCACGAACATGGAGAGCAGCAGGACCGGGAACGAGACGTAAATCGGCTTGCTCGTGGCCACCAAGCGCTGCCAGGTCCAGCGGCCAACAAAGAGGTCGAAGGCCAGGTAGTGAAGCCAGCCGATCAAAATGACCTCTCGCTCGAAAAACATCTCCACCACGATGTCGGGGCTTGGCATGTCGCTTCCCAGCAGCACGAGGATGTCAACGAGGTTCGGAAGCACGGCGAGGGTGTAGGCAGCAGCCAACGGGGCGAGGTAGACCCATTCGTTGCGCATCAGGGCAGCCGTTCGCTCGTGGGTGGGGGCAAACCACATCATCAGCCAGAACGGGAAGATGTAGATGCTGGAGAACCAAAACAGGATGTCGATCATGGCGACCATGTCACAGGCCACCCGTCTCCATGATGTTCAAGGCTTCCTCCAGCACGGTGGCGTTGGACCAGTATGTCTTGGAGGTCCACACGAGCCGACCTTCACTGTCGAGCACCTGCAGGGTGGGCGTCACCGGCATCTCAAACGCTCGGTAGAGGTCCACGTCGGTCAAGCGTCCGGTTTCAGCGTCGATGACCTTGGTGCTCTCCGAGGGCAGCAGCAGCGGCCAGGGAGTGTAGGTGGAGCTGTTGTTGTTGGTGTAGCGCTCTCGGACGTCGTTGATGGACTCAAAGGCCGGGTAGCGATGCACGGACACGATGTTGGTGGTGTTGGAGATGTTGCCGGCCTCCAATTCTTCGCTGAGCATGGCCGTCCAGTCATGGCAGCCACTGCAGCCCGCAGCGACCCAGAGCATCAAGACGGGGCCGTCGAAGGAGTTGCGAAGGTCGTGGGTGGACCCGTTGTCCACCTCGCGGTCGAAGGTCGGTGCAACAAAGGAGAGGCGCTCGGGAACCGGTGAGAGCACCGCTTCCTCCTCGGTTTCCACGGCGTCTTCAACCGGTGCAGCCGTGCAACCGGCCAACATCATCAAGAGGACCATCACGGAAACGAGTCGCTTGGCTTGGAGCATGGACATCAACCTCCGAGGTCGGTATATCAACGCCTGTTCAAAATCCGAAGTTCATCACCCAGTAGAGGGCGTCCCACCACGTGCATTGAATCGAGAGCATCACGGAGCCAGCGATGGCTACGTTCGCACCTTCGAGCCGTTCACGCGCCGGCCACACGAGCACGGCAAACCCAACCGAGGCTGCGCCGGCCGTCCACAACACGGCCACGATGGCGACCATGCCGGCCGTTGAGGGCCCTTCGATGTACATCCGTGTGAAGTCAATCCACACAAGGGAGCACAGCAGGAAGGCCGCATACAGCATCATGAGACGCTGCACGCCCTTTCCGTCCTCGAGGGACCACGGCCAGTGCAGGGAAGCCACCTCTTCTTCGGTCCACGCCAAAAAGAACCGATGCATCATCAGCAGGTAGCCTGCAGCAGCCACGAACATCCACGGGACGATGAGCGACTGCATGGAGGTCGGGACCTCGCCCCAGTACACGGACGGGTCGTCAAAGGCCTGAACCCCGCGCCAGTACGAGACCAAAATCAGCGGCCCGACGACGTTGGCGAACCAAAACACGGTGGCTCGCTTCATTCGCTTTCACCTTGGGCCTTGGCTGCCGTTCGCTTGAGGAACGGGCTGTAGAGCGCAGGCAGGACGATGAGGCTCGACAACAAGGCCAAGGTGATGGCCACCACGAACGCTTGACCGAACAGGCGCAGCGGCAACAAGGCCGAGAGGTTGAGCACGGCAAAGCCACCGGCGGTCGTCAGGGCCGCACCTGCCATGGCTCGCCCCGTGGTGGCCGTGGATTTGGCCACCCACTCTTCAGGAGCAGCAAACGGTCGATGCTCTGCTTCTTCCTCGAGCCGAGTCGTGAAGTGAACGGCGTAGTCCACGCCCAGCCCCAGCGAGAGGGCACCGATGGTGACGGTCTGCGAGTTGATGTTGTAGCCCGTGTAGCCCATGATGCCGTAGACCCAAACCACGACCATCATGAGGGGAATCCACGACACCACGCCACGCTGAACGCCTTCCTTCAGGTCGTTGTCGTTGCGCACCGTGTGGATGCCGACCAGCATGAACAGGATGACGACGGCCACGATGCCCGTTGATTGAACCGAAGCCGTGGCCACGTCGGCCGTGGTCTGGGCGTTGATGAGGGCACGGCCGCTGAGCCGCAGCGTGTAGTCCTCGCCGGCCTGTGCCGACAGGTCGTCAAGGGCCGCCTCGATGCTTTCGGCCAACTCAACGGTGGCGCCCCAGTCCAAGGTATCGGCTTGGAAGGAGAGCACGGTCTGCAGACCGTCCCGGGCGAGGAGACTCTTGGTCGCTTCAATGCCCGTGGTGTTCTCGAGGGACCACGCCAGCAGGTCGTCGTAGCCGGTGGCGTCACCCGATTCGGCAGCGAGGAGGAAGCCGTCCACGACAGGGTCCTGCAAACGGGTTTGTTCGTACACGTCCCAAATGCCCGTCGGCACGCCGCTCACGTCGTCCCGGGCTGACATGGAGTCGAAGGCAGCGGTCCAGGCCGCACGCCCTTCCTCGGTGATGACGTCGCCGTCAATGACCACGTACAGGGGTGAGCGGCTGGTGCCAAACTCGTCGCTGATGAGGAGGAAGTCCCCGACGACGGGAATCGATTCGTCCAGCTGGTCTCGCTGTTCGAACGCCACTTCGAGTTGTTGGAAACCGGCGACCATCGGCGCGAGCAACACCAGAGCGATGAGACCGACCTTGAACGGTTGGGTGGAAAGTTTGCCCAGGTTTGTTGCGAGCGGGCCCACCTCGACCTTGCTCGCCTTCTCAAGGGGGAGTTTCTTGGTCGGTAAGATGAGCATGAGGGCGGGTAGGGCGGAGATGCTCAGGAGGTAGATGAGGAACAAGCCGATGGCGATGACGGTGCCGAACACCTGCAGGAAGGCCAGCGTGGACAGGCGGAAGGAAAGGAAACCGACGATGTCGGTGGTGATGGCGATCATCAACGCAATGGACGTGAGGATGGTCCCCTGCCGGATGGCTCGTTGGCGAGAGGCTTTGTCGAAGTCCCGCAGGGTGGCGCGTCCCGTCGGGTTTCGCAGTTCTTCTTCCTTCAATTCCTCGCGAATACGGAGCACAACGTGAAGCCCGTAGTCAACACCGATCGCCAGCAAGAGGACGGGAATCGAATTCATGGCGGCGTTGAAGGTCATGTTCACGCCAGCGAATTGCAACCACCCTGAGAGGCCGTAGGTGGCGGCGATGGCGATCACCGTGAGGATGAGCACGTAGGCGGTTTCTCGAACGCTGCGGAAGTTAAACCACAAAATGATGCCCAGCAGCAACATGGCAGCGCTGGTCAACATGCCGATTTCCTTCCCGATGGTGGCGCTGTTGTTCTCGGCGAATTGAGCGAAGGAAAAGGTGCGTACGTCGCTGTCGTTGGTCGCTGCGACGACCTCAAGTTCCATCGCTTCGGCCCAGGCCGTCAAATCAGCCTGCACGTCGCCCAGAATCTCGTAGTCGTAATCCAACGGCTCACTGGAGACCACCAGCGTGACCATCACCGGTCCGTCCGAGACCCACGGGTCGTCCGCATCGTCGCTTGGCAGGCACGAGAGGATGGCCGCACGGAAATCAATGGATTGCAACCCCATGATCGGTCCGAGTTGGCCTTGAAGCGGCCCGGTGACGGCGAGGATTTGGCCGGTTTGGGCCGGGGTCCTGTTTTGCGTCATGGCGGATAGTTGCCCCATCAGCATGCCGAGCTCGTCGCTGAGATCGTTGCCTGTGTCCATGCGAGCCAGCCATGCGGCGGGTTCGCTGGCGTCCCAAGCCAGGAGGCGTTCGGGCGTCACAGGCTCGACACCGGGCACGTTGGCGGCCGCAGCGGACAAGTTGCCAAGAGCGGATGAGAGATTGGCGTCGTCGTTCGCCGTCAACACTTCAACGGCGGCTGCTTGCAGGCTCGTGAGCCAAACCGAAGCCGTTTCCTCGTCTTGCAGGGCCATCCACTGCATGGCCTGACCGGCGGGGCCGTTGTTGGCTTGGGTGCCGAACAAAGGGTAGTGGTAGGGCTCGAAATTGCTGTCGTTGAGCATCATCGCTTCGATGGTCGCCAGTTGCTCCCAGGTCTCTGCCTCGAGCAGCGCCTCGGCTTCAATTTCGTCGATGAACCGAATGAAATCGAGGTTTGCCCTGTACTCCGACTCGATTTCATTGAGCAGGTCAACGCTCGGGTCGTCGGGGAAGAACCCGTCCTCGCTGTTGTCAAACTGCAGGTGCATGCCACCGGCGGCGAGCGTGAACATGGCCAGCATGACCACCGCAAAGGCTTGCTTTGGACGGTCAACGCTCCAGTCGGTCAGCATCATGAAAGGATTTCGCATGATTTTTGCACATTCTTTTCGCTTATAACCGTCCGTTTTCCCGTTGATGCCAAGGCGCCGTTTTTCTCGTGGCATTCCCTTGCCAATGACAGAGAAATCGCCCTCAATATTTCAACTAAAAAATCAAATTTACAATAGAAATATCACTCCAGCCGATGCGACAGAGAAATGTTGGAGGTTGACGAATTACTCCAGATCGAGGAGCACGGCACCTTGGGCGACCTGATCGCCGGCCTCGTAGTGAACGGCCATCACGGTGCCGTCTGCAGCCGCCACGATGCGGTGCTCCATTTTCATCGCCTCGAGCACCATGAGCGGCGTGCCCGCTTCGACGACGTCGCCCTGCGCCACGAGCACCTCAAGCACCTTGCCGGGCATCGGGGCGATCAACCCGCCTTCGTCTTCGGCGCCCGAAGAACCGGGCTCAATGCGCTCCCACTTGTAGGTGCGACCGTTGAGGTGAACCCACCATACGTCGCCGACCTTGGCAGCGTGAGCAAGGCAGGTGCGGCCGTCCCGCAGGGTGAGGTGGAGGCGGCCACGGTTGTGTTGGACCAGCGTTTGTCCTTCCAACACGAAGGCCTCGCCGTCGCGAGTCAGCGTCACCTCCACGGGCCCCTCGCTGGAAGCAAAGGTGTGCTGCATCAAGGATACCTCCGGTTGAGGGTGGTGAACGGACTCGCTGGGCCGTCTGACGACCCAACAGGGCCTGCCGTGCGAACCCGATGCAGTCCGAGGGTCTCTGCGCTGGCGGCCACGAGCAAGGCAGCGTCCTCAAGCACGGTGTTTGAGGGTGGATTCCACCCGCTCGGCCACAACTCGTCGATGGTGGTCGTGGTCGTGGACCCGTTTACAACGGGTCCAGCATCGCACAAATCTCGGAGGAATTCAATGTTGGTTGTCGTTCCGAGCACGACAAATTCGTCAAGCGCACGGCGCATCTTCTCGAGCGCCTCCGGGCGGGATGGTGCCCACACGATGAGTTTGGCCAGCATGGGGTCGTAATTCGGGGTAACATCGTCGCCCTCACGGACGCCGGTGTCCAACCGGATACCAGGGCCCTCGGGCGGTCGGAACACCGCCAAGGGTCCGATGGACGGAAGGAAGCCGTTGGCGGCGTCTTCGGCGTAGAGCCGCACTTCAATGGCGTGACCTCGAATCATCAGCGGACCGCAGGACATGGGCTCGCCGTTGGCGATGCGAAGTTGTTCTCGGACGATGTCCACGCCGGTGACAAGCTCGGTCACAGGGTGTTCCACTTGGATGCGGGTGTTCATCTCGAGGAAGAAGAACTCCCCGGTGGGTGCAAGGAGGAATTCAACCGTTCCGGCGCCGACGTAGTTCACCGCTTCAGCCGCTGCCACGGCGGCCTGGCCCATCGCTTCGCGCAGCGCCTCGGTCATCGTAGGTCCGGGGGCTTCTTCGAACACCTTCTGGTGGCGGCGTTGGACGCTGCATTCTCGCTCACCGAGGTGAACGGTTCGGCCGTGTTGGTCGGCGAGCACTTGGATTTCAACGTGCTTTGAGCCTGAGAGCAGGCGTTCGATGTAGATGCGGCCGTCGCCAAAGGCGGCCACAGCTTCTCGCCGAGCACCTGCTGCAGCGCTGTCAAAATCGGCAGGGTCGTGAACGGCCCGCATCCCCTTGCCACCTCCACCGCTGGAGGCTTTGAGCAGGAGCGGGTAGCCGACGCGCTCAGCGGCCTGACGCAGGGCTTCAAGCGCCCGGCCTTCATCGGCCTCTTCCACTTCTTCACCGGGAATCACCGGTACACCTGCCGCCCGCATGGTTTGGCGAGCGGTCATCTTGTCACCCATGTTCTCAATGGCCATGGCAGAAGGGCCAATCCACGTCAGGCCGGCCGCTTGGACCGCCTTGGCGAATTCGGCTCGCTCCGACAGGAAGCCAAAGCCGGGATGGATGGCGGTGGCGCCGGTGTCGAGTGCCACTTGGATGATCTGTTGCTGGTCGAGGTAGGTTTCAGCGATGGTCTCGCCTTTGAGCATGACCACTTGGTCAGCCATTTCGGTGAACATGCTGCCCGCATCGTTGGGTGCACAGATGGCCACCGTGGGGTGGCCGGCTTCCTTGCATGCACGGAGAATCCGGCACGCAATTTCACCACGGTTGGCCACCAAGACGTTGATTGCAATCCCTCCTTATTCCGTCTCAGGTTTCCAGTTTGGTGAGCGCTTTTCGAGGAAGGAGGACAAGCCTTCCTGGCCTTCCTTTGAGCCTCGCATTCGACTCGTGAAATCCAGCGTCCAGTTTCGGAGTTCTTCGTCCGATCCGGTCCAGCGGTCAAACCCAAGCGTGAGTTCTTTCGAGAGCGTCACCGCCGACGGGCCCGTGGTCATGACTTCGTCTACGATGGACGAGACGGCTTCCTCCAACCCTTCTTGGTCGTCGACGAGCGCTTCGATGAAACCGACTCGGAGGGCTTCATCGCCTCGAACCCGACTGGCCTGCATGGCCAAGCGTCGGAAGGTGGCCGAACCCAGGCGGCGGTAGACGTAGGGTCCAATCACGGCGGGGAGAATGCCCAGTTTCCCTTCGGAGAGCGCGATGCGAACGTTCTGCGTTGCCACGACATAATCGCAGCACGAGACCAAGCCCGCACCGCCGCCCAGCGCCACGCCTTGCACGGCGCCAACGGTGAAACAGGGGTGGGCCCACAACCCGTTGAACAAGCGGTCGAGGCGTTCGGAATCCGCTCGGTTCTCCTCGGGAGTGTTCGCACCCGCATCTCGCATCATGTTGATGTCGGCCCCGGCGCAGAAGTGCTTCCCCTCGCCCCGCAACACCAGCGTGCGCAGGTAGGGGGTGCCGTTGGCGTCATGCAGTGCATCTTGGCGTCCAGCGCTGCGCTCTGCCGTCCATTCAAGCACGGCGATGAGCTCCTGGATCATGTCCACGTTCATGGCGTTGAACTTGTCTGAGCGGGTGAGCGTGAGGTTGGCTTGTGCGCCTTCAATGGTCAACGAGACCATGCGGGTGGCGGGTGGTTCGTCCATGAGTGTCATGTTGAAAACTCCAATTCAAAAATCAAATGTTCAATTGAAAAATCACATTCTAAAGATGCCGTAGCGATGATCGGGCAGCGGTGCATTGCGGGCGGCAGCGAGGCAGAGCCCCAAGACATCGCGTGTGTCCCTCGGGTCGATGATGCCGTCGTCCCACAGTCGGGCGGTGGAATAGTAGGGGCTGCCTTCGGTTTCGTACTTCTCAAGAATGGGCGCCCTGAACGCTTCCAATTCCTCACCTTCCATGGGCGCCTTCCCTTCCCGTGCTCGCTGGTCTTGTTTCACGGTGGTGAGGACGTCAGCCGCTTGGGGGCCGCCCATCACAGAGATGCGGCTGTTGGGCCACATGAACAGGAAGCGAGGGTCGTAGGCCCGGCCGCACATGCCGTAGTTGCCGGCACCGTGTGAACCACCGACGATGACGGTGAATTTGGGAACGTTGACGCAGGAAACAGCGGTGACCAGTTTGGCGCCGTCTTTGGCGATGCCGCCGGCTTCGTAGGCCTTGCCGACCATAAATCCAGTGATGTTCTGAAGGAACACCAGCGGGATGCCTCGCTGACCGCAGAGTTCGACGAAATGAGCCCCCTTTTGGCTCGATTCGGAAAACAAAATGCCGTTGTTGGCCACGATGCCCACTTTGTGCCCGTGGATGTGGGCGAAACCGCACACCAAGGTGGTCCCGTACCGGGACTTGAACTCGTGGAACCGTGAGCCGTCCACGATTCGGGCGATCAGCTCTCGCACGTCGACAGGTGTTCGGTTGTCAGCAGGAATGAGGCCCATGAGGTCCTCCATGTCGTGGGCCGGTGGCTCGGGCTCGGCCATCGCGGCTGGGGTTTTCTGGGAAGGCCCCAGGTTTTCGATGACGTTACGAACCATGCGCAGGGCTTCGTTCTCATCCTCAGCAAAGTGGTCAGCGACACCGGACTGAGCGGTGTGGACATCGGCCCCGCCGAGTTCCTCTGCGGTGACCTCTTCGCCGGTGGCGGCCTTCACGAGCGGTGGGCCGGCCAGGAAGATGGTCCCGTTGCCCTTGACGATGATGGATTCGTCGGACATGGCCGGAACGTAAGCGCCTCCTGCCGTGCATGAGCCCAACACCGCCGCCACTTGGGGGATGCCATCGCCCGACATGCGAGCCTGATTGCGGAAGATGCGGCCGAAGTGCCCGATGTCGGGAAACACCTCGTCCTGCATGGGGAGGAAGGCGCCACCGGAGTCAACGAGGTAGATGCACGGCAGGTGGTTCTCGTGGGCAACGGTTTGTGCCCGGATGTGTTTCTTGACCGTCATCGGGTAGTAGGAACCGCCTTTCACCGTGGCGTCGTTGGCCACGAACAGGCATTCTCGGCCGTGCACCATGCCGATGCCGGTGACGATGCCGGCCGAGTGAGCGCGTCCGTCGTAGAGTTCGTAGGCGGCCAGGGGCGAGAGTTCCAGGAAGGCCGTTCCCGGGTCAACGATGCGCTCAATGCGTTCTCGGGCGAGGTGCTTTCCTCGGGAGCGATGCCGTTCGACGTATTTTCCGCCGCCGCCCTGTGAAGCGGTCTCAAGGCGCTCTCGCAGTTCGGAGAGCAGGGCGAGGTTGTGCTCTTTTCGAGCGGTGAAGTCGGGGTCGGCTCGATTGACTCGGGTAGGCAGTCTGTCCATGCTGAGCCCTCATTCCCGCCGAGGCGAGGCCTGCACTTAATTCCATTCAACCCGTGAATTGGTCCTTAGACGCCGAGCATTAAGCGACCGATGTCGCGCAGGCCCGGCGCCAAGCCAACGATGAGCACCGCCAAGACGATGAGGAGTCGGAAGTGTTGCTGCCGCTGTTCAACCCGCATTTGGACGAACAACCAGACGATGAGGCCCACGAGCGCGGCTTTCACGAGGGCGAACAGCCAAGCGCCTTCACCCCAGTCGATGCCAAGCATCTCGTTGATGCTGCCACCGTACTGGATGACAGCATTACTCACCGGGTGCTTCTCACCGTAGCCAAACATGTCGATGCCCACCATGGTGGCGAAGCCATCGCACAGTTGGCCAAACACCATGCCCAGCACCATGGGGTGAGCCAGCAGGGCTTTGTTGGAGAGGAATTCGACCGGGTGGTCGGCCCAGACATCGGCTTCTTCCTCCCATTGTTTGATGCCCACGTGGCCAGGGAGCACACCTGCGGTGTAGCCGGTGAGCCGAAGTTGCTGAGCGTCCTCTTTCCCCATGCGATACAGCACGTAGCACACCAGGCCGGGAAGCCCCAAGACGACCCAAATTGGCCAAAACGTCAGCTCTCCCGACGCAAAGCCGCTTTCCTGCTCCCACGGGGTGACCATGAATTGCACCCAATGGGCCACCCCCATGACGACGGCACTCGTGGCGAACGCCAACATGCCGCGGGTGATGGCCGGCCATGCCCGAGTCCATACGATGGTCGCCCACAGCACGGCAGCCGTCAGGGCCAATCCAGCGGTGGCCAAGGTGAATTCCGTGTCATGAACTGCATAGGCAGGTCGGTAGAGAAGGTACCAGTGCCCCATCAGCAGCACGAAGAGCAGGCCGCCCAACAACGTGGCTTGGGCTTCCTGAGCGTCGTCCCCGTGATGACCGTCAAATCGACCTGCGAGCAGGTGGCTCAGGAGGGCCACGCCGACGAGCCAACCCGCCAGATGGAGGTGAATGATCGGCGAGATGAACAACACGTCTTGTGAGGATGAGAAAAAGTCCGCATCTTCGAGCACCCGCAGAACGGGGGCGAGGCACACCCATGCGATCAGCGCTAAGGTCATTCGCTCGTCGGTTGGCAACCTCCATTTCCTGAAGAGGGCTTGGAGAAGGACGACGCATCCGAGCATGCTCAGGGTGTAAATCGCCGTGTTCTGCGGTGTGTACCCGGCGTCGCCGGCAGCCCCAGCATCCTTGACCACCGGCTCCCAAATGATGGGGCGAAGCGTTTCGGTCCACACGGTGTCGTACGCCAACATCAAGCCGGCAAGCGCGGCCAAACCGAGGCCGATGGCCGTCCAAATGACGGCCTTTTCCGTGGTGGAGTAGACGTCGTCAGGAAGCGGTGTGGTGAACGGTGAAGGATCAACATCGTCCGTCATGTTCACGCACCTCTCCAATTGGGCCGAGCGCCCGCTTGGCTATCGGGTTTCCTACGGATTCACTCTTCTTCTTGGGAAAGGCGAGCGATGAGGTCGGCCTTCTTGCCACCAACGGGGAGTCCCGCGGCCTTGAGGCGTTCCTTGAGTTCAGCCACGGAGAGCTTCGAGAGGTCCTCGGCTTCGCCGTCATCGCCGTCGTCTTCTTCGTCGGCAACGCCGAAGCCACGAGGCTCATGGACTTCAATGAACGAGACCTTGCCGCACTCAACAGCGTCACGGATGATGGTGACCAGACGGAACTTCATCATGGCAGCGTTGGTGTCAAACAGCATGGTTTGAGGGATGGTGATGTTGAGGTCGTCGCCGTCAAACGCCACGCCGAAGTCGCTGTGGCCCGTGTTGGACTCGAGGAGGGCCATGACTTGCTCTTCCTTGCCTTCAACGACCTTGACGACCTTGAAGCTGTACTTCAGGGTCTTTCCAGCCATGGGGTGGTTGTAGTCGATGCGAGCACGACCGGCAGCGAGGTAGGACAGGTAGCCCTGGCGGTTGCCGATGTTGACAGGTGCGCCGATGTAGAGCGAGTTGGGATCCTTGACGGCTCGGATGAGCTTGTCGATGCTGATGGTCTCGATTTGCTGCGGGTCCTTTTCGCCGTAAGCGTCAGCGGGTTCGATGGTGACCTCGATTTCCTTGTTGGCTTTGGCGTCGGCCAGGGCCGCTTCAAAACCGGGGATGAGGTTGCCACCGCCGACCACGCACACCATGGGGGTGTAGGAGCGGCCTTCTTGGTGCATCTCGTGTTCTTTGGCCACCGCTTCTCGGGTGGTTTCGATCAAGTCGCCGCTTTCGCCGTTGTAGAGTTCGTAATCAACGTGGACAATTGTGCCTTCTTCCATGGTGCTACCTCCAAGGGGATGATTCGGCGACCAGCCCCCCCTTCATAACTGCATTGGAGGCAATTATTCTTCCTCGGCACCACTGACAGGCGTTCCCTTCACGCCTTTCTTGCCCTGTCCGGTGCCCGCCCAAGCCACGAGGGCCATGCCACCCATCATGGCGCACCAACCCACCCACACAAGATGGGAATGAGGCAGGTCGTAGACCGTCACCCGAACCAGCTCGATGCTGTCCAAGCCGTCGCTGCCCGCAGAGGCCATGAGGCCGCCTGCTTGACTGCCGTCGAAGATGAAGACCACATCGCCCGTCAAACGGGTGAGGGTGGCCACTTCCGACCGGGGGATGCCCTGGCTGTCGAACCGAAGGGTGCCGGGGACCACTTCGCCGATGGGGGAGCCGATGGAGGTGCCATCCATCTCGTACACCTTGATTCGAACGCCGATGAAACCGTCACCGACCTCGAGGTCTTCGCTTTCGAGTTCCAATCCAACGAATTCGAACCCGAGGCCGTTGTGAACGATGACCTCGTCCTTGATGAGGGAAACGCGATGACTGGCGTCGCCCCGGTCCACCAGCACCGTGGTCGAGAGGTGCCCGAGCAACAACACGAGCAACCCGAAGTGAACGATGTGGGCGCCGAGTGGGATTCGCTTCCACGTTCCTTTTGCTTGGACAGTGGAGAACTGCCGAGCGACCTCACGACCGACCGGCGCAACCGCCAGGGCCAACATGGGCAGCGACATCCAAACGATGTGGCCGCGCGTGAGGTGCTCGGAGACCATCGTGGTTGAATCGCCGCCGAAAGCGTCAGGAGCCAACACCAAGCCCAAGACGGAGATGGCCAACGCCCCGCCAAGGAGTTGCAGGTTGGCCTTTGCGTCGTCTTTGCGGCGCGTGTAGGTAAACAAGCCGGCACCCAAAGCAGCAAGGAAGGGTGCGCCGTAGAGTTCGTGGGCTTCGAAATTGACGGCGTCGATGCTGGTCAACAACAACGCCCACGTGAGGACGAGGTAGAGGCTGACCAACACCACGCTGCCCCACAGAGCGATGCGCTGCTGGTGTTTGCGCTGTGTTGGTGAAACGGACGTGCTGTCCTCTTCTTGCGGGGCGAGAAGCCACGGAAGAACAAACGCCAGCAGCATCGCACCCGCCACGCCGATGCTCAGGGCGCCCGACCACGCCAACGAGAGGCCCAGCATCACGCCCGCCGCCGCCCAGGGCCATGCCTTGAGGGCGTCGTCGGCCCGGTACAACGGGACGAACAGGGCAGTGGCCGCCAAGGCCACCCAAACATCGGTGGTCAAGCCGTAGACGAGCAGCGTGAACGCCACGTCCAGTGGTGCCGGCGTCAAGCCGTGGTAGGTCCATGCTTCGCTGTCCCTGTTCTCGCTTGGTCCACCCACGAGCAGAAGGGGAATCACGACGGGCAGCAGGAACACGATGTTCGGCACGCTGGCCCATGACAGCCCCTCGCCGTTGCTGCTGGTGAAGACGACGCAGCCGAGGAGCGCAAGGACAGCGGGCGCCGACACGACCCAACTCTGTTGAAGTTGCATGGGTCGCCGACTCGACGCAGCGCGCTGAACGGCCAACCAGCATCCGATGAGGACGAACATCCACACCACGTAGGTCATGACCTCGGTACCTGCGGGATCGTCTCGAAGAATCATCAAGCGGCCGAAGACATCGCTGGGAGGCGTGCTTGTGTCGCTGGTGACAAAGGTGTGCACGGACGAAGCCCACACGCCACCCGCCCGGGTCACCGTCGTAGCAAACAAGGCCAAGGCTCCCGTGATGAGGCCGCCACCGATCCAGACCTCTGGGCGGACGGTGCCAGGCCGTGTGCGGAGGTGAACGACGGCGACAAGGGCCAGCCAAGGCAGGAACGAACCGGTTTCAACCGGGTCCCAGGCCCAGTAGCCACCCCAGTCGAGGATGAGGTAGGCCCACAAGCCACCCAGTCCAATGCCGAGCGTGGCCATGAGCAAGCCGGGGCGCGCAAGGTGGAGCATGCGGTCGCCCAGCTGGTCGGTCTGTGAGGTGTAGGCGGCTGACAGGGCAATCGCCGTCAGATGAAGGCACAGCGCGTAGGTGAGGAAGATCAACGGTGGGTGAATCACCATCAGGTCGGTCTGCAGGAGTGGATTGAGGCCTGCGCCGAGGAAGAACGCCGGTGTGGCCTTGAACGGGTCGAGCGAGAAGGCGACCAGCAGCAAGGTCAGGCTCATGAGGTGCATGAAACGAAGGCGCCAAGCGTGCACGTCCACCGTACTTTCTCGCTCCCCGGGAAGAGGTCGGCGCCACAACCAAGCCACCAGCGACATCCACCCGAGCCACATCAACAGAGGACCTTCACGGGCAGCCCAGGTGGCCGCAAACCGGTACTTGAGCGGGAGGTCCTCGCCTCCAAAGGCGGCGACATGGAGCACGGACGTGTCGTTTACGAGAAACAGGCGGGCGAGCGCCACGAAGGGGAGCACCATGGCCAGGTGAAGGACGGTTGAGAGCATCGGTTGCTCTTCGTGCAGGCGAGGCTTGACCAGCAGCCAAGCGGTGGCGCCGAGGGCCAACCACATCGTGACACCCCACATGAACCACGGGTGATGGGCGACCGTCAAAGGGCTTTGGTCATCGGTCGCCAACAGGTGGTCCTTACCATCCGAAGAATTTGGCTCGAGAATAGCCGAAGGAAAGCAGCACCGAAATCACGCGCTTGGTCAGCAGCATGGGCCGTTTCACCAGAATTTTGAGACCGATGAACGCCTTGTCAACGGGGCTCATGTTGCCGAGTTCGTTGGGCAAACAGCGGGCCATGGCCGACATTTCCTCGTCCGTGAGTTCGTACAGGGCCGTCTTGCCTTTCAGGATCTTGTGATAGGGGGGGAATCGCTTCTTCCACGCACGTTCGTACGCCATCAGGCGGTCGCGTGAGAGGTTGTTTTCACCAAGCGCCGCCGCTACGGTTTGAGCGGCCTCACGACCCGACCAGAGAGCCAAATGCGTGCCACCTTCGAACAGCGGCGACGTGAAGCCCGCTGCATCACCGACCAGCACCACGCCGTCGCCCACCGTCGTGGTGCGTGGTCCCGAAATGGGGATGGTGCCGCCGAAAGGTCGAATCTTGATGCCTTCGGCTCGCCAAGGGGGGTTCACCGTTGGCTTGCCGTTGAGGTAGGTGTCTTGGATGAAGGATTCGAGGTACTTGATGGCGCCTTTCTTGTCGGTGGTCACCAGGCCGACGTTGGCTCGTCCGCCTTCCTTGGGGATCATCCACACGTAGCCGTGGGGAGAATATTTTGGCCAGAGGTAGAAGTCCAAGTAGCCGTCGTTGGGCACGTCCAGCATTTCGTATTGGAAGCCAGCGATGACCTCGACCTCGCCGCCCATGTCAAGGAATTTGGCCGCCGCACCTGACACGCCGGAGGCGTCGATGACCGCTCGGCATTCAATGGGGAATCCTTCGCCGCGACCTTCAAGTTTCCAGTTGACAAATTGATTTTCGCTATTGTAAATTCGCTCCATGCCGGTGACCCGGTGATGAAGGCGTAGTTCCGCACCCTTGGCCACGGCTTCGTCCGCCAGCCAGCGCTCGAACAGGTGCTTTTCGAGGACGTAGCCTTCTTCGGTCAGAAGTTTCTCCGTGCCGTCAGGGAAAATGACGCGAATGCCCTTGACGTCGAGGGCCTTGACGTGGTCGGGTAGTTCCAGGTCGAGGTTCTGAACCGCCAACTCGGACAAGCACTCGCCGCAGTGGACCGGTGTCCCGATTTCCGGGTCGGCTTCCAGCAACAACGTGGACAGGCCGGCTCGCGCAGCGTGAAGCGCAGCAGAACCGCCTCCCGGTCCTGCGCCGATGACCACCACATCGTACATGTTCAGCCCCTGCGATGAAAGCGGGCCACGGTAGCCCATGAAGGCAACGGTGGTCCATCTTGGCCTGCCTGCCGCGAAAGCGGTTCGCATACGGAGGTTCAAAGGCAAGAAGCCCCAGGGGCAACCGTGGCATGGAAGACGTTGAGGCGGTGGATGAACCACCTCGAGGAGCAGGGCGAACTGCTCCGAATTGACCGCCCGGTTGACGTCGTCTTTGAAGCGGGCGCCATCGCTGACCTGTTGGTGAAAAACGACGGTCCGGCCGTGTTGTTCGAACAGCCCCGTCTCGCCGACGGTAGCATTTCTTCCATTCCGCTGTTGATGAACGCCTTTGGGAGCCACGACCGCACCCTTCGGGCCCTCGGGGCAAGCCACGAAACGGAGATCGGTGACCGCATGGTGGCGATGATGAAGCCCGACATCGGCCTCTACATGCGCAAACCGTGGAAGGGGCTGCCGCTGCTGCGTGATGCACTGGCCATGCCGCCCAAGAAAGTCCGAAAGGGCAAGGGCCAGCGGGTCCGCCTGCCCAACGACTTGACCAAACTCCCCATCCCCAAGACGTGGCCCATGGACGGCGGCCACTTTGTCACGCTGCCGCTGGTGGTCACCAAAGATTCGGATGGCGAACACAACTTGGGCATGTACCGTGCGCAAGTTCACAACGAAACGGAGCTCGGTTTGCACTGGCAGATCCACAAGCACGGAGCCGAGCACGCTGCGAAAGGCGAACGCATGCCCGTCGCCGTGTGCATCGGTGGGCCGCCCGAACTGATTTTTTCCGCCATCTCGCCGCTGCCCGACAACCTTTCTGAGTACCAGTTTGCCGGCATTCTGGGCCAAAAATCGCTCCCGATCACCAAGGCCTTGACCCAAGACCTCTGGGTGCCGGCCGAGGCCGACATCATCATCGAAGGCTATTGCGACCCGACCGAAACCAAGCTGGAGGGTCCGTTTGGCGACCACTACGGTTTCTACTCGCTGACAGGGCAGTACCCCGTCCTTCACGTCACCGCCATCACCTGCCGCTCCGACGCCATCCTTCCGGCCACCATCGTCGGTTTGCCGCCCATGGAGGACGGCTACCTCGGCGAGGCCATCGGCCGTCAGTTCTCGCCCGTGCTGCAGTTCCAGCACCGGGACGTGAGGAGCGTTCACCTTCCGTTGGAAACAGGCTTCCACAACCTCGCCATCGTTTCATCCAAACAACGCTATCCTCGCCAAGGCCGAAAGACAGCCTTGGGGTTGTTGGGGGCGGGGCAAATGATGTTCCTCAAGGTCATCGCTGCCATTGACCCTGACCAGAATCCCAAGGACCTCGAAGCCTTCCTCGACGCGCTCAACGACAAGGTGGAAATCAGTCAGGACATCGTCGTGCTCCCGGGCATGGTAGCCGACGCCCTCGAGGCTGCTTCACCCTTCGAGAACGTGCACGACAAACTCCTCATCGATGCGACCTCCATCGTCCCCACCGACCCACGCTCACCCGACGAACCGCTGGAGGGTTCCTACAATCAACCGACGCCCGAGTGGCGACAGCGCGGCAAGGCCTCGCCACCGTTTGAGGGACTTGAAGCGGTTGAGGCCCTTGACGGCGTACGCCAAGCCCGAATGCTTCGCCCCAACATGCTGGTGGTCTCGACTGCCATCGAGGGGACGCCCAGTCCTCGCACGGGTGAACACGACGGCAACGACGACCTCGAGGGCCAACGTATTGAGCAGATATCTCAGTTGCGAAATTCAATTTGGCAATTGGATAATGAAAAGAATCTTCGCTGGCTGTTCATCACCAACGACGACCTCGACATGACGCACACGAAAGCCCGACGACGCTTGCTTTGGCAGCTAACGGCACGGTTTGATGTCGGCCGAGGCCTGACGTTTGATGAGGGCCGAGACCGCTTGTGCTGGGACGCCACCACGCCGATTCCCTCGCAGGAGCACGGTGTTCGCCGTTGGCCAGCGGTCACGCTCCACGATGATGAAACGCTGGCGAAGGTCGCTGCCCACCCCGAACTCAACAAATACGAATGGCCCCCCCACCTTTCCTTTGGGGGCCCTGCGTGATGGACGTCAAGCAAGTCTTGTCCTTCATCAAAATTGAACACACGTTGTTCTCTCTCCCCTTCGTCCTCATGGGGTACCTGATCGCTGTTCGCCAGTTTGGCGCAGGGAGCGATGTTGACCTGCTTTGGATTTTGCTGGCGGCGGTTGGGGCCCGCGGACTCGCCATGGCGCTCAATCGAATCATCGACCGCGACATTGACGCCGCCAACCCTCGCACGCAGGGGCGCCACCTCGCATCCGGTAACATGAGCATGCGGACGGCTTGGACGCTTGCAGCCGTGTTCCTGGCCATGCTGCTCATCAGCGCCGGCTTGCTGAACAGGGTCGCCCTGATGATGGCCTGGCTGCCCGTGCTGACCTTCGTGATCTATCCGTACATGAAGCGCTTTACCTGGGGTTGCCACTTCTGGTTGGGGCTTTGCCTCGGGCTTGCGCCTGCCGGGGCTTGGGTCGCCATCGCCGCTGATGTGCACGGCTGGGGCGCCATCACAGGCTTACTTTCGGGACGTACCGAGTTCCTCTGGGCGCCCACCATCCTTCCCATTTCCATTGGCGTGGCGTTGTGGATTGCTGCCTTTGACATCAACTATGCCCGCATGGACGTGGAGAGCGACCGAGAGCAAGGCATCCATTCCTTCCCGTCGAAGTTCGGCGAAACGGCCACGACCCGCACGACAGTCCAACTCTCGCTCCTCTGGTTTGCCTGCTTCGCCATCGCCGACCCGATGGACGGCATCTGGTTCCTCGCTGCTGCCGCTGCGATGGCGCTGGCCAACATCGTCGTTGTGCTTCGAATGGAACGCTTTGCCGACTTCCAAACGGTCCTGTTTCGGGTGTCGATGCTCACCGGCTGGGTGTTGCTGGCTTCGCTGGTGTTCGGTTTCTCGGTTGATGCGAGGTTTGAAGAATGACATCGCTATGCCACCATGGCGCTTAATAGATTCACACATTTCTCACCTCGAGTTCTTGGTGGTGAAGGTTCTTGAGCCGACTTGAGAAACACGATGCATGAACCCCATTGTCGCTTCACTGCTTGAATTCAATCAGGCCTTTGAGATTCCCAAACTCGATGCCCCAGGCCTCGGGCCTGATGAACTCATTGAACTGCGCATCAAACTCCTGACAGAAGAAGTGCAGGAATATGCCGAGGCCGCTCGTGCAGGCGATTTGGTCGAGGTGTTGGACGCCCTCGCTGACATTGGCTACATCCTGGCCGGGACCATCATCAATCACGGCATGCAGGGCATTTACGATGATGCCTTCAACGAGGTGCACCGCTCCAACATGGCCAAACTGGTGGACGGCAAGGTGCTGCGCCGTGAGGACGGCAAGGTCCTGAAGCCCGAGGGCTGGCAGCCCCCGCAGCTGGCGCAATTCCTTCCGGACGATGCGTAAACGCGCTCACATGGTTTCATGAACAATGAAGCCCACCCCGCTCCATGAGCCGTCCCGTAGCCCTCGTGACCGGTGGTGGACGCGGCATCGGTGCCGCCATCTCCGACCGATTGGCGGCTGACGGCTACGATGTCCTGCTCACGTACAACCAATCTTCCAAACCTGCGGAGATGATCGTCGATGAGATCCGAGAGCGCGGCGACGATGCGTTGGCTGTCAAAGTGGACTGCGCTGACATGGGCGAGGTGGGCTTGCTGGGTCAGCACCCATGGATGGATCGGGGCATTGACGTCCTCGTGCTGAACCACGGCGTCTACAACCGAGTTCAAGGTCACGCCATGACCCTCGATGATTTGACGGCGACCATGAAGACCAATTTCGAGGGCGCCGTGGCCGTGTGGAAGGCCGTTCAGCCTCATCTTACCGAGCACGCTCGGATGGTGGTCGTTGGCTCTCAACTCGGCACTCGAGGTTCGCCTCACGGTGCCGATTATGCCGCCTCCAAGGCCGCCCTGTCCACCTGGGCACGCTCGCTTGCTCAGTCGGTCGGGCCTGAAGGAAAGCGCGTCAACATCCTCGCTCCGGGCTACGTGGACACCGACATTCTGGCAGGCGACAGCCCGGAAAAGCGCCAGCAGCGAGAGCAGGAAGTGCCCCTTCAGCGCGTGGGTTCGCCCGAAGACATGGCGGCCACGGTCTCCTTCCTCGTCGGCCCCGATTCGGCTTACATCACGGGCGCGATTCTCCACGTGAACGGCGGACTTTATCTCCCCTGAGGCGAGCAAACCTGCGGGGCGATCACATGGTGGACGAATGGGACGACGACGGCTCGTTTGAATCGCTGGCCGACCAGCCGCTCCTCGAGGTTGACCTGACGCAGCGCAACCCGTTTGACCTCTCCAAAGCGTTGGACGGCGCTGCCCTGGAAGAACTTCGCCCCGACGTCAAGCGGTTTCGACTCCACGCCGAGTTCGACCCGGCCGGCGACCAGCCAAAAGCAATTGAAGAATTGATTTCCCAATTGAAAAATGGCCAAGAACGGTGCGTGTTGCTCGGCGTGACGGGCAGCGGCAAGACCTTCGCGATGGCTCACGTGATTGAACAACTCAACATTCCCACCCTCATCATGAGCCACAACAAGACCCTTGCTCGCCAGCTGCACCAAGAAATGGTGGGTTACTTCCCCGACAATGCCGTGGAATACTTCGTGTCTCACTACGACTACTATCAGCCCGAAGCCTACCTCGCCAAGCGGGACTTGTACATCGACAAGGAGTTGAGCATCAACGAGCGCATCGAGCAGGAGCGTTTTGCCGCTGTCGCTTCGCTGGTCTCTCGTCCCGATTGCGTCGTGGTGTCGTCGGTGTCGTGCATTTACGGTCTCAACCCTCCCGAAACGTTCCTCGAATACCACCTCCGCTGCCACGTCGGTCAGGCGATCGAGACCAGCGACCTCCTGCGTGAATTGATCGAACTCCAATACCGGCGGACGACCACGGACCTGAAGCGCGGCGAATGCCGAGTGCGAGGTGAAGTGGTCGATATTTGGATGCCAAGCCGCGACGACCCGCTTCGCATCGTGTTCGACTTTGACGGCATCAAGAGCATTCAGATTTGCGACCCGGTCTCGTGGGAGGCACTGGACACGCTCGAGGAAGCGTGGATCCATCCGAAGGAATTCTTCATGACCAGCCCCGAGCGGTTCGAGGCGGCCCTGGAATCCATCGAGGAAGAACTCAACGAGCGCAGCAAGTGGTTCGCCAAGCAGGGCAAGGAACTCGAGCGCTACCGTTTGGAGCAGAAAACCGAGTACGACCTCGAAATGCTTCGTGAAATCGGGCACTGTCAGTCGGTGGAGAACTATTCGCTCCATTTTGACGGTCGGGAACCGGGCCAGCGCCCGTATTGCCTGCTCGATTTCTTCGCTGCGTGCGCCAATCAATTCCACGGTGACCCGCAGAAGTACCTCGTCATCATGGACGAATCCCACGTGAGTCTGCCGCAGGTGGGTGGGATGTATCACGGTGACCGTTCTCGCAAAGAGAGCCTCATCACTCACGGCTTCCGTTTACCAACCGCAGCGGACAATCGCCCGCTCAAACTCCCCGAATTCCAAAGCCTGGTGCCCCAGATGGTCTACGTCTCGGCCACGCCGGGCGAACGAGAACTTCGCCACCTCTGCGAAATCACCGGACAAACCGTTCCCAACGGCCTGCTTCATTCTCCGAGCGGTGGTGGCGCAGGTGAGCCTGATTTGGCCAAAAAGCACCCCGAGGCCGAATCGATGTACGACATGCTGCAAAGCATCCAGGGCATCGCCAAAATGGAGTTGCGCCCCACGGGTTTGCTCGACCCTGAGATCGAGGTTCGTCCCACGGCCGGCCAGGTCAACGACTTGCTGACAGAAATCAACCTGCGCATTGAGCGCGGGGAACGTTGCCTGGTGACGGTCATGACCATCAAGTTCGCCGAAGAGGTGGCGGCTTACCTCAATCGCATGGGGGTCAAGGCGCACCACCTGCATTCGGAAATTGACACCATTGAGCGAACCGAGATCATCAACGCCCTTCGCCTCGGCCACATCGACGTCATCGTCGGCATCAACCTTCTGCGTGAGGGCTTGGACATTCCCGAGGTGAGCTTGGTGGCCATCTTTGACGCAGACCGGCAGGGCTTCCTGAGAAACGAACGCAGTCTTCTCCAGACGATTGGTCGAGCCGCTCGAAACCAGCACGGTAAGGTGCTCCTCTACGCCGACGGGTTTTCGCCTGCGATGGAGGCGGCCATTCGCCAAACGCTGGAGCGTCGCCAACGACAACAGGCCAACAACGAAGCCCTCGGCATCACGCCCAAAACCATCGTCAAGGCCCTGCCCGTGATGGGTGAAACCGAGGATGCCACCATCACCGGAACGACCACAGGAAGCGATGGAAAACGACGACTGATCGCCAAAAAGGGTGGACGTCGAGATGGCGATTGGGCGCAACGGCTTCGTTTGGGTGCGGGTGCATGGAGTTCGACCGAGCAACAAGAACAACCAATTGAAAATTCAACTTCTCAATTGACATATGATGAACCTGACGACCTGATGGCGAACTTGTCCGCTGAAGAACGGGCCGCTCTCATGGAGGAGTTGCGCACAGCGATGAACGAAGCCGCCAAGGACCTCGATTTCGAAGAGGCAGCACGCCTGCGTGACCGTTTGCATGAACTCGAACGATGGAACGATTGAGCAGACGAAGCAAGGGCGACCTTCATGAAGCAAGGCCGCGAGGTCAACGCATGGCAGTTGACCCTGAAGCCTTCGATGTCCCCGTGGTGGACTACGATTTCTCCAAAGCGACCACACCGCGGGCGCTGATCGATCAAATGGCTCAGGCGGGCGGTTTTACAGCCACGAAGTTCGCCGAGGCTCGGAGCATTCTCGCTGACATGCGGTCCACCATTGATGCTGCTGACGCCGACCCTGCCAAGGTGACCAACTGGCTCTCCTTTCCTGCTTGTCTGTGCGCGACCGGAACCCGTGGTTTCTTCGTTGAAGCGATCAAGCGGAAGATGTTCAACGTGGTCTCCACCACGTGTGGAACGCTTGACCACGACATTGCACGAGCGTACAAGCACTACTACCACGGCTCGTTTGACCTCGATGACGTAGAACTGGGCGAGCACGCTTTGATGCGCCTCGGAAACGTCATCGTCCCCAATGCATCGTACGGTGAAATCATCGAAGCCGTGGTCATGCCCGTTCTCGAGGACATCTACAACGACCGATTGAAGGAAACCGGCAAAACCGGCGCCGATGCATGGATTGGTTTTGGCTCCATTCACCTCGTTTGGGAACTCGGAAAGCGCATCGGCACCCCGGACACGTTCATTTACTGGGCCGCCAAACATCAAATTCCAGTCTGCATTCCAGGTATCACGGACGGCTCCATCGGTGCGCAGCTGTTCATGTTCCGGCAACAGCACCGTGATTTCCATCTCGACACCCTGGCTGACGAGCAAATCATGAGCGATTTGACCTGGGACGTTGAAACCTCGAATGCGTTGATGGTGGGCGGTGGCATCTCCAAACACCACGTGATCTGGTGGAATCAATACCGTGGTGGGCTTGACAGCGCCGTCTACATCACGACGGCACCCGAACACGACGGTAGCCTCTCAGGTGCCCGTTTACGCGAAGCCATCTCGTGGGGCAAAATGCGTCCCGAAGCACCCCATGTCTGCGTGGAAGGCGATGCGAGTTTGCTTCTCCCGTTGCTGGGCGCTGACCTGTTCAGTGAGCCTCACGAGGGCTGAGTTTCGGTCAGCTGGGCGATGACCATCATCAAGCTCTGCCGAAGCGGCGTTCTTGGTCGCCAACCTTCGCCGTTCGCCTTGGCGAGGGCATCGTGAAGCGGGCCCAAATCGGGCCGAACACGCGCTGCTTCTCCTTCCTGGATGGCGACTGCCTCAACGACAGGTACGCCCCTCGATTTGAGGTGTTCCGTGCCAAACTTGCCCGTTTGGCCTGCGATGGTTCGTTGGACCAGTGCATCAAATTCTTGCCAAGTCTCGACCACGGTCCACGCCCTTCGGCCCGACACGTGGTACTCGCCGTCTTCACAGGGGTGCTGCAGCAGATCGGACACGGCAGACGTGACGTCGTTGAGGTCGCACCAATGGAAGTGCTGCTCATCCAGGTTTGGTCGTGTTCCAGCACGGGCGGCCTCCATCCATGCACGAAACATGGCTTCACGATCGCTGCCTCGTTCTGGCGGGAGCACGTCGTGGAGGTGCACGGTGATCTCACCCTCGCTGGGGTCACCTTCTCGATGTTGTTGCAGGATTCGTAGGACGCGTGCTTGAATTCCTTCAACGGGCTTGGCCTCTGCCCCGATGAGGAGGTGGGCGACCTCGGCGCCCTCTTGTTCCAGCACCATGCGCCTCTCATCGGTCAGCGCCGCCAAGGCCTCTGGAAAGGCAGCCAGGACAGGAGCATGGTGCAAGCGCAGTTCGGCGCAGGCCTCCGCCGTTGCCAGGAAGTTCACGCCCTTGAGGACGGCTTTTGCAACGATGGCCTGCGAGAGCGGGTGCAAGGGTTGGGCCAAGACGCACCACGGGCTCATGGTCGGAGCAACGACCGGTGATTCATCAAGGCTCCCGGCAATTTTGTTCACGGCGGGCGCCTCCCTCTTTCCTTGAAAATGAGGGCCAATTTTTGTTATTTCCAATTGAAATATTTCCAAAACATTCGAATTTTCGAGCCATGATTTTGTTTTGGGAAGGTGGATCTCAATGAGGGAGGGTTTCAACTAAAAAACGAATCAATCACGGGTGAAGAGACGACAAGATTCATATTGAAATTTGACGCGTTATGCGACATTCAGAAATCAAATTTTTTTCTATATTTCAATTGGTTGAGGTTGAAATTATGCGTCAAATACAATTGGAAATGATATTTTCAAAGGGGAAGAATATATTAGGTGCCGAGGTCGACCAAAGGGTAAGCCGAACAAAATCGGCAAGGAGAGATGGGAAATGAAAAACACAGATTACGACATCCAGGAGTTGCTCCAACGGGATGTCTATGTCAACGATACCAAAGTAGGAACGATTGTGGGTGAGCGTCATCACCCCAACGAGGCACGAGTGAAGTCCATGCGGATTCAAGTGTTGCCCGACGTTGCTGACGAATACATGCGAAAACCTGCGGAATTGGCGCCGCTCCCGAAAGAACTGGTGCACAGCATCCGTGGCGACGGGACCGTGAAGCTGTCGAAATCCATGCGAGAACTGCAGCGCCGCTGGCGAAACACCGTCCGCATCGACGAGAAGCTCTACGCTCCTGACGAGATGTTGGACCGAGCCGTTCTGGACAACCAAGGCGAAGAAATCGGCGTCATCACCGGCCTCTTCCGTGTCAAGCGCACGTACAAGGGCGTCATCGTCACGACCCGCATGCGCATGCAGATGGAATTCGGTGTTGATGAACAAATCCGAATCCCGATCACCGCCCTGGCTCGAACCCGAGAGCGCTTGGACGAAGTCGTCCTTTCTCGTACGTTCGAGAAGGTCATGCAGTTGCCTTCGTACATCACGATCAACAGCATGGAAGAAGAGTGAGTCGGTTCGAACCGAAGCACTGCATCGCGAGCCGTCATGCTTATGACGGGGGGTCAAGTCGGCGAGTTTACCCTTGCGCGGGTGGCTTAGTCGGTTAGAGCACCCGGCTGATAACCGGGAGGTCGCAGGTTCAAGTCCTGCCTCGCGCACCATTCGTCTGGTTCAGGCGGCTCGCAAAGAAGATGAAGGTCCAGCCGTTGGAACTGACCAAGGGGATGGCATGGTCGTCGTATCGGGCAGCAACGCAGGCATCATGGCCAAGCAACTTGCTGACGCACTCGGCTGGGCCCACCATCCGTTGGAAACACGTCGTTTCCCCGACACGGAAGGCTACATCCGTATTCCGACCGAAACCATCGAAGCCCTCAGGGAAGAACCGGTGGTCTTGGTATCGAACACCTTTCCCGACTCCGGCATCGTTGAGACGCTCTTGATGCTCGACGCCATTCAGGACGTCCGAGGTGGCCGTTTGCAGAATTTGCGAGAAATCGGCCCTCAGACCCTCCCTGACGTCGGAAAAGGCGTCATTTTAGCGATTCCGTATTTTGGCTATTCCCGTCAAGACAAGCGCTTCAAGCCCGGGGAGTCCATCTCGGCACGAGCCATCGCCGAGATGCTGGCCAGCCGATGCGACGGGATGGTCCTCCTCGACCTTCATGCTCCGGCTGTCCTGAGCGACATGTCCATTCCCGTGGCCTTCACCAGCGCCATGCCTGAATTGGCCCATCACCTCAAAGAAACGGTGAATCCCGACTTCATTCTCTCGCCCGACAAAGGTGCCATCGACCGTGCATCGAGCGTCGCCCAACAAATCAACTGCGAATTTTCCTACCTCGAGAAAACCCGCATTGACGCCCACACCATCGTTCACCAAGCCAAGGACCTTGACGTGGCTGGAAAATCCGTGGCCATCGTCGACGACATGATCGCCACGGGCGGGACCATCTGCCGTGCCGCTGAAGCACTTCGCAGTCAAGGGGCCGTTCAGGTGCACGCCGCATGCAGCCACGGGCTGTTCACCGGCGGCGCCATCGCACGCCTCCTGCGGTACGTGGACGGTGTGCACGCCACCGGCTCGCTGCCCAACGCCAGGGACGTGATTTCGGGCGGTCCGGCGCTGGCCCGCGGTGTCCAGCAGGTCCTCGGTGAACTGGGTCTTTCTTCGTGAAAACCGATGGACTGCGTAGATTTCGCATGAAAAAGGCCGAATTGAGAAGCCCGGGCGGCTTCCGTTGTGTTTATATCCGCGAGGTCGTGCGGAGGGATGCCCCTATCACGAGGAAGGAGTGATTCCAATGAGTGTACACGTGCAATTTGAAACCCCAGAAGACCTAGCCAACAAAATCTACGACATGATCGACCTCAACAAGAACGGTCGTGTCAAGAAAGGAAGCAACGAAGTGACCAAAGCCGCCGAGCGCGGTACGGCCCAGTTCATCATCCTCGCAGAGGACGTGAACCCACCCGAGTTGTTGGCCCACATCCCTCTCATCTGCGCTGAGAAAGACATCCCCTTCGGCTACGTGCCAAGTCAGGAATTCTTGGCCAAAGCCATCGGCATGCCCAAGGACACCTCCGCAGCCTCCGTTGCTGTGATGGAAATCACCAAAGGCGCCCAAGAGAAATTCCACGAAGTCGTTGAGGAAATCAAGGGCCTCAAGAACTGAACCACGACCACGAGTTGATTGAACATGAGTGAAGAACTTGGTGGATGGCCAGCAGAAGTGGTCGAAATCGTGGGACGAACCGGCATGACCGGCGAGGCCACGCAAGTCAAGGTGCGTGTCAACGATGCCCCCAACCCCCGGGACGTTGGCCGTATCATCAGCCGAAACGTCGTCGGACCCATTCGAGTGGGCGACATTTTGATGCTCAAGGACACGGGCCGTGAAGCCCGCAAGCTGAACGCACGGTGAGAACAATGCCAGAACGACGAATTTGCAATTTTACGGGCGAGGAGATCGAACCCGGTACCGGCATGATGTTCGTCCGCAAGGACGGCAGTGTTCTCTGGTTCAAGAGCAGCAAGGCTCGCAAGAACCAACTCCAACTGAAGCGAAACGCTCGCAAGGTCAAGTGGACCCGCCATTACGTCAAGGGCGGCATCCAGTGAGTGCTTGAACATCGCACAGGCCCACAGCAACGCCCATAAACGGGTCACTTTTGGGTCGGCATGGTGAACACCATGGAAACGACCTATGTCATGATCAAACCCGACGGCGTGCAGCGAGGACTCATTAGCGAAATCATCGGTCGCTTTGAGCGAAAAGGACTCAAGCTGGTCGGCTTGAAGGCCATGGTGCCCACCGAGGAAATTGCTCGTTCTCACTACGACGTTCACAAGGAACGCCCGTTTTTCCCCGGCCTCATCAAATTCGTGACCTCGGGTCCCGTGGTCTGCATGGCGTGGGAAGGCGTCGAAGCCATTGCCGTCGCTCGCAAACTCATCGGTGCCACCAACGGACGCAACGCTGACCCCGGCACCATCCGTGGCGATTACGGCATGGACATGGGCTTCAACATGATTCACGGCTCCGACGCACCGGAAACCGCCGAATTCGAACTGGGTCTCTGGTTCCCTGAGGGCTTGATGTCCTGGGAAAACACCATGGGCACCTGGGTTTACGAGTGAAGCCTGATAACACCGCAACTTGGTGGTGAAACCATGACCGACGAAGAGGTCGCCAGCGCCGAAGAAGGCGAGGTGACGCCTCGCGGGCAAAACCGGCAACCGATCGTCTCGGTCCTCGGCCACGTTGATCACGGAAAGACCAGTCTGCTCGACATGGTTCGCTCCATTGGGAGCCAGCGCCAAGCCAGCGTGATGGACAGGGAAGCCGGCGGCATCACCCAGCACATTGGGGCCACCGAAGTTCCCGCCGACGTTCTCAACGAAACCTGCGCCGCCATGCTGGGCGGGAAGAACTTCAAGTCGCCCGGCTTGTTGTTCATTGACACGCCCGGGCACCACTCCTTTGCTTCGCTCCGAAACCGAGGCGGTTCCGTGGCGGACATCGCCGTGCTCGTGGTTGACATCATGGAAGGCCTGCAGCCCCAAACCATCGAATCCCTGAACATCCTCAAGGAAACACGAACACCGTTCGTTATCGCTGGAAACAAAGTCGACCGGCTGCACGGCTGGCGTTGCGAAGCAGGGCGCTCGTTCATTGAATCCTTCAGCGCTCAGCGAGAGGACGTCCGAGCCCTGTTCGAGGACCGCTATTGGAAAACGGTCGGGCAGTTTTCCGAGCACGGGTTCAACCTCGAGCGCTACGACAAAATTCGAGATTTCCGACAAAACGTGGCCCTCGTGCCCATGTCGGCCAAGGAAGGCGAAGGGCTCCAAGACCTCTTGGCCGTCACGGTCGGCTTGGCTGAACGATTCCTCGAGGACCGACTCACCGATACGCTCGGCGCTGCTCAAGGCACCGTTCTCGAAATGCGCGACGAAGTCGGTATGGGCAAGACGATCGACGTCATCCTTTACCGCGGTGAACTGAGCGTGGGCGACACCGTCATGCTCGCCGGCCAAGACGGCCCGTTCACGACCCACATCAAGGGCCTCAAGCGACCGCAAGGCATGGCTGAAATGCGGGACGCTGGCAAGCGTTGGGTCAATTTTGACACGGTTGAGGCAGCTTCAGGCGTGAAAGTTGTAGCGCCAAAACTCGAAGCGACCATCGCCGGGACAACGCTTCATTTGGCCAACACCGACGAAGAAAAAGCGGCAGCTGAGGAAGCCATTCGAGAGGAATGGCGAGCGATTTTCAACACCATGCCGGTCATGTGCTCGTCGTGCAACGAAATTTTTGCTCGTCAAGCCTTCGGTGAGCACACCGCCTCTGGCCCGTGCCGCGGAGCAGAAGAAGACCGCACGGGTGTGGTCATCAAAGCCGACACGGTCGGTGGTCTCGAAGCCCTGGCGTTTGAGTTGCACCAGCGCAACATTCCCGTTCGTCAGGCCACGGTTGGCCCGGTGAACAAGAAGGACATCTTGATGGCGAGATCGGCCGCCGATCCGCTTCAACAGGTGATCCTTGGGTTTTCCACGAAGGCCAACACCAGCGACGTCGCACAACAACTTGAGGACGACGGAGGCGAGGTCAAATTCATCTCCGGCCCCATCATTTACCACATCATGGATGCCTTTGAGGAATGGCAGGAAGCCACCAAAGCCGCCATCGAAGAAGAACAGCGAGAATCCATTGTCTACCCGGGGAAGGTGCTCTACCTCAAAGACCACACCTTCCGCGCCAAAGGACCGGCCATCGTCGGCATGCGCGTGCTGGGCGGCCGTATCCACGTGGGTCAGCGCCTCATGAAGTTGGACGGTACGCCCGTCGGCCAGGTCAAGAGCCTGCGCACCCGCTCCAGTGAGGACGTCAAAGAAGCCATGCAGGGCGAAGAAATCGCCGTGGCCGTCCAAGGGCCCACCGTGGGGCGCCACATCGAGGAGTTGGACGAATTCTACGTCGACGTCCCTGAGCGCCACGTCAAGCGGCTCAAGAAAGCGGACCTTTCGCCCGTGGAAGAAGAGATTCTTGCCGAGATCGTGGCGCTTCACCGGAAAGACAACCATTTCTGGGGCCGTTAGGCGTCCTGCGCAATGATGTTCGGATGAGCATTTTTGATAGAGAAAGCGCGCACATTCATATAAGATATGGGCAGAGATTCTTCCTGCGAACGAGGTCTTGTCATGGAAGCAAGTATGCAAGCAGGCGCCGGTGGCGCACGTACTCAAGATTTGATTGCGACCGTTTCGGCCATTTCCAACAGCCTGATGAACGAGGTCAGCAAGGTCATCATCGGGAAAAACGAGAACCTCCGACGGGTGACCGTCGGTATTCTGTCCAACGGCAACATGCTGCTCGAAGATTTCCCTGGTCTTGCAAAGACGCTGCTGGCCAACACCTTCGCCCGCGCACTGGGATGCAAGTTCAAGCGTGTGCAATTCACGCCCGACCTGCTCCCCTCGGACATCATGGGGACCTACATGTACGACCAGAAATCCGGGGAGTTCAAACTCCGTGCCGGTCCGTTGTTCTCCAACATCCTGCTGGCTGACGAAATCAACCGTGCGCCTCCCAAGACCCAAGCGGCCCTGTTGGAAGCCATGGAAGAGAAGCAGGTGACCATTGAGGGTATCACGCACAAGTTGCCCGCACCTTTCGTTGTGTTGGCGACGCAGAACCCCATCGAGCAGGAAGGTACCTATCCGTTGCCTGAAGCCCAAATGGACCGATTCCTGATGAAGATGAGCATGGGCTACCCCGACCGTGCTGAAGAGAAGGCCATCCTCGCCCGACGAAAGTTGAGAGGCCAAGACGAACACATCGTCGAACAAGTGACCTCCCCCAAGAAGGTCGTCGCCATGCAGAAAGCCCTCGAGACGGTTCACGTGGACCCGGCCATCCTTTCCTACATCATCGAAATCGTTCAGCGCACCCGTGAGGACCATCGTGTCATCAACGGGGCCTCACCCCGTGCCAGCCAAGCCCTGTTCAAGACCGGACGTGCTGCTGCGGCCGTGGCCGGTCGAAACTACGTCATTCCCGATGACATCAAAGGCATCGCCCTGCAGATCATCTCACACCGTATCAACATGAAGCCCGAAGCAAAGATTCGAGGCATTACGGGCATGCACATCGTTCGGAAGATTCTCTCCGAGGTTCCCGTGCCTGTGATTCAACCGGCCTGATGCGTGGGTCTTTGATGCCTGCATTGAAAGGGGAGGTCCTTCCTGCTGAAGACGCCGGAGGTTGGACACCATGAACCCCTACAAAATGGTCATCGCTGTTGCGAACCAGAAAGGAGGGTGTGCCAAAACCACCACGGCCGTCAACGTGGCCGCTGCCTTGGCCAAGGGGTCTCGGCGCCAAGGCTTGCCTCCCGCGAAGGTGCTGCTGATCGATTTGGACCCTCAGGGAAATTGTGCCACCTCGTTTGGTCTTGAAAAGAAGAAGATCAAGAAAACGGTGTACGACCTGTTGACCAACGATTCGGGTGAAGAACTCCCGTTGATGGAGGAGTACCTCATTCCACCCGAAGACATCACCAAGGCCATGCGAGAAGCGTGGAGCAACCGAAACGGCGGCAAGAAGGTCCCTGACACCATTGACGCCGGCCACCTTTGGATCCTGCCCAGTGACATCCACCTCTCCGGCGCAGAAATTGAACTCAGCCACAAAATCGGCCGTGAAACACGCCTGCAGGAAGCCTTGCTGCCCATCATGGATGAGTTTGACTACATCATCATCGACACCCCTCCCTCACTGGGGTTGCTCTCCATCAACGCCATGTGCGCTGCCAACTGGGTGATGGTGCCCGTGCAGGCGGAGTATTACGCGCTCGAGGGCTTCAGCATGCTGATGAATTCGATCAAGATGATTCAGCGCCGCATCAACCGCAACCTCAAGATCTTCGGCATCGTCATGACGATGGTGGACGGTCGCTCCAAACTGAGCACCTACGTGTGCGACCAGGTCAACAAGAAAATGCCGAACAAGCTGTTCAACACCACCGTCCGACGGTTGGCCAAGGTCGCTGAAGCGCCTTGGAGTGGCGCACCGACGGTGATCCTCAACAAACCCACCAACTCGGGGGCCGGAGCCGGTAGCCTCGAGTATTGGACGCTCGCCAAGGAAGTGCACCAGCGCGTGCAAGAAGTCCGGCGAGAGTTTGGCGTGGTTGAGGAATCTCGTTTGCGGCGAGAGCGCACCATCCGTTGAGGTTTGGTGAGCCGGTTTTCGTGTGAAAACGGGTGTTCAGAACCCGCAACCCTTCGCATGGGTTAAGTATGGGCCGAGGCCCAACGCAAGCAGGGATTGAGATGACAGGCGAAGGAATGACATCGGTCAGCGTGAGTTATGAGATTCGACGTCAGTTGAACACTTTGCGAACCACGGGTGGTCATCGCAGCGTCAACGAATTGCTGGCTGAGATGATCCGCACGCACAAGATGCTCAAGATGAAGGGAGAAATCGATACCCTCCGAGAACGCATGAAGATGGCCGTGGACGTCGATGTCGAGCATCTTGCCGAACGCCTCAACATGGCGCCCTTCCCGGTGTGATGCCCCATGATGTCGTGGCGCCCCCCTGCCTATCGCTTTGGTGCGAAAGACTTGGTCAAGGCGCTGTGCAGCGACGAAACCGACCAGTCCAAACTGTTGATGGCAGCCGTGCTGGGCAAGGTGGAACTTTTTGCTGATTCCACGGCGTGGAACGGCTTTCTGTGGCTGGTCATGAACACCTGCAAGGTCGAAGGAACACCACTCTACACCGGTGTTGAACTCGGTGCACTCAAGGCCAGTTTGCCCATCGTTTGGCGCTAATTCTTCCCGTACTTGGCCAACCATTCATGGCCGTACCATCGCCACTGATCCATCGTCCAACCGTCCGGGAGTCCGCCTTCGGGAAGCGGTGGTGCCTCGGGCGGCATTTCCGGTGTTTCAGCGGCGGGCTCGGGTGCTGGCTCAGCGCCAACCCCGGCGATGGCTTCCATGCTTTCCTCCTCGTAGGTCATGCTCTCGGTTTCCGCAGGAGCATCGTCGTTTTTGATCGCCATGTCATCAAAGCCGTCACTCTCCGTAAAGTCGAGTTGGGCCACGTCGTCGTCCCACGAAGCGTCGGCGATGATACCGCCGTCGGCCGACATGCCGCCACGCCCCTCCAGCGCTTCGAGTGAGGCATTGGTGGCTGCTCCGGGCGCTACGCCGCCGTACTGCTTGGTGGTGGCCGCCGTCTTCCTGCGATTCATGATGAAGGCGACGCCCAGGATGAGGGCCGTTAGGCCAACAAAGGCCACGAGGCCCACGATGATGACTTGGTTCAGCGTGTCTTCGTCGACCAAGGTGTCACTGCTGCCAGCAGGGTTGTCGTCCTTTGTGGTGTTCCAGGCGTTGTAGCCCAACACCAAGGTGCCTTCCTCCACGCTGCTCAGGTAGGCTTGGTACGCTGGGTCGTTCCATCCCATGCAGGCCTCTGAGGTGTCGTTTTTGTCGTTGAGGCAGTGGTCCTGCTCGGTTTGGATGAAGCCCTTGGTGTCGTCGTAATCCGAGTTGGAGCCAACCCCGTCCCCGTCCCCGTCAAAGTGTTCGTTGGGGTCGATGTCCATCAGTGGTGATTCGGTCCGGTCAACCCAACCGTCGCCGTCCTCGTCCAGGCAGCCAAAGGACGGAACGGCAACATAGCCTGAGGTGCTGTTCGCATCCACGCTCACCGCTTTGGTGGAGGTGCCGAATTCCCACGGGCAGGCATCCGGGCTCTGACCGTCGCCGGCGTCACCGTAGCCGTCCCCGTCCCCGTCCAGCCACTGGGTGGGGTTGTTGGGCAGGGCGTCAGCACCGTCGTCCACGGTCCAGTTCTCGTCTGGATTGGAATACCCGTCGAGGTCGCTGTCCGGGCAGCCGTAGCGGTCCAAACTGGAAAAGGCGTTCACGGTTGGGCAGCTGTCGGGCTTGAACCCGTCAGGGTTGTCACCGTAGCCGTCCCGATCGGTGTCGGCCCATTGTGTGGATTCTTCGGGGAATACATCGCCGTCTTGGCCGTTGGTGTTGTCGCCGTAGCCGTCGCCGTCGGCGTCGGCCCACTGGTCAGCGTTGGTAGGAAACAGGTCGGGGTTCTCGCCGGCCACGTTATCGCCGTAGCCGTCGCCGTCGGTGTCAGCCCACTGCGTCTCGTCGTTGGGGAAGGCGTCGGGCTGGTTGCCCGCTGCGTTGTCGCCGTAGCCGTCGCCGTCCTCGTCTTCGGTTTGGGTGGCGTCGTTGGGGAAGGCGTCCCTAAGGTCGTTGACACCGTCCTGGTCGCTGTCCAAGTCAAAGTAGCGGAGGGTGGTCTTGGTGGGGAAGGTGCCGACGGCAAAGAATTGTCCCGTGAATTCTGGAACCACGTTGATGATGTCGCCCGATGCGGTGAAGGTTTCGAGCACGGTAAAATTGGTTTGGTCGATAAAGGACACACGGCCTTGTTTTGCTCCAACGACGTACATGTCGCCTGCATCCCCGATAAAGGTGGTTTGTTTGGTGTGGCCGAGGGAAAGGCTGGAGGATGCCCACGTCTCGGAATTGTAGTGGTAAACGGTCCCTCCGGTGGTGCCGGCCAGCATCGTCGTGTTGTCAAGTTCACGAAGACTGGAGACGATGCCGTTGGGTTCAGTCAAGGTGGTGGACAGCGTTCCGTCGCTGTTGTGAACGTAGATCTTCTTGTCGTAGGAGGCGATGGCCAAGCGGCCGTCGTGCAGGATCTCGAAGGCAGAAATGCCCGATGAAATGGTGGTGCTGCTCACGCCGGTGAATCCGGAGGTGTCGTACTGGTCAGCTCTTCGCTTGCCTGCAAAAAACGCCAACCAAAGGTCGCCTTCCTGGTCGAGCACAGCATCGTCGACGGGGTCGGGTGAGGAAATGTTCCAGTACATCGATTGCGTGCTCATCTGCACGACGTAGGCCCCGTCGTCGTGGGCGACCGACACCAACTCCTGTGCATCGTCGAGACGAGCGTTGTTGGCGCTGACGTCCAAGAACACGGTCCACTGCGTTGAGAGAACGCCGTTGCTGAAACTGTTCACGCTCACGTTGCCTTCGCTGTCAACGGTGAGCACCCTGCCATCGTTCAGCGTGGTGAACAGGACCAGGGGGCGGTCGAGACTGTCCGTTTCACCCCCGTCGGTCAACAAGGAGAGGTCGCCTGCAGCGGAGCCAACGGCGCATTGAGCGCTTAGCAAGAACACCATGAACACTGCAAGACGTCGGTTCATGGGACAAGCGACGGTCTCGTGAGATATGAACCACGCGCCCACCTGCGTTCACAGGTTGAGGCTCAATCTTCGCTCTCTTCTTCCGGCTTCAGCTGCTTCACAGGGGTCTTGGTCACCGGAGTGAGCGTTCCGCGCACGGGGCGAAGTTTGGCGGTTGGTGGGCGCCCAACGGCGGCGGAGGGAGGTGGTCCTCGTTTCTTCTCAGGCACGAGCATGTGGCCGACTGGGGTCAGTGAAGCCGTGCGAACCTCTTCCTCTTCCGTCAGCGGTTGGAGGGTGCCTCGGATGGGCTTCAGCAAGGCCGTTGGTCGAGCCATCGTCGTCGTGGACGCCTCAAGGGTTTCCTCCACAACATCGGCCACTGGTTGCTCCAGTGTCTCCTCATCGAAGTCCTCCACGGCGGGTTCCATCGACTCCTCGACGGTTTCAATCGTGTCCTCAACCGTTTCAACCGTCTCTTCGACCATCTCCTCGACCACTTCATCCGGCACATGGGCTTCTTCGAGCATGGTTTCGCCGATCTCCTCCATGGCGGCTTCTTCCTGCGGCACGATGGCGGGCGTGGAAATCGGCTGACGGACGGTGCGAACCGGCTCGGGCTGAGCCACGGGCTGAGCAATGGGCTGACGAACGGTGCGAACCGGTGGCACTTGTCCAGCCAGTGGGCGGGCGCTGGTCATGGGCGCACGCATGTTGCCGAGGCCGAGCCGCGGCTCGGCCTGTGCCTGCTGCCCCATCAAGCCACGAAGTGGTCGGCCTGCGGCAGCTCCCAGCCCGTCCGGGCGAGCGCCGAGGGCGGTGGGGTCCATCGCACCAGCACCGAAGGCAGCGGGGGCTTGTCCTGAGATGGACTGCATCCACTTCTGTCGCTTCTCTGCACGGGTGTCGGTGGCTTGGAGGGCACTGAACTCTTGTTCACGTGCTCGGAGTTCGCCTTCATCGGCGTCGATTTCACCCTGAATTTGTTGTGAAACGGCTTCCCGCATCTTCTCTTCGGCCATCTCCTTGAAGGAGTCCATCTTCTCAGCAAGGCCCTTCAAGCGGTCGCGAATTTCTGCACGCTTGAGCCCGAGTTGCGCTTCAATTTCAGCCCGGATTTGTGCTTCACGCTTGCGCACATCGATGAGGGCTTTGTTGCGCATGATTTCCTCGCGCTTGTCGAGTTGGCGTTCCAGTTGGGTAGCAACTTCGTCTTCCTTTCGAGACTTGAAGGCCTGAAGGCGCTCTTCCATCTCGACCTCCAATTCGAGGGCGGTTTCTTCCTTGAGCAGGTCGAGGTCCGTCTCGTGCGTGAGTCGTTCGTTGCGGAGTTGCGCATCCACTTCGGACATGATGGCCTTGCGGGCTGCGGCTTCCCTGGATTGGAACTCGAGGTCCAGACGTTCGGTCCAATCCTGCTTGCTCGCATCGTATTGAGCCTCGAGTTGCTCTCGCAGCTCAGCCTCTCGCTCGTAGCGGTAGCGGGACAACCGGTTCTGGATTTCTGCCTCGCGGGCGTGTCGGTACGAGGCAAATTCGTTCTCTTTTCGATGCTCAAGTTCGGCCTCGATCTCGGTTTGGAGACTTCGTGAAATGTCATCGATGGCTTTGCTGAACGTCAAGTCGTACTTCGCCTTGAGACGGGCCTTCCGTTCCGCCAAGCGTTCGGCTTGTTGTTCATTGAGTTGGGATTCGATTTGGCCGCGCAGTTCGTCGCGGCGCTTGGCGATGGCCAATTCAACGTCTTCTCGCATGCGCTCCTCGAGGTCATCGGTTTCACGGCGGAGTTGGTGCTCAATGTCCTGTTGGAGTTGCTGCGCGATGTCCTCTTCGAGGCGAAGGCTTCGGCGCTCGTATTCCACCTTGAGTCGGGCTTCACGCTGCTTGAGTCGCTGGCGAAGTTGCTGTTCAAGGCGGGTTCGGATCCCGCGGCGAAGTTGTTCCTCTCGTTCGGCCAACAAGGCTTCATGCCCTTCTTTAAGGCGGCTGATTTCCAGGCCCTCCATCTCAATAAATCGACGTTCCATTTCCTGTTCGAGGTTGGCCTCAATCTCCCGGAGGCGCTGCTGGAGAGCCTGGTTGTAGTCGAGGCGCAACCGTTCTTTTTGGATGGCCAACCGACGATCGTATTCCTCGTGGAGTTGCGTTTCAATGCTGGCTTTCATCTCAGCCTTTCGCTCTTCAAGGCGCTGATGCTGTTCAACACCGTGCTTCTCGTGAAGCGATTGGACCTGCCGGTCAAGTCGGAGGTCAAGTTCGTGCCGAAGACGGGTTTCCTCAGCCGCTAAGGCGTCGCGTTCCATCGTTTCGAGTTCGGCCTCCATGGTGCCACGCAATTCGTTCTCGAGCGCATCGAGGGTCAACTCATGTTGGGTGGCGAGGTCCTTGGCGATGTTGGCCTTCATGGCGTTCACGCGTTCGGTGATCGCCTGTTGGCGGAGACGGCGCTCGCGCCGCAGATCTGCCCTCAACCGCTCCTCTTGACGGAATCGAGCGCGAGTGCCCATCGCTTCGTCAAGGGTTGAGGTGTTCGTGGAGGTGAATTGCGATCGCAACGAAGCGAGCGTGATGCGTTCTGTGGTCTCGTGGCCTGCGTGTGCTGCATCAACAGCCTCACCGTCATGGCTTTCGCTCATCCCCATTGGAATCCCATCCACTTGTTCATGGACTTCTTTTCATAGATAAGGAGCGCGACGGAGCCAAGGGCGTAGCACGCGCTTTTTCCACCCACAGGGAGGTGCGGAGGTCCTCAAAATCGGACCGTGAATTCCTTGTCGCAGGCGGGGCAGGAAATCGCTCGCGTTCCAGGCCTTCGCTTCATTCGGAGGTTGCGATGACAACCTGGACACTCAATCTCGACCCTTGGCACGTGCGCTTTGAGGCTGAAGTAGGACTCACACGAACCGCATTTCAGATCGGCGGGTCGTTCGTCCACCCCCGCTACGAGGACCTTTGAGCACTCAGGGCAGGACAACTTCTCTTCTTTCCACTTCTTTCGTGTGGCGGGGTGGTCCACGCGAACCCGGGCCTCGCACAGCCTGCACTGGAGTTCACCGAGACCAGAAGGCAGAAGGCCGTGGCATTTCGGACAGGAGAGCGGTGGCGGGGCCACCTTGGATTCCACGCTCAATTCCTCGGCCATGGAATCACTTCTTTTTGGAGTAGAGAACGAGTTGCTCGGGAATAAAGTTCCACGGTACGTCGAGGGTCAATCCGAACTCCTCGGAAAGACGAACGATGAGTTGCTTGGCGCTGACTTGGTCCCGAGAGCCTTCGAGGTCCAACACGATGACTTCCCGTCCCTCCTCGTCAACCGCCAACGAGGCCAACGTGGTTCGGGAGGTCGCGGTGGTTTCTGGCGCAGCCACACTTGGTGCGGTTTGGCCGGGCGCGGCTGAAGCGTTGAGCAATTCGGGAAGGTCAACGTGAAGGTTCTTCCGCCACCATCGTGCACGACCTTCGTCTCGATGGTTTTCGATGAGGTCGAGGGACGCCAATTTCTTCAGGTGATGATAGAGGTTGTACCGGTCAACGCCCAGCGCCTTCTGCAACTGAACCGTGCTCATCTCTTCGGCTTGTGCCAATTCAACATAAGCGCCACGCCGCGTCGGGTGGGCCAGAGCGGTGGTGATGGGGTCGCCGCGTACTCTTCCCATTCGCTCACCGTTTGCCAAGAAAGGCTTCTATGGTTTGAAGATGTCGCGTCAAACCGATTCAAATCCGCTCAGCCCTTGGCAGGGAGATAGCGGGCTCGGAAGGTGGAAAAGGCAAGTTTGGTGTCGTCAACCATCGTGCTGAGTGTTTCTTTGAGGAGGTTGAACGACTGCCCGTTTTGGGCCAGTCGCGCGCCGTTGAGGATGACGATGATGACCGAGAGTTCGTGAATCAGCACACCGACCCAGAGTTGGTCGTACCATTGTTGAATCACGGCAAACACCAAGGTGACGGTGATAAAGACCGAGAAGAACAGGTTTTGCATCAAGGTTCGTTGGGCTTGCCGAGCAAGGTCGATCATGTCGGTCAGGAGACGAGGGTCATCTCCGGGGATGAGGACGTCTGCCGCCTCGAGGTTCACCGACTCTCCCGTTCCAATGGCGACGCCCACGTCGGCGACCGCAAGCGCCGCAGCATCGTTGAATCCGTCGCCCACCATCATGGTGACATGGGAGCTTGAACGGGCCTGAACCCACTGGACCTTTTCCTCGGGACTCAGGCCGCCGTGGGCTGCGCTCTCGGGCAGGCCAACGGAGCGTGCAAATTCCGAAACGGCTTGCTGATGGTCGCCTGAGAGAATTTCAACGTTGATGTTCCGTTCACGCATGGCCGTGATGAGTTCGACCGAGCCGTCGCGAGTATCATCGTGGACGAAGGTCGCCAGCGCAATGCCGACCTTGTCCTTCACCAGCAGGCTCGCACCGTGTCCTTCGGCTTTGGCCGCTTCAAACGCTTCCAGCAACCGCCCTTCAACGGTGAAACCCATGGCTTCAGCCTTGTCGGGCCGGATAAACGCCACCTCGGCCGTGCCGTGTTTTCCGGCCACACCGGCATCGATGTCGCTCAGACCCTTGATGTCGGCCGCCTCAAAGCCCTCGGCTTTTCCGTGGTCCAAAATGCTCAGTGCATAGGGGTGGTTCGACCGTGCCTCGAGGCCCATCATGACCTGCAGGGCTGATTTCATGCGACGACCTTTCCCGAGAACGATGGTTCCAATTTTGGGTTTGCCCGAGGTCAAGGTTCCCGTCTTGTCCAGCAAGATGTGATTGACGTGTGCCATCCTTTCCAACGCGTCCCCGCCTCGGACGACAGCCCCGCTTTGGGCGGCGTTGGACAGGGCGGCGGCATGGGGAACAGGGGTGGCGAGGAGGAGGGCGCACGGGCAAGAGACCACCCAAAGCAGGAGGATGATTTTCCAATCATCAGGGAAGGCGAAATACCACACGGCAAAGGCGCCGAAGAGCACCAGTGGCACCCAGATGGCCGTGAATTTCTCGATGCCGCTGTGAAGCCGTGGAGGGACTTCCCGGAAGGTGTGAACCGCATCGATGAGTCCTGACAGGCGTGTGTTGTCGCCCACGGCGATGACTTCGCAAACGACCGGCCCCTGCGCCAAGACCAGCCCTGCTTCAATGACATCGCCCACGCCCACGTCAACCGGAACCGATTCGCCTGTAAGCGGGGCTTTGTTGAGCGCTCCCGTTCCTTCAACGATTCGACCGTCAGCAGGAATGAGCTCGCCGCTTCGAATTTCGATGTGGTCGCCAGGATGAATGAGGTCGATGGGAACGACATTTTCCTCATCGTCATGAACGGTCGCTAAGGTTGGTCCTGCAGCCATCGGAAGGGCAAAGGTTGCCGGAGCAGCGCCGATGGATCCGACGTCTTGGACAGAAAAGGCGGGTGCTATGTTGACCTTGCGGGCGGTTCGAGGCAAGCGGTCAAGGCCGCCTTGCATGGCTTCGCGAGCCTTGAGCAGGGCATCGCCTTCAAGATGAACAGTGAAGGCGACCAGGATGGTGACAATGAGGGCTTCCTCCCACATGCCGAGGACGCATGCACCGATGACAGCGAGGCTGGTGAGGACCTGGAAGCCCATCTGGAAACTTCGGAGCGAACCGTAGGCTTCCTTGAACATCTGAATGCCGCCAATGGCCACGCCTGGGACAGCCAGCACGGGGATGAGCGGCCCGTGGTAGCCCATCAATTCGGCCACCATTACGATGATGAGTACGGGAAGGGCAATCCCCCCACCGATGAGTCGCCACTGGTCGGGACGGACTCGATTGGACGAGGCTTTGGAGAATTCTGGAGGTCGACCGAGCACCGCTTCAAGTCCGCGGCGTCGTGAATCCAAGAGGTCCTTTTCGCTGGTCACCACCAGTTGGAGAAGGATCCGATCATCGTCTGATATTTCCACGTCCAGCACGCCGGGTTGCCGACGAATGACACGGTCGAGCCGTTGCACGGGAACGCCGTTTCGTTGAGCGACCGCTGAGGCCTTCACGCCAACGAGTTCGTAATGTTCGACGTCGGGTGCGTGGCCGAGGGAACGGAGCACGGATGAAATTTCGAACACCGGGCCCAACTCAAGGTCAACATCGAATTTCACTTCACCCGAGGTGACGGACACGTTGGGATTGGACACCTGCTTCATTTGATTCATAGCTCGGGTGGCTTTGCTCGCACAATCAGGACAGTCCATCCCCAGAATCGGCCAACTGACCGTGTAAGAGCCGGTGGCATCGGTCAACACGGTGGTGTCGACGAGGTCCGCCTCGAGGGCTGGTGTGTCCTCGTCGGTTTGTTTGCTGGATGCCTCGGATGTTTTCGCAGAAGTGGCAAGATGGGCCGGTGGCGTCGTTGCTTTGGTGGGCTGTTCGGCGTGGGCGTCGTCCTCGAGGGACACAAACACCTCTGTCTCGTCCGAAGCCGCCATGCTGTATCCCAATCAACGGCCGTTCAAGAATTCATCCCACCCATCGCACCCAAGGAAGTCGGTCAAGGCAAGGTTCATGCCGCGTATGAGCACAGCCGCACCCATGGAGTGGCTGCCGCCGAATTGGTGCCCCAAGGTGGTCGTCATTGACATTGACGGTACCATCACCGACGGGAAAAAGCACCTCTCCACCGAGGCCGTCCAGGCTCTTCGAAAACTGGAAGATGCAGGCATCCCTGTGGTGTTGGCGACCGGGAACGTCCGTCCAGTCACCTACGGTTTGTGGCGATTTTTGGGCCTCTCAGCCCCGATGTGTTGTGAAAATGGGGGCGTCATTTGGCACCCCTCGTGGGACGAACCGATGTTGAGGGCGACGGCTGCTGAGGCCAAGGATGCCGCTCGCTGGTTGGCCGGTGAAATCGACGGGTTGGACCCGGACGGCATCGCCACCAACCGATGGCGAGAGAGCGAATGGTGCCTGTTCCCTTACGAGAATCTTGAAGCAGTTACATCGGCCATGGCGACCGGCCCTTGGCCACACCTGAGCGTGGTTCGCACCGGCTTTGCCATCCACTTGATGGAGCCCCACCTCAGCAAGGGCGAGGGCCTGAAGGTGTTGTTTGAACGCATGGGTTGGTCGGTGGGGGAGGCGTTGTGCGTGGGCGATGCCCCCAACGACCTGCCGATGTTTGAACTCCTGCACTGGTCGGTGGCCGTTGGCGGCGCCTTTGACGTCGTTGCTTCGGCTGCCGATGTCAGGTCGCCCCATCCCCACGGTGCCACGTTCCCGCCGTTGGTGGACGCCATTCTTGCGCGGCGAACGGGGGACGAAGCGTGAAGGCGCTGGGCATCGACATCGGCGGCAGCGGATTTCGAGCCGGGGTCTTTGACCTCGACACAGGAGCGCTCGTCGGGGAACTGCAGCGCCATGTTCACGGCGAATCAACCGAACCGGAGGCCGTTCTTTCCGCGCTTCGAGCAGCGCTGAAGGCCACCGGATGGCATGGCCCCATCGGCATGGGTTTTCCCGGTGCCGTCGAGAACGGCCGTCCCGTCACCGCCCCCAACTTGGGTGAGGCTTGGGTTGGAAGTGACATCGGTGCGAGCCTCGAGACGTTCCACGGTGGTCAATTCGCCCTCATCAACGACGCCGACGCCGTGGCCGTGGCCGAGCGCCAGTACGGTGTGGGCCACGGAAAGGCGGCACGCGTGCTCACGCTCACCGTTGGAACGGGCCTTGGTACCACCCTTCACGAGAATGGAACGCTGGTGCCGAACCTGGAGTACGGCCGATGGCCTCACCCGACACGAACGGGCTGCTTGGAAGAACATCTCTCGGGCCGAGCCCGCCGCCGCGAAGATCTCAGTTTGGAGGCGTGGGCTGAACGATTCCAAGAAGGGCTTGCGCACCTCGAAGCGGAACTTGCGCCCGACCGTATCGTGCTCTACGGTGGCCTGATGGAACACTGGGACACAATCCACCCGCTCCTTTCAACTCGGGCGGAACTTGTCCCTGCTGCCCTTCTGGAAACAGCAGGTCCCTTGGGTGCTGCGCTGGCCACTCAGCCTTTGTGAGCGGCGTCAGCCAGCGAAAACGAGGTCACCATTTGCATCGCTTGTCCGTACTTGATGCTGCCAAGGTATTCTCGACTTCGTCCGTGTGTGACCACGCGCAACCGGTACTTGCAGACGCGCTTGGTTCGTCGCTTCCGGTGATGTTTGTAGAAATGGACGCCCACTTTGTAGGTGCCAAGCGGAGCGTTGCCGGCCCACACCACGTTTTCCACCGGTGTGTTGGACACGGGGCGGACGTTCATGTCGACGTCCAAATGGCCACCGCATTCGCTCTTCTTGTTGTTGAAATAGATCCGTTCACCCGAGGGGCAAAACAGGTGAAGGTCGAGGTCGTTGTAGTCATCCCAAGCCAACGAAATTTGGACGTCACCCGAGGCGCCGCCCTCACGTTCAAGGCGCTCGTCCATGTTGACTTCGGGCTCTTCGTCCTCTTCAGTTGCGACGACCACCCCACTTCCTACGTGCTCTTCCGCCACCACGGCAGCGTGCTCGGTCATCGGGGCCTCGTGTTCATCCGTCCACACCTGACGTGCCTCAAGTTCCATCAGCCGCTCGTCGTCGTCAGGGACGCCTTCGTCAACATCTGGGGTGCTCTCTGCCTCGGCGTTGGGTTGGAGCAGGCCGAGTTCGAGGAAATTGCGATTGCGTCGCTCATCCCGCTCCTGCCACGCCGCTTGCTCGGCCAGTGGAAGTTCGCCCACCTGCGGCATGGAGACGAGGAGCCGCATCTCACCTCGGTGCAGCCCAATACGGGAGCGCGTGCTGTACTTGTCAAGCAAGGCTTGAGCCCGGAGTCGGGCTTGCCGCTGCCTCCAATATCGGTCCAGCAGGTAGACACCGAACCCTCCCAAACCGAGGCTGGTGCCGAGGGTGATGGGGTCAACCATGCTTCTGTATCTGTCCGGGCTCCTTAATGAGACAAGCGGTCTGGTGCCACTCAGGCGAGGAATTCCGCATTGAGTGCATCAAGCGAGGCCTGGTCGGGCCGGAGCACTTCGTCGGGAACATCCAGCAGCGGCGTGTCAACCAAACCGAGGTCTTCGGCCAGCGACGGTTTGCTGGCGTCGAAGTAGAGCAGACCGGTGACGTGCTTCTTGCTCGTCTCGGCTTCGTGCAGTGCGGTGAGGGCCGCCATGGCGTCGCCGGGGTCGTGCTCGGCGGAAATGGTTTCCAAACGAATGGTAGAACCGTCGTGGAGGGTGATGTCTCGGAAGTGGCCCTCGGGAACTTCGATCTCCTCCATGGGGTTGAAGTGCGGGATGTAATCGGCCATATGAAGCGTGATTTCGTTCTCCTTCACGTAGCCGTACGAGCGCATGGACTCGTCGTTGTTGTTGAAGGTGACACAAGGTGAAATCACGTCGATCAGCGCGAAGCCCTTGTGTGACATGGCGGCCTTGATTAGCGAAGTCAGTTGCTTTTTGGAGCCAGAGAACGAGCGGGCAACGAAGGTGCAACCGAGGTTGATGGCCATGGCACACAAGTCGATGGGCTGGGTTTCGTTGGCGGGTCCTTTCTTCTTCTTGGAGCCGA